>JAFEGM010000077.1:685-73062 GCA_018240025.1 Verrucomicrobiota bacterium
AGCGAGCAGTGGTTCCTCAAGTATCCCAGCCAGGAGGCCTCGCGCGCCGTGGTGGCCGATGGCGCCATGCGTTTTTATCCCGACCGCTGGGCGAAGACCTACGACTACTGGATGGGCAATCTGCAGGACTGGTGCATCAGCCGCCAGCTCTGGTGGGGCCATCAGATTCCGGTCTGGTCGCAGACATTCACCATCGGCGCCGACGGCAAGGGCGTGTCGTACTACTGCGCGCCGGGCGATGCCGCCTGCCGCGTGACCCGCAACGGCGAGCCGGCCGACACGGCCACCATCGACGCGCAGCTGCAGCCCGGCGACGTGGTCGAGGTGTCGTATGCCACGACCGACGCCGCGCAGATCGATTCGCTGCAGGAACTCGGCTTCCGGCGCGATCCCGACGTGCTCGACACCTGGTTCAGCTCTTGGCTCTGGCCGTTCGCCACCATGGGCTGGCCGGAAAAGACGCCCACGCTGGCCAAGTTCTATCCGACCACCGATCTCGTGACCGGGCCGGACATCATCTTCTTCTGGGTGGCCCGCATGATCATGGCGGGGTTCGAATACACCGGCGAGAAGCCTTTCCGGAATGTCTACTTCACCGGCATCATCCGGGACAAGCAGGGCCGGAAGATGTCGAAATCGCTCGGCAACTCGCCCGATCCGCTGGACCTCATCCAGAAGTACGGCGCCGACGCCCTCCGCTTCGGCGTGATGCGCAGCGCGCCGCTCGGCCAGGACATCCTCTTCGACGAGAAAAACGTCGAGCTCGGCCGCAACTTCTGCACCAAGCTCTGGAACGCGGCGCGCTTCCGCCAAATGCAGGGCGGCGCGAGCGAGGCTGAGATCGTGCCGGCGCTGCTGGCCAGCGACGACAAGTGGATCCTGCTGCGGCTCGATGCCGCCATCCGCGACATCACGCTGGCGCTGGAGGAATACCGCTTTTCCGACGCCGCCCAGTCGCTCTACCGCTTCTTCTGGAGCGAGTATTGCGATTGGTACCTGGAGGCTTCCAAGGCCACGCTGAACGGCCCCGAACCCGCGCGGAAGGCCAATGTCCTGGCGGTGATGGACTTCGTCTTCGCCCAGGTGCTGCGCCTGTTCCATCCGTTCCTGCCCTTCATTACTGAGGAGCTCTGGCACGGGCTCGGCCTGGCCAACGATCTGCCGGCCATGCAGGGCGGCGAGACGATCATGTTCGCGCATTGGCCGAAACCGTTCACCGAGGACGAGCGGGCGTATTTCGGGATCGACGCGAGCGACGAGGCCTTCGTGGAAGCGAAGCACGAAGTCGTGATCGCCGGCCGCGGACTGAGGCGTGATTTCAACCTCGCGTCCAACCTCAAGGTCCGCTTCGTCTTCAAGCCGAATGCCCCGCTGGCGCCGCACGAAACGGAGACCCTTCGACTCCTGCTGAATGCGGAGACGCTCGACCTCGATCCGACCTTTCGTCCGACCAAGAGCACCGCCTCCGCCCTGACCGGGCTGGGCGAGCTCTATCTGCCGCTGGAAGGCCTGATCGATCCGGCCGCCGAGAAAGCGCGACTCGAAAAGGAGATCGCCAAGGCGAAGAACGACATCGCCGCCGCCGAGGCCAAACTGGCCAACCCGTCGATCGTGGCCAACGCCCCCGCGAACGTGGTGGAGGACTTCCGCCGCCGCGTGACCGACGGCACCGCCCGCGTGACCAAGCTGCAGGCGATGCTGGCGGCGCTGGAGTAAGCCCGAGCTATTTGGGTGCAGCGAGCGGGTGGTAGAAGTCGAGCACCTGGCTGGTCTTGGACTTCGCCGCGCCTTTCCCCAAGCCGAGCTTCGCCACGGCAGCGTAGAATTTGGCTATCGCCTCTTCCTGCGCTGCCTGGCTGGACTCGTTGACCTTGATGGAAACTTCCAGGAGCTCCTTCTCTGCTCCAGCCTTGCTCATTTTCCAGAGCTCCACGGTGACTTCCGCCGGGAAATCCGGCAAGGCCCCCTCCCACTTCCAAGCCGCGACGGGACCGTAGCGCAGCCACTGAATTTTCGGCAGTTCGAGGGGCTGCAGGCAGGCGGCCAGGAAACTCGCTGGAGGGCCTTTGAGAAGTGTCTCGACGGACACTTGTCCGGCGAGGACCGGCTCAGCCTCCCCTGCGGTAGGTTTGCTCTCGACCTTGAACGAACGCTTCACGTCGTGCGGACTCACGACGTCACATTCCTCCTCCGGCTGAACTGAGGTCGACGGTTTCTGCTGCCCACGCAGTTTCACCACCAGGTCTGCTTTCCCTCCGGCACGAGCCCGGACCCGCACGATGAGGCCTTTCTGGTCGAGCTGCCGATCAGCCGTGTCGAAGAAGCAGACCAAGCGGTCAGCCTGGCTCGTTTCGAGGGCCACACCCGCCTTCTGCAGGGCTACTTTCGCCGACACGAGATCGTCCTGGTCGACGAGAAATTTGACCTCGGCCTTGCGGCAATCCGGCGGACTGGCCGGGCCGGCGTTCGCCAGGGCCAGCAGGCCTGACAGCGCGAGGGACACGGCAGAGACGCTTCGGGAAGGGGGATGCGGGGGCTTCATGAACGGGGAGAGGGAGGGTGGGTTGAGATGGGATGACTCTGTTTGAGGACACGCATTCTCCCGGTGCCCGTGACGGCCTTTGTCTCGTGGGAGCACGAATTCCGAATGCCCTTGCGCCGCAACCCATCTGCCCGGCCCTCGCCGACCGCATGGAGCCATGCCAAGCTGAGCGATGCCCCCTCGACCTGAATTACGGGAGCGCTACGAGCGCGAGATGCAGGCAGCCCGGGAAGCCCAGGCCGCGGGAGCGCCCACCGCCGCCACCGAAGCGGCCGACCGCGCGGCCATGGTCTTCGCCGGCAGCAACGTGCAGGAGGAACTCGACCTGCGCCACGAAGCGCTCGGATTCGTGGGCTCGACCTGGCGCCGCGCGCAGCAACCCGAGCTGGCCGAGGCGGCCTACGAGGCCCTGTCCGCCGTCGCCCGGGCGGAGTTGGGTCCGGACTCGCGCACCTATTTCCTCGGGCGGTATTTCGTGGGGCTGGTGCGCACCGATCGCGATGACGACGCGGGCGCCGCGCTCGCGCTGCGCGAGGCCTACGAGGGGTTCGGCCGACTGCCAGACCCGAGCGCGGAAACGCGGGCGGTCGGTGCCGCGCTGGGACTGGCGCTGCTGCGGCTACGACGCTTCGAGGAGGTCATCGAGGTGCTCCGCCGACACGCCGGCAGCCCGCCGGAGGACGTAACGGCGGCCTCGATCCTGCACAATCTGGCTCTGGCGCTGATTCACACGGGGCAGGCGGCGGCGGCGCTGAACTTCATCCACCAAGCCCTTAACCTGCGGGCGCGACTCAATGGGGTGCAGCATCCGTACTACATCGAAACGCAGCTGGTCGAGGCGCTGGCGCGGGTCGATTCGGGCGATCGGGCCGGTGCTGCGCCGATCGTTCGCGCGGCGGCCGCAGCGGTCTTGGCGGGTGGCGGCGAGACGCATCCGTTCTTCGCCCGGGCCCTGCTGGTAGAGGCGCGCCGCGTTGCGCTCACCGGCGATGGCGCCGCGGCCGAAGCGCTGGCACGACGGGCGCTGCATCTGTTGCGCCTGGGGCAGGCTGCGGCGGGAGTGATCGAAGAGAATGCGCGCGATGCCGCGGCCATCGCGCCGCTCTGGCGGACCCTGCCGGCCGCGCGGGGACCGGCGGAGGTGCGGCTCTGGCGGGCCGAGATGCAGCACACGCTGCGGCGGTATCAGGTGCATTCGCTCGATTTTGCCGAGTCGGGCGACCGACCGCTGGTTTGGTACTTCTTCGTGCCGACGGCGCTGAGCGTGACCGATCCGGCCGCCGGTCTGCAGCTCGCGCGAGTGGCCTTTGCCGACTGCAACGTCACCCTCCACGAGCGCGAGCCGTCCGATGCGAACATCCTCGACGCCACCTCGGCGCGTCTGACGGAGCCGTCGCTGACCGAACTGGCGCAGACCGATTTCGTCGCGCTCTTCCGCAGCCGCGTGTGGGAGCCGTCCGTCGCCTTCAGTCTGGTCGAGGGGAGTCGCAGCCTGCCGCTGGCGCCGGCGCATTTCGCCTTCGCGCTCTGCGCGTATCAGGCCCTGCGCGGCGGCCGGCCCGACGTGGAGTCGTGGGCCGCGCTCGGCGTCGACCGCGGCGAACTGGAGCGCGCGGTGGCCTCGCCGCAGGCGATGCTGGGTGAGGTACTGTGGCGGTAAGGTCGCGGGCGTAGCGCAGGGGACACCAGAAGGCTAAAAGGCTAAAAAATAGATCTTTTCAACTTCCTCTAGTTTTTCTGGCCTTTTGGTAATGGCTCGCTGCGGCCCGCCGCGGCGACCTCGCCGGGCGGGGGCGCGGCGCGCGGCGACGGAACCCAGCCCCGACCGCCGGACGGCGGGGTGTACCACCTGCAGGGCCGGCAGACGTGCGGCGCGTAAGCGGCAGGGCGCGGCCCGACCTGTCGGGTCGGGGCGCTTCCTGCCGCACTCCAGGCTACTTCGTCAGCTCGCGGGCTTTGGCGAGGAGGGCTTCGAGGCCGCTGGTCTCGCGGCCGGCGCCGCGGGCGAGATCGGGGCGGCCGCCGCCCTTGCCCCCGACCGACGGGGCGAGCGCGCCGACCAGTTTCCCGGCCTGGAATTTGGAAGTGTAGTTGGCCGAGACGCTGACCGCGAAATGCGCGCTGCCGTCGTGCAGGCCGGCGAAGAGCGCCACGCCGTGGAAGTCGCGCGACTTGAGCGCGTTGAGCACGGCCGGGAGCAGTTCGGGGCCGCCCGCGCTGAGATCGAGCTTCGAGATGATGCGCGGCACCGCGCCGGAGTTGTCGGCCGCCTGCATCTGCCGCTCGGCGATCTCCCCCGCCTCGCGCGCCAGCTGCGCCGCGCGCTCCTTCTCCAGCGCCTTGCCCAGCTCCAACACGCGGCCGTCGAGCTCCTTCAGACGCGCGTCGGCCTTGGCCTGGCGCTCGCGGAAATAGTGCAGCGCAGCCAGTCCGCTGACCGCCTCGATGCGCCGCACGCCGGCGGCGATGGCGCCCTCGCTGACGATGGCGAACGCGCCGCACTGTCCGGTCGCCCGGACGTGCGTCCCGCCGCACAGCTCCATGGAGTAGCCGTTGAGCGCGCCGGCTTCGCCGCCGATCTGCACCACGCGTACGGTGGCGCCGTATTTGTCGCCGAAGAACTGCATGATGGCCGGATTGGCCTTCACCTCGGCATATGGGCGCTCCACCCAGCTGACCGCGTCGTTACGCAGCGTGCGCTGATTGATGAGTTCCTCCATCGCGGCCAGCTGCTCGGCCGTGAGCGCGCCGCTGTTGAAGTCGAAGCGCAGGCGATCCGGCCCGACGAACGAGCCCTTTTGCTCGATGCGCTTGTCGACGATCTCGTGCAGCGCCCAATGCAGCAGATGCGTGGCCGTGTGGTGCGCCTCGATGGCGCGGCGGCGCGGCTCGTCCACGTGCAGCACGGCCGGTCCCGCCAGCGATCCCTCGGGATTGCGCTCGAGCTTGAGGAAGAAGGTTTGGCCGCGCTTGATCGTGTCGAGCACGGGAATCTGCTCGTTGCCGACCGTCAGCAGGCCGGTGTCGCCGACCTGCCCGCCCATCTCGGCGTAGAGCGGCGAGCGGGTGACGAGGGCGAACGTCTCGCCCTTCGGCCCGCTGCGCAGATCGACCACGCTGGTCTCGCAGACATCCTGCTCGAAGCCGACGAAATCGGTCGGCGAGGCATCCTCCTCGCCGGCCATGACCATGGTCTTTTTCTGGTTATCTCGCCCGAGCTGGCGTTGCAGCTCCATCCGCTTTTCTGCTCCTTTACGATCAACCTTCAGTCCGAGCTCCTGTGCGAGAATTTCGGTCAGATCCAGCGGGAATCCGTAAGTGTCGTAGAGTTCAAAGGCTCGTTCACCCGGGATCGCTCCGATGAGCGAAGGTGACCAATTTGGAAAATCCTTTTGAGCTTGTGCGACCAGCTCTTTGAAATCCTTACCAGGGTACTTGTATAGAAAATCCAAACTCCGATTGAGAGACTCCTCAACCCCGGCATCCCTAGGGCTTAGCGAAGATGCCAGCATTCCAACCGCGGTGCTTTCCACCAGCTTCTTGCAACTTTCATTCAGCATCCCCTTCGCAGTGCTCTCAAAGAGATCGATACCGCGATCGAGAGTTCTCCCAAAGTTCACCTCCTCCGTCTGCAGCACCCGCTCGATGCGGCTCTGGTGCTCGCGCAGTTCGGGGAAGACGTCGCCCATGACGATGCCCAGTGTGGAGACGAGCTTGTGGAAGAACGGCCCACGAAAGCCGAGCACGCGGCCGTAGCGAACCGCGCGGCGGAGAATGCGGCGCAGGACGTAGTTGCGCTCGTTGTTGCCGGGCTCGATGCCGTCGGCGATCGAAAAGCTGAGCGTGCGGATGTGGTCGGCAATGACCCGGAAGGCCACGTCGATCTTCTCCTGCTCGGTCTCGCCGTGGCTGCCCGCCTTCGGCAGCGTGCAGCCGTAGTTCTTCCCGCTCAACTCCTCGAGCCGACGGAAGAGCGGATGGAAGAGATCGGTCTCGTAGTTCGAGATCTTGGCGTGGGTGAAGTCGGTGAAGTTCTTCGTGCCCTGGATGATCGAAGCCACGCGCTCGAGCCCCATGCCGGTGTCCACGTGCTTGGCCGGGAGCGGCGAGAACGTGCCGTCCGGGTTCGCATTGAACTGGATGAAGACGAGGTTCCAGATCTCGATGCAGCGCGCGTCGCCGGTATTGACCAGGCTGCCCTTGGTGTCGCCCGCGGGCGTGAGGTCGATGTGCAGTTCCGAGCACGGGCCACAGGGGCCGGTCTCGCCCATCATCCAGAAGTTGTCCTTCCGGTTGCCGTTGACGATGTGGACCTTCGGATCGAGCCCGGCCTTCTCGAAGAGGACCGCCCAGTGGTCGTAGGCCTCCTGATCGAAGACGCTCGGATCGCCCTCGCCCGGCGCGTAGACCGTGGCGTAGACGCGGTTGGCGGGGAACTTCCAGCGGTTGACCACCAGCTCCCAAGCCCAGGCGATGGCTTCCTTCTTGAAGTAGTCGCCGAAGGACCAGTTCCCGAGCATCTCGAAGAACGTGTGGTGGTAGGTGTCGAGCCCGACGTCGTCGAGGTCGTTGTGCTTGCCGCCCGCGCGGATGCACTTCTGGGTGTCGACCGCCCGGGCCGGCGAGTAGGGGGCCTGCTGCTCGCCGAGGAAATAGGGCACGAACTGGGCCATCCCCGAGTTCGTGAAGAGCAGGTTGGGCGTGGTCGGCAACAGGCTGGCCGACGGCACGATGGTGTGCTGCTGCTCCTTGAAGAAATCGAGGAAGGACTGGCGGATCTCGGCGGATGTCATGGGAAGTCCGCGCGTCGGTTTTGCGCGGGTGGGGACGATGGCGCGGGGAGGCGAAGGTTCAAGAATCAAGAATCAAGATTCAAACCGGTTTAAGGGGGAAGGGATAAGGAAGAGCCGCCGACCGCGAGAGCGCGGAGGCTCGCGCGAAGCAGCGAAGGCCCGCGGAAGATGGTTGGGAAGATCTGCCCGCCATGGAGCGGACCCGCCCCAGGCAACCCCGCAGACTTCGAGAGCGCCCCGAAGCCTGCCCATCCTTTCCCCTTCCCCCTTAACCCGGTTTGATTCTTGGCTCTTGTTTCTTGAGCCTTCCCTCAAAGGCTCGACCTCAGCTGCGGCGTGGCCGCCGGCGCGCTGTCCTTGAATTCCACCCGCGGTTTGGCCGTGCCGCCGATCTGCTCGCGGCGATTCTCCAGGTAGCCGATGGCGGCCTTGGCGGTCTGCACGAGTTCCGGCTGGCCGTCGAATTCGTAGCTGAGCTGCTGCAGGACCGAGATGGCCTCGACGCGGCCGGTTTCGGCCAGCGAGCTGATGGCTGCCTGCCGCATGATCAGCGACTGCGTCTTCTCGCGGGCCCACGTCGGCAGCATCTGCAGGGCGACATCGGGGAAATACCGCGCGATGCCGTAGAGAGCGTAATGGCGCGTGCTGACGTCGCCATTGAGCAACTCGTCGCGCCAAAAGCCCCACTCGGTCTCGTGGGTCAGCCCGTAGAAGCGCATGGCGGCGGCATGGGCCAGCGGGTCGATCATGGCCTCGATCTTCAGCTGCGGCTCGTGGACGAGGAGGAGATCGCGCTGCGGATAGGAGATGTCCTTGAGCAGCGAGAGCGCGTTGACGATATCGAGCGTGGCCACCCGAAACGTCTCCGGCAGCGTCGACGGCGCCGCGCCCGGCTGCACGCCGGAGATGAGGAGGAACTTGGCGAAGAGCGCGATGGGCGGATTTTCCAGGATCACCAGCACCGCCGTTTGGATCGACTCGACCGAGACCTCCGGCGAGCGCTCGAGGTGGGCCAGGAGCGCATCGAGCTGAGTCAGGCGGCCCGGCCGGACGATGAACTCATGCTGCCCGAGCTGGTTGCTCGCGCGGGTGGCGGCGGTGACCAGCGGAAAGCTGCGCGTCTCGCGTGGACCGAGGACCGCCTCGTTCTGCCCGCGCACCAGCACCACCTGCTGGAGGTGATCGCGACTCTCGAAAAGGGTCCCGGCCGGCAGCGCCAGCTTCAGCGGGCGATCCGTCCGGCTCTGGATCGTGGCGCTGAGCTTTTCGCGACCGTTGCCTTGGTAGCTGACCGTGATCCACTCGCGGCCGAGGGCATCATTGACCGTGATGGCGACCGAGGACCCGGGCGCAGCCGGCGCGGCTGTGCCTGCCGCTGGCGTGGGGGCGCTGCCAGCGGCAGCACCGGGAGACTCGACCCCAGGCTGAGCCGGCTGGGTGGCCACCGGTGCATTGGCCGGAACCTTCGCCTTCCGACTCCGCACCAGACTGACCATGAAGGCCACGACAAAGAGCCCCTGAAGCGCCATGACGAGGACGACCCAAGGGAGCGGCGTTTTCCAGATTGGGACTTTGCGGCGCATCAATCCTGACGCGCAGCATTGCGCCCGACGCCTCCGCAGGCAAGTGGTTCGCGTGTCCGTGCCGCCGTATTCCGACTTCGTCGAGCGCATGCTGCTCTTCGAAGACACGCTGCAGAAGCCGCTTCCGAACGGGCCCGACGACATCGAGACCATCTTGCGCATCCGCGAGGCCGGCGATGCGGCCATCGTCGGCTCCGCTTGGCTGCAACAGGCCGACCTGCTCCCCCTCCTGCGCGCCGGATTGTTCTATTTCCACGACAGCCTGGAGGAAGCGCGTCGTCTGGCGGAGTCGCCCCGCGGGCCGCTCGCCGACTATTGGCGGCAGATGATCCACCGCCGCCTGGGCGAGTTCGACTTGGCGCGCCAATACGGCCGTTCCGCCGGCGAACTGCCGCCGTTTCAGCTCATGCTCCGCCTGGTGAAGGACGAATGCCCCGCCATGGCCCGGCAGATCAACTGGGACGCCTACCTCGTGAATGCCTTGGCCGAGCAGTTCCGCTTCGGCGAGACCGACCTTCTGCCGCAGCTGCGCTTTCTGCAGCGGGTCGAGTTTCAGCAGATGTACCGGTATACGTGGCGAACGGCCATGACGGGGTGACGTGTAGTCCGCACTCTCCGAGTGCGGCGACGTTGGGCAACGCAAGAGCAGAGCATCTGCGGACAAGCAGGAGCCGAGATCAGGCTGAACATCTGCACGGGCCCCACCTGCAATTCCCTTCGCCCCCTTCGCACCTCTTGAAGATCTACGCGTAGATACTCTGGTACCGGCACCGGCCGCCAGGCCCGTTTTCCCTGCTTCGCGTGCCCCCTTCAGCACGTCAGCGCCCAAGACTCGCGTCATCGGCGTCGGCCGAGTGGCGCAAAGCGCCGGAACGGGTTAATTGCCCCTGCGATGGTCGCTCCGGGCATTCAATACAAGATCGGCAACGAGAAGCTGGTGAAGGTCACCGACTCGGCCTCGGCCAAACTGCGCTCGCTGCTGGAGCGGCAGGGCCGCGCGGCCCACGGGGCGCTGCGGGTGGCGGTCATCGGCGGCGGTTGCTCCGGGCTGCAGTACAAAATGGACCTCGTCGATGGCCCGGCGAATCGCGACATCATGGTCGAGTCGGCCGGCGTGCGCGTGGTGGTCGACCCGAAGAGCGCGCTCTTCGTCAGCGGGTCGCTGCTCGATTTCTCCGACGATCTGCAGAAGGGCGGCTTCAAGGTGACCAATCCCAACGCCGTGGCGCATTGCTCCTGCGGCGAGTCGTTCTCGGCCTGATCGTCTGTCGCGACCGCCCGTGGACGCCTTCGCCCTGCTCGGCCTGCCGGCCCGACCGCTGCTCGCGGAAGACGAGATCGTCCGTGCCTTCGACGCGGCCGCGCTGACGGCGCATCCCGATCGCGGCGGACAGGCGGCCGACTTCGCGGCGCTGGAGGAAGCGCGACGCGTGTTGACCGATCCGGCCACCCGCTTGCGGCATCTGCTGGCGCGCGAGACCGGCGCCGAACCCGGGCGCGGTCCGGCCGAGGTTCCCGTCGTGATCGGCGAAGCCTTCACCCGGGCGACCGCCGTCTGCGCGGCAGCGGATACACTCTTGGCGCGCCGCGCCGCCGCCACCTCCGCGCTGGCCAAGGCAATGCTGGCCGCACCCGCCCTCGAGGTTCGCGAACGGGTCGAGGCCTGGCTGGGCGAACTGTCCGAACTTCGCACCGCCGCCGAGACCGCACTCGCGCGGTTCGATGCCGACTGGCAGGCCGGCCAGCGCCCGCTGGAGGCGCTGCGCGACCTGGCGCAGATCTTCGCGTTCCTCAGCCGCTGGACCAGCCAGGGCCGCGAGCGGCTTTTCGCCCTGACCGAGGTTTGAAGGGCTCCGCGGCCCGGGAGCGGCGAAGGAAAAAGGTGGTTTGCCTGTAAGCCGAATTCTGTCCGGGACGAGCCCGGGATGATCATTTCTCTGCCGGAGTCTCGCGACCCCGGCCCCGCCGAAGCGGATGCGACTAGTACCCGAAGGTGCCGTCCCTTGCGGGCCGGCGGCCAGGCGGGCCATGCCTTCTGCTCTGTCTTGCACCACGCGAGGTTTATCGTGCCCCGTCGCTCACGCGCCGGGCGGTGGGCTCTTACCCCGCCTTTTCACCCTTACCTGAGGCCTTGCGGCTCCAGGCGGTATGTTCTCTGTGACACTTTCTGTCGTCGCCGACTTTCGCCGACGACTCCCGCGCATTCTACGCGGCGCGTTGCCATGCGGTGTTCGGACTTTCCTCCCCCCGCGGCGAGCTCACGCCCGCGCAGGAAGCGATCATCCGGCAAACCGGCGACACCTTCGCCCAGATTTGCGGATGTGAAACGACAAATCGGTACCGGCTTTCTCTGGAAACGCGAACGGCGGACCCGGTTGCCCGAGTCCGCCGCATGAACGCAATCAGCTCCAAAATTCGCGTTTCGAAGCCGGCCGGAAGGTATCCTCAGGCCATGGCTTTGTCGAATCGCGCGCCGACATCGGACCAGTTCACGACGTTCCACCAGGCCTTCAAATAGTCCCCGCGCCGATTCTGGTACGTCAGATAGTAGGCGTGCTCCCAAACGTCACACCCCAGGATCGGGACACCTTCCGCTCCGGAAATTGCCTTCCCCATGAGCGGGTTGTCCTGATTGGCGGTCGAGACGATCTCCAGCGACTTCCCAGCCACCACCAGCCAGGCCCAGCCCGAGCCGAAGCGCTTCAGACCGGCATCGGTGAAGGCCTCCTTCAACTTGGCGAAATCGCCGAACTTCCCCTTGATGGCGTCCGCCAGCTTGCCGCCGGGTTCCTTGGCGCCGCCGGGCTTCATCTGCTGCCAGAAGACGGTGTGATTGACCCAGCCGCCGGCGTTGTTGCGCACGGCGCCGCGGATCTTCTCGTCGAGCGCCCCCAGGTTGCGGATCAACTCCTCAGGCGTTTTCTTGCCCAAATCAGGATTGTCCTTGGCCAGGTTGTTGAGATTGGTCACGAAGGCCTGCTGATGCTTCGTCCGATGGATGTCCATCGTGCGGGCGTCGATGTGCGGCTCCAGGGCATTGTCGGCATAACCCAGGGCCGGAAGGGTGAAGGGGCCGGTGGCCGGGGCTGCCGAGGCGGCGGGGGCAGCGGCCCCGTCACCCGGCCTTTGGGCCGAGGCCATTAGTGGCGACAGAAGGTAGGCGGCCGTGCCGAGGCCGAGGGATTTCAAGAGATCGCGGCGGGCAATGGGATTGTTCATCGTCTCAGTTCGTCATAATAGCGGTTGCGGATGTACCAGATTCTCTGCTATGGGAATCGTTTCATTCCGTCACTTCCATGAGCCTCCGGCCAGAAAAATCGGCACTGCGCTATCCCTGCCAGCGACTGCCGATGGGCCGGAACTTCCCGTTCAGTAGCCACTCCCCCCTCCCGGCAGGCCTGCCTAATCCATGATCGAGCGCGACTACCTCATCGTCGGCGGCGGCATCGCTGCCCTGAGCGCCTGTGAAGGCATCCGGCAGCACGACAAAAAGGGCACCATCACGATGGTGGGGAACGAGTTGCATCCCCCCTACGAGCGCCCGGCTCTCTCCAAGCTCTTCCTGCAGAAGACGGCGCCCAAGGCGGAGGAGTTCTACCGCCAGTCGCTCGAGTGGTACAACAAGCAGAAGATCGACCTGCGGCTCGGGACGATTGTGACCCAGTTCAACATCGAGCGGCACATCGCGGTGCTGCAGAACGGGCAGACCATCCACTTCGAGAAGGCCATCCTCGCCACCGGCAGCCGGCCGCTCAAGCCGCAGGTCGCGGGCTTCGACCTCGGCAACATCATCTACCTGCGCTCGATGGCCGATGCCATGGCCCTGCGGGAAATGATGCCGCTGGAGGACGGCGTGATCATCATCGGCGGCGGTCTGCTCGCCACCGAGGTCGCCGCCTCGCTCTCGCTGAGCAAGAAGAAGGTCAGCATCCTCTCGCGCGACGCCAACCTCTGGCATTCCTTCGTCGACCCGGAGACGGCCGCGTGGATCACCAACTACTTCCGCTCCAAGGGCGTGAATCTGCACATGCGGGACGACGCCAGCGGCTTCGAAGGCAAGACGGTGGTGAAGAACATCCAGACCAAGAACGGCGGCCGCCACACCGCTTCGCTCGTGGTCGTGGCCGTGGGCTCGGAGATGAATCTCGGGCTCGTGCGCAACACCCCGCTCTCGACCCCCAAGGGTTCGCCGGTCAACGAATTCCTCGAGACCGAGGAGAAGGGCATCTATTCGGTGGGCGACATCGCCCTCTTCCCCGACAAGATCTACGGCGGCGTCCGGCGCGAGACCCACTGGGAGCACGCCAAGCAGTCGGGCCTGGTGGCCGGCGGCAACATCACCGGCAAGAAGCGCACGAAGTACGAGTTCCTGCCGCATCACCAGACCAAAGTCTTCGACCTCGAACTCGATTTCGTGGGCGATTTCAACCTCCCGCCCGTCCGCGTGGTGGTCGACGGCGCCCGCGACAAGAAGAGCTTCCTGCTCAAGTACATGAGCGGCGAACGCCTCCGCGCCGCCGTGCTCTGCAATCGCAAGCCGGCCGACGTCGAAGCCGTCAAGAAGCAGATCCGGGCGGATTATTCGACCGGCAAGTAGCCTGACGGCAAGGGACAAGCTTCAAGAGCCGAGACTCAAGGAAGCTCCAGAGCTTAAGGGCTAAGGAAAGCACGCCGCGGCGTGATCCCTTGTCACTTGCTCCTTGGCCCTTCCTTGATTCTTGATTCTTGCGTCTTGAACCTTCCACCCTGTGCGTCTCGACATCCTCACCCTCTTCCCTGCCATCTGCGCCGGACCGTTGGGGGAGAGCATGATGAAGCGAGCGCGGGAGTCGGGGAAGGTGGACGTGCGCATTCACAACCTGCGCGACTGGGCCACGGACAAGCACCGGACGACCGACGACATGCCGTTCGGCGGCGGTCAGGGGATGGTCATGAAGCCGGAGCCGATCTTCGCGGCGGTGGAGGAATTGCGCACGCCGGAGGCCAGGGTGCTGCTGCTCACGCCGCAGGGTTCGGTGTTCAAGCAAGCCACCGCGCACCGGCTGGCCGCGGAGGCGCATCTGATCTTCATCTGCGGGCACTACGAGGGGGTCGACCACCGGGTGGTCGAGGCCCTGGTCGATGAGGAAGTCAGCATCGGCGACTACGTCCTGACCAACGGCGCGCTGGCCGCCGCGGTGGTGGCCGATGCGGTCATCCGCCTGCTGCCCGGCGTGCTCGGCGACGACCGCTCGGCCGTGGAGGAGAGCTTCAGCCACGGCCTGCTGGAGGCGCCGCACTACACGCGTCCCGCCGAGTTTCGTGGCCAGCGGGTGCCCGACGTGCTCCTGGGGGGCAATCACGCCGCGATTGCCAAATGGCGGGCTGAGCAGGGAATGGCTCGCACGCGGCGGAATCGGCCTGATTTGCTGGGCTGATATGCGCGCCTTGACCGCCGCTCTGCTGTACCTCGTCCTCCTCCTCCCCGCCTCCGCCGCCCCGACCACGCTCTTCGGGCAGGCCATCGCGCCGGGCCGGAAAATCACCATCAGTTTCCCGCTCTCCCCGGAGCACCAGCGCCTCGCGGCCGAAGGCGGTAATCCGGTCTGCACCACCGGCGTGCTGGTCATGCACGTTCCAGCCGGATTCGATCCGAAGAAGCCCCAGCGCGTGCTGATGTGCGTTTCGACCAGCGATTTCGACCTGACCAGTCCGCAGCACATGCCGCTCTACCGCGACACCGCCCTCGCTGAAGGCTGGGTGGTGATGGCGACTGACGGCCCCGTGAAGGCCAAGAAGGACTCGACCCAATGGCGCCTGGCCTTCATCGCCGGCGCGCTCGACATGCTGCAGCGCCAATGGCCCGCCTCGAAAGCGTGGCCCGTCGCCTTCGCCGGCTACTCCGGCGGCGCCAAGCGCTGCGCGTATCTGCTGCCGATGCTGGCGCGCAGCGGGGTGAAATTCTGCGGCCTCTTCCTGACCGGGATCAATGACGACCGCTTGAGCGAGAGCTACGATACCTACGGCCGCCCTTCGAACATCACCTCGGTTCCCATCTTCATGAGCGGCGGGCGCGGCGACAAAATCGCGCCGCCCGAGGCGCATCTGGCCGTGAAACGCTCGATGGAGAGAAAGGGGTTCAACGTGAAACTGGAACTCTTCGACGGCGGCCACGAAGTCCATCGCCCCCACGTGCGCGAGGCGTTGCGGTGGTTCGCAGGGAAAGGTTAGTCGGAAGCGCGGAGCACCGGTCGGGTGCGGCGTCTGGGGGGGGCTCACGCGAAGGGGCGAAGTGGGCGAAGGCGCGAAGATGAGGAGAGGCAAGGATTTGCCGCGGTTCGGGCTTTTCTCTGGTCTCCCGTCTCCCGTCTCCGGTCTCCCGTCTCCCGTCTCCCGTCTCCCGCCTCCGGTCTCCGGTCTCCGGTCTCCAGTCTCCAGTCTCCGGCCTTCAGTCTCCAGTCTCCGCTCAGCCCTCACCGCCCTCCCACCTCGGCCCTCCTCCATCCCCTTCGCGCCTTCGCCCCCTTCGCCCCTTCGCGTGAACCCTCCCCACGCCGCCACCACCCACGACACCCGCCACCACCCACGACACCCGCCGCGGCCCCCGACCGCGCGATTTTCGCGACGCGCCCGGCAATTTGGGTATCGTCCCCGCCCCCGCTCCCTCATCGCTTCATGGCCTTCGAATCCCTCGGCGAAAAACTCGCGCCCCTGCTGCTGGGCGGATTCTTCCGGCCGCTCAGCCGGCCCACGGCGGCGGTGTACATCGACTGCGCGAACCAGATCCTCGCGGCGGCCGACGACGGCGGGCAGGTGCCGCACGCGGAGGCCCGGCAGATCATCCGCGAGGTGCTCACGCACCATTCGGCGGTGCCGCTGGAGGCCGACGAAGGCGGCGAGTTGCGCGACTACAACCAGCGGGCGGTCCAGTTCTTCCACAAGCTGATCGAGGCGCATTGGCTGGAACCGCGGCGGGTCAGCCTCGACGAGCAGTTCGTCCTCATCACCCCGGCATTGCGGCGGCTGCTGCGCCTGCTGCAGGAGGTCGCGGCCGACCACCCGGCGGAGTTGAAGGATTTCGCCGTCACCCTGCGTTCCCTCTGCAGCGAACTGCTCCGCCCGGCCGCGCTCGATCCGAACCAGCTCGGTCCGTCGGAAATGCGCCAGACCGTGCGCGATCTGCTCGACCGCGTGCAACGCGCCGAGGACCAGATGCACATGGTCGAGACGCTGATCATGCGGCAGGAAGCGGCCCAGCGCGCCAGCCTCACGCCGCAGGAGACGCTGCAGCGCTTCCTGGTCGATTTCCACGCCGGCGAGCACATGCTCTGCTACGACGCCCTGCAGGAAGCCGGGCTGCTGCCGCGGCTGAATCGGGCCCGCAGCGTGGTACACGATGCGCTGCACGACCCGCTCACCCGCCAGCGTCTGGCCGAGGGGCTGACGAAGCATTACGAATACGATGAGTTCACCGCCTTCGGCGAGGCCGAGCGCTGGCTGGCCCGGCTGGAGCGCGGACTGGCGCTCATTCCCATCAAGCAGCGCCTGATCGACGGTCGCATGGCCGATTTCGCGCGTCTCTCGAATGCGCGGCATCGGTATCAGACCGAGATGCGCGGACGCCGGCCGGAACAGGTGAAGGCCTATCTCGAGTCCGCCGCCCAGTTGCACGCGGGTCGGACCTTCTCGCAGCTGGCCGATCTCCCCGGCATGCCGTTCCTGGCCGCCAAGGTGGAGATCCTGCACGGGACCGATGCGCTCTCGACCGGCCGCAAGCCGCGTCCGCCGGTCAGCCTCGATCTCGCGCCGCCGCCCAGCGACGCCGACAGCGAAGCGGCGCGCGAGGAAATCCGCCGGCGCAATCTCTCCGTGCTCACGCCCCAGCGCGCGGTCCGCTTCATCGAGCAGCACCTGCCCGTCAAGGGCGACCGCCTGACCACGGCCGATCTCCACCTTCGCGTGGAGGACGACTTCCTCGATCTGCTCGCCGTGCTGGCGTTCGATCGCGGCCCTTCCCCGGTCACGCTGCGCAGCGTGCGCTGGCGGGTCCGCCCGGAACGCGCCGAACTCGGCCCGGATCCGGCCGCCATCCCGCGCGATCGCGAGGCCAGCCATCTCATCGAACGCTTCGCCGTCGAAAGACTTTCCTGACATGCCCCTGCCCTGGCCCACCTTCACCACCTGGTCGCGCATCGCCGAAGGCGACCGCCTGGCTTTGTCTGACGTCCTCGCCGAACTGCTGGCCCACGGCGCGCTGCTCGGCGAGCAGGGGCGCGAGCGCGAGCTGTATCTCCTGGCGCGCGAGTATCAGGTCGAATTGACCGAGTACCTCGCGCCGCTGCATCTGCTGCTCGTCTCCGATCCCGACCGGCCCATTTTCTTCCTCCGCCCGATGCCGGCCGATTGCGGCCTGACCGCGCGCTTCAACAAGGCCGAGACGCTGCTCTTGCTCACGCTTTGGCGGATGTATCACGACGCCCGCCTCGAGCTGGCCGCACCGGCCGTGCTGGTCACCGCCAACGACATCTGGCAGCGGCTCAAGGTCTACTTCGAGCACATCGAACCGCCCACCGCCGCGCACCTGCGCGAGATGTTGTCCAAATTCCGTTTCCGGCGGCTCGTACGGGTGCAGTGGAACGAGGAGGCGGGCTACTTCGGCGACACGCAGGTCGAGATTCTGCCCACCCTCGCCCACACCATTCCCTTCCAGGATCTGACCGCCTGGGAGCAGCACACCGCCACCTTCCTGCCGCCCGCACCGGTCGCGGCGGAGGCCGGCGCCGAAACCGCCAAGGAGGCCCTGGCATGAGCCGACGCATCTCGCTCACGCGCATCATCGCGCTCAACTGGTACGGCTTCCGCCAGATCTTCGACGTCAGCGACAACATCCTGATGTCGGGCGCCTTCGGCACGGGCAAGTCGGCCCTGCTGGACTTGGTGCAATACGTCCTCCTCGGCGAGCATTGGCGCGCCAATCGCGCGGCCGCCGGCAACGCGCGCGGCCGCGATCTCGTTGGCTACTGCCTGGGCGACACGAACCAGACGCGCAACGGCCAGCGGCATTTCCTGCGCAGCAGCGGCGTCACGCTGGTCGGGCTGGAATTCACCCGCGAGGCCGATTCCGCGAACGAGACGCCCAAGCGCGAGACCTGGGGCATCCGGCTCGAATACCGCAGTCCCGACGCAGCGCCGTCGCACACGTATTTCTTCGTGCCGGACCGGCTCGAATACGGGGCCGTCGCGCCCGACGGCAAGCTGCTCTCCGACGACGAATTCCGCCGCTGGGTGCGGCGCGAGTTCGACCCGGAGTGCATCTTCAGCCGGCAGCGCGATTACCTCGAGGAGATGGCCGCGCCGCGGCATCTGAACTTCGACGCCACAGCCTTCCAGCGGACTTTCCCGAAGGCCATCGCCTTCGAGCTGGAGGAGAACGTGGAGAAGTTCATCCGCGAGTTCATCCTCGAAGAGAGCCCGCTCGACGTCCGCGAGGTTCGCGCCGCGCTGCACGCCTACGACGAGACGCGGCGTCGGCTCGAAAAGCAGGAGGACGAGGCGGAGTTCCTGCGTCGCATCTGCCGCCAGCATCAGCGCAGCGAGGACGCGCGGCGCGATGCCGCCGTGCTGCGCCACATCGATCTCTCGCTGCGTCATCTCCAGGCCGAGGAGCGTCATGCCCGCCACGCCGCGGAGATCGAGCGCCTGGAAGCGGCCAACGCCGCGGAGGCCCAGGAATTGAGCCGCGCGCGGGCCGACGAGGCCGAGGTCGGACGGATGCTGGAAGACGTGCGCTTCCAGATTCAGAAGGATCCGCAGGACATCCAGCTCGACCAGCTCGAGCGTCAGCGCCGCGAGTTGCAGGCCCGCATCACGGCGCTGCGCGAGGCGCAGAAGTCGGTCGCCGAGCGCCTGGCCGCGCGGCTGCGCTGCTGGGAACAGTGGCTGCAGTCCGGCGCCAATCTGCCGCTGGAGGGCCTGGCCAAGGCGCTGACAGTCGACAAAAAGGTGCTCACCCACCTGCGCGAAGGCAAGGTGCCGGAGCGGCTCGAGGCCACGGTCGCGCTGGCCGAGCGTTTCAACGAATTGACCGTCGCCGCGCGGGAACTGCTCCGTCCGCTGGAAGATCGGCTGCGCGGGCTGGCGCATCTCCGCCAGCAGCTGGCGCAGGATCTCGAGCAGCTGGCCAAAGGCCGCGCGCCGGGCGCGTTTCCGGTCTTTCACGCCATCCGCCAGAAGCTGGGCGAGCGCGCGCAGCAGCTGGCGCGCTTGATCGAGGTGAATCCCGAGGCCGAGCGCTGGTGGCCGGCGCTGGAACTGTTCCTCGGCCGCAGCCGCTGGGTCATCGTGGTGGACGATGCGGCCGACTATCGCGAGGCGCTCGACATCCTGCGCAAGACGCCCTCGAACTCCGACGGCGAGGCACTGCTGCATCCGTCCGAAGTGGCGGAGCTGCGCGGCAAATCGCAGCCAGGCTCGCTCTACTCCAAGGTCAGCGTGGCCCATCCGGTCGCGCGTCCCTACGTCGAGTATCTCCTCGGCGACGTCGTCTGCGTCGACAGCCTGCGCGAGCTCGAAGCCTCGGCCGCGCCGCGCGCCATCACGCCCGAAGGCATCTTCAAGCAGAAGCCGCTGCGCCGCCGCCTCAAGCCGTCGGGCAATGTGGCGCTGACGCTCGGGCGCGTGGGCCTGGAGCGCATGAAGGCCGCCAAGCTGCAGGAGCAGGAGGAGGCGAGGCTCGAATACGAGACGCTGGAGCGCCGCCTCGCCGACGTGCAGGCGTGGCTCGAGCGCGGCCGGCGTGACGGCCTCGCCGAGCCCGTGCGGGCCGAATCGGCCGGCGAGTTCGCCCGCCTGCCCGAGCTGGAGCGCGAACTCGGCACGCTGCGCGAGACGATCAACCTGCTCTCCACCCCCGAGCGCGAGGCGCGCCAGCGGCGCCTGGCCGAGCTGGAGGCCGACCGCGCCAACCTGCTGCGTCGCATCGGCGCACTGGCCGATGCGCACGTGAAGTTCGAACTGCCCGTGCGCCGCGAACGCGAGGCCATGGCGGCCGCCGACGAGGAACGGCAGGACGCCCTGCTCGAAACCGAGAAGAGCCGGCTCGAGTTGACGCGCCGCTTCGCGACCGTGACCGACGAGGAGCTGCAGCACCGTCGCGACGAGTTCCACCGCGATTATCCGAAGTGGCCGGAATGCTACGCCGCCATCTCCTCGGCCGCCGTTCGCGCCAGCGCCACCGCCGCGGAGGCGCGCGAGAAGCGCAACACGGAGCGTCTGTTGCTCGCCACGGCCCGCGACGAAAAGGGCGATCTGCGCCATCCGGAGTATCAGGCCGATTTCAACGCCGACGACGAGGACAACGACGCCTGGTCCACGCGCCTGCAGGTCCTGGAGACGGTCGAGCTGGAGAAGTCGCGCGAACTGGCGGCCGATCGTCAGCGCGAGTGGGAGCGGCGGCTGGAGGAGAATGTCCTCAACGAACTCAACCGCCGCATCGCGACCGCGACCGACACCATTCGCCTGCTCGACCGCTACCTCAGCCAGCCGGTCGGGCGCTTCCGCTACCGCATCAGCCAGCGCAAGGATCAGGCCGCGTACGGCGCCATCTGGTCGCTGTTGCAGACCGGCCTGGAGGTGACCGACCCGCTCCTCGCCGCCATTCCCGACGAGGAGACGCAGCGCGCCAAGGAAGAGCTCATGCGCGCCATCGACGCGCCCGACCACAGCGAGGACCGCGTGCGCCGCCTGCTCGATTACCGCTTCTACCATCGCTACGACATCGAGATGGTGCCGTCCGACAAGCCCGACGCGCCCCCCATCTCGCTCAGCCGCAGCGGCCGCAACCTCTCCGGCGGCGAGAGCCAGGCGCCGTTCTTCGTCTCGATGCTGGCCGCCTTCCGCCGCGTCTACGACCGCGGCAGCCGCGACTCGACCCGCTCGCAGCAGCTGGGTCTCGTCGTGATGGACGAAGCCTTTTCCAAACTCTCCGGCGACGGTATCGAGGACTGTCTCGCCCTAGCCCGCTCCTTCCAGCTGCAGCTCGTCATGGCCTTCCCGCCCGAGCGCCTCGGCGTGATGGTGCCGCACGCCCAGACCGTCGTGATCTGCCAAAAGGACGTGAAGCGCGACAAGGAGGGTTACGTCACCCAGATCAGCAACATCCCGCTCGTGGCCACGATGGCGCAGGCCATGGAGGCACTGGGATAGACGCTCTTTTGCGGGAACGGAGTCAGCGCAGAAACTCGAAGTCCGAAACTCGAAACTCGAAGGAAACTCGAAGCTCAAAGCTCGAAACTGCTCGACTCTTGGGGAGCACACAAAGGGCGAGACGACTTCACCTCAAGCGAGGTCGAGCAGGCCCTTCGAGTTTCGGACTTCAGACTTCCTTCGAGTTTCGAACTTCGATCTTCGAGTTTCTTTCTCCTATTTGACCTGCACCCGCATCTCGTCGCTGGTGGCTTGGATCTCCGGCGCGTACATCGCGTAGCCGGTGGTCGGCAGGGCGTGGAAATGGCCGGGGATTTCGGCGCGGAGGCGGTAGCGGAGGACGTGCTCGCCCTGCTCGAGCAGCGGGACGAAGAACACGATTTTGCTATCGCGCAGTTCGACATTCGAGCACCAGCCGTGGGCCCAGCGCTGGCCGCTGACGAGGGCGACGGATTCGCAACCGGCGGGCTTGGGATCTTCGAAGGCGAGATACTCGCAGCGGTGCTTCGCGGTCACGTGCAACTCCACTTCGATCAGGTCGCCGCTGGCCACGGTCTCGCCGGTGGCGAGGGGGACGCGCCGGTGGGAGGAGCGCTGCTCTTCGCGGGTCGTACCGGGCCTGTCCGCGGCAGTGGTCACCGTCCTGGGCTCCGGAACCAGCTTGAAATACTGGCGACGAATGGACAGCTCGCGGCCCTTCCCTCGGACGTCCTCCTCCTTGTTGAGGTAGCGGAGCGTGGCGGCGTAGTAGAGCGCGCCGGTGCCTTGTTTGCCGAGCGTGATCATGTGCCGACCCGGCGGCAGTAGTGCGGCCGGGAAAACGAGGCGGTGGTCGAAGTGAAACAAATTCTCGCGGGTGAGGCGCAGTTCGCGGGCCGGCTGAGTATCGAGTCCGACCGACACGCGCAGGTCGGGAGCAGCCTCGCCGGAGGCAACGAGATACTCGCTCAAGGCGCGCACGATGACCGCCGTCTCGCGCGTGCTGCGCCAATGCACGCCGCTGTAGCGTCGGCTCAGCAGCCATTTGGCCACGCGCGGGACGAGTTCATTTCCGGGCTGGATCGCCAGGAGAGCGCGCAACGCCCAGGCGTTCGTCTCCGTGCCGTTGTTCCACCAGAACCACCACTCGGTCTCGGGGAAACGAATCCAGGCCGATTCCTCCGCATCGTCCCGCTCGACGAACTGCAGCAGATTGCGCAGCGCCAGCGCCGCCTGCTCGCTCCGGCCGACCCGATGGAGAGCGAGCGCCAGCTGTGCCAGTCCCTGCCGCGGCAGTCGGGCGCGCTGCTGGAAGACTTCATCGAGCCACTGGAAGAGGGCGGGCGAGAACTTCATTTCTCCCAGCGCCAGCACGTAGGCGAGATAGGGTTCCTCGTGCAGCGCCGCGATCTCGGGGCGTTTCCTGGCTTCCCGCAAAGCACGCTCGACTTCGCCGCGCAGGAACGACGCGCCGCGCTCGAGCATGCGGCCATCGATCTTCGCTCCGGCCTGCCGGGCGGCGTACAGGCCATCGAGCACATAGGCGGTCAGCGCGAGCGACGTTCCGTCGTTCTGCCACCAACCCCAGCCGCCCCCGCTCTGCTGCAGCTGCGAGAGCCGAGCGGATCCGGCCCGCACGACGCGTTCGAGCTCGGCCGTGCGGAAAACTGGATCGGTGCCGTAGCGCCGACGCAGCTGGTCGGGCGGCAGCTGGCCGCGTTGGCGGCCAATCGACTCCAGATCCGTCCCGAAGCGACGCAAGGCCTGGGCCACCACGGCGGCCGGATAGAACCGGCTGACGGTCTGCTCCGTGCAGCCATAGGGATACGCCAAAAGGTACGGCAGCGCCTCCACCAGCACGTTGGCGAGGCTGGGCGAGAGCGTGACCACCAGCTCCGTGCGCGCCGTGTCGATGTCGGCGGGGACGTCGAACTCCAAAACTCGCTCGCCCGATTGCCCCGGCCGGAGACTACCGCTCAGGGCGACCTGTTGCTCGACCCCGTGCACCTCCACGGGAAAGGCCAGGCGCATGGCGTCGCTGGCGCTCGGCGCCACCGCCTTGACCGTCAAATGTGCCAATCCCGCCTGGCGGACTTTCAGGCGCCATTCGAAGCGGTGCTCGCCCTGCGCGCGCACCGGAGCCTCCGCGGTCAGGCTCAGGTGCCCGTCCGCGGCCGGCTTGGCGTCGGCCGACGCGAAGAGCGCCGCCGGCACGAGCAATTCCGCCCGCACCGGCTGCTCCTCGGGCAGGGAGCTGTTGACGATGGCGGAGAGCACCACTTCATCGCGCTCGACGAAGAACCGGGGCGCTTGCAGCCGCACCAGGAAGGATCGCGAAGTGGTCACGCTGCCGCTCGCCTCGCCCGCAGCGGTGGAGAGCGAGAGCGCCTCGGCCTTGATCTGCCAGGTGGTCAGCGCCTCGGGAAACGTCACTTCCGCCTCGGCCTCCCCCTGCTCATTCAAGGCCAGTCGCGGCAGCCAGAGGGCCGTTTCCGAGAAGTCGGTGCGCACTGTCGGCTCAGGTCCGTTCCACGCCGCGGCCTGGAAGGCACTCAGTGCGGCGGGCGCCGGCCCCTCGGGCACGTAGGAGCCGGTCACGATCACCCGCTGCGGGCGCGCCGACTCAAAGTCCAGCCGGCCTGGAAACGAGGCTCGGTCACGGTCCGCCCGATCGTCCCTCTCCAGTGCGCCTGGTTTTTCGGGATCGGACAAACTGCCTCCCAAGCGCAGGCCGACCTCCTCCAGGGACCACGGGGGGACGCCTGTCCAGTGGTACCGCGGGCCCGGCTCCTGCACGAAGCCCCCGGTGCCGAAGTCGTGCCGGACCGACGAACCCCGTTGCCAATCCTCCGGAGGCCATGCCCGCTGCCCATGGAAGCTGGCCAAGGGTCCGGGCGCGCCGCCGTCGCCGTCATCGCGACCGAAAGACACGTAACGTCGATTCGGCCGCGGCAGGTCACGGGTGAAATACGTGAGCGACCGATCGAAGACGGACAGAGCGATCTCTCCGCTTGTCGGCCGGCCCGCCTCGTCGCGCGCGCTCAGGCGCAGACGGCCTTTTTCGCCCGGCCCGTAACTCGGTTTGTCCGACTGCACCTGCAGCGTGAGGCGCGTTCCGGTCGGCGGCACGATGAGTTCACGCACGGTGTCCTGAATCCGCCCCGCGCGCACGAGCACCGCCTCGACGTAGAAGTTCGGCGCATGCCGTGCCGTGATGGGAATCTCCACCACGGTCGTGCGGTTCGGCAGTGGCAGGACGCGCCACGATTCGCGGGTGTCGAGGCGGGAGTTGTCGCTGCTGGCCGGGGCGTGAAATAGCACGTGCGTACTGTCGGCCGCCTGGATCAAGAGGCGCGCCGTTTCGCCCACTCGATACTCGCGTTTGTCGGTGATGATCTCCAGGTCGTGAAAGCGCTGCACCGTGCCGTCGAACTTGGGGCCGCGTACCCAGAACACCGCCTGGCCCTTCAACTCGGCCCGGGCGGAGTCGCGGGTCACGAAGCGCACCGCGTACTGACCTTCGCCGGGGAGCGGAAATTCGAGCTGATACCGCCCCTGCGGGTCGGTGGCGGCCGGGAGACGCCGCACGATTTCCTCCTCCACCCGCTCCTGCCGCGGGCCGGAGAAGCGATAGCGCACGACCAGCAGTTCTCCCGAGGCCGCCACCGGCACGTTCGTCGCGGTGCGAGTGACGACCGAGATCGTGGCGGTATCGGACTCGCCATACCAGCCACGACTACTCTCCACGTGCACGTGGAACTCCTCCCGGGTGGCGATGATCGACCCCCGGCCTTCGATGGTTCGCCGGCTGGCGTCCCGCACCTCGGCTTCGATGAGATAAATGTGGTCGCGGTCGCCCAGCTGCGCGCGCGCGCGGGCGGTGTCGATCTCCACTTCGCACGTGCCGTCCGCCCGCAGCTCCGCCCGGCTTTCCTGCACCAGTTCGCGCTCCGGCCGACGCTCCCACCAGCGGGGGGATGAGACCATTCCCAGCCAGGGATATTCGTAGTGCCCGAGCCCGTAACCCGGCCCGTAGAGCCAGTCGAACGGGCCGGCCGGCGGATCGACGCGATACGCCTGGCGGAACACACGGTAGACCACTTCCGCCTCCGTCACCGGCGCGCCGAAGTAGTAACGGGCCGAGATCGTCGCCTGGAATTTCTGGCCCAGTCTCCCCAGCGGAGTGGCGGGCTGCACGGTGACCTCGAACTCCGGTCGCTTGTACTCTTCGACCCGAAAATGCACCGCGAAACTGCGCTCCACCTCCAGCGTCCAAAGCCCGAGTTTCGCTTCCTGGGGGAGCACGAACTCGCCGCTATAGCCCCCGTGGTCATCCGTTTTGACGTACTTGCCGTCCTCTCGCTCGCCTTCGGGGCCGATCTCGTAGCTGATCGACTCCCCGGCCCTCGGCGGCAGGTATCGGCCGTACTGGAGCTTCCGCTGCCAGATCCTGAATTTCACCGTCTGGCCCGGACGGTAAATGGGGCGGTCGGTGACCGCGTGCTCGAACTTGGTCACCGTGTCGGCCGGGAGCCGGGATGCCCCGCTGAACGACCGCAGATAAGTAAAGGCGAGGCGCTTCTCCGCCCCAGCCAGGGTGCAGATGTCGGAGCCATAACCCGGGGTCGACTTGGACCGATAGAAGGCGAGGCCCGCCGGGCCACTGCGCAAATCGGCGCGCTGCAACTTGTCTCCCTTGAACGATTCGCGTTCGAAGCTCTGCAACGGGATGTCGGCGAGCGGCCGGCCGCTGCGGGCATCCACCACCCACACGAGCCGGCCGTCGCTGACGTTCTTTTCGACCAACGCCAGGTCGGTCACGTGGATCAGCGTGCGGGCGACCTTCTCGCCGCCTTCCACCCGGGCTTCGATGAGCCAGGTACCGGGCTTCGTGAGCGGAGCCGCCGTGCGGCCTTCGCGCGTCTCGTACTCTCCGCCGGCTGGCGCCGGCTCGCTCCACTGTGCCTCGACCGCGCCGACGTAGGGCTTAAATCCCCCCTCGTAAAAGCCGTAGATGAGCCAACTGGAGAAATACTCGGGGCCGTGCGGGCGGTGGGCACGCTGCTGGACGAACCGCGCCAAATCGAACGGCAGCGCCTTGAACAGGACCTTGGTCGCGCGCCGGGACTTGAAACTCAGCCAAGGCTTCTCGCCGGGATAGTACGTCCCGCCGGCATCCAGCGAGACCTGCGGACGTTCGATGTCGGCGATGCGCTTCTCTAACGTCTCAGGGCTGGGATGCCGCCCGCCCAACTGGCTCCGATATTCCGCCAATGCCCGATCGTACTGCCGCCGGCCGGCCAGGAAATCCGCCCGCAGCAGACGGGCCGCACCGACGCTCCGGCTCCGCGGAAAGCGCGACTCCACCAGCGCCGCCAGGGCCAGCGGCTGCTCGTCGGCGGGCAGTCGCACCACCCGCAGCACGCCTTCGACCGGAATCAGGAATTCCTCGTCGCCCAGCGTGCGCGGCTCGGGCAGCGCCGGCAGCGGCTGCCCCACGCGGATGGCCATGTCGCGCACCTGCCGCACCCATTCCTCGCGGGGCGAATCGTACGTCTCCACCGCCAGCGCGGCGCGGCGTTTGAGCGCCAGGGCGGCGTCATTGCGCTCCGGTGAGTCGTCGAGCCGCTCGATTTCCTCGAGGAGGAAGCGCGCTTTGGCGGCCGGCGAAAGCCCGGAGCTGTAGGCGGCGGCCGCGGCCGGAAACTGCGGTGCGCCGTCCGTCCCGGCCACGAGTCCGGCTGGGAAACGCTCCGGCTCACGGAGGCGGCGTCGGAAGATCTCGTCGTCGGGCTCGGCCAGTCCGGGCGGGCGGACCTCCCCCTTCGACGGCGACACCCAGTGTCGCAGGAAGTCGGGCTGCTCGCGCCAGACGCGGCTGCTCAACGCGACTACGAGGTCGAAATTCAGACCGATCCGCTCGGCTCGCAGGAGCCCGGCCCGGTCCGGACGCGCGCCTTGGGGTTCAGCGGGCGGCTCGGCCGCCCGGGCGGCCAGGAGCTCGCGGGCGCGTTCGTAAGCCTGCACGGCTGCGGCGCGGTCGCTCTCCCAAAAGATGTCGTTGGTGCTGGAGGCGGGATTGCCGCGCTGCCACCTGCCCGCTCGTACCATCCCCTCATGGGAAATCTTGAGGTAGAGTCCGCCCAAGAGCCGCAGCCCGACCGCCTCCTCGAAGTGCCCCTTGGTCCGCTCGATGTACCGTTGCGCCCGTTTTAGGGCGTCGTCCGGCTGTTCCAGGCGAAGGGCGCACGCGATGCCGCCTTCGACGGCGCGGCGCGTCTCCGGGGCGAGCCAGTCGGTCGCCGCCGCCAGTACGCGGTCGTGTTCGATCTGCTCCTCGCGCCAATTCTGCTCGGCCCGCAGGCGCTCCTCCGGTGTCAGTTCCGCCCGCTGGGCCGATGCCTGGCAGCCGAAAAACACTCCCAAGGCGACCAGCAGCGAGCCCAGCACACGGAGTCTTCTCATCCCTCCATCCAACGAAAGGGAGCGAGGTGAGGAAAGAAAATCCGGGCTCCTATGTCGTGCGTCCCTGCGGGAAAAACGGCGGACATGGTGCGCTGAACTCCACATTACAACCTTGTCATGAAACCGCTTTACCGATCCGCCCCGGGGGAGTACAAACCCCGCGCATTCGCACCCCTCATGCTCAAACTCAATCCCACCATTCTGACGACGATCAGCGTCTGTGCGGCCCTGGGCCTGGTCGTTTCTCATTCACCGGGCCAGCCCGCGGCGGCGGACAAGGCCAAGAAGGACGCGCCCGCAGCCGCAGCCAAACCGGCTGCCGGCGGAGACAAGAAGCCCGCAGCGGGCAAGCCCGCCGACGCCAAGGGCAAGAAGGAAAAGAAGAAGAAGGAGAAACACAAGGCCAAGGCCAAGGATCTCATCCACGACATGGAGCGCTGCGTCGCCTTCATCGGCAAGGCCATGAAGACCGACCGCGCCAAGGACAAGAGCCTGCGCTCCAAGAAGGCGAAGGCCTTCAAGGATCAGCTGGCCGCCACCTCCAAGCTCATCGACCAGCTGAAGAAGCAGGCCGAGGCCAAGGACAAGGCGATGTTCGCCACCTCGCGGCAGGTCGACCAGGCGGTCTCGGCCACCGACGTCACCTTCAAGTTCGCCGGCATCAAGAACAAGGAAGTCGGCAGCGGCGTGCAGAAGCTGAAGGCCGCCTGGGAGATGTACGACAAGAAGTTCAACCGCCAGGCGCTCTCCGGGAAGGACCCGAAGAAGGCGGTGGCGCCGCTCGATGCGAAGAAGGCGGCCCAGCTGGACGAGGTCAAAAAGAAGACGGATGACCTCATTGCCAAGCTGACTGCGCTGGAGGCCAAGCTAAAGAAGTACAAGGGACTCGATGCCGAGCTGAATCGCATCATCGCCGAGGCCAAGACCATCAAGGCGACCAAGGCGACCTACGGCGCGTTCATCACCGCGCTCGACCGTCTGCAGGACCTGGAGGGTGCCTTCAAGGGCCTCAGCCGCTACGTGAAGGTGACCTATCCGTCGCTCGTGAAGGAGTTCGAGGTCTTCGACGTCTATTGGGTCGACTTCGAGAAGACGGTCAACGTCTACTATGACGAATACTACGTCTCCTACGACTTCGCGTACTACGAGACGACCGAGTTCGAGTACACCGACACTTCGATCGAGGTGAACATCTCCGAGAGCGAGGTCAGCACCTACGAGAGCTATGTCGAGACCGAGACCTCGAACGAGAGCTACGAGGAAGTGTCCGAGTCCGAGGCCACCACGGAGGATTCCTCCTACGAGGCCGACGAAGCCGACGAGGACATCGACGCCGGCGGCGACGTGGACGAGACCGACGACGAGATCGCCGAGGACGGCGAGGAGATGAGCGACGACGGCGACGACGACGGCGGTGGGGATGATGGCGGCGACGACGACGGCGGCGATGACGACGGCGGCGATGACGACGGCGGCGACGATGGCGGCGACGACGGTGGGGACGACGGCGAAGACTGAGCGTTGCTCCCCAGATTGACGGATTCCGAACGGCAGGCGTACCCGCGCCTGCCGTTTTTCGTACTCACCCCGGCGGCGGACTGGGGCACTTCGGCAGCAGGCTGCCGGGACCAGGGCTCCCGCAGGCGGGAGCAGTCCAGGGCGAAGTCGACTCCTCAGAGACTCGTGAGTTCCCGGAATCGTCTGGCCTGGCGCCGACTGATCTCGACCTCCGCGCCGCCGCGCAGCGTCGCGCGAAGGGCGCCGCCGAACCAGAGCTCGATCTTTTGCACGGCGCGCAGATTGACGATCTCCTGCCGGTTGGCGCGGAAGAAGACCCGCGGGTCGAGCCGCTGCTCGAGGGCGTTGAGACTGCGGCCGATGAGCGGGCGCTGGCCGGCGAAATGGACCCGGGCGTAGTTGCCCTCGGATTCGAAGTGACTGACGTCGCCGAGGCGCACGAACCAGCATTTCTCGCCGTCCTTCACGAAGACCTGGTCCTGCTCGCCCAGCAGCGCTCCCCCGGTCGGAGGCGCTTCGGCGGACGACTCCGCCCCGTCCGGCACCCGTTCGCGCAGGCGGGCCAGGCTGGCGGCGAGACGGGCCGGCTCGATGGGCTTGAGCAGATAGTCGAAGGCGCCGAACTCGAAGGCCTTGAGCGCGAAGCGGTCGAAGGCCGTGGTGAAGATGACCGCGGGCGGCTCGGACAGCGAGGCGAGCAGGTCGAAGCCGGTCGCGCCGGGCATCTGCACGTCGAGGAAGAGCAGGTCGGGCTCGTGCTGCACGATGGCTGCGCGGGCGAGTTCCGCATCGGCCGCCTCGCCCACGATCTCGATCTCCGGATGAGCCGCGAGCAGATGGCGCAATTCGGCCCGGGCCAGCCGCTCGTCGTCGATCAGGAGCGTTCTCATGCGGCGGGCTGGAGAGCCTGGGTGAGCGCGTTGGCCCGCGCAGCCGAGGCCAGCGGAATGCGGACGAGCGCGCTGACCTCGTCGGCCTGCGCGGCCAGTTGGAGCGACGCCCCGGGGCCAAAAAGACGGGTCAGGCGCTCGCGGGCATTGGCCAGACCGAGCCCGGTCGAATCGCCCGCGGCGGCGAGTTCGCCGCGGTTGCGCACCTCGAGCACGAGTTCGTTGCGGCCCCGTTCGCGCGCGACGCGCAGGGCGACAAAACCCGGGCCGGGCTGACGCGAGACGCCGTATTTGACCGCATTCTCCACCAGCGTCTGCACGAGCATGGGTGGAACCGGCAGCGCGAGCGCGGCCGGTTCGATCTCGCGCCGCACCTGCAGGCGATCCTCGAAGCGGCTCTGCTCCAGCGCGAGGTAGTCGTCGACCATGCGCAGCTCCGCCGCCAGCGGCACGGTCGGCTGGGCCGCGCTCTCCAGCGAATAGCGCAGGATGGCCGCCAGCTGCGTGACCGACTCCCGCGCGCGGGCGGGATCTTCGTTGATCAGGCTGCGCAGACTGTTGAGCGCATTGAACAGAAAATGCGGATTCACCTGGGCCCGGAGCGCCCGCAGTTCCGCCTCGGAGAGCGCCGCGGCCAGGCGCCAGCGGTCGATCTCGGCCCGGCGCCGCGCCTCCACGAAGTGATACCCGAAATACAAGGCGGACCAGAGCGCCATGAGGAAGCTGAGGTTGAAGAAGATGCCCGCCAGCGCTCCGGGCGAGAGCATGTCGAACTCCGGACGCGGCTGGGCTCCGACCAGGCTGCGCACGAGCAGGACGTTCAGCGGGACGCAGGCCACCAGCAGGGCCGCGAGCGCAAAGAGGGACGGCAGCGCCCGCAGCAGCAACGCGCCCGCAGGCAGTTCGCGCCAGCCGCGGCGATGGATCCAATGGCGGTAAGCGTGCGTCAGCAGCAGGCCCTCCAGGCTGAAGATCAGGGCCAGCGCGGCCGCGACGAGGAATGGCGCATGTCCCCGGAAGAGGAGGAAATTCACCCCCGCATAGATGCCCCAGCCGGCCACCTGACAGGTCCAATACCAGGCCGGGCGAGGAGCCGGAGCGGGAGCGGTCGAGGGCGAGGACATGGCGCGCGAGGCAGAAATGGCATCCGCGCGGATCGGCCGAGAGGCAAGCCGATCCGCGCGTGGGCGAGCGGTCAACGTTGGGCCGCGGCCGCGAACTCGGCGCTCAGCGCTTTCGCGAAGGCCTCGGGCGCATCGTCCATGATGAAATGGCGGGCGTCGTCGATGAGTTCGAGGCGCACACCCGGGAGCGCCCTATACTGCGTCTCGAAGATGCCGCGCACGCCTTCCTTCGGCCCGCGATCGGCGGCGGCGCCAAGCACGAGCACGGGGCACCGGATGCCCGCAAGGCTGGCGCGCAGGTCGGTGGTCATGAGCTCGCCCATGGCCCGGCCGACCGTGGCGCCGTCCGATTTACCGGTCAGCGCGGCGATGCGCGCCACGTTCTCGGGCGACTTCACCATGCTGGGGATGACGACTTTTTGCTGATGCTCGGCGAAGGCCGCTCCGCTCTGCGGCGCCATCTTGGCCATGGCCGCGACCTGCGGCTTCATCGATTCGGCCGTGGCGGCGGGGTTCATCATGGCCGGAAGAAACGGGAGCGCATCGACCACCACCAGCCGGCCGACGAGTTCGGGCGCGGTCTGGGCGATCCAGAGCGCGAGCAGGCCGCCGAGGCTGTGGCCGACGATGACCGGCTTCTCCAGCTTCTGCGCCCGGATGTAAGCGATCACCTCGTCGCGCACCTGGGGCAGGAAGGGATCGGCCGCCACCGGCGGCACCCCGCCGAAGCCGGCCAGGCTAAGGACGTGCGCCTGCACATTGGGGAACTTGGCCACGGTCGGCGCCCAGACCTCGCCCGGGCAGGCCAGACCAGCGATGAAAATGACGGCGAGGCCCTGGCCCGAGACCTTGACCTGGAAGGTCGGGTGAGCCGAGACCGGGTCGACCGCCTGAGGAGCCGCCGGGGCTGGCGCGGCCGGCCCGTGGGAGACCGAGCAGGCCGCGACGATGGCGATGGCCAGCGCGAAGGTGGAACCGAATTTCGAGGAAGGGCAGAGTTTCATAGTGGGAGTCGCGGTGGTGCGACGCCGGGAGAATCCGCCCGGCCGGCCGGAATCGGCGGCGGATTCGGATGAACGGTCGCGGGGGTCGATGAGCGGTCGCAGTCCGGCGGAGAAAGGAGCGGCGCGGTCGGCTCGTAGTCCGCACTCTCCGAGTGCGGCTGGTGGCAGGCGGGCCCCGCGTCGCCTCGGGAATGGAGCGACTGCGACGCTGCTGACGAGGCATTGCATCATCGCATCATCGCATCATCGCATCATCGCATCATCGCACCGGCGGGATCCGGGAACGGCACGTGATGCTCACCGCCGGCCACCAGCCGCACGCGGAGCGTGCCGACTATGCTATCGTGCGGCCACCTTGCGGGTCAGCCGATGCAACAGGCCGGGGTAACGCTGCGACCAACCAAGCAGACGCCGGGCGGCGTGGGGATGGCTGCCGAACCAGCGGGAGAGCGCATTCCACCACAGGCGGCCGCGGTAGAGCGCGGCGTGACGACCCTGTACCCAAGCCGCCGTTTCGGCCCAGGCTTGCCCCCGCAGATGCCCGGCGGCGGCGCGACCGGCCAGCGCGCCGGTGGCCAGTGCGTAGTAGATGCCCTCGCCGGTGAACGGCTCGACCACCCGCGCGGCGTCGCCGACGGCCAAAAATCCGGGGGCACCGGCCGGCCGCACGGGCGCGCGCTCGAGCGGCGCGAAGGCCCGCCAGTGAGCTTCGACGCCGCCGGGGAAATGCGCGCTGGCCCAGCGCTTCATCGCTTCCAGCCCATCGGCCCGCACGGCGATGGCGACATTGATGGTCTCCGCGTCGACCGGGGCGATGCCGCCGTAGCCTTCCGGCCGCCAGAACATGCGCACGACGTCGGCCGGCGCCTCGCCGCGCGGCAGATGGGCGTGCAGCCCGAGTCGCCGGGCCGCGCGGGCGCGAGCGGGCGGCGCGGCGTCGAGCAGACGCAGCGTGGTGGAATTGCGCCCGTCGGCCGCGAGCAGGACCCGCGCCTCGATCCTCGAGCCGTCGACGCCCACCTCCCACCGCTCCCCGATCCGGCGCACCGATTCCACCGCGGCCCCGTGCCGGACCTCCGCGCCCGCGGCCGCAGCCGCCCGGGCCAGCGCGGCATCGAGCAGACTGCGGCGAATGGCCCGAGGTCCGCGCTCGCCGGCGCCCAACTCGGTGCGCAGGCGGAACCCGTCCAGCGCTTCGAACTCGACCGCCCGCACGTCCACGCCGGGCAGCGCGGCCACCGTCTCCGCCACGCCCAGTTCCCCCAGCACGGGCCAGCAGGCCGGATTGAGGCAATCGCCGCAAACCTTGTCGCGCGGGAAGACCTCGCGCTCCAGCACCACCACGCCGCAGCCCGCGCGGGCCAGCGCCAGTGCCGCGGCCGACCCGGCCGGGCCGGCGCCCACCACGATGGCGTCAGCGTTCATATCCTGGACCAGTTAGGCAGCCAAGGGCTCACACGAAGGCACGAGGGCACTAATGATTGGGAGGATTGTCGAGATCGCGGCCTTGCGCTCGAGTTTCATGCCCTCCGTCTTCGTGGCTTCGTGGCTTCGTGTGAGGCTCCTTTTCGACGCCGCCTGGCCCGCCGAATCAGACCTCGCCGAGCACGATGCAGGCATTGATCCCACCGAAGCCGAACGAGTTGCTCAGCACGCGCTTCGGCTGCAATTCGCGCCCGTGCTGCGGCACATGGTCGAGGTCGCATTCGGGATCGGGCGTGACGAGATGGAGCGTGGGCGGGATCCAGCCGCGCGTCAGGGCCAGGCAGCAAGCCGCGGCCTCGAAGCAGCCCGTCGCGCCGAGCGCGTGGGCATGGTAGCCCTTCGTGCCGCTGACTGGAATGCGGTAGGCGTGCTCGCCGAAGACCTGCTTGATGGCGCGCACCTCGGTGGCGTCGTTGGCCTTGGTCGAGCTGGCGTGGGCGTTGATGTAATCGACCTCCTCCGGCCGCACCCGGGCGTCGTCGAGCGCGGCGCGCATGCAGGCCACGGCCGATTCCCCGGTGGGCAGCGGGTTGGTCATGTGGTGCGCGTCGTTGTTCAGCGCGTAGCCGAGCAGTTCGCCGTAGATGCGGGCGCCGCGGCGGCGGGCGTGTTCGTATTCCTCCAGCACGAAGGACGTGCCGCCCTCGCCCATGGTGAAGCCGTCGCGCGCGGCGTCGAAGCTGCGGCAGGCGCCGCCGGGAGGATCGCCCGCCCACGGGCTCATGGCCTTGATCAGCGCGAAGGCGCCGAAGGTGAGCGGCGAGAGCGGCGCCTCGGCCGCGCCGGCGATCATGACATCGGCCCAGCCGTCGCGGATGTAGCGCATCGCCTCGCCCATCGCGACCGGGCCGCTGGCGCAGGAGTTGGAGTTCGTCGTGCCCGGTCCGCGCAGGCCGAACTCGATCGCGATGTTCGAATGCGCCGAGCCGCCGAAGACCTGCAGCGCGATGCCCGGGCTGACCGCGCCGGGGCCGTTCTGGACGAATTTCGCGCACTGGTGCTCGGCGTTGGCGATGCCGCCGAGGGCGGTGCCGTAGCTGACGCCGTGGCGCGGATTCGGGGTCGCGGCCGAGAGCTCCAGGCCGGCATCGCGCACCGCGAGAATGGCCGAGGCAACCGCGAACTGCGCGTAGCGGTCGAGCCGCTTCAGCCGCTTGGGGGTGAAAAACTGACCCGGCTCGAAGCCGCGCACCTCGCCCGCCACCTGCACGCCGAAGACCTCGGGATCCATGAACGTGAGGCGCGAGATGCCGCTGCGCTCCGCGCGGAGCCCCTGCCAGAACTCTTCCAGGCCGATTCCGATGCAGGTGATCGGGCCGATGCCCGTGATGACGACTCGACGCATGTCCTCTCTTCGCCGCTGGCCCCGCGGGAAGAAACCGCTTTCTCGCGTTTCCCGCGTGACCAGCCCGTTCCGGCAGGGGAAAATGCGTCATGAGTCAGCATTTCCTCGGCTTGCGCACCGTCGGCTATCGCGTCGGCGACAAACTCTACCAGGCAAAGATGTGGTACGAGCGCGTGCTCGGCTTCAAGCCGTATTTCGATGAGCCTTTCTACGTCGGCTTCAACGTCGGCGGCTTCGAGCTAGGCCTGCAGCCCGACGATCCCGGCCCCGAACAAACCCGGGCCAACGGCGTGGCCGTGTTTTGGGGCGTGGCGAAATGCGGCGAAGCCTACGAGCGCCTGCTCGCACTCGGCGCCAGCCCGGCCGAGCCGCCGCAGGAAGTCGGCGGCGGCATCGTGGTCGCAACCGTCCGCGACCCCTTTGGCAATCTGTTCGGCGTGATCGAGAACCCGCATTTTCAGGTCGGAGGCGGTGCAAGCGTCTAGCGGATGGAAGATTCAAGAGGGAAGAATCAAGATTCAAACTGTGATAAGGAACAAAGGCTAAGGAGAAGGATCTGGACAGCGATGGTCCGGCCGCGCCAGTAGGGCCGCTGGTTCCTCCGCCGAGTTGGAAGGCGGATCGGCCTCCGCGCTGGATCCACATCCAGCCCGCAGGGAGGGCTTCCTTCTTCCTCGAGACAGTTTGATGCCTGGTTCTCCGATCTTGAATCTTCCGCCTACGCGGCCGCGAATCGCCACAGCCCGTGCGGATTATGCAGCATGTCCTCAGGCACGTGCCGGTGGTCGCGCACGGCCTTGATGCGGTAGTTGGCCGCATCGGACGTCAGGCTGAACGGGCGTCCGCCCTTTTGCACGGTGCGGCGGACGATCTGGAAGACGTTGAACTGGTTGATGAGGTCGGCCGCCGGCTCCTGCTCCATCAGGGCCGGGGCCTGCACGTCGAGCAGGCCGAAGTGGTGCATGCCGCACGAGCAGTAGCATTTCTCGTCCTCGTCGCGGATGAGCCCGACCACGCTGCGGTACCAATCGACCGGATTGTCCGAGGTGATCAGCTCGAGCCACTTGTCCCATTCGTGCGCCACGCCGGACGATTCCACCCGTACGGCGGCGCCGCCGAGGAGACGGAGGCGGTTGGAGAAATCGCCGATCTTCTCGCGCTCCTCCAGCAGCAGGTCCTCGAAGGCGAGCACCGCGATGGACTGATGGGCGTCGATCGCGGTCAGTGTGGCCTCCGAGAGCAGGCCGCCGCCGGCGACCTCGAACGACGCGCGCAGGCCGGGATCGCGCGGGGCGAACTCGAGCCGGACCTCCTGATTTGCGATGGGACGCGAGAGCAGGCCGCCGGCATAGAGAAATTCGGCATGGGTGCTTTCGGACACCTGATCGGCAAACTGGGCGCGGCCCGGCCAGGGGCCCGGGATGCAGAGCAGCAGAGACGGCTTCATGGGGGATGAGACGGAATCGGCGACCGCCAGACTCTCATCATTCCGCGGCCCGCGCCAGATCCGCCACGAAGGCGTCCACGTCAGCGGCAGTGGTGTCCCAGGCGCACATCAGGCGCACGGCGCCGGCCGGGCCGACATCGTCATAGAACCTCCAACCCTGCGTCCAGAGCTTCTCGGCCACGCCGGCCGGCAGGCGAGCGAAGACCGCATTGGCCTCGGGCGCATGCGCCAGCGCGGCCCCGGGCACCGCGTAGACTCCGGCGGCGAGCCGGTCGGCCATGGCGTTGGCGTGGCGGGCATGGCGCAGCCAGGCGTCGTCGCGCAGGAAGCCCGCCCACGGCGCGCTGAGGAAGCGCATCTTCGAAGCCAGTTGTCCGCTCTGCTTCATGCGTCGGCGGAAATTGGCCGCCAGCGCCGGCTCGAAGAAGACCACCGCCTCGCCGGCCAGCATGCCGCCCTTGGTGCCGCCGAAGGAAAGGACTTCGACGCCGGCCCGCCACGTCAGATCCGCCGGCGCGCAGCCGGCGGCGGCGACCGCGTTGGCGAAGCGGGCGCCGTCCATGTGAACGCGAAGTTCGAGACTGCGCGCGACGGCCGCGAGCTCGGCGATCTCATCCGGCCGGTACACCGTGCCCAGCTCGGTGGCCTGCGTCAGGCTGAGCACCTTCGCCTCGGGCGCGTGCACCGAGCGCAGTCCGGCCACGCGACGCGGCAGCGCCGCCGGATCGATCTTGCCGAAGGCCCCGCCGACGGGCAGCAGCATCAGTCCGTGCCGGAAAAAGCCCGGCGCGTTGCACTCGTCGGTCATGACGTGGCTGAACTCGTGGCAGAGCACGCCGTGCATCGAATCGGTCAGCGCGGCCAGGGCCAGCGAATTGGCCGCGGTGCCGTTGAAGACGAAGCAGACTTCGAGAGCGTCGTGCTCGAAGACGCGCCGGAACTCCGCCACCGCCTGCGCGGTCCAGGGGTCGTCGCCATAGGCTGGTGCGTGGCCGACATTCGCCTCCTGCAAGGCCGCCCAGACTTCCGGCACGAGGCCGGCGTTGTTGTCGCTCGCGAAATGACGGGAAGGCGTGCTCATGGCGAAAGGGCGGGCGGGAAGGGAGCGTAGATTCGCCGCGGAGTCACGCCCGCCCGCAGCCCCAGAAGCGGCAGGTGACAATTTCGCCGCAATCCAACGCTTCGTCGGGTCGGAAGTCTAATTCTCCATCGCATGACATTTCCTCTCCTGTCGGTCGGCGGTGGTCTGGTCATCCTGGGCATGGAGTGGTGGTTCCACTTCTGGCGGAAGCTGCGCTGGGATCCGTTCGGCACCCTGACCGACGAAATCCACGCCACCGTTTGGACGTGGCAGGCGGACGAGCACGAGACGCGGATCTCCCTGGGCTCCCTCGTCGGCGCGGGAGTCGTGATCTACGGCGGCGCCTGCCTGTTTTGTCTCGGCCTCGAAGGGCAAACGACCATTCCGCTCTTCAGCGACCCGAACTCGGCGCTCTGGCTCAAGATTCAGAAAGTGGTCCTGCCCGCCATGCTCGTCTGGGGGGCGCTGGCTGCCTGGCTGTCGCAGCACATGCATCATCCGATCCTGCCGGCGGTGCTGGCCGATTTCCTCGGCACGATTTTCCGGGCCGCCGTGGCCATCTCCGCGATCCTGCTCCTGGCCACCGCGATCGAGCATTGGAACGGCAACCTGCTCTGCGCAATGCTGAGCGGAGCGCTCAGCCTGACCGTCCTCTCATCGACTTGGACCGGCGGACTCGGACGCTGGGAACGGCACGATCCGGACGCCGGCGAGGATCCGACCGTGACCACGGCCGCGGACTACCCCTTCAGCTACCTGGCACTGAGCGCATTTATCCTGCTCCTCGCCTACCTCTTCGCGGTCGGCACGCCCAGCGCGAAAGGGTGAGCGGAGCGCCGTCAGAACTCCGCCTTGCCCTTGATCGATTCCGGCTCGGCGCGCTCGAAGACGACCACGCCACCGATCGAAACCCGCACCCAGACCCCGGCCAGATCGGCCTTGAAGCGCGTGCGGCCGCCGTCGGCGTAGTAAACCCAGGCGCCCTTCTGCGTGCCGCGCGGCACCTCGAAGGCGGGCGTGTCGAACGTGTTGGTGTCTCCGACCTTCATCGCGCCGAGGTTGACGCTCCCGCTCTGCTTCTGCAGCGGCGGAGTCACGATGGCGTTCTCGCCGACCGGCGGCGAGTAGAAGACGCGGTACTCGAGGGTCGCGGCGTTGAGATTCTCGGGGCCGAGCAGGCGTAGGTTGACCGTGTAATAGGCGCGCTCGGAGGTGCGCGTTTCCTCCTCGTTGGCCAACGTGCGGGCCGGCTCGTTCGACTTCCGCTCCAGCTTCAGCTCAAAGTCCGGTTTGACCGTCTTCGCGGTCGCGGGACCGCCGGTCGCCGGCTTCGGCTGCAGCACCGGCGGGGCGGCCGGCTGGGCGGCGAGGAGCGAGGCAAACGCGACGGCAGCGGCGACCGCGAGAGATCGTTTCATGGCGCGAAGTATGCGGGGCGGGGTTCTATTCGACAAACTCCAATTCCACCGGAGCAGGAATGAAGCCCATCTTCGCCGCCCGGCCCAAAAACTCGCGGATGGCCCGGCGGCCGAGATCGCCGTAGTCGCGGGTGTAGTCGTTGACGTACATGCCGATGAACCGGTCGGCCAGCGGCACGTCCATGTCCCGGGCCAGCGGCATGGCGTGGGCCACGCCGGCGGCGCGATGCTTCAGCCCGTAGTCGATGCTCTCGGCCAGGATGTCCGACAGCTCCTTACGCAGCGCGGGCGAGAGATCTTTCCGTACCACATTGCCCCCCAGCGGCAGCGGCAGGCCGGTCTCTTCCTTCCACCATTCGCCGAGGTCGACCACCTTGCCGAAGCCGTCGCGCTGATACGTCAGCTGCCCCTCGTGGATGATCAGCCCGGCATCGACCTTCCCCTCGCGCACGGCGGCGAAGATCTGGTCGAAGGGCACCACTTCGTAATCGAAGCTCTGGGCCCCGCAGTAGATCTGCAGCGCCAGGAAGGCGCTGGTCAGCTTGCCGGGCACGGCGATGCGCTTGCCCCGCAGCCAGGCGAGCACGGCCTCGCGGTCGCCCTGCCGCACGCCCTCGGGCAGATCGGCCGGCGAGCCGGAGATGACGACCGGCCCGTAGCCGTCGCCCATGCTGGCGCCGCAGGGCAGCAGCGCGTAGCGGTCGAGCACGTAGGCGTAGGCGTGGATGCTGACGGCGGAAATGTGCAGTTCGCCGCGGGTGGCGCGCTCGTTGAGCGTCTGGATGTCCTGCAGGATGTGCTCGAAGCGGTGGCCGCGGAGGTCGATTTTCTCCGCCGCCATGGCGTAGAACATGAAGGCGTCGTCGGGGTCGGGCGAATGGCCGAGCGTGAAGGTGTCGGTAGTGGCAGCAGCAGACATGACGACCCGAACATAGGCAGAATCGATTTGCGGTCGCCTCGTTTTGCGGCACGGCTCACAGTCCGCATGGACACGCCCGCACCGATCAAACTCTCGCTCCAACCGCTCCCGGGCTTCCGCGATTTCTACCCGGCCGAGCACGCCGTGCGGACGTATATCTTCGAGACGTGGCGGCGCGTCTGCCGGTCCTACGCCTTCGCCGAGTACGATGGCCCGATGCTCGAGCCGGAGGAACTCTACGTGAAGAAGAGCGGCGGCGAACTGGTCGGTCAGCTCTTCAATTTCGTCGACAAAGGCAAGCGCGCGGTCGCCCTGCGGCCCGAGATGACGCCGACGGTCGCGCGGATGCTGGCCGTCCGGGACCGCGACTACAAAAAGCCGGTCAAGTGGTTCTCCATCGCGTCGTTCTTCCGCTACGAGAAGCAGCAGGACGGTCGTCTGCGCGAGTTCTGCCAGCTCAATTGCGATCTCTTCGGCGATCGCAGCACCGGCGGCGAGGCGGAGCTCCTCAGCCTGGCCATCGATCTCTTCCGCGCCTTCGGCCTGACCGCCGAGGACTTCCACCTGCGGGTGAACGATCGCGGCGTCTGGGACGACTTCCTCGGTGCCCGGGGGATCGCGCCCGAGCGGCGGCCCGACTTCCTCCAGATCATCGACAAGCTGGAGCGCGAGCCGCGCGCCGTGAGCGAGCCGAAGCTGGCCGAATTCAGCGTCAGCTGGGAAGAACTGCAGGCCTTCCTGGCCGAGCCCGCGCCGAGTTTCGGGCCGCTCATCGCCGAGTTGGAGGCGCGCGGGCTGCGGGAGTTCGTGCGCTTCGATGCGACCATCGTGCGCGGCCTGGCCTATTACACCGGACTCGTCTTCGAGGTTTTCGCCCCGGCCCACGGCCGTGCGCTGGCCGGAGGCGGCCGTTACGACGACCTCATCGCCACGCTGACCGACGGCGCCGTCTCGCAGCACGCCTTCGGCTTCGCGGTCGGCGACGTGGTCCTGGAGAAAGTGCTGCGCGCCGTCCCGCACACCCGCGCCAGGCTGGAGGAATCCGTCCGCGCCGCCAGCGCGCTCGACGCCTACGGGGTCATCGCCGACGAAGCCCGCCGTCCCGAAGCGCTCGGCCTCTTCGCCCAGCTACGCGCCGCCGGCCTCCGCCTCGACTACCCGCTCGCCGCCGCCAAGGTCGGCAAACAGTTCCAGGCGGCCGAAGCCGCCGGCGCCAGATACGCCGTGGTCATCGGCGCCGAATGGCCCCAGGTGAAGCTCAAGACCCTCGCCACCCGCACCGAGGAAGCCTGCGCCGCCGAAGAAGTGCTCGCCCGCCTCGGGCGCTGAACGCATTCTTTTGCTCTTCGCTGCCCACCTCGCTGCTGCCACGCGCCGCACTCCCGTCTCATCTCCCCTTCTCCAGTCTCAAATCTCCACGCCAGCCGGCCGCACTCGGAGAGTGCGGACTACGCTCCAATCTCCAGTCTTCACCATGATCCACCCCACCGCCGTCATTTCCCCCGAGGCGCGGCTCGCGCCCGATGTCCGCATCGGCCCGCATGTGGTCATCGAAGGACCGGTCGAGATCGGTGCGCGCACGGTCATCGGGCCGAATGCGGTCATCACCGGCCGGGTGCACATCGGGGCGCGCAACACGCTCGGGCCCGGCGTGATCATCGGCGCGCCACCGCAGGATCTGCACTTCGATCCCGCCACCGACTCGGGCGTCTGGATCGGCGAGGACAACACGCTGCGTGAATACGTCACCATCCACCGCGCCACGGTCGCGGGGAAGGACACCACCGTCGGCCACCGCAACTTCCTCATGGTCGGCGTACACCTCGCGCACGACGTCCGGCTCGGCAGCGACAACGTCATCGCGAACAACGCGCTCATCGCCGGCCACACGATCTTCGGCGACCGCATCGTGGTCGGCGGCGGCTCGGTCTTCCATCAGAACATCCGCATCGGCGACGGCGTGATGACGCAGGGCCTGAGCGGCTTCGGCCAGGATCTGCCGCCCTACACCATCGGGGCGCGGGTCAATCTGGTCGTCGGACTGAATGTCATCGGCCTGCGCCGGGCCGGCCGGAGCGCGGCCGAACGCAGCGAGTTGAAGCGCGCCTTCCAGCTGCTCTATCTCGACGGCCTGAACACGAGCCAGGCGCTGGAGAAGGCGCGCGAGACCGAGTGGACCGGCGCGGCCCGCGTGTTCTGGGATTTCGTGGCCTCGGCCGGCAAGCGCGGCATCTGCGGCTACAGCAGCGACGCGGGCGCGGACGAGTAGGAGGTTGGGCCATGACGCTGACCGACGTCACGTTCCAAGGCCCGCCGGTGCTGGCGTCGGCGCTGCCGCCCGACCTTCCGAAGGGCTACGCCTTCCTCCTCCCGCAGATCAATGGCTTCGTGGCCTTCGACGGCGGCCTGCACGTCCGCGGCATCTGCACCGAGCCGGCGTGGCATTCGCTGGAAGCCGCCTGGCGCGGACCGCAGGCGCTGCACACGCTCTTCCCGGCGCTGCGGCCGAGCGACGTGCCGTTCGGCCAGGATTTCCTCGGCGACCAATTCGTCCTGCGCGGAGGCCTCGTCTTCCGGCTCTGCGGCGAATCGGGCGAGTTGGAGCCGCTGCAGCTGGCCTGGTCCGAGTTTCTGCACCGGCTCGAGGAGGACCCCGCCGAGCTGCTCGAGCTCGGACCGCTGCAGCAGTTCCGACGCAGCGGCGGCGAACTCGCGCCCGGGCAGCTGCTCAGCGCCATGCCGCCGTTCATCACCAAGGACGCGGCCAAGGGCGTCTTCCTCAAACCGGTGCCCGTGGCCGATCGCCTGGCCTTTCTCGCGCAGCTGGCGAAGTCGGTCGCGGGGCGTCACGACGGCCAGGTCTTCAGCTTCCAGCCTGATGAATAAGCCCGCCGCGGATCCCGCGCGCTTCCGCGATCCGCTGGTCACGCTCTGGGCTTTCGCCACGACCGTACTGGTGCGCTGCCCGAGCTGCGCCAGGCGCGCCGTGGTCGAGCTTTCGCAGGCCGACGAACCCCGCCGGGCGCGGCTCGTCTGCCGCGCCTGCGGCCACAACGCGATGCGCGAGGACGGCGTCTACGGCCTCGGCGGTGCCGTCGATCCCTGCTTCGGCCTGCCGCTCTGGCTGCAAACCCCATGCCGCGGCGAGACACTCTGGGCCTTCAACCTCGAGCACGTGGAGCTGCTCGAACGCTATCTCTCCGCCCGCCTGCGCGAGCGCGCCCGCTCCCCCGAATCAACCTGGGTGCGGAACAAGTCGCTCGTCTCCCGCCTGCCGACGTGGATGAAGCTCGCGCGGCATCGCGCCGAAGTCCTGCGGGGCTTGGGGGAATTGCGGCGGCTGGCCGCGGCGTCTTAGGAGACCACGTGGCCACCCGTGCAACTCAACTCATCGCGCCCGGCCGCCCTCCCGCCCCCTGTTTCCGTCTTCCCACCCGCTGCCGGTTCCAATATCTGTAACCCCATGAAGGCGTGGCTACTCCTCAGCGCAGTGGCTCTTCTGGGCTCGATGGGAGCCCTGCGGGCAGAAGTCCCTCCGCTGTTCTCCTACGAGCTGCAAGGAAATCTGACCGACACGACCGGAGCCGGCGCGGACTTGGTGCCGGACGTCGCGGCCGGCACCTTCGTGGCGGGCGGCGGCTACGATTTCGAGGTCGGCACCGGCCTCGCCCTGAACGCTCCGGCCTCCGCCGGGACCTTCGATGGCGGCAACTACTCGATCGTGCTGCATTGCCGGCTCGATTTCGACAGCGGCTACCGGCGGCTGATCGATTTCAAGAACCTCACCACCGACGACGGGGTCTACTACGAAAATGGCGTATTGGTCTTCTACCCCGTCGCGACTGGCACCGGCGTCGTGCCCGCGGGGTCTTTCGCCACGGTCGCCCTGACCCGCGACGGCAGCACCGGTGAGGTGAAGGTCTATCTCAATGGCAGCCTCGAGCTGAGCTTCGAAGACACCGGCGGAATCGCCGTCGCCGACGCGGTCTTGGGCAGTTCGGTCTTCCACTTCTTCAAGGATGACGCCGCCTTCGGGGGCGAGGAATCCTCCGGGCGGGTCCGGCAGATCCAGATTTTCGATCGTCCGCTCACCCCCGCCGAGGTCGTTGCCGTCTCGGTGCCTGCTCTCACAGTCAGCGCCGGCCCGGTCGCGGGCGAGGCCACTCTGCGCTGGCCGGTCCAAAGCGGCGTGGGCTTCCAGTTGGAGCGAAACGACAACTTGCTCGACGCTTGGACACCCGACCCCGGCACGCCTTCCCTGGTGGGCTCGAACTACGAGCTCGTCACACCCCTCGATACCCCGCGACGCTTCTTCCGGCTGCGCCGTTGAGGGAACCGGCCGCGGGCCGGCGAGCCGCCTGGTGCTTGCCGCCCACCCGCTCAACAGGGAGAATGGCAGGAATTGAGTTGCTCTGACGGTTGTTTCGACCCTCCAATGCACTGGTTCCTCTCGGCGTCTGCGCGTTCATCACCGCAGAGAGGTCGTTTGCCGGATTTTCGCCCCTTCGCGCCACCCTCCTGAATGCCCGCCATGACCTCTCTACGACGCCTCCTGCTGCCCGTGCTCGCGGCCGCGGTCTCGACCACCGCCGAGGCAGCCTTCCCGACGGTTTATCTCAAGCCCGTCCTCCTCAAACAGATCCACGCCCCGACCAACATCGTAAATGCCAACGATGGGAGCGGGCGCATCTTCATCTGCGATCAGCCGGGCCGGATCCACATCTTTCAGAACGGACAGCTGCTGCCGACGCCGTTCCTCGACATCACCAGCCTCGCGGTGGCGCAGAACACCGGCTACAGCGAACGCGGCCTGCTCGGACTCGCCTTCCATCCCGGCTACGCGAACCCCGCCTCGCCGGGTTACCGGAAATTCTACGTTAACTACAACAAGAACTACGTGGCGGGCGTCGACCCCGCGCCTCCGGTGGCGGATCACACGCCGAACTGCACCACGGTCATCGCCGAGTTCATGGCCTCGGCGACCGATCCGAACGTCGCCGATCTCACCTCGGAGCGCCGGGTGCTGGCATTCTCCCAGCCGCAAAGCAACCACAACGGCGGCCAGCTCGAGTTCGGCCCTGGCGACGGCTTCCTCTACATCGGGACGGGCGATGGCGGGAGCAGCAACGACAACAACGTGGGCCACACCGGCGGCAGCGCCCTGCGCCCCACCGAGGGGCTCGGCAACGGTCAGGATCGCACGGTGTATCTCGGCAAAATCCTGCGCATCGACCCGCTCGACCCCGATGGCGCGGGGCCGCTCACCTACAGCATTCCGGCCAGCAACCCATTCTTCAACGATGCCACGCCAGGCACTAAAAAGGAGATCTATGCCTACGGCCTGCGCAATCCGTGGCGGTTCTCGTTCGACAAGCGGGCGGGTGGCACGAACCGGCTCTTCTGCGGCGATGTCGGACAGGGCCGGATCGAGGAGATCAATCTGATCGTCTCCGGCGGAAACTACGGCTGGCGCTACAAGGAGGGTCAGGAATTGCCCGCCTTCTCCTCCGGCTCGCCGACCAACCCGATGCCCAACCCGGGCGGCACGCTGATCGATCCCATCGCGACCTACGCGCATCCCGGCGTGGTGACGAATCCGGTCCTCCCGCAGCTGGGACTATCAGTCACGGGCGGTTTCGTCTACCGCGGCGCGGCCATCCCCGCGCTGCAGGGGAAATACATCTTTGGCGACTACGGCTCGACGGCCGGCGCCTCGGACGGGCGCATCATGGGACTCGAGGAAACCGCGCCCGGGAGCGGAGTCTTCACGCTGACCCAAGCCGTGCCGCTCTACGGGCAGGCCAACCCGGTCGTCGGCCAGCGCATTCTCTGCCTCGGCGAGGATGAGGCGGGCGAGATCTACATCGGCATGAAGACCAATGCCGGCGTGCTCGCGCTCGACGGCGGTTTGCCGGCCGGCGGTATCTACAAGGTCGTGCCCGTGGAAAGCGCCACCGTCCAGATTCCCGCCAGCAAGGACAACACTATCTTTGCCGAAGACCTCGTTTTCTCGCGCTTCTACAGCGATGGGCTGGGGCAGCTCTACACCGGCTACACGGGCAACAACTTCGGCCCCTTCGTCCGCCGGGCGCTCGTGGCCTTCGACCTCAGCAGCGTGCCCGCCGGGGCGACGGTGCAGAGCGCGCAGCTGCGCCTGAATCTGAACAAGCTGGGGCCGAGCGCGGCCGGCACGAACGTGGACTTGCACCGTCTGACCGAAAGCTGGGGCGAAGGGACGTCCCTGGCCACCGGGCCCGGCGGCTCCGGCGCACCGGCCACCGTCGGCGACGCCACCTGGCAGCGGCGCTTCTTCGACACTCTTTCGTGGACGACCGACGGCGGAACGTTTTCACCCACGGTCACCGCGACCGTCACGGTGAATGCCGTGGGTCCGTTGACCTGGGCGTCGACGCAACTGACCAGCGATGTCCAAGGCTGGCTCACGACTCCGTCGAGCAACCAAGGGTGGATCCTCCGCGGCGCGGAAGCGGTCGAGAACAGCGCCGTTCGCTTCGACAGCCGGCAGGTCGGCACCGCGCCGACGCTGACGATCAGCTACCAGAGCGCGCCCGCGCCCACCCATTATGAAGCGTGGGTGGCGACCTACTTCCCCACCAATCTGACGGGCCAGTACATCGACCCGAACGGCGACCTCGATGGCGACGGCATCAGCAATTTGCTCGAGTACGCCTTCGGGTACAGCCCAACCGCCTACGACGCCAGCAACGGCATCACCACCGCCCGGGCGGCCGGCGCGGGCGGGAGCACGGATCTCAGCATCACCTTCCGCCGCGACAGCGCGGCGACCGACCTGACCTACCAGGTGCAGACCAGCAGCGATCTGAGCGCCTGGACGACCATCGCCACGAGCACGGCCGGCGCGGCTCCGGTCGGGGCGAACGGCGGTTCCATCGTGTCGGATGCCCCGCTGACCGGCACGATGCGGCTGGTGACCGTCGGGCAGAACCTGCCCTCTGGCTCGAACGCCCGGAAGTTCGTCCGCGTGCTGGTGACGCGGCAGTAGCAGCGCGAGCGCCAACCCGATTGGCACAATTGGCCGAATCCGCTGGGCGGTGCGGGCTCCGAGGCGGTGCCCGCGCCGAGGGACGTCGCTATCGCGCCAGTACCTCGGTGGCCTTCAACGCCGCCGCCAGGCGGGTCTCGACCCCGAGCTTGAGCAGGATGTTGCCGACGTGCTTTTTGATCGTGTTCGGCGCGGCGCTGACGATGACCGCGATCTCGGGGCTCGTCTTGCCCTGCGCGATCCAATACAGCACTTCGGCCTCACGCTGAGTCAGGCCGAGCGCCAGCAGCGGGGCCGGCGAGGCGGCGGCGGGCGCGAGCGGGAATTCGTCCACCAGCAGCAGCCGGGCGTGGCCGGAACCGGAATCGCTGGCCGCCGTCCGCAGGGTCAGCTGCAGCCCGCCGCGCTCGCGTTTCCAGGGCTCCTGCGTGCGGCTGCCGGCCAGCCACGCCGCCGCCTCGGCCGGCAGGCGGCGCGCGGAATCGGGACCGAACCAGCGTTCGAGAATGCCCTGCGCCACGCGCGAGCAGAAATGGATCTCGCCGCCGGACGCGGCCACCAGGACGGCGCGGTCGAGCGATTCCCGCAGCTCCAGTTCGGCCTCGGTGCGCAGCGCGATCTCATCGCGCAGCCGCTCGTTCTGCTCGGCCAGGTCGACCTGCAGCGCACGGATCTGGAGATGCGCCCGAACTCGCGCCAGGACCTCCTGCGGGTGCAGCGGCTTGGAAATGAAGTCGACCGCCCCGTTCTCGAAGCCGCGGACTTTGTCCACGCCTTCGGAGAGCGCGCTGAGGAAGAGGATCGGTGTGTCCTTCCACTTCGGATCGGCCTGCAACCGACGGCAGGTTTCGAAGCCGTCGAGCCCGGGCATGAGCACGTCGAGCAGGATGATGTCGGGTCGCGCGTAGCTGACCTGCTCCAGCGCGCTCGTGCCGCTCTCGGCCACCAGCACCTCGTAGCCGGCGTCGCCCAGGAAATCGAGCAGCACGCCGAGGTTGGCGGGGACATCGTCGACGATCAGGATGGTCTGGCGGCGGTGCGGACTCATGGCTCGGAGGGCGGGGGAACTTTCGAAGGCTGCTGCTGCTCGATGACCTGCTCGAGCGCCTCGCGCAGGCGGTTCATCTGGAAGCCGGCGATGAACGGCTGCAGCGAGCGCGCGAAGTCAGCGTAGCGCGGCTGCGCCTCGACCAGCGAGCCGAGCCGCCGCTTGAGGCCCACGATGTCGCCGCGCTTGGACAACTCCAGCATCGCCTCCAACTCGCCCGCCGGCGGCACTTCGGGCGGCGCGGCCTCGCGCGGGGTCCGCTCGGCCGGAGCGGTCGGCACGGCGGTGCGCCAGCGCAGACCGAGCAGGCGTCCGAGCGCGTGGTAGAGCTGCGCCTCGCGGAAGGGCTTGGGCACGAACTCGTCGCAGCCCGCCTCCAGCGCCTCGCGCGCGTCGGTCTCGAAGACGCTGGCGGAGACGGCCACGATCTTGATGGTCCGGGTGACGGCCTCGGCCCGCAGCGCCCGCGCTACGGAGAGCCCGTCGCGGCGCGGCATGCGCAGATCGAGCAGCAGGGCATCGGGCGGATGCGACCGGCAGCGCGCGAGACATTCGTCGCCGTCGCGCACCTCCTCGACCTCGAAGCCGAGCGGCTCCAGCCAGGCGCGCAGGACGCTGCGATTGTTCTCGTCGTCGTCCGCGCAGAGCACGCGCCGCCGGGGTCCGTCGTAACCGATGACCTGCAGCGCCGAAAGCGCCACGCCAGGCTCGGCCGGGCCGGCATCGGCCAGCGGCAGATCGAACCAGAAGCGACTCCCCTCGCCCGGCCGGCTCTCCACGCGGATCGCGCCGCCGAGCAACTCCACCAGCCGACGGCTGATGGCCAGCCCGAGACCGGCGCCCTGCGCGGCCAGCTCCGGCGGCGCGGCTTGGTGGAACGCCTGGAAGAGCTGGGCGATCTGCTCGTCGGAGATGCCGATGCCCGGATCGCTCACCTCGAAACGCACGCCCTGTTCGGTGCGCGTGAGGGAGAGCTCGATGCGCCCGCGTTCGGTGAACTTGATCGCATTGCTGAGCAGATTTCCCAGCACCTGGCGCAGCCGGCCCTCGTCGCTCACGACCGTCTCCGGCAGGCGCGGATCGAGCGCCAGACCCAGCTCCAATCCCTTCTCCCCGGCCCTTGGGCGGAAGCCCTCGATCACCCCGTTGGCGAAGGCTGCGAGTTCGAAGCGCAGCGGCCGCAGCTGCATCTTGCCCGCCTCGATCTTCGAGAGGTCGAGTACCTCGTTGATCATGGCCAGCAGCTGTTCGCCGCTGCGATTGACCACGGTCAGGCGGTCGCGATTGCGCTCGTTGAGCGATTCGTCCCGGCGCAGGATCTGGGTGAAGCCGATGATGGCGTTGAGCGGCGTACGCAGCTCGTGGCTCATGTTGGCGAGGAAGGCGCTCTTCGCACGGTTGGCCGCCTCGGCCGCATCGCGCGCCCGACGCAGCTCGTCCTCCTGCGCGCGCAGCTCGCGCGTGCGCTCGGCGACCACGGCCTCCAGCCGCTCGTTCAGCGCCAGGATGCGCCGGGTGCGCCAGCGCAGCAGGCCGAAGACGCAGGCACCCACCAGGCCGACGGCGGTCGCGTAGGCGAGCGGCGTGCGCTGCCAGGGCGGACGCACGACGAACGCGTAGACCGCCTCGGCGGCCGTGGCGCCATCGGCGTCTCGCGCCCGCACGCGGAAGCGGTAAGCGCCTTCATGCAGATCCTGGAACTCCACCTCTCCCCGGGCGGTCGCGGGGGCCCAGTCGGTGTGGCGGGCCCCTTCGAGGAGCGTTTCGAACACGATGCCCGCGCCGGCCTCGTGCCGATTGGAAGCGAACTCGAAGTGCAGGGTGTTGCGGTCGTAGTCGAAGCGCGGCGCCTGCGCCGGATCGAGCGTCTGTGCGATCCCGCTCGTGGCCACGCGCCGGAGCAGCGTCCGAAAACCTCGCGTCGTTGCGCCCGGGCGGTAGTCGGACAACTCGACCCGCGCGACGCCTTCGGTGCCCCCGACCCAGAGCACGTCGCGATCGCGCGCATCGACCTCCGGCACGAGCCGCTCGATTTCCCCGAGCGCCGCCACCAGCTTGCGCGGCAAGGGCAGCCACGTGCCGTCGAGCGCGGTGCGGCCAAGGCGCGCGTCGGGATAGACCTTGCCGGTTTCGCGCGGCGCCAGCCAGAGCCCTCCGGTGCGGTCCTGCGCGTGGTTGGCGATGCGCTCGCTGCCATCGGTGAATTCCTTCCCGAAGGCCGGGAACGGGCTGAATCGCTCGGTCGCGGGATCGAAGCGAAACAGGCCCGCCTGCGTGGCGAAAAGCACCTCCGGCCGGCCGCGCACGTCCACCCGACTGACGCGCGTCCAGCCCATGTTGGCTGGCAGTCCCGCCGTCCGGTCATACTGCGTGGCGCGTCCGTCGCGCACGCGGAAGACGCCGCGGTTCGAGGTCCCCAGCCACAGGCTGCCGTCCGGTGCCTCAGCGACCGTGCGAATCTCCTCGTCGAGTTCGAGATACGGTCCCGCGTCGCGCCAGCTGCCGTCGGCCTGGCATTCGAGCTGATGCAACCCGTGCAGATGCCCGACCAGCAGGCGATCCGCCTGGCCGAGCGGCGGATGGAGCGTCAGCGCGGCGCCCGAGTTGAGCGGCAGCACGATCTCCACCCGTCCGTCGGGCTGTAGTCGGTACACCCCGCGGCCGTTGGCCACGAGCAGCCCGCCGCGCGGGTGCCGGTAGAGCGACCGCACCTCGCTGCCCAGCCCCGGCACCAGTTCGATGCGCATCGGCCGCTGCGCTTCGGCATTGGGCGGGACGAGCCGGTAGAGCCCGGTGCTCGTACCGAAATACAGCACGCCATCGACCCGGAGAATGTCGCGCGTGGTCACGCGCCGAAACCCGCTGCTCGAATCGAAGAGCGAGAACGGCGAAGGCAGGTCGAGCCGCGCCAGGCCGGCATTGAGCGCCAGCCAAAGCCCGCCGTCGGCCGTGACCTGCAAGCCGAGAATGGAGTCGGTGGGCAGCCCGGCGTCCTCGCCCAGCAGCGAGGTGAGTGTGCCGTCCGGCTCCAGCAGCACGAGCCCGGCCTCACGTACGACGATGGCCCACGAGCCGTCGCTCAGGCGCCGTCCGGTGCGCAGTCCGCGCGCGGCGAACAGAGCGTCGGCGCCGGTCGGCCAGCGCACCGCCGGCTGACCCGGACTCCAGCGGTAAAGCTGACCTTCCTCGGTCCCGACCAGATAGGGCGCGGCCCGGCCGGTGCTCGATTCGAACAACCCGAGCGTGCCGGTGCGGAAGAGCGGCTCCTCGCGTCCGAACTCCACGAACTGGCTTCCGTCCCAATGCAGCAGCCCGCTCTCGGGCGCCTGCAGGTAGAGTTCGCCGGCCACCAGATGACTGCGCGTGCGGGCCAGGTTCGGCGGCTGCAGCACGGACATCGTGCCCTGATGCCAGCGCAGCACGGCCCGCGTGCCGACGAAGAAGATGCCGTCGCGCCGAGCCCAGACTTTGCGCACGTCGCCGAAGGTCCGCGCGGCTTCGGGAACCTGCGCCGTCAGGGACCGGTAGACCCGGTCGCCGGTGGGCGTGAGTTCGAGCACGCCGACTTCATTGACGCCGCCGACGTACACCGCGTCGTCGGCCGGATCGACCGCCAGCCCGCGCACGAACGACAGCGCTTCGCGCGAGACCACGATGCGCCAGCGCACGCCGTCGTATTCGAGCACGACGCCGCGGTTGCCGGCGTAGACGAGGCCACGCGCATCCTGCACCACGCACCAGTTCTGATTGTGCGCGCGGTAGTCGCGCTGCGTGAAGGCCTGCAGAAACGGCCGACCGCGCTCGGACGCCGCCACACTGCCCCAGAGGAGCAGGAGCAGCAGGAGCGGACGCAATGACACCCGCCAGTGCTACTCGGACGCCCCGCGCGTCGCAATGGGTCAGTCCGGCGCCTACTCCCAAGGGAGCAGGCCGCGCGTCAGCGGCATGGACGGAAAGCCGGACGCGCCTAGACATCCCCATGCCTCGCACCGCCGCCCTCGCCGGAGCCACCGGGCTCGTCGGCCAGCATTGTCTCCAGGATCTGCTGGCCGCATCGGACTTCGATCGTGTCCTCGCGCTCGGGCGGCGCGCGCTGCCGCGGGAGCATCCGAAGCTCGCGCAGCTGGCGGTCGATTTCGCCAGCCTGCCACCGGCGGCCGAACCGATCGATACCGCTTTCTGCGCGCTCGGCACGACCCGCAAAAAGGCCGGCTCGGACGAGGCGTTTCGGCGGGTCGATCTCGAATACGTGACCCACTTCGCCCGCTGGGCCCGGGCCGCCGGCGCCGAAGTTTTCGTGCTGGTGTCGTCGGTCGGAGCCGATGCGAAGTCTGGCAATCTCTACCTCGGCACGAAGGGCCAGGCCGAGGCCGCCGTGGCCGCGCTCGGCTTCGCCTCCGTGAGCATTCTCCGCCCCGGACTTCTGCTGGGCGAGCGCGCCGAATCGCGTCCGGTCGAGCGCGCCGCCATCGCGGCGTTTCGTTTTCTCAATCCGCTCTTCATCGGCCCGCTCACCCCCTACCGCGCCATCGCCGCCAGCGAGGTCGCCCGCGCCATGCTCGCCGCCGCCCGCCGACGCGCGCCGGGGACGGCGGTGATGCAATACCGAGAAATCACCACGCTTTGAGAAGCGGCCTGCGGCTTTGGTCGATGCGAGGACGAGGACGACGACGAGGACGACGACGAGGACGATCCCGTGAGCGGGGCGCGTTCCGATTGCGAGTCGGAGGAGGAGCTTTCTGTCCTTCCTGTCCTCATCGTCGACCACACCCGTATGGCCGGCTGCGCCAGTAGTTCCACCCCGACACCGCCAGCGTGAGCGCGGCCAGCGCGAGCACCATGGTCTGCAACCGCCCGGCGGGCACGGCCTGCGCGATGAAGGCCCGGGCGACGGCGTCGTTCTCGTGCGCGGCCCAGGCGTGTCCTCCCACCGCGTACTCCCGGGCCGCGGCCAGTCCATTGGCGACGGCACTGGTCCAGCCGAAGGCGACGAGGCTGCCGAACGCATGCCAGCCGAGCGCCACGGCACCGACGGCGATCCCGCCCACTGCCAGCGTGCTGAGCGACCACGCGCCCAGGCCGAGCACTCCGACGCTGACAAGTCCGACCGAGACTGCGCCAATGCTGATCGGCGCACAGGCGAACGCACCCACCGCGAGGAACGGCGAGAGGGCCCGATCGCCCAGGGCGATCCACCCGCAGACCGCCGGCGCACCCGGCGGGGGCACGCCGGTGCGCAGATGCAGCAGCGGCAGACCCCAGAGCCTCCGTGCGCTGATGTACTCGGCCGGACGATGCCGGGCGTCGCCCGCCGCCACGAGGTCCGGGACCCGCGCGAGTTCCTCCGCCCGCAGTTGGCGCACGCCTTCGACGATGCGCTGGAGCCATCGCCCGTACCAGGCGGAGAAGACCGCGCACCCTGCCAGCCCCAGCGCGACGAAGAGTCGCGGCCGCGGCTCCCAGAAATCGCCCGCCCACCAAGCCAGCGCGAAGAATCCGCAGAACGCCAGCGGAGCGCCCGCCACGACGAGCGCATCGCGCCGGGCCCGGACGCGCTCACGCTCGGTGCGGGTCGCGTGCAAGGTCGCACGCAAGGTGAACAGGCCGCTGACCGCCCCGAAGAGCGGACCGAGCAGCGCGCCGAGCCCGAGGCTCGATTTCGAGGCCGCCGGCAGCAGGGCGCCCGCCGCCGCGGTCGCACTGGCCGTGGGAATGGTGCCGGGCAGGGCCGCCAACACGGCCAGCGTGAAGGCTCGCCCTGGCGAACTGCGCTCCAGCGCGCATTCGACGAATCCCGCGACCTGCTCCTGCAGCAGCCGGCGGCCGCGCGAGAGCCGCTGGCGGACCGCTTCCTCGCCGAGCCCGAGCGATTCGGCCACCCGCGCCACCGACTGCTGCTCGCGGTAGAACAGCACGAGCGGCTCCCGGTAGAGCTCCGGCATCCGCTCCAACGCGCGCCAGACGATCGCCTCCTCCTCGCGCGACATGGCGACCTCCGGCGGCGGCGGCAGATCGGCCACCGCGGGCGACCCGCCCGCCTCCAGCGCCTCGAGCGATTCCGCCTGCGCCGTCGGCTCGCGTCCCTCGCGACGGCGCGCATTGCTGACCAGCTGCCGGGCAATGCCGCACAGCCAGGCGCGCAGGCTCCCCGGCTCCCGCAGCTGACCGAGCTGCCGCCAGGCCGCGAGGAAGGTTTCCTGCGCCAGATCCTCGCTCCGCGCGAAGTTGCCGGTCCCGCTGTAGGCGATGGAGCAAACCAGCGCCTGATAGCGCTCCACGATCGTGCCGAAGGCGTCGCGATTGCCGTTACGCGCCCGGGCGACGAGGTCGGCATCCGTCTGCGGGTGGGGCGAAAGGAAGGGCGGCATGCCCACAGGTGGTCGGGGAACCGAAAAGGTGACAGGAAAAAAGCGGCCTGCGGCTTTGGTCGAGGCGAGGACGAGGACGAGGGGGGAGTTTGGCCTGCGGCTTTTGGTCGATGCGAGGACGAGGACGACGACGAGGACGAGGACGATCCCGTGAGCAGCGCGCTCTCCGGTCGCGCATCCCGGACCAACGAGGAGGTCCTTTCCGTCCTTTCGGTCCTTGTCGTCCTCGATCGACCAGAGCCGCAGGCCAAACTCCCCCCTCGTCCTCGTCGTCGTCGTCGTCCTCGTCCTCGATCGACCAAAGCCGCAGGCCAAACTCCCCGCCGCTCGCTCTCCCCACCGAGACGGCTACGTTCGCCCCATGCCGCTGCAGCCGCTCGCCGAGGACGTCTGGACCGACGCGGAGCCGATGCGCTTCTACGGACTGCCGATCGGCCGACGTGTGACCGTCGTGCGCCAGGCCGCGGGCGGCTTGATCGTCTTCTCGCCGCTGCGCTGGTCGGCCGCCCGCCAGGCCGAGCTCGAAGCGCTCGGGCGTGTCGACCTGATGATCGTGGCGAACCGCTGGCACGACCGCTACTTCGACGAATACCTGCCGCGCCTGCCCCGCTGCCGCTTCGCCGCCAACCCCGCGGTGCGCGCCAACCACGCCGCCTGGCCACTGCGGTCGCTGGAGGAATGCGCGGATGCGCTGGCCGACTTCGCATGGCGCACGCTCCCGGGCCTGCCGGTGCTGGAGGAGACCGTCTTCTTCCACCGCCCGAGCCGCACGCTCATCGTGGCCGATCTCCTCTTCCACGTGGAGCCGGGCGCCGACTGGGTCTCGCGCACGCTGCTCGCGCTGGCCGGCCTCGGCGGCCGCCCGGGTCCATCGCGTCTCGAGAAGCTGCTGGTCCGCGACCGCGTGGCCTTCGCCGCCGGCTGGCGCGAGGTCCTCGCGTGGGATCCGGCGCGCGTCTGCGTCGGCCATGGCCGCGTCATCGAGCAGGACGTGTCGCAGATTCTGCGCGAAGCCTACGCCTTCCTGCTCTGAGTGAACGGGACGAGCCCTTCGCGGCCACGCCGTTCCAGCGCTGCCGGGCCACCGACCCGACCACCCGGGCCCCGACCCGCGAAATTCGGTGCTCCACCGCCATGCCCTCGCCGCTTGCCCAGATTCAGACCGAAGAACGACCGCCCGCGCTCGACCTGCTCGTGCGCTGCGGCTGCGAATTCGTCTTCGAATGCGCCGCGCCGACCCCGATCCTGCTCGCGCTGGCGGTGCAGGATCGACCCGGACAGCGGGTCGCCGACCAACGCGTGACCTTCACGCCTGCGGCAGAATTGGCCGACTACCGCGACTTCCTGGGCAACACGATCCATGTCCATCGCCTCGCGCCTGGCACCAATCAGCTGCGCTACGACACGCTCGTCCGGGTCTCCTCGCGCCCCGAGAATGCCGGGCCCTGGGGCCGTCAGCTCAAAGTGGAGGAACTCCCCTCGCAGCTCCTGCGCTACACGATGCCCAGCCGGTACTGCGACAGCGACCGCCTGCTCGCCTTCGCTCAAGCGCAGTTCGCCCACCTCCCGCCCGGCCAGCCGCTCGTGCAGGGCATCCTCGACTGGATCCACACGCAGATCGAATACCGCGCCGGCTCCGGCTCGCCGCTGACCAGCGCCAGCGAGATCGTAGCCCAGCGTTACGGCGTCTGCCGCGATTTCGCCCACGTGCTCATCGCGCTCTGTCGCTGCTTCAATCTGCCCGCGCGCTACGTCACCGGCTATGTGCCGGACATCGGCGTGCACGATCCCGGCACGCCCATGGATTTCCACGCCTACGCGCAGGTCTGGCTGGGCGACCGCTGGCATACGGTCGATGCCCGCTTCAACACCCCGCGCATCGGCCGCATCCACATCGCGCAGGGCCTCGATGCGGTGGACGGCGCCTTCGCGACGCACTTCGGGCCGGCGCAGCTGACCGGCTTCCAGGTTTGGAGCTATCAGATTTCGGAGCACGACGCCGACCTCGACCGGCCGGTGAATCCAGCGCTCGACCGGCTCTGCGGCTCGCCCGAAGTGCGTCCGAGCCGCGATGGCGGGTGGGACGGCGCGCCCTTCGAGTCGGTCGCCTGGGGCCCGCGGACAGTGACGACCGCCGGCCAAGGCTGCTCGCAGATGGTCGGTCCGCAGATGCCGAGGATGGACCGCAGATTCTGAACTGAAAGGGATGGAGTGAGCCCGGTGCGCCTCTCGCCCCTTCGTGGCTTCGCCCTCTTCGCTTCTTCGCGTGAGCCGCCTTTTCTTCGCGTGAGCCGCCTTTTGCCGCGCACGCCAGGCACGGCAGTCACCCTCCGCTCCAAATTCCGGCGACTTCGTCCCCACAAACTGGCCAACCCGCAGTTGTCCGGCTTACAAGTGTCGCCATGCGCGTATCTCACTGCGGTCGTTCGCTGCTCCTCGCGGCCTGGTGCCTGCTGGCCGGCCGGGCCTTCGCCGGACATCTCGTGAATCTCTCCACCCGCGTCTCGGTCGAGACCGGCGACAGCGTCGCCATCGCCGGGTTCGTCGTACAGGGCACCGGCACCAAGCAGGTGCTGATCCGGGCGCTGGGCCCGTCGCTGCAGGCTGCTGGAGTCAGCGGCGCGCTGGCCGATCCCTCGTTGCGCCTGGTCAATCCGAGCACCGGCGCGGTGCTCGCCAGCAACGACAATTGGAACTTCGACGCCACCCTCTCCGCCCGCCAGACCGCCCTCGGCCTCAGCCTCCCGCTGGCCAGCGAAGCGGTCATCGCCCTCGCGCTCGAACCAGGGTCCTACACGGCCATCGTCAGCGGGGCCAACGGCGCCACCGGCATCGGGCTGGTGGAGGTCTACGATGCCGAGACGGGCGCGCCGAGTGCGCTCATCAATCTCACCACCCGCGGCCCGGTGCGCAGCGGCGCGGGGGTGATGATCGGCGGCTTCGTCATCGGCGGCACCACGCCGAAGCGCGTGCTGGTGCGCGCCCTCGGTCCTTCCCTCAGCGCCTTTGGCGTGCCGGGCGTGCTGGCCAATCCCGGGCTGGAGGTGATCGATGCCGCCGGCACCCGCCTGGCCCAGAACGACGACTGGCAGACGCAGGCGGCCGACCTCGTCAGCGCGGTCCGCGCCGCCAGCCTCGCGCCCACGCAGACGGCGGAGGCCGCGCTGCCGCTCACGCTCGCCCCCGGTGCGTACACGGTGCTGGTCAACGGCGCCGGCGGGGGCAATGCGCTGGTCGAGGTGTACGATCTCGATTCCCCCAGCCCCACCCCCGGCAACTACGCGCGGCCGACGCTGCCCGCGGGCTTCACCCAACCGCCCATCGTGGGCCAGGACAACACGCCTGCCGCCAACCCGACCACCGATGCCGGCGCCGCCCTCGGACGCGTCCTCTTCTACGATCAGCGTCTTTCGGCCAACCGCACCATCGCCTGCGCCTCCTGCCATCAGCAGGCCCACGGCTTCAGCGATCCGCGCGCCTTCAGCGTGGGCTTTGCGGGCGGGCTGACCGGCCGCAATTCCATGGGCCTGAGCAACGCGCGGTGGTATCAGCGCCGCGCCTTCTTCTGGGACGAACGCGCCGCCACGCTGGAGGATCAGGTGCTGCAGCCGATCCAGAATGCGGTCGAGATGGGCCTGACGCTGCCGGAGTTGGTCAATCGGGTCGCCGCCGAGCCGTTCTACGCCACCCTCTTCCGCAACGCCTTCGGCACGCCCGACGTGACCTCCGACCGCATTTCGCGCGCGCTGGCCCAGTTCGTCCGCTCCATCGTCTCGACCAACTCCAAGTACGACGCCGGCGTGGCCAGCAACTTCGCCAACTTCACGCCGGAGGAAAATCTCGGCCGCCAGCTCTTCAACGGGCGGGGCAATTGCAACGCCTGCCACGCGACCGACAACTTCGTGCCCGGCGCACCGATCTTCAATAATGGGCTGGAGAATCCCTACGTCGACAAGGGCGTGGGCGCCCTGACCGGCCGGCCGCAGGACGAGGGCCTGTTCAAGGTGCCGTCGCTGCGGAACATCGAGCTGACCGCCCCCTACATGCACGACGGCCGCTTCGCCACGCTCGAGCAGGTGGTCGATTTCTACGACCGCGGCGTGGTCGCCCATCCCAACCTTTCGGGGCCCTTGCGCAATGGGGCCGGCAATCCCCGCCGCCTGAACCTGACCCCCGCCGAGCGGAGCGCGCTGGTCGCCTTCCTCAAGACCCTGACCGACCCTTCCCTGGCGACCGACCGCAAATTCGCCGATCCGTTCTGAGCCCGGCCGGCCGCACTCTCCAAGGGCAGCCGGGCCGGGCCACGCCGACCTACCGCGGCGTGAAACGGAACGAGTCGTGACTGCCGCCCGTCAGGACGGAGGCCGTCTGGGCGGCCGCATACGACTTGCCATAGATCGCCTCGATCGCGCCCCAGATGGCGCCGAGGGTGAAGGTGCATTGCCGGCGCGAACCGGCGGGTTCGCCGGCCGAGCAGACCGTCTCCGAGGTGTCGACGACGATCGATTCGCCTTCGCTGCGCACCTGGTCGACCTGACAGAGCTTGGTGCCGCCGGCGCCGATGGCGCCGTTGAGCATGGCGGCCAGTTCGCCCGCCGGCGGGGCCTTGCCGGCCACGCCGAGCTGGGTCGCCAGATTGCGACCGCGGAGCTGACCGGCCTGGATGAAGACCGCCGCGGCGCCTTCCGGGCTGAGGGTGTCTTCGACGCCGGTGATGAGGGCCTTGAAGCAGACGATGCTGCTGAAATCGCCGAGGATGGGACGATGGGACATGGGTGAGTGGAGGAGTGGGTGGTAGTCCGTGAGCGGTCAGATGCGCTCAGCCGAGCACCTCGGCGATCCGCCGGGCCGACGCGCGGCATTCCAGATGGAGGAGGCCGATGTTCCCGCCGGCCGGATTGATGACCGCGAGCACGCCCTTCGAGCCCGCGCCGTAAATGAAGACCTGCCCCGCATCGCCGCTGACCGAAGTCTCGCTCAACGTGCCGCTGCCGAAGGCTTCGCACATGCGCTTTCCGAGGCCGAGACTGGTGGCGACCATGGCCGCCATGCGGTTGGAATCACCTGCGCTGACGTTTTGGGCGATGAGCATGCCGTCCGCGCTGGCGATGAGGCAGCCGCGCACGTCGGGCAGCGACGAGCGGAGTTCGTTGAGGATGGCTTGCAGCCGATCAGAGATGGACATATTGAGTCAATTACGGGTTAGTTTCCGAGGCGCATCCGGTCGCTGCTGGGTGGAACCCACCGGGAAATCGAACCGAGGTGGTTGGCTCAGCTCATCCGGGGCAGCGCGTCGAATTCCAGTGATTATGGAAAATGATTAAAATTTGGTAAACATCATTTTTGACGATACTATTGTCACGAATTCCAAGTCGCGGTTTTTGAGGCATGTATAGCTGCTCGTTCCTCGACCCCCGCGCTTTTGCCAACGGGTCGGGGGACGACCCGCATCTCCGGCGCGTTTTTGAGCCCTCGGCCGGTCATTCTGCGATTCCGAAGGCATGACCCATTCGTCGACCCGACCCGCCTCTGCTTCCGCTTCCCGCCGCCACTCGCTCAATCAGTATCTTTCCCTTGGCGCCTGTTTGCTCGCCGGAGCGGGTTCCGCGACCACGGCCGATGCCGCCATCACGTTCATCAATCTCGGTAGCGAGGTGCTCTTCGACACCGACCCGACCGGCAATGCGCCGGCCATCCGTTCCTTCGATCTGAACGGCGACGGCCAGTTCGACATCGACTTCGCTCATCTCAGCCTGGCGACCGGTGCGGGGGCCTTCGTCGCCTCGGCCGATGGCGGGCAGCTCAGCGCCATCGCCCAAACCTTCAGCGGCTTTCTCTACCCGGCCCGCCTGAACGCCGGTGCCAACATCGGGGCCGGTCAGAACTTCCTCGCGCTGTCGCCGAACCCGGGCTCGCTGGCGGTGGGCAACGGTTACCCCAACAGCCAATGGGTCAGCGACCCGACCCCGGCGTTCCTCGGCATCAGTTTTCAACACAACGGGCAGCAGGTTTTCGGCTGGGTGCAGATCGCGGTGGCCCCCAGCAGCGGGCCGACCCCCCGTGCCCTGACGCTGATCAATGCCGCCTTCGAGGACAGCGGCGGGGCGATCACGGCGGGCGCGATTCCAGAACCGTCCACTTCGGTGGGGGTTTTGGCCTTGGGCGCTGCGGGATTGGCCTGGCATCGACGGGCACGCGCGCGCCGACAGGTCGCGGCCTGATCCCTCGCTCTAGCGCGGGAAATCGAACGGCGAGCTGGCCCGCTCGCAGCGCCCCTGAGCCGTCGCCGAACGCGCGCCCAGAAGCTCAGTCTCTGTCCATTGCTATGTTTCGACTCAACGCCTTCCTTGGGCGCGCCTTCCTCGCGGCTGCCGCCTTCGCCCTCGCCAGCGCCGCGACACCGGACCAGACGAGCCTGCGGCCCGCCCACAGCCAGGCCACGGGCGGGCCGGGCCATTACTACGTCCGGCTCACCGACGAGAGCGCGGCCCGCGTCTTCGAGCGGGCAAGCGCGCTCCATCTTCGCGGCTACCGCTTCCTCGCCCGGGGCGGCCCGGCCGAGGCTAGGATAATAGCGGACCAGATCGGGGCCACGCAGGCTCTCGCCCACAGCCGTCGCCTGGAAGAGATCCAGCGCGCGCTGGCCGGACGGCTTGAATCCGAGTTCGGCGCCACCATTCTGTTTCGGTCCCAGACCGCATCCAACGGCCTCGCCATTCGCGTTGGGGCCGAGGCGGTCGCTTCGATCCGACAGCTTCCCGGGGTGGCCAGTGTCTCGCCCATTCGGCCGAGCCGGGTCCTGGCGAACACCAGCGTCGAGAACATCGGCACCCGGAACTTCTGGGACCCGAACCGCCTGAACGGACTGGGGCACGGGATCGGGGTGGCGGTCATCGACACAGGCATCGATTTCGCGCATTCCGCGTTCGGCGGCGCCGGCGTGGCACCCGATGGCACCTTCAGCACGGGCTATCACCAGAATGCCACGTCGATCGACGGCTCCTCGCTGGCCACGACGTTTCCGACGCCCAAAGTCGTCTGGGGCTGGGACTTGGTCGGCGATGCCTACAATGGCGGCTTCGGCAGCGGGGCCCAGGATCCCCCCAATTTCTCGATCGCGCCCGATCCCAACCCCATGGATCCGGACGGACACGGCACGGGCTCCGCCAGCCTGGTCGCAGCATTCGGCAACGTGCTCGCGAACAGCGGCCTGCCGCAGGGATTCACCTATCCCGGACCGTACGACGCGACGCTCCCGGTCATCGCCGGTCCGAACAGCACGATCCTCGTGCCGCCCGGCATTGCCCCCGGAGCTTCCCTCTATGCGCTGAAAGTGTTCGGTCGCACGGGGGTGACGTTCTACGTGTCCAACGCGCTCGATCTCGCCACGGCCGTCCGCCTCTGGCAACTGGCGCCGGCCGGCACCCCGCTGCCGCCCGCGCTGGCGGCGCTGGCCGGTGCGGCGCCGGTCCCGCGCACGCCGGTACTCTCCATCTGCAGCCTGTCGGTCGGAACGGATGCGGGCTTCGACCATCCGGGCGATGCCGACTTCGACGCCGCCAGCGGGGCCCATGCCGCCGGCCTCAGCGTCGTGGTGGCGGCAGGCAATGGCGAGGACAGCTATTACGTCGCCGCGGCGCCCGCGACCATTCCGTCGGTCATCTCCGTCGCCGCCACCTTGAACGGTCAGGACGGCCAGCCGACCGATAGCGTTCCGTTCTATTCCTCGCGCGGCCCGCGGCGGGTCGACAACCGGCTCAAGCCCGACCTCGCCGCCCCGGCCCAGGCGGTCACCGTGGCCCGCTCCGGCACGGGCGGCGGCGCAGGCGCCAGCGGCGGCACCTCCGCCTCCTGCCCGGTGGTGGCAGGGGCGCTGGCCTTGTTGCAGCAGCTGCGCCCGGGGTATTCTCCGGAAGAATACAAGGCGCTGCTGCTCAATTCGGTCCGGGTCGACCCGCGGGTCAACCCGACCGGCGCCTTCTACGGGCTGTCGCGGGTGGGAGCGGGCCGGGTCACCTTGAACCCCGGCGACGGATTCCCCACCGCCCTCGCCATGAGCGTGGAGCCCGATGCACTGGTGCACGTCAGCTACGGCCTCCTCGAGGTGCCGGTCGCCGCGACCCAGACCTTCACGAAGTTGGTTCGGGTGGTGAACAAAGAGAACTTCCCGCGCACCTTCCAGGTGGCGCTGAGTTCGGAGCATCTCTCCACGACCCCGGGAACCTCGTTCTCCCTTCCGGACGGCTCGCTGGTGCAGGTGCCGGCCGGCGGGGAGGCGACGCTGCGGGTGCAGCTCACCGCGGTCGGTCCGGAGTTGCGGCATGTGCGCGACCCGCAGATCGCACCGCTCCAGGGGTCGTTCGCCCGCAATTTCATCTCCGAGGCCAACAGCCGGCTCCTCTTCACCGAGGTCGGCGGACCGGGCCACCGGATGCGCCTGGCGGTGCACGCGGTGGTCCGGCCGACGTCCTCGCTGGCCGCGACGCCCCCCGCGCTCGTCATCAGCGAGCGCCAGCCGGAGGTCGCGCTCACGCTGACGGGGCTCGGCATCAATACCGGGCCGAACACGAATGTCCTCACCCACAACCCGGCGGACATCGTTTCGCAGGCCAAGGCGTTCGAGCTGCAGTACGTGAATGAGGGGCGCAGCGGCACGATCTTCGAGCAGGGGGAGGTGCGCTATGTGGGCGTGACCTCCGACTTCCGGGCGCGGCCGAACCCGTTCGATCAGAGCGTCTCGAACAACCAGAGCGCCGTGGTGGTGTTCGCGGTCGCGATGCAGCGCGACTACGCCTTCCCCGGGGAGCTCGGCACCGAGGTGCGCATCCTCATCGACCGCGACCGCATCGGCGTGACCAACGTCGTACTACGCAATTTCTCGCCCCGGCAGTTCAGCGCGAATCTGCTGAACGTCTTTCGCACCGGCACCAGCACGAGTTCCGGACATCCGGCGGACGGCGTCGCGATCGCCAGCACCGGCTATTTCGCCAACCTCACCACCGGGGTGGCCAACCACCTTCTGAACAACAATCTGGCCATGCTGCCGGTCAATCTCCGCCAGCTGGGACTCACGGCCGGCACGGTCCGCTTCAACTACCGCGTCGAGGTCGAGATCTCCGTCACCGCGGGCGAGGGGCCCGGGGTGGTCACCCGCACGCCTTGGCTCAGTTACGACGTTTCCCGCCCCGGCCTCGATGCGTCCAGCCCCTCCGGCCTGGAGCCCTTCCTCGTGAGCGGGCAGAGCGGCACGACCATGCCGCTCGCCACCAGCGTGCCCAACTTCCTGAACAACGGCTCGCTCGGCGTACTGATGTTCTTTCCGCACAACGCCCCCGGCGCGCGGGCGCAGGTGATTCCGGTCCAGGCACCCGCCGCGCAGCTGACAGTCACGGACTTCTCCCCGACCAGCGGCCCGGCGGGCACGCAGGTGACCTTGCGCGGCGCTGCCTTCCTCCGGGTCACGGAGGTCTCGATGCGCGGATCTCCCTGCCCTTCACGGTCGTGGACGACCGCACGCTGCTCGCGACCATCCCGCCCGCGACCCCCTCCGCGGTCATCACCGTCTCCTCCCCCTCCATCTCCGCGTCGACGCCGGGGCGCTTCACCGTTACGCCCTAGGCGACCCGACCGTCGGTCCACGCCGCGCCGCCTCGGCTTGGACGGAGTCCCGGACGCCGACATCCCTCCGGCGACTGGGGCCCGACTCGGTAAGTTGAGGAACATCCTCCAGGGAAAGCGAACGGATCGGGTTTTTAGGATCCGCGTTTTGCAGACGACGACCAATCCAGCCGCTTGATCACGCCCAGCCAGAGCTTAAGCGAACTTGCTTCCATCGGTGGGAGAGGCTTCCTTCGCCGATGTCCCGGCACCTCTACGAGACGAATGGCTGGATGATCTTCGCCGTTTTGATCGTGCTTGCCTTGAGCCTGGGGGTGTTTCTTCGCTGGCGTGGAGTTCCTCGCCCGGCTTGTCTCCAAGCCGTATACACCGCAGCGGGCGTCTATTTTACGCTCCTGTTACTCACCCAGAGGCTAATCGACCTCGAATGGCGGTACTCCGAAGGAATTTTGCCCTACCTCATTCCGGTGCCGCCGATGGCTCTGGGCATCTGGTGGCTGTTGCGACGCCGGGCGCGGGAAGGCTATTTCGAGCTGCGGCGATTCTAGACGCCACCTTGCGGTTTCTCCACCCAGGCCCGGCTCGTCCGTTCGACGGCCAAGCGGTGGTCGAGCCTTCGGCCCGTCGATCCGCGCTACGCCCAGCCACGAGTGCTTCCACAATTTCCCTGACCGCACGGGCTCCAGATTCCACGGCGTCCTTGAGGCTGGCAGAGTAAATGTACGTTTGCTCACCCGCCCATGAAGGCTGCCATTGGGCCGCCCGATTTCGGGGAGACAGGAGGCTTTTGCGACCATCACAGGACGACGCGGTCAACCAGCTGTGCCCGCGCAGACGCCTCGCACCTTCAGCCGCCGAGCGACATCCGCAACGGCGGCTGGACCTCTGGGGACAAGGGCGAGGTGTAGCCGCCTTTCCCGAGGCGCTTGCGGTGGTCGGCCTTGGCGGCGGCCAGCAGGGCCGGATCGGTGAGGACGGCGGCGCCGGTCGCGGCCATCGCCTTGGCGGCCTGGACCATCGCCTTGTGCGCGGCGGGGCGCTTGCCCTAGGCGACGATCTGCCAGGTGTGGAAGGGCGTGCCGATCGCAACGGTCGGGGCATGCGCCTGAACCGTGGGCACGGCCCAACTCACGTCGCCGACATCGGTGGAGCCGAGCGCGGGGTTCCGGCGCCAATAAAAGGTCCGGCGCCAATAAAAGGTCTATCCCTCTGTTTGGCCCCCTCAAGGGGTGACTGGGTGACTGGGTGACTGGGTGACTGGGTGACTGGGTGACTGGGTGACTTCGTGGGGTCTGTCCCCGCCATTCCTGGTCCCCAGACTCGAGCGTTGGGCCGTTGAGCAAGGATCGGGGCCGCTCGCACCCAAGACCTTGCCGGCTCCCTGCCGTCGGGCGGTGATGTTCACGCCGAGACGACTTCCACCTGCAAATCGCGCATCGTGCGCAATCCCGGCGCATCCAGCCCCTGCAACGGCCGCGCCCCAGTCTTGCGCTTGGCGCTGAACCACGTTCGCCGCAGCGCGAAGAGCGATTCGATCCACGCCTTCTCGCCCAGCGCCACGCCGTCGCTGAAGTAACGCACGCGGCAGCGCAGCATTTGCCAGCGGCTCAGCTTCCCGCCCGCGGCTCGCACTTCGGCGACCTTGGCGGGGTCGATACCGGCGCGGCCCACCGGGCCGATCGTCCCTTCCTCGTCGATCAACCCCTCCCGCTGCTCGCCCTTGCCGAAGAGCCACACCCGGTAGTTCTCCAGCGTCCCCTGCTCCGTCTGCGGCCATTCCACGTGCGCCTCGCGGGCTTGGTCGATCACCCGCAGGCCGGCCAACGCCTCCGCGTCGCCCGCCATGGCCGCCGCGTAGCCGCACCAGCGGTAGTAATCCTCCACGTCGTCGACCAGCTTCGCGCGCACGGGGTTCAGATCGATGTACGCCGCCATCGTCGCCAGCGCCTCCCCGGCCGACTGCACCAGCACGCTCTTGAAGCGTTCCTCCCAGAGCGTGCCCTTGCGCCGGTGCTCCCGGTTGAACCACTGGGTGAAGCGCTGCTTGACCAGCTTCATGAAGGTCGAGACATCCCACATCCGCGCCAGGAACTCCTCCTTGTATTCCTCGATCCGCCGCTCGGCCGCCTCGGGCTCGAGTTGCTCGCGAAAGCGCGCCAGCATCTGGCGCGCATCGACGCTGATGCGCTCGCGCCCCAGCGCGTCGAGCCGCGCCAGGAACTCCGCGTCGCTCATGGATCCCGCCGGCCGCTGCGGCACCTCGACGAGGATGTGGAAGTGGTTGCTCATCACACAGTAGGTGACGACCCGCACCCCGCAGAAGCGCGCGTATTGCCGCATGGTGCGCACGAAGTGCTCCTTCTCCGGCGGCCCGAAGACGAAGTCCCGGTTCACGACGCGGGAGACACAGTGGTAGAAGACCGCCGGAGACTCGGGGCCACCCTTGAGGCGGGCGCGACGCATACGGGTCAGGGGTAGCGAAGGGCATCGGGTGAGGCAAGCGCCTTTTCAATAAAAGGTCTGTCCCTTTCTGTGTGTCCCTAACGTCGCCGAGGTCAAGCGTAAGCTGGCCCGTTTGCAGAAGGCCGGTCAAGACCTGGCCAAACTCCCTTTACTCCCGAAGGCGTACGCCGCGAGGTTCCCGCGGTCGTTCTTCTCACCCAGCGCTTCACCCAGCGCCCGCAGAAGTTCATCCGCTGGCTCAGGACCTTTTTCACTTCCAACCTCCCCTGGGGGCCTCTGGTTGCTTCCCTCAAGGCTCTATTCGCTACTTTGTGAGCAGAATTTTAGACACCGATCTTAGACACCGATCGTGTGTCCCGGCTCCTATTCGCTACTTTGTGAGCAGAATTTTAGACACCGATCGTGTATCCCCCTATATCTACACAGTCGCCTGGGGCGGTCCGATCAGCGCCCCTCCGTTTCCATGACGTTGACACAACTTGCAGAAATGGGCCACCTCATGATCAGCGGGAAACTACCCAGCGGAGCGAACGTGTACTCTGCCGACCCCACCGCGCAAAAGAGTGAGAAAGAAACCGAACACCCATCCCTCTAAGGCCATCAGCCTTGCGCCCCTTACGCCAGAGCAGGCCCTTGCGGCTGCTCTGCGCGTGAAGCCCGCAGATCTTGCTCCTCGGGAGGCTGCGGAAAAAAAGAAGAAGCGTAAAAAGAAATAGCGGTCAGATGGCCGCGAGCCTCACCAGACTTCAAGGGCTTTTGTGAAGTGCATAGTTCCGGACTGTTTGGACCGTTGGACCCTTTTTGGGCCTTTCTTAATTGCTGATATGAAATTGAATTTTAGAGCCGTCAGGGAGGCCTTGGATTTGACGTGCGATTTCTGCCCTAATGAACATTCCCTCCGAATCTCTACAACTTCTGACATTGTCGGAATTATATGCACCACCGCATACGAAGGGAATTTTCGGAACTAAACGATACCCATCTGGCAGTTCATCATTCTGCACCTCCCACGCAATAAGGACCGGCCATCCAGTGCTATAGTCTACGTCCTCCGCGAGTTTCGGAAACCAGTCTTCTGCCCGCTCGCAGAGCGTCGTGACATGGCCTGTCTCGGGATCGAACTTCGAAATGTTTCCGTTAGTAGTATCGTAACAGAATTGTTCTCCGAAAGCATCCTCTGCGAAGCAGACATGCTCTCGTCCAAACGAAGGATATTGCGCTCGCCATCCAAGTGGCGTATTCCACAAATCCAGACTCTCTACGTCGCCGCGAGATCTCAGGGGCCTAATGAGGAGAGCACCGGCAGCTCCAAAAGCACCGTCAGCGTGAATTGATATGTAGATGTGTCTAAGCCCTTCGGGAATAGAAGTTAAAGCGTCATTCTTCAAAGGGTTTAATTTCCGCCAGGGTGCAAGTTTTTCCAGCGCATTCATCTTAGTCTAATATATGTATCGTTACCTTTGCCCCGTCGGGCAGTCCTCTCACAGCCACACCGAGTTGACCTCCAGCGCTGCGGTTGTCTCCTGACGCAATTAATCTTACGCTTGCATTTGAGCTCTCTAAAAACACCGCAGGTGGCGCTTCGTCACGGTCTTTTCCAGGATGAGTTTTCTCTCCTTGCATGTTATTGGCACGACGATCATCTCTACCTGCTCGGTCGAGGGTTAACTGCTTCCCGGTCGCACCTGCGTCTTCCAAATGCTTTGACGCCTCTGGTGCTTTGTTTCGGTTAATGAAAGCAAGATAAGTTCCGTCTCCATTGTCACGCGGCGCTCTGCCGGCGGCCTTGTTTGCCTTGGCTTGTAAGAGCGCTCTTTGGCCAGCCGCCGCCAGTTGAGCTCGCATTGCTGAACGGCGAGCCTGTTCTTTGAACGCCTGTTCGGCTTGGGGCTGGTATTTTTTGGCAGTGTTCTTGAGCCAGTCTCTCAGCTTAAGGCCGTCGGGGTCAACATGATTCACCGGATCATTGTGGCAATACCGGTAGAGATTGTGGTCGCCGCCGCTGAAGTGTATGGGATCCGGCTGCAAGAAGCGGCCTTCCAGAGGGTGGTAGTGCCGGTGGCGATAGTCGTAGACTCCCCACTCCACCAGCCACTCGCGGCCGGTGAACAGGAAACGGTTGCCAATGGCTGACTGCGCCAGGGCGCCGTTGGGGTTCTGCAGCACGCCGGCGGCGTTGAACACCATCGCCCGGCCGAAGGCGTCGTAGGCGTATTGCTCGGCCACGGCGCCGGACTCGGGGCCGTCGCCGTAGAGCACCAGCACGCAGTGGGTGCGGCCGTCGTAGTGGTGCGTGTACCAACGGCCGGTCGGCACGTGGTAGCGGGCCACGATCTCGTCCACCCGCGCGCCGTGCAGGTAGATCTGGGTCTTCTGCGCGGCGCCCGCGCCGCTGCCTTCCTGGATCAGGTTCCAGCCGTCGTAGTAGAGGTAAGTGGCGGGGTTGAGGGCCGGATTGCCGTCGCCACCCTGCCAGCGCTTCACGCAGCGGCCCAGCGGGTCGTAGCCGAGCCACAGATAGCCGCTTGCGGGGGTCCAGGACACGAAGGGGCGGTTCAGCGCGTCGAAATTGGCCGCCCATGCGCCGTCCCCTCGCTGCACCCCGTTGCCGGGCGGCGGTGGGGCGGGTGGGTCTGGCAGAAAGGGCGGCATGTCGTCATACGCCCCGAGCATCGGCCCCCACGTGCCGATTTGATTCAGTCCATTGTCGCGCCGCAAGAATGTCCAGGCGGCGCCCACGTGCGCGAGCCAGTTCGCTCCCATGCGATTGCCCATCTTGTCATAGATGAACTCGTCCTTGCGCGCATAACCGTTGCCCACGTTGTCGCTCGCCTCGTACCACGCGCCGGTCAGCTGGCCTTCTTCGTCGTAGGCGAAGACGTCGAATTTTCCGTCTTCGCTGGGATTGGACGAGATCACCTTCTGAATCCGCTGAATGCGGTCGCGCTGGTCGCGTTTGTAGGTGCGATACGCGTAGCTCGTCGTGCTCGAATAGGTGTTCGTGGCACTCAAGCGTCCCGCCGCATCGTAGCTCCAGTTGGAGCCCCGGCCATTGGGATAGTCGCTGTAGCTGGGCTTGCCGTCGGCCAGGTAGCCGTAGGAGACAGCCTGATACAGCCAGCTTCCCCCCGCATTGACCGTGCCGGTCTTCTCCAGCTGACCGCGTCCGTTGAAGTCCCGGCGCACGATGGTCCCGTCCGGATAAATGACCTGCCCGGCGGTCCCGTCGGGATAACGTCGGTACGTGACGGTGGCGCTGCCGCCGGCACCGAGCACGGTGGTGGTCTCGCTCAGGACCTGGTCCGCCTCGTCGTAGGTGTAACCGATGCCGGAGATGCCATTGGCGATGCTGGTGAGTCGTCCGGCCGCATCCCAAACGCGCGTCACGCCGGCGGCGCCTTCGGTGCCGTCGCTCCAGCTGTGATGAGTTTCGCGCCCGCGGGCGTCGTAAAGATCGATCGTCTTGACCGCCCCCTTGCGCGCCTTCCACGTCTTGAGCGCGCCGAACTCGTAGGTCGAGACCTCGTCGCTGCCATCGGGGAATAGCCGCCGGGTCTCCCGGCCCAGACCGTCATAGGTGAAGGTCGTCAGCTGCGTCTCTACGCCGCCGCCGTCCAACTCCCGCCAGGTGCTCACGCTGGCCAGCTTCTTCATCGGTCCCCATTGATAGGTCATCGTGGCCGTCGGCGTCGAGCCCGTGTTCCGCTCGTCGAACCACTGCCGCGCCTGATCGAAGGTGTCGTAATCGGCCCAGCGTTGGAAGCGGCCATCCGGGAACGTGACCTTCGTCTTGCGGTCCTTCAGGTCGAATTCGGTGGTCGTGACGCGCAGCGGTCCACCCGCGGTCCCGGCCGGCTCGTTGACGCGCCACTGACGATGGCGGCTATCGTAGTCGTAGGTGGTCACCCGCCCAAGCGGATCGGTCGAGGAAAGTTTGTTGCCGTGCGCATCGTAGCTCGCCTGGACCGTGAAGGAATCGGTCGTCACCCACGTGCCGCCCAGCATGACCTGGCCCGTCCAAGTGGAGCCCACCAGCACGAAGCCGCTTTCCTCCCTGGTGATGCGCTCGTTGGCATCGAAATAGCGCACCGTGACGCGCAGTCCGCCGTCGGCGCGGTTCGAGGGCGCGTAGGCCACCCGCCACTGCGGGTTCGTGTGGGTATCGGGGCCATAGCCGACCCAGTTCCCGTCCCGCAGATAGAAACGGTCGTAGCTCCAATACCAGGTGCGCGAGGCCACCGTGCCGGAGCCGTTGCCGTTGGGCGCATTGACTGTCTCCGTGTAGCTGGTGCAGCGGCGATACTCGTCGTAGGCGAACAGACGCTGGCCGCCCAGCTCGTCGGTGATCTTGGTGCAGTTGCCGTATTTGTCGTACTCGTAGCTGACGGAGGGATCGGTCCCGCCGGAGGTGCTCGGATAGATCACCTTGGTCACCTGGCCGCGCAGGTTGTATTCCATCTGCGCGCTGAATTCCTTCCCGGCCACCCGAGCGCGCGGGTCCTGCACCTTCCAGACGCGGCCGCGGTTCGGGCCCGTCGTGTAGTAGGTGAAGATGGTCTCGTTCGGCCCTTGCGCGCCGTCGGCCGAGTTCCAGACGCGCGTCAAGAGACCGGTGGCGTCGTACACCCGGTTTTCCGTGGCGGCCACCCCGGTTGCCTGGGGCGGATGGGCGTGGGCCGTGACTTGGTTGAAGTCGTTGTACGTCATGGACTCGCTGGCTCCGCCAGGGTAGTCGATCCGCATGATCCGGCGCTTCGCGTCGCGCACGTAGTAGGTGTAATTGCCGTATTCGTCGCGCTGCGAGAACTTGTGCACTTCGCGCTGGTTGGCCATGACAGGGAGGCCGTCGATGCTGGACACATCGTATCCGAGAGAGGATCCCGGGTTGAAATAGTCGATCTCGACGTAGCTTTCGGGCGTCACTCGCTTCCAGATCTTGGAGAGCTTGCGGTAGAGCGTCCACTGCAGCTGGGTCAGGTTCCCGTTCTGATCGATGATCCGCCACGGTTCCATCCAGCCGTTGGACTGATAGGTGAAGGTCGGCGTGTCGACACCTGGCAGATAGTAATCCGTCAGCTTGCCCAGCAGGTAGCCCCAGACATACGCCTGACCGACCTCCGGCGGCGTCCAGTAGCCGGTGCCGTTGGTCCCCGGGGTGAAGTAGGCGCCCGGCTCCACGCCGGCGCTTTTGCCAAAGTAGAGCTTGCGCTCAAAACCCAGTCCGTTGGTCTCCCAGCGCTGCCCGACGAGCGAAGTGCCGTCGCAGGGCATGTAGAAGTTCGACATGACCCAACCGGAGGCGCTCAGCTCCTGGTTGATGGCGTTGGGGTTCGGACGGTGGTAGTCGCCCTTGTCCGTGCCGCTGGCCGGCAGCGGGGTCCCCGTCGGGCACTGCGTAGCCACTGCCGCGCCGCCCGGTCCGCCACGCAGCACGTAGCGCGCCTGCGTCATGTTTCCGTTGACGCGCGGATCGTCGGCAAAGGCGAGATTAAGCCCCTGGCCGGCTTCCCCCTCGAAGAGACTGAGGCAGTCGATGCACCTGACAGCCTGATAATCGTAGGTGGCTGTGCGGCGATCCGTCTGGACCTCGTCTTCGTACGTGACCGACGATAGCACCCACCCGGAGACGGTCGTCACGGGGCCCTCCGGCGCGGAGACCGAGCGAGTCAGATACGAATAGTTGTATTTCGCCGTTTGGATCGCGGTGCTTTGGGAATCTGCTTCGTAAATGCCGATCCGATCCACCACGGTGATGCCCGGTTGGGAGCCGTAGGTGGCGTAGCTGAATTTCACCGCCCGATAGCCACTGGGCGCCGCGCGAGAGAAGCTCACATTCGACGGCACCGGTCCGACGACCTTGTTCAGCGTCCCGTCTGTATTGTAGAAAAAGAAGGTGCGCAGCCCGTGCGGGTCGTTGATCTGCATCACGCGCCAATCCCCTCCGCCGCCCTCGAAGAAGACCGTGCTGCCGTCGCTTTTCTCGAGGCGGAAACTCGCCCCATAGGGATCCATGGTGGTCAACCGATGCTCATTGCGGTCGCCCCATCCCCAGCCGGTGGGCTATTCGGTTGTTTTTGTAG
>JAFEGM010000078.1 GCA_018240025.1 Verrucomicrobiota bacterium
GTCATTCAGGCTGACGCAGTACAACGAGTCCTCCCGCTCCCAACGCCTCGCCTCCATCGACGCGGCATTGACACCCTCGCCGGCATCTGCTCCCGTGGCGGCGCTGGTGCCTAACACCGGCCGCTCAACTTCAAACCGAGGCACCAACCTCGCGAGCGACATCCCAAAACGAAGTAAAAAGTCCCGATACCACGGGTAGGCCGAACGGGTGGTGCCGCGTGCCGACAAGCGTTAGGCGCTTCTGTGGTGTCGGGACTTTTTCGTGGTTTCGCGGTCCCACGGCTGACAAGACCATATGAGCAATACACCCCGCGCAGAGCTGCTGTTCATCGACACGGCCGATCCCGCCAACAAGACCATCGAGGTGGACCTCCCCGCCGACCAAAGCCGCGCTGGCAAACGCCGCGCTGCCCAGCTGGGGCTCACGTTCGATCAGTACCTGACCCGCCTGATTGTCGCCGACGCCGACCGCGACCGCGGCGTCCAGACGACGTGCATTTTCTGCCCGCCCGGCATGATGCCCGCCCTTCGCGCCGCTGCTGCCAAGGAGCGCATGAGCACGCGCAGGTACATCGCTCGCGCCATCCGCGGCGGACTCGCCATGAGACTCGAAGCCTCTGCCCCCCTCCGCGATGTTGCGCCTCGCTGACTTGGACCGCCGCCCCCTCGCTGCCGACCACCCCGAGGTGGCGAAGACCGTGGCCTTCCAGCCCGGTCCGGAGTTTCACGAACTCGCCCGCCGCTTCGGCCTGACGCCGCGCCGGCTGGCAACCTTCCTCGCCAAGGGCTTCGTGGACTCCGCCCCGGACAAGCTCACCCTGCGGGAGGGAGGCATCGACCTGACACAATGAACCTCTGGCACGCCATCGGCCACGACCGCATCGGGCAGAGGCCGCAAGAAATCGAACCATGAACATCGAAGCAATAAAACAAGACTGCATCGCTCGCCGCGATTGGGGAACGCTGTTCGGGTGGTACGGCTCGCATGAGCGTCTCATCCCGTGGCGCGAAGTGCATCCCCTAATGACCGACGCCGAGTATTGGGAGAACCTCGGCGACGTGTTCACCATGATCGAAAGCAGCGGGCCCCACCAAGGGGAGTGGATTCGCTACTTCGAGAGCAAGCGCCCCGGTCGCGAGTTGGTGATGACGGCTGAGGAGCGCGAGGAACTGGCAGCGATGCCCGACGAACTGACGCTCTACCGCGGGTATTTCCGCGGCGGACGGCGGGCCGGGCTTTCGTGGTCACTCAATCCAAAAACGGCAGAGGAATTCGCCGGCCGGGCTACCGACCCGAGGGGGCGACGCGCCTTTTTCGGGCTACCGGTGGGGCAAATCCCCATGGTGGTCACGGGCCGCATTGCCAAGCGCGATGCGTACGCGTGGTTTAGCCGAAGGGAGGAATCGGAATTGGTGGTCAATCCGCGACACATCCGCGGCATGCGGGCGCGCCGCGTAGGCTGACCCTCGCCTCACACCAAGGCCCGCCCTGACAGCAACGGGGCGGGCTTTTTGCTGCCCAGGGGACAAATCCCCTCGTTCCGTGTGCTACGGCGTGTGCTACTTCCGGCCGAAAATGGCCGTGTGCTACTTCTCACAGGGGCCGCAGGGGAGGGGAGCAAAAACGGTCAATTTCCAGAGTAAAACGCCGCTATGGCGCGAGGCATTGAAAGGCCCTGAAATCGGACTTTTCGGGATTATGAGTCCCCTGCTCTTACCATTGAGCTACAGGCCCGCGCGAGACGCTTACCTGCGATGTCGGGCGGGGCAAGAACAGGCGTCGGCGAAATGCTTGCCGAAGGGCGGAGCTGGGCGAGAGGGGCGGATGGCTGCGGAAGCGATCGCCCACCTCATCCTGGCGGCCGGGGCGTCGCGCCGATTGGGCAGACCGAAGCAACTGGTCGAGTGGCGCGGAGAACCGCTGCTCCGGCGCGCGGCGCGGGTGGCGCTGGAGCAGTCTTCAGGACCGGTGCTGGTCGTGCTGGGCGCGGTGGTCGAGGAATGTCGCCGGGCGTTGGCGGGTCTGGCGGTCGAAACGTCGGTCGCCGAAACCTGGGCGGAAGGCATGGGAGCCAGTCTTTCGGCCGGCGTCCGTCGGCTGCAAAGCGGGCCGGAGTTGGCGGGATTGGGAGTGCTGCTCTGCGATCAGTTCCGGGTGGAGGCGGATCACCTCACGGCGCTGCGGACGGCACTGACCACTGGCCGCAGCAGCATGGCTGCCGCGCGGGATGGGGCCTGGCTGGGGCCGCCGGCCTACTTCCGGCCTCGCTGGTTTCCCGAATTGGCGCGGTTGGAGGGGGAGCGCGGGGCGCGTTCGCTGATCGCGCGCCATCCGCAGGAGGCGGCCGTCATCGACCTGCCGGGCATTGCAGACGATCTCGACGAGCCGGGCGATCTCGAGCGGCTCATCCACCGGGAGGAGACCTCTGCTGCAAAGTTTGGCGTGCACCCGGGCCGGAATCCGGGCAAAGGGACAGCGTGAGATTCCTCCTACCGCTCCTCCTGCTGCTCGCCTGCACCGGCAGTGCGGCTGCCGCGGCGGGCTCGCCCGCTGCTCCGGCGTTCCCTCCGCCCTTGGAAATCTACGCCGACGGTCACCTGACCTCCGTCCTGGAGAAGCTGCTGCATCGGGCGAAGACGGAGCCTTTCAACCTCGCCGCCACCCTCATTTTCCTGCTCGCGATCGGCCACACCTTCCTGGTGGCTCGCTTCCGGCATGTCGCGCACGAAGCCGAACTGGAGCACGAGGGCTTGAGCACCCTCTCGGCCGAGCCTGATGAGGAGACGGCGGAGAAGCTCGATCGCCTGCGCTTCAAGGCGACGCTCTATCATTTTCTGGGGGAGGTGGAGGCCGTGTTTGGCATCTGGCTGCTCGCTCTGTTCGGCGCGTTCATTGCCTTCCGCGACACCAGCGCGGCGGTGCAGTACCTCAATGGCGTCAACTACACCGAGCCGATCTTCGTCACGATCATCATGTGCATCGCCGCCACCCGGCCGGTGATCGTCTTCGCCGAGCGATCGCTCGCGCGGGTGGCCGCCCTTTTCGGCGGCACCGCGGCCGCCTGGTGGTGGTGCATCCTCATCGGCGGCGCGCTGCTTGGTTCGTTCATCACGGAGCCCGCCGCCATGACCCTCTGCGCGCTTCTGCTGGCGCAGCGGTTCTACGTCCACCAGCCCTCGCTCAGCTTCCGCTACGCCACACTCGGGCTGCTCTTCGTGAACATCTCGGTCGGCGGCACCCTGACGCATTTCGCGGCGCCGCCGGTCGTGATGGTGGCTTCCAAATGGGGATGGGGCACCGGCTTCATGAGCGCGAACTTCGGCTGGAAGGCGGTGGTGGGCATGTGCCTCGGCTGTGCGCTCTACGCCTGGTGGTTCCGGCGGGAACTCGCGGAGTTGCCCGACCAACCGCCGGCGCGCAAGGCGCAGCGCCGCGTACCGGCCTACGTGACCATCGCCCACCTCGTCTTCCTCGGTTGGACGGTGCTGAATGCGCACTATCCGGCGCTGGTCGTGATCGGGTTCCTGTTCTTTCTGGCCTTCCACGCCGCGACGGAGGGGCACCAGGATGCGCTCGCCATCCGCGGACCGCTGCTGGTCGGGTTTTTCCTGGCTGCGCTGGTGGCCCATGGCGGATGCCAGCAGTGGTGGATCGAGCCCGTGCTCAGTTCGTTGAGCCCGCTGCCGCTGATGATCGGATCGACCGCCCTGACCGCCTTCAACGACAACGCGGCAATCACTTATCTGGCCTCGCTCGTACCGGGCTTCTCGCCTGAGATGAAGTATGCGGTCATGGCCGGTGCGGTGGCCGGCGGAGGACTGACGGTGATCGCCAACGCGCCCAATCCCGCCGGTCAATCGCTCCTGCAAAGGTACTTCGGTGACGATGGCATCGCTCCCGGACAACTGCTGATTTGGGCGGCGGCGCCGACCGTGATCTGCTTCCTGGCTTTCTGGCTGCTGTAAATACGCCAACCGGGGCCGACCTCAGATGCCGCGCCGGTGGACGAGCACGAGTTGGCTGGCCTCGGCCAGATCGCGCGGCGTGATCAACTCACGATCGAGCGGCACCTCGCCGCCTTCCAGTTGTTCGATGGTCTTGCGATACGGTTCCCATTTGAGCTCGCGCACTTTGCGCAGCCGGCCGAGATCCGTGTTGGTCGCGAGGCGCCAAGCCTTGAAGACCAATTCCGAGCAGTAGATGCACTCGTCGTCGAAGCGATATCTCGGATCGTACGGACGTCCGAGAAAGGTGCGGGCAGCAGCGATAAACGAGGGAATGGAGCTCTGGAACTCGGGCCGCAGTCGGTAGGCGGCAAAGCCACTGCGACGGCCGTGTGCGAGCCACTGGCTCAGCGGAATCTCGCGCACGGGTCCGATGGCCTCGATCACCAGCCATTGACCGGCGCGGCGCAGGACCATGCCGCAGTGGGTGTAAGGAGACTCCGTCGACCCGGCGATCAGCTCGGACACGGGCCCGGAACCCAGCGCCTGGAACAGGACGTCGCCTTCCGCCGGCTGGTAGTCTGCGTGATCAATCGCCGGCCCTCGGGTCGCGAGGCCCAACGCCACCGCCAAGGTGACGAGGCAGAGCAGGAGGCGGAGCAGGTGTCGTCGCGAAGGCATGTGTGGGCAGAGTGACGGCGATCCCGTCGCCGGCACATACAAAATGCGCAGGCCATAATCGAGAAAATCGATGTCAGGCCGACCCGAACACCAGCTGTCCGAACCGGGACGGGTCGTGAAAGCTCGGAGCAAAAGTCGGCGACCAGGCGCTGAGCTCGCGGGGAGCGTGCGGGCCGCCGGGACGGTCGATGCGGTAGAAGTTCACCCGCCAAACGTCGCCGGGTTGCGGCAGATCCAGGGCGATGGATCGCAACGGCACGCTCAGCGCTGCATCCCAACCCGAGGCGTGCTGGGTGGCCGCGACCTTCAGCCCGTCGCAGTCCCAGGCGAAGTCCCGCCGCCAGCCGCTGGCGATGCGACGCAGCACCAGATCGCAAACGGTCCCGAGCGGGTTCAGTTCGATTTCGAAATAGCTCAGCCCGTCGCCCACGGGATCGAGGAAAATCTCCACGACTTCTTCGTTCCAGAGCGCGGCATCCCTCTCGGTCAGGGTCGCCCAGGGCCGCACGCCGGTGCAGGCAAACTCGACCTCGAGCGTCTCCTCCGTGCGTCGAACAGCGACGGACGTGCCGTGCCGCGGCGTCGAACCCGTGAGGTTCTCCGCCAGCACAAACTGCACCGGTGCGCGGGCGGCCGTCAGTTGAGGCACGGCGATCTTCACCGCGGGGCGAGATAGCTGATCTCCGTGATGCCGTAGCGCTTCTGCTTGAGCAGCTCCCAGTGCTCAGGCACGGGGGCGGAGGCGAGGGGATTCTGCTCCAGAACGAACAGGCCGGCGGGATCGAGCGCACGGCGGAGGCGCTCCGAGCGCAGCAGGCGGCCGGCGAAATCGATGTCCTGCTTGCCGGGATCGTAGTAAGGCGGGTCGGCGAAGATCAGATCGAAGGAATTCTCCGGAACGCGATGCTCGGCGAAGGCGATGGCATCCTGCAGTAGCACCGGTGTGCGCCGGTCCTGGCCGAGGCGGGTCTTCTCGAGATTGCGCTCGATGCAGCGGACGTTGCCTTTGCGCAATTCGACGAAAAGGCAGCTGGAAGCCCCGCGACTGAGCGCTTCGAGGCCCATGGCGCCGGTGCCAGCGAAAAGATCGAGCACGCGTGCGCCCACGACCCGTTCGCCGAGACTGGAAAAGAGGGCCGCCCGGACGCGGTCCATGGTCGGCCGCAGTCCGTCGGGGGGCGAATACAGGTGCTGTCCGCCCGCCTCGCCGGCGATGATCCGCAACATGGTCAGTCCGCCCAGCCTGGCACGGGCGAGTCAGCCGGCTTACCCTCGCGGTTTTCCTCCGTGGGGGACGCGACCGGAGCGTTTTCCGCGGTCGCGGCCGGCTGGACCGGCGCAGCGGCTTCGGGTGCGTCGGCGGTCGAATCAGTCGCTTCCGAGGGAGCGGTTGGCCCTTCTCCGATATCTTCGGAAGGCGGCGCTTCGGCCGCCGCCTCCGGGCCGGCTGCGGGCGCTGCAGGCGCGGCCGCGGCACCCGCCGGAGCGGCGGGTTTCTGCGGGGTGGGCGGCAGGTCGTACGTGCCGTCGTGCAGCGCGATGACGTGTCCGGCGGCGGTGAGCCAGCGGAGGTCGGCGATCAGCAGAGACTTCGCCCGGCTGTAGGGATCTTCCAGCGTGACCGTGGCCGGCGCGGGCTCCGCGGCGGGAGCAGGCGAGGCCGCGGCTTCGGCCGGGGCCGACTCCGCGCCAGCTTCCGCGGCGACCTCGTTCGCGGCCTCGGCCGGCGCATCGGCGCTCGGGACAGCGGCGACTGGCGTCTCGGCCGGCTTCTCGGCGGGCGCGGGCCCGAGGATCCGCTCGGCCAGGGCTTTGCGGCTGATCCCGGGCGAGGCGGCGATGAGGTCGAGGATCTGCTGCACGGTGGGCGAGATGGCCGAACCGATCTCCGCCCGGAAGGCCACGGGACGCACGCCCGAGACATACACGTACTTTTTCCGATGTTTGAAGATCTGCAGGCCAGCCTTCTGGAGGCCGGTGCGGACGACCTGCACCAGGTTGAGCGGATGCCGCGACTCCTCGTCCCAAGCCCCGCCGATGGCCCGTCCAAGCGCCGGATCCGCACCTTGGCGGGCGACCACGCCCTTCATGACGAACGACGGACCGGCCTGGATCAAGGCCGGCAGGCGATTCTCATCGAACCAACGCCGGGCTTCGGCCGGCGAATGGAAGACCACCGGCGGCTCCGTGCCGACGACGGTAAAGGTGGTGCTGGCGCGGGACTGCTCCTTCCACTTCTCGACTTCCGCCGGATCGCTCACGGTTTCGATCTCGCGTCGGAACTGCTCGAACGACATGCGCCGAGAGTAGCGGGCTTCGTACAAGCCGCGGAGCGAGGTTTGGAAGGCGTGGTGATTGGTCGGCCCGAGCAGCGTGCCATCGAGGCGACAGCGGGCGACGTTGGTAAAATTGCCCTTCGGAGCTTCGCCGAGTTCGGTCTTTTCCTCGAACACATTGACCTTCTCGCGTTCGAACGCCAGTCGCTCGGCCACGCGCTTGTCCAGCACGATCGGACCCTCGTCGCCCAGGCGATAGAGCGTCGGCGCGGGCTGCCCGTCCTTCTCGATCGCGGTGATGCGGATCGAATGGTACTCGGGCTTCTCGAGGAATTTCCGCGCCAGACCGAAGAGCGGGAAGGTCATGTGGGAATTCTTGATCTGCTGCGCCAACGCGCCGAGCACGTTGGGATCTGGCAGAAACTCGACCTTGACGCTGGGCGGAGGGAGCGGAGCGGGCCGCCGGACCTCCTCGCGCGGGCGAAAGCCCTGACCCTGACCACGCGGACCGCGTGCATCGGCACCGCGCTGATCGCGCGGGAACGGCCGGCGTTCTCCGCCGGCGCCGGGTCCACCCTGACCACCTGGACGAGGCGGACGGGCGTCGCGCTGGGGCGGTCGCCCTCCACCGCCCGGTCCGCGCCCCTGACCTCCACCCTCACGCGGCGGACGGGGTCCGCGGCGGTCGCCCCGGTCGTCACGGCGCGGGCGATCCCCGTGCTCGGCGGCGCCGAAGTAACGGGAGTGATCGGAAGACTCGTTGACCCACGCCGGCTGAAATTTCAGGTCGGACAGGTCGAGAAGCGGAGCGGAAGGCTCGGGATTGGACATAGGTCAGTCGGGCGTCGCAGTCGGAGGCTGGCTCAACTCGGTGTCGGGCTCAGCTGGGAAGGAAACGGCACAAGGTGGGACGCGGGGGAACGGTGAGCATCCCATGCGGCGTGACGGGGTGCAAGTGATGCGCGCAACCGAAGCCAAGCCAAGTTGGGGCACCAGTCGCCGAACTTGCTGGGATTGGGGTCGGGGGCGTTCCGCGGGCGCAATTATCGTTTGCCAAAGGACGGCTCGATTCGTAATGGTCCGCCCTCAATCCCTATCATCCAGACGCAATTTATGGCAGACCCCACCATCGAACAAAAAGTGAAGGACATCGTCGTCGAGCAGCTCGGCGTGAACGCCGAGCAGGTGACGCGCGAGGCCGACTTCATCAAGGATCTGCAGGCCGACTCGCTCGACATGGTGGAGCTCGTCATGGCTTGTGAGGAAGCCTTTGGGGTGGAGGTCCCGGATGAGGAGGCCGAGAAGCTGAAGACGGTTGGCTCGGTCATCGACTACATCGAGAGCAAAAAGGGCGGCTCGGCTGCCTGAGCACTCCTGATCTGAGCCGCGCTTCGGCGCCCCAGAATTTTTGGCCCGTTCCGCGCGCGGAACGGGCCTTTCTTTTTCGCTTGTCTGGGGATGGGGGGCGCGGGTTATGCTGCCTGACTCGTTTGCGAGACTCCTCCAATCCACTCCATTTGTATCCATGATGAATCCAAAGACCCTCAAGTTTTCCGCCGCCACCACCTGTGCGGCCATTCTGTTTTCCGGCTGTCAGGGCATGACCCCCGGTGAGCAGGGCGCCTCGGCCGGCGCGGTGACCGGCCTCCTCGCAGGCGGTCTCGCTTTGGCGGCTGGTGCTCGCCCAAGCACTGCGGCGGCGATCGGCGCGGCGACGGCGGTGGCGGTCGGCGTGGCCGTCTATTATCACGCGAAGTACGAGGCCAGCGAGCGTCAGCGGCAGATCGCCGAAGCGAATGCCCGCCGGGCCTACGCCGCCCGCGCGGCCAAGCTGCGCAAGCAGAACGTCCGCTATATCGCGGTCAAAACCTCCCGCGGGGAGAAGTCGCAGGGCCAGGCCCAGGTCATGGTCTGGGATACCCAGAACCAGCAGCTGGTTGGCAACACCGTGTACGACGTGAAGTCGGCGCCGGCTTCGGGCAGCACGGCGAAGTTCGACTCCTACAACGCCGTCTACGTCGGCGGCTGATCGACCGACGATTCAGTTCTTTTTCCAGGACGGGGCGGCGCGAGCCGCCCCGTTTCGTTTGGGCCCGTGGCGTCCAGGCAGGCGGCGGTGTTTGGCTCACCCCGCGATCACTGCTGCAGTCCGACGGCGTCGTGCCGCTGCCCGCAGCCCCAGCGCCAGCGCGCCCATCCCTGCGACGACTGTCCCGGGTTCCGGCACGGCACGGACGCTGAAGTTGTCGAAGGAAGTGCCCGCATTTCCGCCGAAGAAGAGGTGGGCGTTAACCCCGTCGAAGCCGTTGTCGGCTCCATCGATCACGGGGGAGACCAGATCGGGGACGAACGCTCCGCCGGTGTAGTTGAGGTCGATTTCGAACAAGGCCGTTCGGGTGAGGAAATCCCAGCTGAATCGCAGTTGGTGAATGCCGGAGCCGGCCGTGCCCATCGGCGTGCTCGACCCGGGAAACGCCTGGCCGTCGGAAAAGGAGGTGAAGCCGCTGGCGATGTTGTCTGGGTTGACGCGCAGGTTGAGCGATGGGCCGGCCGGCTCGAATGAGAAACTGGGATTACGGTTGCCGCTCCCGAGCCCGAAGAATCCCGTGCCGAGCACAGGCGCGCCCACGGGCATGATGAGCGTGATCTCGGCCACATAGCTGCCAAGGTTGGCGAAGGCTCCAGACACGGTTCGCAGGTAAGTACGGCCCGAGCCATTGAATTGCGGATCCGGAAAGACCGCGAGGCCGCCCGTGAAGTTGACGCTGGGGCCCACGATCTCGAGGGAGGACGGCAGGGTTCCGCTGCTGAAGTCTTCCTGCACCAGGAGCTGGGCGTGGGCGGAGGCGGAGACCAGTGCGAAAAGAGCAGAGGCGAGTCGAAGTTTGGCCGGAGAGGATTGCATGCTGAAGGAGGTTGGAATGGGCTCGACGCGCGGCGTCCGCACGTCGCCGCCGTTCTCGCCGAATCTCGCGGAGGCGCCCATCCCACCTTCGGGGGAGGATCGCCCAAACACTTTCGCGCCGGCAGCGTCCCAAAGCCGATCAGCTTCCGACCAGGGCGCGCCTGGGGTTCGCTCCTTTTTCGTCGGTCCGGCCGCGTCGGCGCTGAATGGCTGCCGCCGCCGCCTCCAAACTCTCCGGCGACTCAGGCTTGCGGCGCCTTCGCGTTCAGCGACCGCAACTCCCGGGTCCCGTGCACCGGCTTGTCGGTGCAGCGTAGGGCCAGCTGAGGCGTGTCAGCCGCAGCTGCCACCACGCCTCAATGCCCGAGGTATTTCGTCACGGCTTCGGTGCGCGAGGTGACGTGGAGTTTGGCGTAGATGTTGCGCAGATGCGTGCGCACGGTTTCCTCGCCGATGCCGAGCTGATCCGCGATCTCCTTGTAGCGCAGGCCCTTGGCGAGGGGCGCCAGAACACTCAGCTCGCGCGGCGTGAGGCCGAGCAGTTCCGGCCGATTTTGCAGCTGCGGCTGGGAGAAGAAGCGCACGACACGCCGTGCAATGGCCGGAGTCATCGGCGAACCGCCGCTTGCCGCCAGGCGGACCGCGCCGACGATGCCATCGCCGCTTTGGCTCTTCACGAGATAACCGACCGCGCCGGCGCGCAGGGCATCGAAGACGTGGGCGTCTTGATCGTGCGAGCTGAGCACGACGAACGATGTGTCGAGCAACCGCGTCGCCAGCCGCGCGATGCATTCCACGCCCGACAGGCCCGGCAGATGGATGTCGATGAGCGCGACGGTTGGCGGACGCTGCGGCATCTTTTCCAGCGCCTCCTCCGCGTGGCCGAAGCGGTCGAGCAGCACGATGCCCGGACTCGCCGAGAGGGTGCGGACCAGCTCGGCGGCGAAGGGCGGACTGTCCTCGAGAATCGAGACACTGATCATCTGGCGGAAACGGGGAGTGAGGTGGGGCAGGGGAAGTGAGGAAAGCGGAAACCCGGTCTCCGCCGGGGCGAGGGCCGGATTCACGGCGGCAGGATGAGGGTGACCGTGGTGCCCTGACCCGGCTGGCTTTCGACGCGGGCCGAGCCGCCGATCGACGAAAGACGGGCGGCGATGCTCTGCAAGCCGTAGCCGGTACCGTGGACCTCCCCCGGGGCGAAACCGCGTCCGTCGTCGCGCAGCACGAGGGTGAGCGTGCCGCCGGCGTCCAGGCTGGCGGTGAAGTGCGCCTCCCTGGCACCGGCATACTTGAGGAGATTCTGAGTCGCCTCCCGAATGGCCAGCAACAAGGCATGACGGCGCTGCGAGCCGAGTTGTCGCAGCGGGATGGCCGTCGGCAGATCCACGAAGCAGCGAACACCGGCCTCGCCGAGCGCCGTTTCCACCCACAAGGCAAGATGGTCGAGCGTGCCCTCGAGCGTGTCGTTCTGGGGATTCACCGCCCAGACGATGTCGCGGGTCGCCGCCGAGAGAGCCTGCGCCGTTTCGCGGATGCGGCGGAGGGTCTCGGAGGCGGCTGCACGGTCATCGAGTTGCTCCAAGCCCCGCTCGCTCAGCAACGCCACTCGGCCAAGCAGCGAACCCAGATCGTCGTGCATGTCCCGGGCGATGCGCAGGCGTTCGCGGTCGATCCCGGCAGCCGCTTCGAGCCGGGCAATGCGATTGCGGAGCGCTCGCTGCGACAACTCTCGCGTCAGCAGCACGATGAGGCCTACCACCGCCGCCGCCTGCAGGCTGCGCGCCCACCACGTGCCCCACCACGGCGGGGGGAGCCGGAAAAAGAACGCATCCACCGGCCCCGCTTCGCCCCAGGCGCGAGCCTGCAGCTGGAACACGTAGTCTCCGGCCGGCAGGTTGGTGTAATCGCGGCGAGGCTCCGCGCTCCACTCCGACCATTGCTCGTCGAATCCCACCAGCCGCGAGCGCCAGCGCAGCGGGGAGGTCCCGCGCTGGTCAGTCAGAAACCAGGGCGCGCCGAACTCGAAACGGAGTGCCTGTTGCCCGACGGCCAGCTGCCGCGTCTCCGCGCTGGCCGAACGAGATCCGCCGAAGATCTCCCGCCCGCCGGAGGCCACGCGCCGAATCTGCGCGACCGGGGCGGAGGTCTCGTGGCCGGGCGTATCGGCCAGCGCCAGGCGAACCAGGCCTCCGTAGCCGCCGATCCACAGAGCCGACGCGTCGGCCTCGAGCCGAAGTGCCTGCGGATTGAGCCGGGTCACCCACGGCAGATTCCATTCCTGCGCATTCACCCGGCCATTCGCCCACGCCAGGCGCACCAGGCCGAGGCTGGTCTCGTCCTCGTCCAGCCGCCGCTGCAGCCAGAGGGATCCGTCTGGCAGTGCGAAAGGGCGCTGATAAACCGGCGAGCGCCATTCCGCCGGGATCTCCGGCGGCTCGACGAAGCGCCCGAGCGCGGCCTCCCAGCGCTTCAAGCCCTCGTCGACCAGCCAGATGGCGCCGCCCCAGCGCACCACCTTGGCCCGGAGGAGCCGGGCTGGATCGGCCCCGGCGGCGGCACCCAGCGGCTCGGCGGTCGCGGTCAAGATGCTCTCTCCCTCGGCCCGAACGCGCAGCACCTCGCGGCCGTCGCGCACGAGCCAAAGCCAGTCGTCGTCGCCGAGAGCCAGCGTCTGCACCACGCCCTGCACGCCGCGCAGCGGAATGCGCTCCGACCAGCCTTCGCCCTGCCGGGTATAGAGGCCAACGCCTTGGACCGATGGCACGGCCGCGATCCTTCCGCCGCGCAGCAACAGTGGCACGCCAGTGGCCGCGGTCGTCCGATCCACCACGGTCGGCAACGCCCGCCCGTCCCGCACCGATTGCAGGCCGCGGCCGGCCACCAGCAGCTCATCGTCTGCCAGCGAGGCGAGGCCGAAGACGTCGCTGGGCAGATCGTCGCGCGCCGCAAAGCGAGCTTCTCCGGGGCCTCGTACCTGCACGCCCTGGGGGCCGCCGATCCAGAGCCGGCCGCCGACATCGCCGGCCAGCGCGGTCACGCTTTGATCCACGCCGCGTCCCGGCGCCACCGCGCGGATGGCTGAGGCTACCTGCAAGCGGGCCAGGCCGTTGTTGAGGGCCAGCCAGAGGCCGCCTTGCCGATCAGCCCCCAGCGCTCGCACCGTGTTGTCCGGCAGGCCATCGGCGCGCGACCAACGCTCGAGCCATCGACCGTCCGGCCCCACCACCACGACTCCTCCGCGCAGCGTCGCCAGCGCGAAGCGCCGACCACCGTCCAGCGCCACGGCGCCGCGCACGCTGTCGTTTTCGGCCAGGCCCGGGATTCGCTGGCGCGTCGATTCCTGGCCCCCGCGCCACCGACTCCATTCATTCAAGCCGAATAGCATCAGGCCGCCCTCGCCGTCCGGCTGGCTGTGCGCAAAGCGCAGGCCGTCGAGTTCCGGAGCTGCCACCAGCCTTCCTTGCCGGACCAGGAAGCTGGACAGCTTCGGTCGCTGGCCTAGCTGCAGCAGAGGTGTGCCTCCCTCCCAGGTGTAGAGTCGCACCTGCACGCCCGCGCTCAGAATCTCCGCCTTCTTGTCTTCGCGCACCCTGACCACGACGGTATCGGCGGCGAAGAGCAGCGCTCGGCCGCCTTCCTCCGCCTGCGACCAGAAGAAGGTCCCAAGCGAACCGCCCTCGACCTGAAGCTCGCTGGTGACCGAACGGGCCTGCAGCTTTCCGTTCCCATCGGGCTCCAGCACGCAGATCGTCCCCGCTGCGCCGACCCAAATCCGGCCCTGCGCATCGCTTAGAATGGTCCGCGGCACGGCCCCGTCGGGCAAGGGCAGCAGACGCCAGGTGGCCCCGTCGAATTCCAGCAGACCGCGATTGTTGGCCACGTAGATGAGCCCGTTGGCCGCCTGGTGCACCGCCCAGTTCTGGGCATGACCGCCATACTCCGGGGGCGACCACGCACGGATGAAAGGCGCGCCGTGGAATTCCGGTTCACTATTGGCCAAGGCGAACAAAGGCGCGAGACCGACGAGCCACAGCCCCGCTAAGAGCACGCGGAAAGTGATCCAACACGATCGACCCATACGCTGCCATAGCCCGTTTCGTCCTTCAGGCCTATCCCACATTCGGGGGAGAAGCGACCGACCGTAGGCCGCGGGTGTGCGTAAGCGTTGTTCGCGGTGCTTGGACGCCGCGACAGACAACCGCATCCGACGAAACTCCGGATTCTCCTAACCCCCTCTACCGGAAAACGCGCACCCGTTAGGATTTGAACCTAAAACCTTCTGATCCGTAGTCAGATGCTCTATCCAATTGAGCTACGGGTGCTGCGGACGGCGAAGGTCCGTCAGTTCGTCGGAATGTCAAAAAAAATTGGGACCCTGGTTCAAAAATCCAAGTCCTAATCGTCCTCGCGGGCGAGGCCCATTTCGTCCAGCACGCGCTGCAGGTCGTCGAGGCCGTAAAACTCGATGGCGATGACGCCCTTCTTGGCTCCGGGAGTCAGGGTGACCTGGGTCTGGAGCCGTTCGCGCAACCGGTCCTGCACGCGGGCGAGGTGAGGGCTCAGGCTGGCGGGCGAGGGGCGGCCGCCGCCGGAGCCCGCGGGAGCCGGACGCGGGCTCGAGGTGCCCTGATGCAGTGAGACCATGCGTTCGATCTCGCGCACGGTCGCGCCGCGCCGGATGGCCGCCTCGGCCACGCTGCGCTGCGCGGCGGGATCGCGCAGACCAAGCAGCACTTTGGCGTGGCCGACGCTGAGCATGTCCTGCACGAGCCAGGCCTGCACTTCGGGGTCGAGTTCGATCAGACGCAACGCATTGGCGACGCCGGCCCGGCTGCGCCCGACGCGCTTGGCGATCTCTTCCTGGGTCAGCTTGAATTCCTGGGCGAGACGCTGGAATCCCCGCGCTTCTTCGATCGGATTGAGATCTGCCCGCTGCAGATTTTCGATTAGGGCCAGTTCGACGACCTGCTGGTCCGTGGCCTCCCGCTCGATCACAGGTACCTTGGCGAGACCAGCCAGTTTGGCGGCGCGCCAGCGGCGTTCGCCGGCGATCAGTTCGAACTTCGCGCCCACTTTGCGCGCGACCAGCGGCTGCAGGATTCCCTGCTCCCGAATGGAATCGACCAACTCCTGGAGTTTGTCGTCCTTGAATTCCCGGCGGGGCTGCAGCGGGCTCGGAGCGATCTCGGCGAGCCCGACCTGCAGCACGCGCTCGCCTGGGCCGAGCGCCGGGGTGGCTGCGGCGGAACCGGAGCCGGCCCCGGTGCGCGGAGCGATGAGCGACCCGAGGCCGCGACCGAGAACATTCTTTGCCATGACGCGGATCGTAGCGCGGGAATGGCGGATTTCAGATTTGAGATTTCAAAATTTTTTCTAGGCTCCTCTGTGGGGGCGCGTAGGAGCTCGAAGCGGCGTCGGTGGGTCCGCTCCGACCCAACATTTCGCTGTTCACGCCTCACTGATTTTGCTTTTCTCGGCCACTCTGCCGCTCAGCCAGGGCTGCCGGCGCCTCATCCCCGTTATTCCACATGAATCGAACGTTTATCGCGCTCACGCTGGCCGCGGCGGCTTCCGCCGGCGGGCTGGCCCTACACCAAGCCGTCGGACAGGGGTCATCCCGGGCGGCCAGCACCCTCACGAAGGCTATCGTGCGGGATCGCGCCATGATCCCGGTGCTCCTCGCCAGCGGTGGCCGGGTCGTGGCTGACTACGGCTCTTTTGTGGTCGTGGAATCGGCCAAAAAGCGCGCCGATCTCGCCGTCGCCAAAGGCACCGAGGTGCGGGAGGACATGGACCGCATTGAGTTGAATGCCGGACCGATTCTGACCAAATCCGCCGAGGCGCAGTCCGCGCGCCAGCCGGTGGCCGCGTTTACGGGCAAGCGCCTGCACCTGATCCAGTTTGCCGGTCCGGTGAAGCCCGATTGGCATGCGGCACTCGGCAAGGCCGGGGTCAAGGTGGTGTGCTACATCCCGGAGAATGCCTATCTGGTGTACGGCGATGCCAAGTCCCTGCAGGCCATGCAGGCCGACACGGTGCTCCGGGACGTCGTGCAGTGGGACGGCGTTTATGCCGACAGCTACAAGGTCCACCCCGATGTGCGCGTGACCGACTCGGCCGGCAACCGCCGCGAATTGAAGACGGATGAGTTCACGATCCAGCTGGTCGACGACGCCGAGGCGAACGCCAAGACGCTCGAGGTCATCGAGCGCATCAAGCTCGACAAGGTGACCAAGGACAAGATGACCGTTCTGGGCTACCGCAACATCCGGGTCCGCCTGAATCCCGACCAGCTCGCCATCGTGGCTGCGCAGCCCGAGGTGGTCTCGATCATGCAGTATCTGCAGCCAAAGAAGAACGACGAGCGGCAGAACCAGATCATGGCCGGCAACCTGACCGGCAATGCCCCGACTGGGCCCGGCTATCTCGCCTGGCTGACGAGCAAGGGCTTCACTCAGGAGCAGTTCACGGCCTCGGGCATCGTCGTCGATGTGACGGACAGCGCCATCGACAATGGCACGACGCTCCCGTTCCACTTCGGCCTCTACACCCTGGGCGATTTCGCCCAAGGCAGCCGCGTGGTCTTCAATCGGGTGGAGGGCACCGGTGGCACGAGTGGTGGTCGGGCCGTGGACGGCCACGGCAACCTCAACACCCACATCGTCGGCGGCTACAACAACCTGAACGCCTTCCCGCACGTCGACGGGTCCGGGTTCCGGTTCGGCCTGGGGATTGCGCCTTACGTGAAGTTCGGCTGCTCGACCATCTTCGACCCGAACTTCTCGAATCCGGACTACGAGGATATGCGCTCCCGTGGCTGGCGCGATGGCGCAACGATCAACACCAATTCGTGGGGCGCGGCCGTTGGCGGCGCCTACGATACCGATGCGCAGGCCTACGATGCCCTTGTGCGCGATGCCGCTCCGGCCGGCTCGGCGGTCCCCGTTGCTGGTAACCAGGAAGTGGTCATCCTCTTCTCGGCCGGCAATTCGGGATCCGGTGCCAACACGATCGGCACCCCTGGCACGGCCAAGAACGTGATCACGGTCGGCGCGGCGGAGAACGTCCAGCCGTTCGGCGGCGCGGATGGCTGTGCGGTGGCCGATACCGGCGCCGACAACGCCAACGACATCATCGGTTTCTCTAGTCGTGGTCCCTGCGACGACGGGCGCATCAAGCCGGAGATTCAGGCTCCGGGCACCCACATCAGCGGCGGTGTCTGGCAGGTGGCCAATCCCGGCGTGAACGGTCAGGCCGATCCGCGCTTCGATGCCTCCGGCGTCTGCGCCGGCCCCAATGGCAGCAACTTCTTCCCGACGACCCAGCAGTTCTATACGGCTTCCTCGGGCACCAGCCACTCCTGCCCTGCGACCGCCGGTACGGCGGCCCTCCTGCGCCAGTTCTACATCAATCGCGGCGTCATTCCGCCGAGCCCGGCGCTGACCAAGGCCGCCATCACCGGCACGGCGCGCTACATGACCGGCGTCAGCGCCAACGACACGCTGCCTTCCAACAACCAAGGCTACGGCATGGTCAACATGGGCATGCTGTTCGACGGCGTGGGCACGTTCGTGCGCGATCAGCTCCCGGCGGATCGCTTCACGGCCACCGGCCAGTCCCGCACGTTCAACGTGACGGTGCGTGACAACACCAAGCCGGTCCGTGTCATGCTCGCCTGGACCGATGCTCCCGGCAGCACGACGGGCAACGCCTATAACAACAACCTCGACCTGACCGTTACGGCGGGTGGCAACACCTATCGCGGTAACGTCTTCACTGGGGCGAACTCGGTCACGGGCGGCACGGCCGACATCCGCAACAACTACGAGGGCGTCTTCCTCCCGGCGGGGGTGACGGGTGCCGTGACCATCACGGTCAACGCGACCAACATCGTGTCCGACGGCGTGCCGAACAATGCGGACGCGCTCGATCAGGACTTCGCGCTCTACGCCTACAATGTGGGCGAAGCGGCTCCGTTCATCGAAGCCGGCGCGGTGGCCTTCACGGCCGAGAGCATCTCCCCGGCGAACAGCAAGGTCGACCCGGGTGAGACGGTGACGATCAACTTCACGCTGAAGAACACCGGACTCGCGGCGGCGGCCAACCTGACCGCGACGCTCCAGGCGACCGGCGGGGTGACGAATCCGTCGGCGGCCCAGAACTACGGTGCGCTCGCGGCCGACGCCTCGGCCGCGCGCAGCTTCACCTTCACGGCGGCGGCCAACATCAGCGGCGGCATTCCGATCACCTTTGCGATCGCGGATGGCGCCACCTCGCTCGGCACGGTGACGTTCACCCTGCCGGCGGGCCGCCCGGCCATCGCCTCGGCCAGCACGCTCGCGATCACGGCTGAGAGCATCACCCCGGCGAACAATCTGCCCGATCAGGGCGAGACGGTGACGGTGGACCTGACGATCCGGAATTCGGGCGACCAGGCCTTCAACAACCTCGTCGGCACTCTGGCGGCCAACGCGCCGGTGAGCAATCCGAGCGCGGCTCAGAACTACGGCAGCATCGCCCCGGGCGCCTCGGTGACTCGTAGCTTCACCTTCACGGTCAACGGCACGCCGAACACGACCTACAGCCTCGTGCTGAACCTGCAGGATGGCGCCACCAACTTCGGCACCGCTTCCTACCCCGGCTTCCGCATCGCCCGCGCGGCGGCGGCTTCGCTGGTCTCGGTCGATCTGGTCAGCCAGAGCGCCACGCCGCTGAACGACTGGCCCGATACGGGCGAAGTAGTGACGGTCACGCTCAACGTGCAGAACAGCGGTGAATCCGCCTTCCAGAACCTGAATGCGGTGCTGGCCGCGACCGGAGGGGTCCTGGCTCCTTCGAGCGTCACGCCCATCGGCGTCCTCGCCGGCGGGGCCACGGCATCGCGCACGTTCCAGTTCACGGGCGGTGCCGCCTGCGGCACCACGCTGACCGCGACCTTCAACCTCACGGAAGGGGGCAATGCGGCCGGCTCGGTCACTCGCACTTGGCTGCTCGGTGCTGTCACGCGCACGAACGCCAACGCCATCACCATCAACGATAACGCGCCGGCCAACCCGTATCCCTCGACCATCTCGGTCTCGGGCGCGCAAGGCACCATCACCTCGGCCAAAGTGAAGTTGAAGGGCCTTCGCCACACGTTCCCGGACGATCTGGATATTCTCCTGGTCGGGCCGCAGGGCCAATCGGTGGTTTTGATGTCGGATTGCGGCGGCAGCACGGATATCACCGGGGTCGATCTCACGTTCGACGACGCTGCGACCGCTTCGGTACCGGACTCAACCGTCCTGACGACGGGTAGCTACAAACCCACGAACATCACCGCGGGCGATGTCTTTGCCTCGCCCGCTCCGACCACCACGCCTGGCACGACGATGTCGGTCTTCAACGGCACCAACCCGAACGGAACGTGGTCGCTGTATGTGGTGGACGATGCCGGTCAGGATGTCGGCGCCTTCGACGGCGGCTGGGATCTGATCCTGACCACGAACAGCGGCGGGTGCGCCGATACGACCACCGATCTCTCGACGGTCGTGACGGGTATCCGCAAGGGCCTCTCGCCGAACCAGGTGATCAGCCCGAAGCTGCGCATCCGGAACGGTGCCAACGTGGCCTCCGGCGTGACCTTCACGGCCAACCTCCCGGTCGGCCTGAGCGTCGGTTCGGTGACCTCGAGCCTCGGTACGCCGACCTACACCCCGGGCACGGGCGTGATCACGCTGAGCCTGGAGACCATCCCCGCCAACACGGAAGTGGTCATCTCGGTGAACAACATGAACGTCGGCGCGGCCGGCGCGAAGCAGATCACCACGACACTGGCGGGCCTGCAGGTCGATCCGAACTCGAGCAACAACAACCTGAACTACACGTTCTACGTCCTGGGCGAGAATCCGCGCCAGACGTCGATCTTGCCGACGGAAATCGAAGACTAAACCCCCGAGGCTGACCATCAGCCTTGTCGAAGGGCCCGGGCGAGCGATCGCCCGGGCCTTTTTTTGCGGCCGCGAATGGATCGCCGGAGAACCCCACGAGTTCTCGATCTGCGCTCCATGCGCCCTGATTGCGGCGCGACCGCCCGTGTGCCGCCGCTCAGTACGTCTTCCGCAGATTGCTAGGCAGAATGTTCAGCTCGGTCCGGTATTTCGCCACGGTCCGCCGGGCGATGGGAATGCCGCGCTGCTCGAGGATCGCCACGACCTCCTTGTCGCTGAGCGGATTCTGCGCGGACTCGCCCTTGATCAGTTCGAGGATCGCTTCCTTGACGCTGGTGTTGCTCATCGCCTCGCCGTCGGCGGTCTGGTAGCCCGGCGTGAAGAAGTAGCGCATCTCGAACACACCCTGCGGCGTCGAAATGTACTTCCCCGAGATGGCACGGCTGACGGTGGTCTCATGCACCCCGACCGCGTCGGCGATCTGCACCATGGTCAGCGGCCGGAGATAGGCGGATCCCTTGTCGAGGAACTCGCGCTGTCGCAGGACGATCTGCTGGGCGATTTTGAGGATCGTGTCCTGACGCTGGTGGATGCTTTTGATGAGGAACTTCCCGCTGCGGATCTTCTCGCGGATGTAGTCTTTGACCTCTCCGCGGGCGCTCTCCTGGGACATGATGTCCTTGTAGGTGTTGCTGATGCGGAGGTGGGGAATCTGTTCGCTGTTGAGCGTGATGAGGTACTCGCCGTCTACGCGCTCCACGTTTACGTCGGGCAGCACGTAATTGTTGGGTGCGGCCGCGAAGATCTGGCCGGGCTTGGGATCCAACAGTGCGATGCTGTTGGCGGCGTTCTGCACCGCCTGCACCGTGATCCCGAGCTTGCGCGCGATGTCCGGAAAGCGTCGCTTGCCGAGCGCGTCGAGGTGCTTGTCGATGATCTGCCACTCGATCGAGCCTTCCTTCCCGCGTCGCTTCAATTGGACCAGCAGGCATTCGCGCAGGTCGAGTGCGCCGACACCAGCTGGATGGAAGGTCTGAATGAGCTCGAGCACCCGCTGGAAGTCCTCCTGGGCAATCCCGGTGTTCGCCGCCATCTCCGCCGGCGGGGATTGCAGGAACCCGTTGTCGTCGATGTTCCCGATGATCAGCTCAGCGATCTTGCGGCCATTCTCGTCCAGATCGGTCCCCTTCAGCTGCTCGAAGAGGTGCTGCTGCAGGGTCTCCTGGTTGGCGACCGAGTCGAACATGTGCTGACGCCGCTCTTCGTCCTCTTCGCTCCGCGAGGAGTAGCTGCCCGTCTGCGCCATGTATTCCCGCCACTCTTCGTCGAGCCGCGCCAGCTGCTCGAACTCCTCCTGGAACTTTTCGTCCTCGGCCGCGTCCCGCTCGTCCGGGGTGGTTTCCGGGGTCTCCTCTTCGAGAGTCGGATTGGCCGCCATCTCCTCGTGGATCAGTTCACGGAGTTCCAGCAGGGGAACCTGCAGAATCTTCAGGCTCTGCTGCAGCTGCGGTGCGAGCACCTGCATCTGCGACAGATTCTGGGATTGGAACATGCCTTGCGCCGCCATGAGAGAGGGCGCGATTGTCGCGCGTCTGGGCAGGGTGCGGCAAGCAGTTTCCGGGCCGAAGCGCTCGCAAGGTTGTCCTCGACCAAGGGCATTTCGCACGGTGAAAACGTTCCGGGCTGCTTTCTCAGAAATCGCCAGTAGTTCGACACCAGCCGGAGGTTGGCTAAATTTTCCGCATATGCCTTCCTTCGACGTCGTGATCATCGGTGCTGGACCTGGCGGCTATGTCGCCGCAATCCGCTCCGCCCAACTCGGACTCAAGACCGCTCTCATCGAGCGGGAGAACGCCCTCGGCGGCACCTGTCTGCGGGTGGGCTGCATCCCGAGCAAGGCGCTGCTCAATTCGAGCCATCACTACGCCTTCGCGAAGCACGAGGCCGCCGCCCACGGCGTGCTGCTGGACAAGGTCGGCCTCGACCTCGGCACCATGCTCAAGCGAAAGGACAAGACGGTCGGGCAGCTGACGGGCGGCGTGGCGTTCCTCATGAAGAAGAACAAGGTGACGACCTTCTTCGGCCACGGCGTCATCGAAAAGGCGGGCCAGGTCAGCGTGCGCAAGGCGGACGGCTCGATCGAGTCGCTCGAGGCCAAGCACATCATCCTCGCGACCGGCAGCGTGCCCATCGATCTGCCATTCGCGAAGCCCGACGGCAAGGTCATTGTCACGAGCACGGAGGCGCTCTCGTTCGAGAAGGTGCCGGAGAATTTCGTGGTCATCGGGGCCGGCGCCATCGGGCTGGAGCTCGGCTCCGTCTGGGCGCGCCTCGGCGCGCAGGTCGATGTGGTGGAATTCCTGCCGCGGATCGTGGCCGGATTCGACGCCGACATTTCCGCCGCTCTGCAGAAGTCGCTCCAAGCCGAAGGCATGCGCTTCCATCTGGACACCAAGGTCAAGGAAATCCGCGTGACCGGCAGCCGGGCCCACGTCGTGGCGACAGGCAAGGACGGGCAGGAGTTGTCGTTCGTGGCCGATCGCGTGCTGGTGGCTGTCGGCCGCAAGCCGAGCCACGGGGGCGCGGCTCCCGAAGCGCTTGGACTCGCGGTCGACGAGAAGGGTCGCGTCAAGGTCGACCACCACTTCCGCACCAACGTGCCGGGCGTCTACGCGATCGGTGACTTGATTGCCGGTCCGATGCTTGCGCACAAGGCCGAGGAGGACGGCGTGGCCTGTGCTGAGCTCATCGCCGGCAAGGCGGGTCACGTGAACTACGACCTCGTGCCGAGCATCGTGTATACGCACCCCGAAGCCGCCAGCGTCGGGCTCGGCGAGGACGCCGCCAAGGCCGCTGGCCGCGCGGTCAAGACCGGCAAGTTCCTCTACCGGGCCAACGGTCGCGCACTGGCCTCGGACAGCGCGGACGGATTTGTGAAGATCATCGCCGACGCCAAGACGGACCGGCTGCTTGGTGCGCAGATCATCTCACCGGCGGCCAGCGAACTCATCGCGGAGGTGGTCTCGGTGATGGAATTCCACGGCAGCGCGGAGGATCTTGCCCGCACAGTGCACGGTCATCCGACGCTCAGCGAGGCGACCAAGGAGGCCGCGTTGGCGGTGGACGGTCGCGCGATCCACGCCTGAGCGTGGTCGCAAGCGATCTGTCCGCGTCTCGGTCCAGAGCTCGCCTTGAAAAATCGCGGGGAGTCGCCCTCCCCGCGACACGCACGAGCAGTCGCTCGGCCTACATCCCCGCCAGTTCCTCGGCCGGATACGTCCAGATTTCCGAGAGGGTGGGGTGGTAGTGCGGGGCGAGTGCGAAGTCGCGGGCCGTGGCGCGGAGATGCAGCGCCATACCCACCTCGTGGATGAGATCCGACGCCTCGGGCCCGACGACGGCACCTCCGATCAGGCGGTTGTCGCGCCGATCCGCGAGGAGCTTCACGAATCCCTCGGTTTCGCCCATCACGATCGACTTGCCGTGGTCGGCAAAGGGATAGGTGGCGACCGCGAAATCGAGTCCCGCCGCCCGCGCCTCGCGCTCGCTCAGGCCGACGACGCCGATCTGCGGATGGGTGAAGACGCAGAACATCTTGGCCCGGTAGTCCATCGTCTCCTCCCCACCATCGAGCTTGCCCAATGCACGGGCGGCATTGCGCGCGGCGATCTCTCCCTGCTGGATCGCCAGGTGGACGATCTCGTGCGGTCCGCAGACATCCCCCGCCGCATAGATGTGCTCGGCCGTCGTGCGCTGATTCGCGCCGGTCTGCGGTCGACCCCGCTCCACGACGAGCCCCGGCACATGCTCCAAGCCCAATCGTTCCGTGGCCGGACTGCGCCCGAGAGCCATGAGAATTTCGGCTGCTTCCACCGTTTGTTCGCCGCTCGCCGAGGCGAAGCGGACGCGTTTGCGGCCCTCCGGCGTGCGTTCCACGCCGAGCACCTGCGTGCCGAGATGGAAAGTGACGCCGCGGGCGGACATCGCCTCGACGACCGCATGGGCGATGTCAGCATCGACTTCGCGCAGGGCCTGGCCGCCGCGGTTGATGACCGTGACCTTGGCGCCCAGCCCGCTCAGGTGGTGAGCGGCCTCCATCGCGATGGCGCCGGCCCCGAGCACGATCAGCGATTCGGGAATCTCAGCCAGTTCCAGCGCATCGTCGCTCGTCAGGTAGCCCGCTTCCGCCAGCCCAGGCAGATCCACGCGGCTGATGACCGAACCGGTGGCGAGCAGAAACGCCTTGCCGCGCACCGTGCCCAGCGAGCGGTTGTCCGCATTGAGGATCTCCAGAGAGTGCGCGTCCGTGAATCGGCCGAACCCGCGCACGAATTCGAAGCGCCCACCCGCCAGCTGTCCACGTCGGTAGCTGGCGAATTCTTCCACCATCCGACGCTTGCGCGCGAGGATCTCGCCCGGCTCCACGCGCAGATTGTCCGCCCGCAGCCCGAACTCGGCCGCGCGCCGCAGCGTGAGCATGCGGTTGGCCGATTCGATGACCGTCTTGCTCGGCATGCAGCCGCGCAGGATGCAGAGTCCACCGACTTCCTCCCCGCCTTCCACGACCAGGGTTTGCAGCCCGAGGCCCGCGGCCGTGCGCGCGGCCGCGTAGCCGGCGCTGCCTCCGCCGAGGATGATGAAGTCGTATTCGGAGCGGGTGGGGTGGGAATGCTGACTCATGGAGGGAGATACTCCGGCCGGACGCGCACGAGCGAAAGGGTCGAGTCGCGCACCGTCCCCACCGCCCGGTCGGGCAGTTCGAGGAAAGCGGGCACGAGTTCCGGGTGGTGCCGCAGGCGGAGATCGAGCGAGCGGGCTCCGTAATTCTCCGGATACATCGCCCCCGCAATCAGGCGGTCGGTCGAATCGGAGACGATCCAGCGCACCCGCCGCCGACGGATGATTGCGAACGCCTCTGCGTCGTTCGCCGCCGACAGCACCCGCTCGGCGTCGAGCGCCCCGGCCAATGCCTGATGCGAGCTGCCCGCGATCGCTGGCTGGCCCGACCAGTAAGCCAGCGGCGGACACAGCCACCACGGCGCAAGAATGCCGTCTCGTCGGCTCGGCTCGTTCTGCGCCTCGGTCCGAATTTCTGCGGCCAGCGCGTGCAGAAGGTCAGCCTCCGCGCCGCGTCCGTGGGGACCGGAACTGGGCCAGGCTGCGGCGAGCACGGGCAGCAGGGCGACGCCGAGCACAACGCTGCGGCGCGGGATCGGCCAGGCGGCCGCGAGCGGAACCGACAGGGCGATCCCCAGGACCAGGAAGTAGGCCCAGCGAGCCTGCCAGCAGGTCAGGGCGAGCAGAATCGCAAGGCAGACGGACAGGCTGAGGGAACCGCGGGCGGCCTGGCGCGCGCTGTAGACGAGCGCTCCCGGAATGAGAACGACGAAGCCCCCGAACCAAGTCAGCAGCGTCCACGACCACGGCGGCTGGGATGCGAGTTCGCCAATGTGTTGCGACCAGCGCAGAAACCACTCGCTCTCCGCGCCATGGAGCCAGCCGAATTCGAGCCGCCAACCCTCCGCGGCCAAGGCCATGGTCAGCACGACACCCGTGCCAACCAGTACGAGCGCCGTGAAGCGCTTCGGCTGGCCGGAGGCGATTGCCCTTGCAAGCAGGAACAACAGCACGGGTTCGTAGAAGGAGACCCAAAGCGCCATCCCCCAAAGGACGCCGGTGCTGAGAGCCGTCCGCGGCCGAGGATCGATCGCGAGCGCGTGCTCCGCCGCTCCGGCCGCCGCCAGCAGCACGAGCAGCAGCGCCTGATGATCCGGCCGCCCGAGCACGGTTCCGTGGACAGAGATCGGGCTGAGTGCAAACAGCGCCAGCCCTGCCCACCAGCCGGCGGGCCAGCCGGCGCGACGCGTCAGATTCAGCAAGGCTGCCAGCGCCAGCAGGAAGCAGAGCGGACCGATCCAGGCCCCGGCCAAATCCCGCGCGGCGGCTCCGCAGAACGGATGCAAAGCCCAGGCGACCGCAGCGATGAGGTAGTCGAGCGGAGCGGTTGCATGCGGCCGGGTGCCCAGCGGGAAATTCTCGAAATCGTGCGCGCGGACGATGCGGCCCGGCGCGGCCATGACTTGCTCGACTCGGGTCATGCGGGCGTAGCAGTCGCCGTCGACGAAGGCCACGCCCCAGGGGCGGAAGACCTCGCCCCACGATGCGCAGCGCAGCGCGAGTCCCGCCAGCGCGAGCAGCAGCAGGAGCGCGATTCGGGCCGGCGGCTTCATCTCAGGCGAGCGCGGTGGCGCCGAGCGCCGCCAGTGCGGTGCATTCCGCGACCTCGGTCAATGCGCCGTAGGTGTCCCCGGTCAGCCCGCCGAGCAGCCGAGACCAGCGCCAGGCGAGCCAGCCTGACACGGCGGCCACGAGTCCGGTGGCGAGGACGAAGCGGGCGAAATCGAGAATGCCGATCGGATCGATCACCACGGGTGGGGAGATGCCCGGATGAAACGCGAGCCGCGGGCCGACGAGCAGGAGGAGCGGGAGCCAGAAAAGCAGGAGAGTCGCGACCAGCATCTGCTGGCGATCGGCATGTTGCTGGAAGCCGCGTCCGAGGCCGCCTTCCCGCGCGACCGGAAAGCAGAAGATCCCGATCAGGTTCGCCCACCGCCCGAGCATGGGCGCGAGCAGCGTGGCCAGCCACCAGTGGGTGCCGGCGGCGGCGAGGAAGAAGACCTTCAGCGCCAGCACGGCGATCAACGCCAGCGCGCCCATCGCGCCGATCCGGCTGTCCTTCATGATCTCCAGCATGCGTTCGCGCGAGCGGTGGCTCATGACGGCGTCGAACGTGTCCGCCAAGCCGTCGAGATGCAGCCCGCCAGTTAGCAGCGCCCAGACGAAGACGATCAGGGCCGCCCGCAGAAAGTACGCGTGCGGCCAAAAAACGGTGGCGAAATGCCCCACGAGCAGCCCGATCACGCCGAGCAGCAACCCGACGACCGGCGTCCAAGTGAGCGCGCGAGCCAGGTTACGGTCGAACTCCGGATCCGGCGTCGGCAGCCAAGGCACGGGCACGATGGTCAGGAAGCGCAGCGCTTCGAAGAATCCGCGGAACCAGTGTGCCATTATTCACCCATGGCGGTTGGATCAGGGGGCCGTCAAACGGCCTTCGCTCGCAGCGGTGGCTGGGGCCAGGAACCAGACCGCCGGGGGACTAAGGCGCTTCCTTACTCGGAGTAGTGAGGCGGAGATCGCGTCCACGCTGGGAAGAAGCGCGATGATCGCGCAGGCGGTCAATCCGACGATAACGGGTGGGAGTCGGCCCGAGAACACCGGGGGCTTCGTCTGGCGCGTGCGCCGGATCTCGACCAGCGCGTAGCCAACCGTCGCGACGCAGAACAGGCTGACCAGGGGCATTCCAGCTCCGTCGAAGTGGGGTTCGCCCATGGCGCGCATCCGACCCCCGAGAAGTCCGTAAGCCAACGCGCTTAAGCCCACCGGAGCTGTGAGGGCCAGCAATCCCCAGCGGATGGGGCCCCGCTGTCTGGTGTTCATGACGGCGATGCCGCGGGTTCGGCGTCGGCGACCGAAACCGCTTCCTTCCAGATCGGCACGACTTCCTTGAGCCGCGTGATCAGCCAGCCGGTGGCCTCCAGCGCCGGGGCGCGATGTGCACAGGCGACGCGGACATGGAGCGATGGTTCGCCGGCGGCCACGAAGCCATAGCGATGCCGCAGGACGCAGCCGGCGAGCAGGGGGAACTTCTCCTGGGTCTCCGCGGCCACGCGTTCGAGCCAGGGAATAGCCATGCGGGGATGCGCCTCGTAGCGAATGCCGCGGATCGGGCTGCCGGCTTCCAAGCCGCGCACGATACCCCAGAAATCGACCACGCCGCCGGCTTCACCGGTGTTTTCAGGCGCCAGCGGCTGCAGCGGCTCGGTGGTGAGCGCGATTTCCCAAAACGAAGTTGCCATCAGAAATCCTTACTTGTTAGCCTCCATCACTCCAATCGGAAATACCCCAACACTATGAATGCTGATATCGGCCTCATCGGCCTCGCCGTCATGGGCGAGAACCTCGTCCTAAACATGGAATCGCGCGGCTTCAAGGTCGCCGTCTACAACCGTACGGTGGAGGTCGTGGAGAAGTTCGAGAACGGCCGCGGCAAGGGAAAGAACTTCGTCTTCGCCAAGTCCCTGCCGGAGTTCGTCAACTCGCTGGCCAAGCCGCGCAAAGCCCAGATCATGGTCAAGGCGGGCGGGCCGGTCGATGCGGTCATCGAGCAGCTCCTGCCGCTCTTCGAGCCGGGCGACATCATCATCGACGGCGGCAACTCGCTCTGGACCGACACGCAGCGGCGCGAGAAGGCCTGCAAGGAGAAGGGCATCCATTTCTTCGGCGTCGGCATTTCCGGCGGTGAGGAGGGCGCGCTGAAGGGCCCGTCCATCATGCCGGGCGGTTCGAAGGAGGGCTGGCAGGCGCTGGCTCCCATCTACCAGAAGATCGCAGCCGTGGCCGAGGGCCAGCCCTGCTGTCTGCACATGGGACCGGACGGGGCCGGCCACTATGTGAAGATGGCGCACAACGGCATCGAGTACGGCGACATGCAGCTCATCTGCGAGGCCTACGCGATCCTCGAGGCCGCGCTCAATCCGAGCGCGGAGGAATTCGCCCAGATCTTCAGCGAGTGGAACAAGGGCGAGCTCGACAGCTTCCTGATCGAGATCACCTCCAAGATCTTCACCAAGAAGGATCCCGACACCGGCAAGCCGGTGGTCGACATCGTCCTCGACAAGGCCGGCCAGAAAGGCACGGGCAAGTGGACGGTCGGCCACGCGGTCGAGATGGGCGTGCCCCTCTCGGTCATCGGCAGCGCGGTCGAAGCCCGCATCCTTTCCTCGCTCAAGGACGAGCGCGTGGCGGCCAGCGCGATCCTGCACGGCCCGACCACCAAGCCGTACGAGGGCGACCGCGCCAAGCTCATCGAGGCCGTGCGCGACGCGCTCTACGCCTCCAAGATCATGAGCTATGCCCAGGGCATGGTGCAGCTCGGCAAGGCCAGCGAGCTCTACAACTGGGGCCTGAACTTCGGCGAGATCGCCTCCATCTGGCGCGGCGGCTGCATCATCCGGGCGCGCTTCCTCAACCGGATCACCGACGCATATCGCTCGAATCCGGGCCTGAAGAATCTGATGCTCGATCCGTTCTTCGCCGAGATCCTGCAGCGCACCCAGGCCAACTGGCGCGTGGCGGTGCAGACTGCGATCAGCTACGGCATCGCCACGCCGGCCTTCAGCGCGGCGCTCGGCTACTTCGACAGCTACCGCACGGCCAGCCTCCCGGCCAACCTGCTGCAGGCGCAGCGCGACTACTTCGGCGCGCACACCTACGAGCGGGTCGATAAGCCGGGCGTCTTCCACTACGACTGGTATTCCTGAGCCCATCTGCTTCACCGGCCCGCGGGAGTGCGCTCCCGCGGGCCTTTTTGCTTGGCGGGGAGTCCGTCGCGCCTGAGCGTGGCGTTCTTTCCGCGGATTCCCTCCGCCGCGGGAACGTCCCCTGCTTTCCGTCCGCACCATGATTTACGACGACCTCATCATCGGCGCCGGCCACAACGGCCTCATCTGCGCCTGCTACCTCGCCAAGGCCGGACGCAAGGTGCTCGTGCTGGAGCGTCGCGGCGTGGTGGGCGGGGCAGTCTGCACGGAGGAGATCGTAACCGGATTCAAGTTCGACGTCGGATCCTCGGCCCACATCATGTTTCCGGGCACGCCGATCATGGGCGAACTCGGCCTGGCCGAGTTCGGACTCGAGTACATCGAGATGGACCCGTGGGCCTTCTTCCCGGTGCCCGGCGCCGCCATGGGGATTTCGTTCTACCGCTCGGTCGAGCGCACCTGCGAGTCCATCGCCCAGGTCTCGCCGGCCGATGCCGAAGCCTACAAGCTCTTCTGCGAACGCTGGGGCGAGCTCAACGAAGGGATCTGGGAAGCCTTCCTCAAGCCGCCGACGCCGGGCGGAATGTTCGCCACCATCCTGAAGCGGAACCTCTTCAACAGCCGCTCCCGCAAGCTTTGGAGTTCGATGGACACGTCGCGCCTGCTCATGTCGAGCTACGGCCGGGTCATCGAGGAGACGTTCGAAAACCAGCACGTCCGCGCCGCGCTGGCCTGGTTGGCGGCACAGTCGGGACCGGGACCGGACGAGATTGCCACGGGCGACCTCGTCGGCTGGCATCCGATGATCCACAAGACCGGTGCCTGGCGCGCGCGCGGCGGCAGCGGCATGCTGACCCAGGCGCTGGCGCGCTGCCTCGAATCGCTCGGCGGCAAAGTGCAGCTGAACGCGCCGGTCACCTCCATCCGCAAGGGCGGTGGCAAGGCGCGCTTCGCGGTCGAGAGCCACGCCGGGACCTTCGAGGCGAAGAATGTCATCGGAGCTTGTCACGTGCAGGAGACGATTCTCGACCTGCTCGATCCCGCGCTTTGCCCGCCCGATCTGCGCAAGCGCGTCTCCGATCTGCGGGTCGGCAACGGCTTCGGCATGATCGTACGCCACGCGGTGCACGAGTTGCCGCACTATCTCGGTCAGCCCCGCAACGAGCAGGGCATCTCGCCCTGCCACAGCGCGCTCCAGCTGCTCTGCCCTTCGATGCAGCATTTGCGCGACAACTACATCGAGTATCTGGCCGGCCAGACGCCCGCGGTTCCCAGCGTGCTGGCGATGACGTTCTCGGCGCTCGATCCCAGCCTGGCGCCGGAAGGCCAGCACGTGCTCTTCGGCTGGGCGCAGTATCATCCCTACGAGCTGCGTACAGGCGAGGACTGGGACGCCATCGCCGAGCGCGAGGCCGACAAGATCTGGCAGGTCATCTGCCACTATGCGCCCAACATGAAGGGCAAGCTCATCGACCGCTACATCCAGACGCCGCTGGAGATCGAGCGGAAGCTGGCGCTGCGCCGCGCCAACGTCATGCACATCGAGATGAGCCTCGACCAGATGTTCTTCTTCCGCCCGCTGCCGGAGCTCAGCGCGTACAAGACTCCCGTGCCCGGACTGTTCCTGACCGGGGCCAGCACCCATCCGGGCGGCGGCGTCTTCGGGGCCAGCGGACGCAATGCAGCGCAGGTGATCCTCAAGTCGAAGTGAGGCGCGGAATCCGGCGCGCGCTCACTTCCGCTCGATCTTGAAGCGGACCGTGCGGATGAGGCCGTTGCGCACTTCATAGATGGCGGCGCCTTCCAGGACCACCCCGTTGGGCAGGCCGGTCACCCGTTCTTGATCCACCACCAGTTCGCCCGCCACGACCCGGCTGGTGACCTCGGCGTGCAGCTTTGGCAGCTGCTTGAACATGTTGCCGTACGTCTTGCGCATTGCGTCCAGGCCGGTGCTGTCGAGCCGATCCGGGTAGGTGAAGATGCGCACGTCCTCGCCGTAGCACGCCAGAAAGGCGTCGAGGTCGCGGGCATTGTAGGCGTTGAGCTGGCGCTGCACGACGTCGGCCGGACGGTCCGGCACGAGCGCGCTGGCGGCATGCACCACGCCACCCTTCACGACCGACTCGATGTCGGAGGCGCGAGCGATGTCCTGCAGCGGATCCGATTTCAGCACCACGAGGTCGGCCAGCAGACCAGGCGCGAGACTGCCGAACTCGGCCTTGGCTTGAAACGCGCGGGCGGCAGTCGCGGTCGCGGCCTTGAGGATCTCCATCGGCGTCAGACCTGCCTCCCGCATCAGCGCGAACTCCCGGAAGATGGCCGGTCCGTGGATCGTGCCGATATTGCCCGCATCGGTTCCCGCGGCAATGGGAATGTCGGCGTCCTGCAGGCGCTTGAGATTCTTCTGCGCCTGCCGCATCGGCGCGGTCACCCGCATCTCCAGGAACTTGGGATTCTGCACCGCGATGCGCAGATTCTCCGGCACGAGCTCCGGCTTGAGATGGGCGAGGTCGAAGAGCGTGCCGATGACGTAGGGATCGCCCAGGGCCAGCTCCTCGCGCGGCAGCCGAAGCTGCTGGGCGAAAGTCTGCGCGTAGCGCTCGAAGACGACCAGCGTGGGCGTGAGGATCGTGCCGCGCTCGCGCAGCAGGGCGATGAAGGCGTCGTCGATGTCCTTGTCGTTGACGCTGTGCACGAGCAGGTCGGCACCGGCTTCGACTGCCGCGCGCGCGGCCTCCAGTTCGGTGGCGTGGATCGCCACGCGGATTTTCTGCGCGCGACTCTCCTCGACCGTGGCGCGGACGATCGGCGTGAAACGCTCGACCGCGCCGGGGCCGTCGACCACGAACCAGATCTTCACGTAGTCCGCCTTCTCCGCGGCCAGCTTGCGGACCAGGGCGCGAGCCTCCTCGGCGGTCGTGGTCTTGACGATCGGCGGATCGCCGAGATCGAGCTTGGTTCGCGAGACGCTGGAAATCAGCGGGCCGGCCGCGGCCACGCGCGGGGCCAGCGGATTCCCCTGGGCCAGACGTCGCATTTCGAAGTTCCACATGGGCCCGCCGATATCGAGCACCGCCGTCACCCCGGTGCGGAGATAGCGCTGGAAGGCGTCGGGCAGCCGCTCGCGCACGAGTTCCGTCTCGCGGGCGTAGCTGCGGACTTTGTTCAAGTCGATGGCGTCGGGTCGGGTGTAGAGCCCGCCCGATTGGAAGAAGTGCACGTGGGAATCGATGTAGCCCGGCAGGATCCAGCGTCCCTTGGCGTCGAGGACGCGAGCGCCTACCGGCACCGGAGTTTGTTCCGCCGGGCCGAGGGCGACGATGCGTTCGCCGTCGAGGACGAGATTCGCCTCGGTCAGCACGCGACCGCTGCCCGGGTCGATGAGCGTGGCGCCGGTGAAGACGGTCGGGGCGGCGGTCAGCGGGGGCGCGATCCCGAAGGCGAGGGCCGCCAGCAACGCAGCCAGGCGAGGGGAGAACATGGCATCTTGATGCGGCCGAACGGCGCGATTGTCACCAAGTTCGACGCTGCTCCGTCTGCGGATTTGTGAACCTCGAACCTTCCTTCGTCGTCGTCTTCCTCATCCTGGCGGCCGCCTTCGCCCTCCGTACCGCGTTGGTGACCGGGGTGGTCGCACGTTTCATCACTGACAATCGCCGCCTGGCTGCGCGGCGCATTTTTCGCCTGCCGTATCCGGATGAGCAGCTGCGCGCGGAGTTGAAGGCGACGGTCGGGATCGTGCTCTTCGACGCCTTGGTCGCGACGGTACTGTTTCGCTGGCAGATCCTGCAATTGAGCGGCTCGGGCTGGGCCGCGCACCTGCTGACTTTCGCCCTGCTCTTCGTCTGGTTCGAGCTCTGGTTCTACCTCACCCATCGGCTGCTGCACACCAAGGCGCTCTACTTCATTCACGAGCAGCACCATTTGGCCAAGGTGACGCATCCGCTCACCGCCATGTCCTTTTCTCTGCTCGAGCGCGCCATCCTGCAGCTTGGCGTGGTCGGGTTCCTCCTCGCGCTACAGCACCTCCTGCCGCTGAGCCGCGCGGGTGCCGCGCTCTATCTGGGAGCAAACTATCTCTTCAATGTGCTCGGCCATTCCAACACCGAACTCACTCCGCGCAGCATGCGCCGCGGCTGGTTTGGGCGGGTTTGGGTGACGCCGACCTTTCATGCGCTCCACCACGCCCGCTACGGCGGACACTACGGGCTCTTCACCCAGGTGCTCGATCGCTGGTTCGGCTCGGCCTTCGCCGACTACGAGCGCGTTCTCGACCGCGTGGAGGAGGGCGCCGGACTGGCCCGGTTGACCGAGCGGGTGCTCGATCCCGGCGATACGGGCAGGCCGACGGGGCCGGAAAATCGCCTTCGCGACCCGCAGTCGGCGCAGTAGGCTGCGGCATGGCCAGCAAGCGCGCGATCGTCATCACCGGAGTTTCCACCGGGATCGGAGAAGCCTGCGCCCGGGTGCTGCTGCGCGCAGGCTTCCGGGTCTTCGGCAGCGTGCGCCGCGCCGCGGACGGCGAGCAGTTGCAGCGCGAGGGCGGCGCCGATTTCACGCCGCTGGTTTTCGATGTGACCGACGCGGAGGCCGTGCAACGCGGCGCGGCAACGGTCGCAGCTGCGCTCGGCCAGGAGACGCTGGCAGGATTGGTCAACAATGCCGGCATCGCGGTGGCGGGGCCACTGGAGCATCTGCGCATCGAGGAGTTGCGCCGCCAGTTCGAGGTCAACGTCATCGCCCCGCTCGTGGTCACGCAGGCGTTTTTGCCGCTGCTCGGCGCCGACCACGCGCGCACAGGGCCACCCGGTCGCATCGTGCAGATCGGCTCGATTTCCGGGCGCATCGCGGGCCCGTTCGTCGGCCCCTACGTGGCCTCGAAGCACGCGCTGGAGGGCCTGTCCGACACCCTGCGGCGGGAGCTGATGATCCACGGGATCGAGGTCGTCATGATCCGCCCCGGACCGATCAAGACGCCGATCTGGGAGAAGGGGGAGGCGAATGCGACCGACGAATTCGACGCGACCAAGTACCGCGGACCGCTGGAGAAGCTGCGCGCCTATGCCAAACAGGCCGGAGAAACCGGACTGCCGGCCGAGGATGTCGGGCGGCTGGTGCATCAGGCCCTGACCGTACCCCGGCCGAAGACGCACTACGCCATCGTGCCGCAGGCGTTCACCAATTGGATCATGCCCCGGTTGCTGCCGGCCCGGATGGTCGATGGCGCGATCGGCCGCCTGTTCGGTCTGCGGCGCCAGCGGCCGTGATGCGCGCTACTTCGCGCGGCTCACGTCGAGCGGAGTACCGGTGGCGAACTGCGCCGGCAGCACGCGGAGCAGGCCGGCGACGGTCGGATGCAGCTGATTCCACTGCACCAGCCCGAGATCGCGCCCGGCCGGGTTGGCGGGATCCCAGATGGCCAGGAAGCCGAGCATTTCCGGGTTCTCCCGCACGTCCCAGCCGTGCATGCCGCGCGGGTCGCGCGAGCCGGGACGAATGGCCACGATGGGCTCGTCGGCCGGCTCCCAGGTGAAGGTCATGCCGCGCGGCAGCACCACGATCAAGTCCCCGCAGCGAGTGGGATGCGCATAGCCCCAGTCCTTCGGCGCCTCCTCGCGGCGCACGGCCACGATGCCGGCATCGGCAGCCTTCAGCTTGTCGATTAACTCCTGCAGGCGCTTGGCGCGTTCCGGCGAGCCGGCGGGGAAGGCCTGCGGATCGAGAAACACGTGGCCGACGTTGCCGGTGGTCGTGAGTTTGAGGCTCGGGTCCCGTCGCGGCACGCCGAGAATGCGCTCGAAGTTGGCCACCTTGGTCACCGGGGACATGCCGTGGTCGGCGCTGAAGACGAAGACGAGCCGATCGCGCGAGGTGCGGCGCTGAGCCTGCCAGACGGCGCGGGCGCGTTCGACGAATTTGCCCAACAGCGCGTCGGTGGTCTGGACCATCTTGCGCGTTTCCTCCGACTGCGGTCCGGTGTCGTGGCCGGGCTTGTCCGTGGCGATCACGTAGCCCATGACCAGATGCACGGGACGGGCCCCCGGCTTGCGCAGTACGCCTTCCCAAGCCTCGAGCAGGTTGTTCAGCCGCGCCTCATCGGTGAGCGAGCCATCGAACTTCTCTCCGAACACGGTGGTGCGGACCGCCCCCTTCTGGCTGTGCGACAGGGGCCAGTCGAGCACCACCGTCGAAACGCCCTGACGTTGCGCCGTCAGCCAGATCGGCTCGGCCTGGAGCAGCGAGGCATCGTTGGGATAGCCGTACTGCGTCTTGGTGGAGGCGTCGTAGAACGAGTTCGCCGTGATCCCGTGTCGCTCGACGCTCACTCCGGTCGCGAGGGAGCAGTGCGAAGGAAAGGTGATCGAGGGGAAGACCGGCGCCAGCTGCGCGCTCCAGGCCGCCTCCCGGCGCAGACGCTGGAAAAACGGCAGGTCCGGAGCGGCCGAGTAGTCGCCGCGAAAGCCGTCGATGCTGATCCACACCACCGTCGTCCGCGCGGCGCGGTCCAGCGCTTTGGAATACATCGACCAGGCCAGCCAGAGACCGCCGCCGAGCGCGCAGGCGAAGACGAGAAGGATGGTGAAGGCGCCTCGACGCGCGGGCTGATCGGTGGACATGAAGCGGCCAGAATAACGAGGATTCAATCCGATGCAGCGTCCAAGTGCGGACGATGTGACACGCCGCGATCGAATGCGAGCGCACCCAGCGGCGTCCAAGCTGCGATGTGGTCCGCCAAAGTCCGCGCCTGTGTCGTTCTCGCCTGCTGTCTGACGGGTGTCGCCGCTCTTCCGGCCAGCTGGGATGCGCCGGTCTCCCGCGAAAAACCGGGGGATTTTCCCGCCCTGCCTACGCCGCTGCGGGCGACTTACCGCATCGGCTGGAGCGGCCTGACGGCCGCCCGCGCGACCGTGGCCGTGACCAAACGAGGCGGCCAGTATGATTTCGCCGCCGACACCACTACGGTGGGCGCGGCGCGGGTGCTCTTTCCGCTCGATGCCACCATTCGCTCCACGACCGATGCCAGCACACTGCGCCCCGTGCGGGTGGAGCAATCGGAGCGGCGGCGCGACCGGGTGATCGAGGAGCGCGTGCGCTTCAACGGCGAAGGGGCCGAGCGCATCAAGGAAGTGCGCCCTCACAAAGGCCCGGCCAAGGACCCGGAGGTGAAGACCTTCCAGAGCGACGCACTGCACGATTTTTTCAGCTGCTTCCTGGCCCTGCGCAGCCAGCGGCTCGCGGCCGGACAGACGCGGACGCTGGCGGTGATGTCACCGAGCGTGCCGTACCTAATCACGCTGACTCATCGCGGAACCGAGCGGCTGCGTATCGGAGGCAAGGACGTCGAGGCGCTCAGGTTCTCGGTCGATGCGCTGAGCAAGGTCAGCGACGGCGAGGCCAAGCCGCAGAAGAAATTCCGCAAGGCGACCGTCTGGGTCTCGAACGACGATCGACGCGAGATCGTGCGAGCGGAATCGCAGGTCTTCATCGGCTCGGTCTTCCTCGAAAAGGAATGATTGCCGATTGGGCGGTGGCTTTCCGGCTCAGTCGACCACCTCAATCCGCACCCGCGTCAGTCCGTGGCCTTTGAAGCCCAGCAGGTGCGCCGCCTTGGGCGAGACGTCGATGATGCGTCCGTCGATGTAGGGCCCGCGGTCCGTGATCTGCACCGTGACTTCCTCGCCGTTGTTTAGATTGCGCACCTTCACCAGCGTGCCGAGGCGCAAGGTCCGATGCGCCGCGATCAGCGCGCTGTTCGACCACTTCTTGCCGCTGGCCGTGCGGGAATGTCGGCTGAAGCGGCTCGGCGCGTGCCAGGAGGCGAGCCCTTCCTCGCTGTAGCCGCGCTGGGCCGGGCTATGCACGACCCGGATGACCGGTGAGGGACCGCGCGAGGCGCACCCAGCGAGCAGAAGACACGAGGCGAGAGCGAAAAGAAGGAGCGGACGCATGACCGGGGTGGGGCGGAATCGTGCGAATGCACGATCTGTGCCGCTCTGGCCAGCGGATTCCGCGCTGGACATTCCAGCGCGCCCCGCCACGCTCCGCGCGCAAATCCCCTTCCCACATTTCCTGCCATGGCCCTGGCCCAACTGAACGAAGAGCAAACCCGCACTTGGACCCGCGAGCAGAAGGATCGGTGGTGGTATGAGAATTTCTATCGGGGCGACATGCGGCAGCTCACGCTCCGTTCGGCGCTGACCGGCTTCTTCATGGGCGGCATCCTCTCCGCCACGAATCTTTACATTGGCGGAAAAACGGGCGTCTCGCTCGGGGTCGGACTGACTTCGGTGATTCTCGCCTTCGCCCTTTTCCGTGCGCTGGCCAAGGCCGGCTTCCAGGACTTCACCATTCTCGAAAACAACGCACTGCAGTCGATCGCCACCTCGGCCGGCTACGTCAGCAGCCCCCTCATTTCCTCGCTGGCTGCCTACATGCTCGTCTCGGGCAATATCCCGGCGTGGTGGCAGATCGTCATCTGGCTGATCGTGATTTCCCTCATCGGCGTGCTGGTGGCGTTCCCGATGAAACGAAAATTCATCAACGACGACCAGCTGCCCTTCCCCGAGGGCGGCGCCTGCGGCGTGGTGCTCGATGCGCTCTACAATACGGGCGAGAAGGGCGGCGGCGAAGGTGTCTTCAAGGCGCGGGTGCTCGGCATTGCCGCGGCCATCGCAGGCGGCTGGCAGTTTCTTTGCAGCGATGCGCTGATGAAATACGCGCTCCTCAAGAAATCCGCCTTCCACGTCTCCGAGCATCTCGATGACTACTACTACCTGCTCATGGCGAAGCTCAGTCTCTGGAAACCGCAGATTCTGGGCACGGATTTCAAGACGCTCGGCCTCCGTCTGACGGCCGATCTTTCCATGTTCGGAGTCGGCGGCCTCATGGGCATTCGCGTGGCCGGTAGCGTCTTCCTCGGCGCCTTCATCAATTTCGTCATCCTCGCGCCGATCATCATCCAGCGCGGGGAAATCGCCCCCTACACGAATGCGGCCGGCAAGCTGGTGAAGATCAGCCGTGGCGAGATCGTCAATCAGTGGTCGCTCTGGTGGGGCGTGACCATGATGGTGGTTGGCTCGCTCGTGGCGCTGCTCGGCAAGCCCGAGCTTTTCACCAGCGCCTTCAAGACCTTGAGCGGCAAGAAGAGCGACCAGCCGGCGCAGACGGACGTGCTCAAGGACATCGAACTGCCGCTGTGGATCTCGGCGGTGGGCGTGCCGATCATGAGTCTGATCGCCGCCTGGGTGACCAACGCGTTCTTCGGCGTGCCGTTCTACTACGTGCTGCTGGCATTGCCGCTGATCTTCATCCTCACGGTCATCTGCACGAACTCGATGGCCCTCACGTCCTGGACCCCGACCGGCTCGCTGAGCAAGATCACCCAGTTCTCGTTCGGCGCGCTCGACCGCACGAATCCGGCCACCAATCTGACCACGGCGGGCATGACGGCCGAGATCGCGGCCAATGCGGCGAATCTTCTTTCCGACATCAAGCCCGGCTACATGCTCGGCGCCAAGCCGCGCCAGCAGGCCATCGGGCACGTGATCGGCATCTTCGCCGGCGCGCTGGCGGCGGTGCCGCTCTTCTTCGTGCTCTTCCTGCGCGGGAAGGACGGCAACTTCTCGGTCGACAACATCGTCTCCGACGCCTTTGGCTTCCCCGCCGCGCTGCAATGGAAGGGCGTGGCCGACATCATCGCCAAGGGGCTGAAGGCGCTCCCGGCCACCGCCATCTGGTCGATGATCGTGGCGGCGGTCATCGCCGCCACCATCGAGATCTACACGATCGTCCGAAAGAAGCCGTTCCCGCTCTCGACCGTTTCCATCGGCCTCGGCGTGGTGCTGCCGCCCAACGCCTCGTTCACCATGTTCCTCGGCGCGCTCTTCTTTTGGTGGATGAAGCGCAAGCACACCGACACCGAGAGCAAGCCCTACAAGCTCTGGGTCGACAGCATGGAGCCGATCTGCGCCGGCCTGATCACGGGTGCCGCGCTCATCGGTATCGCCAATACGCTGGTCGGCGTGTTCTTCGACTGAGCGGACCCAGCCGGCGGGCGTCGACAAGCCGGCGCCCGCGTCGAAATTCCCCTTCCGGACGTCGATTCCCGGCTACTGTCTTCCGATGCTTCGCGACCTCGACCGCGTCCTCTATCACGAATCGACCATCCTCGTCCGGCTCGATGAGCTGGCCGCGCAGATCACGAAGGAATACCGCGATCTCGAGCTGACCGTGGTGGCGGTGCTGAACGGCAGCTTCATGTTCATGGGCGACCTGCTGCGGCGCATTCCGCTGCCGCTGCGGGTCGACTGCGTCTCGGTCGCCAGTTACCACGGCGGGACCGAGACGACGGGCAAGGTCACGTTCGATCAGCTCAGCATCCCGGATGTGAAGGGGCGGCACGTGCTCATCCTCGACGACATCCTGGACAGCGGTCTGACCATGGATGCCATCAAGCACAAGCTGGGTGGACTCGGGGCGAAGAGCATCAAGGTCTGCGTGCTGCTGCGGAAGCTGAAGAAGCGGATGGCCGAGGTGGACGCCGAATACGTGGGCTTCGACATCGGCGACGAATTCGTGGTCGGCTACGGGCTCGATTTCCAGGAGAAGTACCGCAACCTCCCGTGCATCGGCGTGCTCCTGCCCGAGGTGATCGAGGCCGGTTTCGCGGCGGCCCGCGCGGCCAAGGACAAGGAGTGAGCGGACGATGAAGGTGACCGTCGAATACTACTCCCGGCTGCGCGACCTGTGCGGCGTCGGCAGCGAGGAGATCGAGCTATCCGCCGGCGCGCCGGTCAGCGAGTTGTTGAAGACCTGCTTCCTGCGCCACGCCGGGCTCGGGGCGTGGCAATCGCACCTGCTGATCGCGGTTGGCGTCGAGTACGTCGGGCGCGGCCACGCGCTGGCCGATGGCGACGTCGTCTCGCTCATGCCACCCGTACAGGGCGGCTGAGCGAGCGAGTGGCCGGCCCCGCGGCGTCAGAACTTGGGCGTGTAGTGCATCGGACTGCCAGGACCGAGAGGTAGATCGGTCCAGTAGTAGCCGAGCAGGAAGAGGGTCCAGAGCACGCCGAAGAAGAGCGAGTACGGCAGCATCAGGGAGATGAGCGAGCCGAGTCCGGCATTCTTCTGGTACTTCTGCAGCACCACGAGAATGATGAGCAGATAGCTGTTCAGCGGGGTGATGATGTTGACCACCGAGTCGCCGATCCGGTAGGCCGCCGTGGTCAGTTCGGGGCTGATGCCGACCATCATGAACATCGGGATGAAGATGGGCGCGAGCACTCCGAATTTGCTCAGCATTCCGCCGATGGCGAAGTCGCCCAGGATCACGAGCAGAACGAAGAGGACGAGCAGGAAGGGCACCGGCAGATCGATCTGCACGAGCAGCGAGCCGCCCGCGTAGGCGAGCAGGCGGTCGAGTCGCGAATAGGCGAAGTAGTTGACGAACTGCGCCATGAAGAAGGCGATCACGAGCACCGGCACGATGCTCTGGATGCCCGCGTAGAATCCGCCCACGAGGTCCTTTTGCGAACGCAGGGTGCCTGCGAACGCACCGAAGACGAGGCCGGGCACGAGGAAGGCGAAGAAGATGATCGGCACGATGACCTGCGACCACCGCGGAGTCGGGTTTTCAATCAGCGCGCGACGCCCCGACGACTCCGTGACCAGCAGCGGGTCGCGCGCCAGGACCATCTGCGGCGGGACGCCGGCTGGCGTCGGTCCGGGCGGCTGAATCTGCACCGGCAGCGCGGCCAGGACGCGTCCGTCCGCCAGGGTCGGCTGACCGACGCCGTGCAGCGGCATGCCGGGCGTGTAGATCATGTAAGCGAACGCGCCCAGCACGAGCGCCATGGCCGCGACGGCCCAGGCCAGAGCGCGCTTCTCGCGCGGCTGCAGCGACATGTCGCGCAGCGCCTTCTCCTGCTCCGGGTCGCCCGCGGCCTCGCGAGCGGCGAGGCGCTGGAGGCGCGGCTCGACGATGCGATCGGTCACATACCAGCCCGCCAGCATGACGGTGATGGCGGAGCCCATCTTGAAGTAGAGATTGTGCAGGATGTTCACCTGATAGGCCGGATCGATGATCCGCGCCGCATCCTGGGCGAAGCCGGTCAGCGCGCCGTCACCGCCGGTCGGGAAGAATCCTGCCCCGAATCCACCGGCCACGCCCGCGAAGGCCGCGGCCAAGCCGGCGACCGGGTGCCGCCCGACCGCGTGGAAGAGCGCGGCGGCCAGCGGCGGCAGGATGATGTAGCCGGCATCGCTGGCGACCGAGGCGTTCGCTCCCAGGAGGACGATGACGGGCGTCAACAGCGAGGCCGGTGTGGCCACCGCCAGCGCCCGCATCAGCGCGCTGAAAAAGCCGAACTTCTCGGCCAGTCCGATGCCGAGAATGGCCGCGAAGATCAGCCCCAGTGCCGGCAGCGAAGTGAAGTTCCGCAGCATCGAGGAGAGCATCCAGTAGAGCCCCTCGCTGGTGAGAAGCGACCGTGGCGTAATGGGCTGACCGGACGGGACCAGCGCCACTTCGGGTTGGCCGTCGGGGCCTTTTTTCGGCTTGCGCACCGGCTGCCCGGCCGCATCGAGCACGATGCTGCCGGAGGCGTCGCGCTTCTCGACCGTGACCACCTGCGGTCGCACCGGTTGCACCGACCAGCCGGCGGCAGCACCGATGGCCGAAGCCACGATGCAAAGCGCGCCCAAGATGATGAAGATCAGCGTGGGGTCGGGGAGTTTGTTGCCGAGCCACTCGATGCGGTCGAGCAGGGTCAGGCGCGGAGGGGTGGCCGAGGCGGCCGGGGGAGGCTCGGGGGTCGGATGCATGGGAGGAAGCCGTCGCGCCGGCGACGGGCGCGGGGAGTTAGCACGCTTCGCGATTTTCGCCAGTGTAGGATTTCGCCTGACGTGATCGAATCGGGGAATGGTGGCTTGCGGTGGCCAGACCCGGTCCGCAGGCTCGCGACGTGACCTCGAGACTGCTTCTGAAATTGTGGGCGCTCTTTCTGGCGCTGGCCTGGCCGGCTGCCGCCCGCGAGCCCAGCCTGCGCGTGGGGGCAGATCGACAGGGTGGGGCACCCTACATTTTTGTGCCGCCAGGTGCCGACGAGAAGTTGGTGAAGGGCTTCGAATGGGAGCTGGTCAACGCCGTCGCCACCCGGCTCGGCCGGCCGGTCGAGCTGGTGCAGAACGAATGGGACAGTCTCATTCCCGGCCTGCTCAAGGGCGACTACGACGTCGCCATTACCGGGATCGAAATCACGCCCGAACGGAAGGAGGTGGTGGCCTTCTCCGATCCGTATCTGGTCACCCACCTGACGCTGGCGGTGCGCGACAACGAGGCGCGCATCCAGCGCTGGGCCGATTGTGTCGGCAAGCGGGTGGGCGCGCTGAAGCAATCCCAGGCCGCGGCGGCCATCGAGCAGCAGGGGAAGATCGAACTGGTGACCTACGGAACCGAGGTGGACGGCTACACCGACCTCCTGCTAGGTCGGATCGACGCCATGCTGTGCGATGCGCCGGTGGCCCGCTACTACGGAGCGCCGCGAGTCGGCCTGCGCCTGCTGCAGGAGCCGATCGGCCGGATGGAATACGGCTTCGCGGTGGCGAAGACCAACCCCGACCTGCGCGAGCGCATCAACGAAGTGCTGCGCGCTCTGCGGACCTCCGGCCAGCTGCGGGAAATCGTCGACCGCTGGAATCTGTGGAATCCGCACCTCACTGCCGAATGGGGCGACGCCGGCGTGCCACGCGGCCGTCCGGTGGAATACGAGGCGTTTCTGGAAGCCGTGAAGCAGAACGCCCCCGCCACGCGCGGATTGCGCTGGTATGCCAGCCTCATTCCGCAGCTGCTGCGGGCCGCGGGCGTGACTTTGGGCATTTCGCTCGCCTCCATGCTGCTGGCCTCGTCGCTCGGCCTGCTTCTGGCATTGGGACGCGTCTACGGGCCGCGGCCGCTCGGCTGGCTGGTGGTCGGCTACGTCGAACTCCTGCGCGGAACGCCGCTGCTCTTCCAGCTGCTCTTTCTCTATTACGGGCTGCCCAATCTGGGGCTGGACTTGTCCCCGTTTCTGGCCGGATTTCTCGGCCTCGGCCTGAACTATGCCGCCGCTGAAGCCGAGAATTTCCGCGCCGGGCTGCAGGCGATTCCGCGCGGGCAGCTGGAGGCGGCGCATTCGCTGGGCTTCACCCGCTGGCACGGGATCTACGAGATCGTCTTCCCGCAGGCCCTGCGCACCGTCTTTCCTCCGATGACGAACGACTTCATCGCGCTGCTGAAGGATTCCTCGCTGGTCAGCGTGTTGACGATGGTCGAGCTGACCAAGACTTACACCATGCTGGCCACGACCTACTTCGACTATTTCGGGGTCGGTCTGCTGACCGCCGCGATCTACCTGCTGATGGGGTTGCCGTTCGCCCGGCTGGCGCGGTTTCTGGAGGCGCGGCTGCAGGCGCGGATGAGCGGGCAGGCGGCCTGAACCGGCCTTCCGCCGGGCCACAATCGGCTTGGCACGCCCCCCTTCGCGGCTATTTCTCCACCCCCGCGGTTCGCCGCCTTCCGCCGCATGTACCTCCAGTCGCTCGAACTCTTCGGCTTCAAGTCGTTCGCCAACCGGACCAAGCTGACGTTCAGCCGGGGCGTGACGGCCATCGTGGGGCCGAACGGCTGCGGCAAGTCGAACGTGCTCGACGCCATTCGCTGGGTGCTCGGCGAACAGTCGGCCAAGGCGCTGCGCGGCGCGGAGATGGCCGACGTGATCTTCAACGGCTCGGATGCACTGGCCCCGGTGGGCTTCGCCGAGGTCTCGCTGACCTTCGCGGAATGCGAGCGCGAACTCGGGACGGAGTTTCACGAGGTCAAGCTGACCCGGCGGGTGTTCCGCGACGGCAAGAGCGAGTATCTGATCAACGGCACATCGTGCCGCCTCAAGGACATCCAGCAGCTTTTCATGGATACGGGTATTGGCCGCACGGCGTACTCGATCATGGAGCAGGGCAAGATCGACCAGTTGCTCTCCTCGCGCCCGGAGGATCGGCGCGCGGTCTTCGAGGAGGCGGCCGGCATCACCCGCTACAAGGCGCAGAAGCGCGAGGCCCTGCGCAAGCTGGAGCAGACCGAGCAGAACCTCGTCCGGCTCGACGACATCCTGAAGGAAGTGCAGCGTCAGCTCGGCTCGCTCACCCGGCAGGCGGCCAAGGCGCGGCGCTGGCAGGAGATCAGCACGCAGCTGCGCACGCTCGAGACGCACCTGGCCGACAACCAGTATCGCGATTGGAAACGCACCCTCGAGAGCCTGGAAAAGCGGGCCCTGGAGGCGCGCGAAGCCAGCGAGCAGGCCGAGCGGACCGCCACCGAGGCGGAGGCGGAGCTGCAGGAGAAGCAGCTCGATCTCAAGGAGCGCGACGAGGTGCTTTCGCGCGCCCGCGGCTTCGCCAACGACGTGAAGAACCGGCTGACCCAGGCGCAGTCGCGGCTGGCCTTCAACAAGGAGCGGATGGCCGAGAGCACGGGCGCGATCGAGCGGCTCAGGACGGAGATCGAGAATGCGCGCGAGAAGCAGCGCCAGCAGGCCGAACGGCTGGCGGAGACGGACACGCAGGAGCAGCAGCTGAGCGAGGCGCTGCGCGCGCAGCAGGCGGTGCTCGACAATGCGCTGGCCGAATTGCAGGGCGTGCGTCTGCGGCGCAATCAGGCCGAGGCGGCCGCCCAGCGCGCGGCGCAGATGGCGGTCTCGGCCGACAGCAAACTGCAGTATCTCCGCACCGAAGTCGCCCGCGCCCAGACCAGCGAGGCGGGCGCGGAGTCGCGCGTGCAGCAGCTCGGGCAGGAAGCGGCGGCGCTGGGACCGCAGCGGATCCAGGCGGCGACGGCCCTGGCGGAAACGCGGGAGGCGCAGACCGAGAATCAGCGCGCCGTGGAAGCCCGGCGGGAGGGACTGCGCCAGGCGGAGGCGGAGCAATCGGCCTCCCAGCGGGAGCTCCAGGTCATCGAGCCCGAGCGCGCCAACGCGCAGCGGCTGGTCGCGTCGCTGCAATCGAAAGTCGACGTGCTGCGCCAGCTCAACGTCGAAGGCGAAGGCCTTGGCGGCGGGGCCAAGGCGCTCCTGCGCGGGCTCGACCGACCGGAGCGCTTCAAACCGGCGACCGTCGGCGCGCTGGCCACGCTGATGGAGGCGGAGCCGGCCTGCATCGCCGCCATCGAGGCGGTGCTGGGCGACGCCCTGCAGACGATCATCCTCACCGAGAGCGAGCTGGCCCGCGAGGCTTTGGAGACGCTGGCCGCCCGCAATCTGGGCAAGGCGAGCGTGGCCCCGCGGCTGGCCCGCACGCCGAGTTTTCATGCGCTCGACCTCGTGCTGCCGAGCGGCGCGGTCGGCTTCGCCCGCGACAAGGTGAAGGCCCAACCGGCGGCCGAGTGGCTGGTCGACGAACTGCTCCGCGGCGTGGTGCTGGCGCCCGATCTGGCCACGGCCGTGGGCATCGTGGCGGCCCAGCCGGAATTCACGGTCGTGACCCTGGCGGGCGAAGTCCTCGGCCGCGACGGCATCTGGCGCGGCGGGCGCGCCTCGGGCAAGGCGGAGTCGTCGATCCTCCAGCGCAAGGCGCAGATCACGGAATTGGACGGGCAGCTCGAGGGCGCCCGGGCCGAGCTGGCGACCATCGACACCCGGCGCGAGCAAGCGCAGGCTCGACTGGCCCAGGCCCAGCAGGCGCTGCGCGAAGAGCGCGAGCAGCTGCAGGCGGCGCAAATTCGGGTCTCCGAACTGGCCGGCAAGGCGGCGCTGCTCGAGCGCGAAGAGCGCGAGCTGCAGCGGCGCGAGGAGGCGCTGCGACGCGAACAGGAGCAGACGGCGGTGCGGGCGCAGCAGGCGCGCGACCGGGCCGCGGCGCTGGCGCTGGACGTCAATGCCGCCACCGCGGCGGTCGAGGCGGCGCAGGGGGAGATCAGCGTCTCGCGCCAGCAGGTCGAGGAATTGCGTCTGCAGGAAACCGCCCGCAACGACGCTCTGACCGAGCTGCGCGCACGGTTCGCCGCCGAGCAGCGCGGGCGCGACGATCTCTCGCGTCAGCGGCAGGAGTTGGCGGCTCGCCGCGACGAGTGGGTCGGCATCGTGCAGGAGCGCTCGAAGGAGCTGGAGCGCTACGAGGCGCGGATGGAGCAGTACACGGCCGAAAACGCCGGCCTCGATGGCGCCATCGAGCTGGGCACGGTCGAACTCGAGGACGCGGAGAAGGAGACCGAACGCCTCGCCTTGGCGCGGCTCAATGTCGCCGCCGTCATCACCGAACTCGACGGCGTGGCGCGCGCCAGCCGGCGCGAAGCCTCGGTGCTGCACGATCAGAAAGGCGAGCTCGAAGTGCAGATGACGCAGCTCCGGCTGCGGCAGGAAAATCTGGCCGAGAAGATCGCGCAAAGGTACCAGGTCGATCTCGCGCTTTTCCTCCCGGCACTCGACGCCTTCCACGCGGCCTTCACGGAGCGTCGGTCCAAGGATGCGCCGGCGGTCACCGGCGAGGAGATGTGGACCGAGGTCGAGCAGATCGTCCTGACCCTGCAGGAGCGCCTGAACTCGATCGGCACCGTCAACGTCGACGCCATTCAGGAGCACGACGAGCTTGAGCAGCGACACACCTTTCTGCAGACCCAGCGCGAGGATCTGGTGAAGTCACGCGACGAACTGCAGGGCATCATCGGCAAGATCAACGCGACCACGTTGGAGCTGTTTACGGCCACCTTCGAGCGTATTTGCACGAACTTCGCCGAGATGTTCACCGAGCTCTTCGGCGGCGGCCGCGGCAGTCTGGTGCTGTCGAACGAGAGCGACCCGCTGGAGAGCGGCATCGAGATCATGGCGCGTCCGCCCGGTAAGCAGCTGCAGTCCATCACGCTGCTGAGCGGCGGCGAGAAAACGATGACCGCGGTCTCGTTGCTTTTTGCCATCTACATGGTCAAGCCCAGCCCGTTCTGCGTGCTCGACGAAATGGACGCGCCGCTGGACGAGTCGAACATCGGCCGCTTCATCAAGATGCTCGACCGCTTCGTGCAGCAGAGCCAGTTCCTGGTCATCACGCACAACAAGCGGACCATCGCTCGGGCCGACGTGCTCTACGGCGTGACCATGGAGCAGCCCGGCGTGAGCAAGCCCGTGGCGGTGCGGCTGACGGACACTTCCGAGGGACCGGCTGTCGCTTCGGGCCAGACCACGCTGGCGCCCGCCGCCCAGCCGCCTGCGCCTTCGACGCCGGCCGCCGAAGGTGCGCCCGCCGCCGCCGAGGAACACGTGCCGATCGAGGTCTAGGCGCGCAAAGAGCAGAAGCGCCGGGGCCGGGTGGGACGCGCCCTTTGCATGCGCGCCGTCGCCTGCCTAGCATTGCGCCATGTCCAACCTGCTTTCCCGCCGCGAAGCCCTCCGGGCGTTCCTCTTCACCGCCGGAGCTCTGGCGTTGCCGCAATGGTCGTTCGGTCAGGAAGCGAGTTCGAAAGCGACGCCCCCGCCCGCGAGCACCGGGGTGCCGAAGGTCGCCGCCGCCACGCTGGGCGAGCGTCTGACGCTGCTGACCAATGCGGGCGGCAACGTGGTGGTGCTGACCGGCGACGAGGGTCCGCTGGTGGTCGATGCCGGCGTGCCGGCCATGGGTGTGGCCCTGCTCGCCGAGGTGAAGCGCCTGTCGGGCAATCCGAACGCGACGCTGATCAACACGCACTGGCACTTCGACCACGCTGGCGGCAACGAGGCCTTCGCCCGCGCCGGTGCCCGCATCGTGGCTCACCGGAATTGTCGCGAGCGGCTCTCCAAGGACAGCGTGGTGGAATTCCTCGAGATGAAGGCGCCGGCCGCCCCGAAGATCGCGCTGCCGACTGTCACGGTGAGCGACGCTTTGACCATTCACGCGAACGGCGACGATGTGCGGCTGAGCGCGGTCGCCCCGGCTCATACGGACAATGACCTGCTGGTGTTCTTCGCCCAGGCCAATGTCCTGCACATGGGCGATCTCTACTTCAACGGGATCTACCCGTTCATCGACTATTCGAGCGGCGGCTGGATTGGCGGCATGGTCGCCGCGGCGGAGAAGGCGCTGTCGCTGGTCGATGCCAAGACGAAAATCGTGCCCGGCCACGGCCCGCTCGCCTCGAAGGCCGATCTCCAGGGCTACCGCGATTTCCTCGCCACCACGCACGAGCGTCTGGCCAAGCTCCTCAAGCAGGGACGGACGATCGACGAAATCGTGCAGGCCAAGCCCATGCAGGATTTCGACGAGAAGCTCGGCAAGGGCTTCCTGCCACCGGAGAAGTTCGTGCGCTGCACGGCTCTCGGGCTGCAGAAGCACGGCTGAGCGAACGCTGCGAGTGGTCGCGACCCTGGATGGGGCAGCACGTGACCGGGACGTAGCGTTGCCGAACCGGAACGGAATTCGGCAAACTGCGGGCTCGCTCGAATGGAGTCGAGCGCTCTGGCATGAACGAAGATCGTCCCTCCCCGCCGGCGGCCCGGGCCGCAGCGGGAACCGTGCCGCCGGACCAGGGAGAAGACCGCTGGACTCCCGCGGATCGGGATCGCACCATCGTCAGCCTCCTGGCCGACGCCGTGTGGGCTTGGGAGCTGAACCCGAATCGCTTCGAATGGCATGAGGGTCGCCAGCGCTGCTTCGGATATGAATCGGCCGCCGAGGCACGCACCTTCGATTTCTGGGAAGAGCGCCTGCATCCGGAAGACCGGAGCCGGGTGCAGCGACGGCTGCGAACCGCTCTGGCCGGGGCGGAGGGTGCCTGGGCCGATCGCTTCCGCTTTCGTTGCCGCAACGGAACCTACGCTCACGTCGAGGCCCACACCCGCATTCTGCGCGAGGCGGAAGGCAAGCCGATCCGGCTGGTCGGGGCCCTTACGGACATCACCGAGCGGGCACAGCGGGAATTGGAGATCGAGCATGCGGTCGAGATGCAGGCCGGCATCGTTCGCCTGCTGCATGATCTGACCACCCGCGACTTCGATCTGTCCGCCGCGCTGCAACTCGTGGCGAGTCGGACGCTGGAGCTGGTCCGCGCCAGCGGCGTGGCGCTCGACCTGGTGGAAGGCAGCGACGTGGTCTGCCGAGCCGCGGTGGGAGCGATCGCCCGCCAACCCGGCGATCGCGGCAACTGGCCGGGGCCGCTGGCGGACGAAGCGCTGCGCGCGGGCAAGCTGGTGGTGTGTGCCGATGCCGAAGTCGACCCGCGGGTCGATCGTGCAGCCTGCCGCGCCATTGGTGCGCGCTCGGTGGTCGTGCTCCCGGTGCGGCTCGGCGAAGGCGCCCTGGGCCTGCTCAAGGCGGTGTCCCAGCGGGCCGACGCGTTCCGGGCCGGGGAGACGAGCAATCTGCTGGTCCTGGCTGGAGCGGTCGGGGCGGTCATCCAGCGTTACCGTGCGATCGGGCAATTGCGGGTCTCCGAATCCAACTACCGGCTGATCTTCGAGCAGAACCCGCAGCCGATGTGGACGTTCGATGCCCGGACGCTGCGCTTCCTCGCGGTGAATCGCGCGGCCATCGAGCACTACGGCTACAGCGCGGAAGAATTTGCGGCGATGAGCCTGCGCGATCTGCATCTGCCGGAGGATGTGCGGGCCCTTGAACGGGCTGTGTCGCAGCAGCCACCGGGAGAGAAGTCGTTCAGTTTCTGGCGCCACCGCCGCAAGGACGGCAGCGTGATCAGCGTCGAGGTGTCCTCCGACAGCCTCCAACTCGACGGCGCGACGGCCCGGCTCGTCCTGGCCCAGGATGTAACCGAGCGAGTACGGACCGAACGCGAGCTCGCCCAAGTGCATCGTACCGAACGGATGCTCAGCCGCTGCCATGAGGCCTTGGTGCGGGCCGCTTCCGAACACCAGCTGCTCGAAGCAATCTGCAGCCTGGCTGTCGATGTCGGCGGCTTTCGCATGGCCTGGGTGGGCTATGCGCAGCAGGATGCCGGGCGAACCATCGTACCCATGGCCCATGCGGGACCGGCCGAGGACTATCTGGGCAATGGGCGACTTTCCTGGGACAAGGAGCAGATAAATGGGCGCGGCCCGGCGGGGCGCGCGGTGCGCACCGGCGAAGTCGTCATCTGCGAAGACGTGCAGAAGGAGGGGGAGGCAGATCCTTGGCTGCATCATGCCGCGCGCTGTGGCTTCCGCGGCCTGGCCTATCTGCCGATCCGGGATCTGGATCGGGTGCTGGGGGCCATGGGCCTGCTCTCGCACGAGCCGCTGCGACTGCATCCCAGCGAAGTACGCCTGCTGCGGCAACTGGCGGACGACCTCGCCTTCGGCCTCAGCACGATCCGCGCGCGCCAGGCCCGACAGCGAACGCTCGATGCGATTCTGACGACCGCCCGCGGCGTGAGCGCTTCGATCGGCAGCGCCTATTTCCCGCGCCTGATGGAGAGCATGGCCGCAGCACTCGGTGCGCCGGTGGGCCTGGTGGCGGAGTTTCTGCCCGGCCATGCCCGCGCTCGCACCATCTCGGTCGTGGTGGACGGACAGCACCTGGAGAGCTTCGAATACGATATCGTCGACACCCCGAGTGCCTGCATCGAACGCGAGCAGCTCTGCGTCGTGGAGCGTGGCCTCTGCGATCGGTTTCCCGCCGATCCGTGGCTGCAAAGGGTCGGTGCCCAGGCCTATGTCGGCACGGCGCTGCTGAACTCCGAAGGCCATGTCATCGGCGTGGTCGCCGTGATGTATCGCGCGCCGATCGCCGAGCCTGAATTCATTTCCTCGACGCTCCGCATTTTTGGCGCCCGCGCCTCGGCCGAGCTGGAACGGAAGCGGGCCGATGCGCAGGTGCGGGAGCAAGCCTCGCTGCTCGACAAAGCGCAGGATGCGATCCTGGTGCGCGACCTGCAGCACCGGATCACGTACTGGAACAAGAGCGCCGAGCGGCTCCATGGCTGGACGGCCGACGAGGTCCTGGGCCGAGGCGCCCGAGACTTTCTCTACCGGGATCAGGCCGCCTTCGACGAGAGTACCGCCAAGGCGCTCGAGTCCGGAGAGTGGACCGGCGAAATGGAGCATCTGACCAAGGATGGGCGCACGCTCGAGGTGGAATGCCGTCTGACCCTGGTGCGCGACGAAGGCGGAGCGCCGACGTCGATCCTCGCCATCCACACCAACGTGACGGAGCGCAAGAAGCTGGAAGCGCAGTTCCTGCGCGCCCAGCGGATGGAGAGCATCGGCACGCTGGCGGGAGGCATCGCGCACGATCTGAACAATGTGCTCGCGCCGATCCTGATGTCGGTCCAGCTCCTGCAGGACGAGTTGAAGGACGAGCAGGGCCGCGCGCTGCTCGAGGTGCTGGAAACGAGCTGCCAGCATGGAGCGGATCTCGTCCGCCAGGTGCTCTCCTTCGCCCGTGGAGTGAAGGGCCAGCGGGCGCTGGTCAATCCACGGCATTTGGTGCGAGATATTCAGAAAATCATCGCCGACACCTTCCCGAAGAACGTCGAGTTCACTTTTCGCCCGGATCGCTCGCTTTGGATGGTGACCGGCGATTCGACCCAGCTGCACCAGGTGTTCATGAACCTCTGCGTGAATGCCCGGGACGCCATGCCAGGTGGAGGGCGGCTGACGATCACGATGCGCAATGCGGAGGTCGACGAGGTGTACGCCGGCATGAACCCCGAGGCGCGCCCGGGGAACTACGTGGTGGTCGAGGTGGCCGACACCGGCTCCGGCATTCCCCGGGCGCTACGGGACCGCATTTTCGAACCCTTTTTCACCACCAAGGAGATGGGGCGGGGAACGGGGCTGGGGCTTTCGACCACCATGGCCATCGTCAAGAGCCACGGGGGTTTCATCAATGTGGTCAGCGAAGTCGGGCGCGGCACGAACTTCGAGGTGTTCCTGCCGGCGAATGTGGAAGGCGCGGCCGAAGCCGCGGAGAGTTCTGCAGGCGCAGACCTGCCGCGCGGTCAGGGCCAGTTGGTGCTCGTGGTCGACGACGAAGCGGGCATCCGGCAGGTGGCGAAATCCGCGCTCGAACGCTTTGGTTATCGAGTCCTGCTGGCAACCAACGGGGCGGAGGCGATCGCTCTGCACGCCATGCACCGCGAAGAGATCGCGGTCGTGCTCATCGACATGTCCATGCCGGTGATGGACGGGTCGACCGCCATCGTGGCCATCCGGGCGATCAATCCGCAGGTGCGGATCATCGCCTCCAGCGGTCTGACCTCGCGGGAGGAAATCGACTCCGCCGTCCGCGAAGGCCGCTTCCACTTCGTGCCCAAGCCCTACACCGCGGAGAAGATTCTGCGCGTGCTCTCCGAGGCGCTCGGTCCGGAACCCGGAGGCACCGCCGAATCGGGCCGGTGATCAAGGGCTCAAGCTGAGGCAGGCTCCCCGGCCGAGGCCGGGGCCTGGACGCCCGGCGCGCTGCCGCGGCGGAAGAATGGGATCGTGTCGAGCCACGCTTGGAACTTCTCGCCGTAGAGGAAGAGCACCGGCGTGATGTAGAGCGTGATGATCTGCGATACGATCAGTCCGCCCACGATCACGAGCCCGAGCGGGCGCCGCGCCTCGCCGTCCGCGCCCCAGCCGAGCGCCAGCGGCACGGCGCCCATCAGCGCAGCCAGGGTGGTCATGATGATGGGGCGGAACCGTTCCAAACTGGCTTCGTGTACGGCTTTCTCCGCGCCCACGCCTTCCGCCATGCGCTGGATGGCGAAGTCGATCATCATGATGCCGTTCTTCTTCACGATGCCGAGGAGGAGGAAGATACCGACGAAAGCGTAGAGCGAGCATTCCTGGTCGAAGATCAGCAGCGTGGCCAATCCGCCCACCGCCGCGACGGGCAGCGAACTCAGCACGGTCAGCGGGTGCACGTAGCTTTCGTAGAGGATGCCGAGGATCACGTACATCGCGAAGACCGCCGCGATCATCAGCACGCCCAGTGCGCCCACGGTTTCGGCGAACACCTTAGACTCGCCCTGCGGCGAGCCAGTCACGGTCGGCGGCAGGACTGCTGCGGCCGTCTTCTCGACGAACGCCGCGGCGTCGCCGATGGCCTCGCCTTCCTTCAAATTGAAGGAGATCGTGGCGCAGGGGAACTGGTTGAGATGCTGCACGCTGCGCGGCCCGACCACCTCGGTCCAGCGCGCCACCGCGCTCAGCGGCACAAGCGTCTTGTTGTCGTCGGCCCGCACGAAGAGCAGCTTGAGGTTCTCCGGGACCGAGCGCTGCTGGTCGTCCACCTCGAGGATGACCTGATACTGGTCGTTCGCCTTCTTGATCAGGTAGACGAAGTTTTGTGAGTAAGCGTTCCGCAGGGCCGAGAGAATGCGCTGGGCGGACACGCCGTAGGTCGCGGCCGGCTCGCGCAGGATCTCGATCGAGAGGTTGGGTGTGTTCGTCTGCAGGTCGTTGTTGACGAAGAGGAAGCCCGGATAGCTACGCAGCTTCGCCGTCAGTTCTTCGGTCGAGCGCCGCACTTCGTTGCCGTCGAGGCCGGTGATCGTGTACGAAAACTTGCCCTGGGCATTGCCGGCCGCGCCCGTGCTGATTTGTAGCACCGCGTTCGGCGAGATGAAGGCCGCCACGCCCGGGATCTTGTTGATCTCGGTGATGATTTCCCGGATCACCCGCTGGATCGGGGCACGTTCCTTGCGGTCGCGCAGGAAGATGACCGTGAAGACATCGAAGCCCTGCGTGCGAACGAGCGATTTGTCGACCGCCGGGTGCTCCTTCACGATCTTCTCGATCTGCGACAGATAGCCGCGCAATTGCTCCGGCGACGTGCCTTCGGCGCAGCGAATCACGCCGCGCGCGAAGCCGCTGTCGCCGACCGGGAGGAAACCGACGCGCTGCAGGCCGAAGAGGACGTAGGTGGCGACCAGGCAGAGCACGAACGCCACCACCGAGACGAGGCGGTGCCGGAGCGCGATGTCGAGGGTGCGTCCGTAGCCGGCGATGACGCGGTCCATGAACACCGACATCTTCCGCTCCATCCAAGTCTTCGAGCCGCTGAGATGCCCGTGCAGCAGCGTGGAGCACATCAGTGGAGTCAGCGTCAGCGAGACTACGCCCGAGGCGACGATGGCCACGATGATGACGATGGCGAACTCGCGGAACTGCAGGCCCAGCACGCCGGGCATGAAGACCAGCGGCAGAAAGACCGCGGCCAGCGAAAGGGTCATCGAGATGATGGTGAAGCTGATCTCCTTGGCGCTGGCCAGCGCCGCCTGGATCGGAGGCTCCTGCAGGTGCTCCATGCGGCGCACGCAGTTCTCGAGGAAGACGATGGCGTCATCGACCAGGAACCCGATGGCCAGGGTCAGCGCGAGCAGCGAGAGGTTGTCGATGCTGTAATTCAGCCGCTGCATCACGATGAACGTGATGAAGAGCGACATGGGCAGGGCCACGACCGGAATGAGCGTGTCGGCGGCGCGTCCGAGGAAGACGAAAATCACCACCACCACCAGGATGAAGGCGATGAAGAGCGTCTCCTGCACATCGTTGACTGAGGCCACGATGGTGGCGGAACGGTCGTAAGTCGGGATGAGATCGATGGACCCAGGCAGCTCGCGCTTGAGCTGCGGCAAAAGCTCGCGGACGGAGCGGGCCACGGCCACCGTGTTCGAGCCCGGAGCGCGCGAGACAGCCAGGGTGATGGACGAGGCGGGCGTGGGCTGTCCGCGCACATTGAAGATGCGGGCAAAGCGCTCGTCGCTGATCGACTCGGAGACGGTCGCGACGTCGCCGAGGCGGATGACGTTGCCGTCGCGTTCGGCGATGACCAGACGCTGGTAGTCTTCCGCGGTTTCCAGCTGTCCCTGCGGTTGCAGCAGGAACGTCCGGTTCGGGCCGTCGAACTGGCCGGCGCCCTGGTAGCTGGTGCCGGCGCGGATCGCATTGGCCAGGTCCTCCATGGTGAGCGCGCGAATGGCGAGCTTGGAGGGATCGGCCTTCACGCGGATGGCGCCCTTCGAGCCGAAGAGATCGACCTTCGAGACGCCCGGCAGGATGGAGATGCGCTGTGCGACCAGCGTGTTGGCGAAGTCGTAAATCTGCGCGTAGGTCAGCGTTTCGCTCGTCAGCGCGATGAAGAGGATCGGCTGCTCGTTCGGGTTCTGTTTGCTCAGCGTCGGCGGGGAGGGGAGATCCGCCGGCAGCGCGCTGAGGGCCTGTTGGATCGACGCCTGTACATCGGTCGCGGCCGAGTCGATGCTCTTGCTCAGATTGAATTGCAGCGACAGCTGGGTGAAACCCTGCGTGCTGGTCGAGGTGATGAGATCGACGCCGTTGATCTGCAGGAATTGCCGCTCGAGCGGCGTGGCCACGGTCGCCGCCATCGTTTCCGGGCTCGCTCCCGGGTAGCCGACCCCCACGCTGATGACCGGGAAATCGACCGTCGGCAGATCGTTCACCGGCAGCGAACGGTAGGCCAGGATGCCGAAAATAATGGTCGTGACGCTGAGCAGCAGCGTCATGACCGGCCGGCGGATGAAGGGCTCGGAGAAGTTCATGGCGCCTGGTTCAGCCCTCGCCGCGTTTCGTTTCGCCTTCCGGACCGGCCACGACGCTGGGCGGCGGCACGGTCTCCGTCACCTTCACCGTCGCGCCGGGCGAGAGGAAGAGATGACCGGTGACCACGACGGTCTCGCCTTGCCGGATGCCATCTTCGATCACTACATCGCCGCCGTGGCGCTGCCCCGGACGCACCGGGCGGATGGCGACCTTCTTCTCGCCGCCGATGACGAAGACGAACGTCCCGATCTGCCCGACCTGCACCGCCTGACTCGGGACGAGGACCGCCCCCTTGGCCACGTCGAGCACCAGCCGCACATTGACGAACTGCCCCGGCCAAAAGGCTCGGTCTTCGTTCTGTACGCGACCACGCAGGCGGACGGTGCCGTTGCCGACGGTGACCGCATTGTCGAGAAAGGCGAACTCGCCCTTGCGGCGTTTGGTGGGTTCGGCCGCCGACCAGACCTCGACGCTGAGCGTGCCGCGATTCTGGTAGGCTCGCACGGCCGGGAGCTTTTCCTCAGCGATGGTGAAATCGACGAACAGCGGATCCTGTCGGGCAATGGTGACGAGCGTCGCGCCCCCCGGGAAATTGACGAGGTTCCCCCGATCGACCAGCCGCTTGCCCGCCCGGCCGCTGATCGGCGCGCGTACCGTGCAGAATTCGAGGTTCAGCTTGGCAGTCTGGACGTTGGCTTCATCGGCGCGCACCAAGGCCTGCAGTTCCGCCAGCTGCGCGCGGGACTGATCGAAATCCTGCGATGAAGCGACCTTCTTCTCCGCCAGGGAATCCATCCGCTTCATCTGCGCCTGTTGGTACGCGAGCTTGGCCTGGTTCTGGCCGAGCGTGGCGTTGGCCTTGTCGAGCGCGGCCTGGTAGGTGCGCGGATCGATGCTGAAGAGGACGTCACCCTGTTTGACCTCGGCGCCGTCCTGGAAGTGCACCTCGACGATCTGGCCGGCCACCTGGGCCTGCACGTTGACGATCTCGGAGGCCGAGGTGTTGCCGATCTCGTCGATGTAGAGGGGCACGTTGCGCGTGAACGCCGTCGCGGCAGTGACCGGGCGGGGCGGCTGGGCGGCAGGGGGAGGTTTTGCGCTTCCACGCAGGAACCATGCGCCTCCGAACGTCGCTGCCGTCGCCAGGCCCGCGTAGAAAACAAGCTGGCCTAGTTTCATTATGGGGAATATGGAACTTCCGGCGCGCGGCCCCCGCTGTCAAAGCTCATGCCACGCCGATGCTGCGAAAGCCGCGCGACCCGCTGCAGCTTTGAGAAGGCATCGCCTCTCATCCTTGAAACGCGTGTACCGACCGCTGACCCGAATTCATGCGACAGCCCTGAAGGGGCGAAACCCGAGCGGGCGACGGACGCAGCGGCTGTCAGCCAATGGACTAAAGTCTGGCACGGAACCTGTTCTATCTCCGTCCATGCGTCTTTTCGTTGCCACCTGTTTCGCTGGAGTCGTGCTCGGTCTGCTGCTCGTAAAGGTCATGGGTGCGTAGCGCCGGGGCCGCGGGGCGGAGTCGGCCGTCGCGTCGATTTCCGCAATCCGCATTGGCCTTCGTCCGGAAAGCGGGCGACACCTCGCGCCCGCGTCCGAACGCATGCGACTTTTCGACCTCAACGATCCTCAGCTCCGCGCCGTCAAGCAGACTCAGGGACCGGTCCTGATCCTGGCCGGCGCGGGCACGGGCAAGACCCGCACCATCACCGCGCGCATCGCCTACCTGATCAGCGAAGGCGTGCCGCCGGAGCACATCCTGGCGGTCACCTTCACGAACAAGGCGGCCGATGAAATGCGCGAGCGCGTGGCCCACGCCGTGGCGCCGGAGAAGGCCAAGCTGGTCACGGTCTCGACCTTCCACGCGCTCTGCGTCCGCATCCTGCGCCAAGACATCGAGAAGCTGGGCTACAAGGGCAACTTCACCATCTACGACCAGTCCGATGCCACCGGGCTGATCCGGCAGATCATTCACCGCGTCGCGGCCAAGGACGAGAAGCTGGAGCCCTCGGTCGCCCAGAATGCGATCTCCAAGGCCAAGAACCTGGGGGTCGACGCGCCGAGCAGCGACGCCGAGACCGAAACGCTGGCCGGCGCGGTCTTCGCCCGCTACCAGCGCGAGCTGAAGCGGCTGAATGCGGTCGACTTCGACGACCTGCTGCTGCTGGCCGTGAAGGTGTTGCGGGATCACGACGATGTCCGCGCGAAATGGCGCGGCCGCTACCACTACCTGATGGTGGACGAGTTTCAGGACACCAACCGGCTGCAGCTGGATCTCGTGCGGCACCTAGCTGCGGGCGAACCGCCGAACGTCTGCGTGGTCGGCGACGACGATCAGTCGATCTACGGCTGGCGCGGGGCGGACGTGAGCAACATCCTCGAGTTCGAGCGGCATTTTCCGCGGCCCACGGTGGTCGCGCTCGAGCAGAACTACCGCAGCACCGGCCACATCCTCGATCTGGCCAACAGCCTCATCCGCCACAATCCGCGGCGCCGCGCCAAACGGCTCTGGAGCGCTGAAGGCGAGGGGAAGAAGCCGCAGCTGGTGGGTGCGCCGGACGATCGGGAGGAGGCGCTCTACGCGGTGCAGGAGCTGCATCGCATCGGCCACGATTTCGCCGTGCCGTGGAAGCAGTTCGCCGTGCTCTTCCGCACCAACGCGCAGTCGCGGCTGATCGAGGAGGCGCTGCGCGAGCGCAACATTCCGTATCGCATCGTGGGCGGGAAGAGCTTCTTCGACCGACGCGAGATCAAGGACGTGCTGGCGTATCTCTCGCTGCTGCTCAACACCGCCGACGACGTCAGCCTCTTGCGCGTGATCCAGGCCCCGCCTCGCGGCATCGGCGAGGCCACGGTCGAGCGTGCGCTCGATTTCAGTATCGAGCACAAATGCGGGCTGCTGGCGGCGCTGCAGCATCCCGATTTCCACGGTGTGCTGGCCAAGAAGACGCGCGAGGCGATCAAGACGTTCGTGGCCTTCCTCGATCGCTTCGAGACGCGGATGTTCGAGCCGCTGGCCAAGTACGCCGACGTGACCAAGGAGCTGCTGAACGAGAGCGGCTACCTCGAGGACCTGAAACGCGGCTGCAAGGACGAGGCCGAGTTCGATCGGCGCTCGGAGGCGATCCACGAGCTGCTGCTCGATCTCGAGCGGCACCAGGAGAAGAGCCGGAACAACGGTCTGCGCGAGTTCCTCGACAAGCTCAGCCTCGATCGCGAGAAGGACGAAGACGACAAGGAGAAGGATGCGAAGGACGGGGTTACGCTCATCACCCTGCATGCGGCGAAGGGGCTCGAGTTCGACTACGTGTATGTGCTCGGACTCGAGGAGGGGCTGCTGCCGCACGAGCGCTCCAAGAACGAAGGCACGCTCGACGAGGAGCGGCGTCTGCTCTACGTGGCCATCACGCGGGCCCGCAAACAGCTCACGCTGCTCTACTGCCGCGGGCGTCTTCGCTACGGTCAGGTGCTGCCGCGGCAGGCCAGTTCGTTCATCCGCGAGCTCGACACCCGCCATTACGAGACCGTCAACTGGCACCAGCAGGTGAATGCGCCAGTCGAGGAGAGTGCGGGACTCAGCGCCTTCGCCCGCATGAAGGCCATGCTCGGCGGGTAGCCGGACTTCGCCCGGACACGTCCGGGCCCTATGCCACAGTCGGGGACATTCCCGGACTGACAGTGCCGGGCGTCCGCGGGACACTCACGGTCGATGCAGATCACGCGAATCGATCATCTGGTGCTGACGGTGCGCGACGTGGAGGCGACCTGCGCCTTCTACGAGCGGGCACTGCTGCTGGAGCCCATCCGCTTCGAGGGCGGGCGCCGGGCGCTGCGCTTTGGCGAGCAGAAGATCAACCTGCACCCGGCAGGCGCCTCGTTTCAGCCGCATGCGCGCTATCCGACCCCCGGCTCGGGCGATCTCTGCTTCGTGACCACGACGCCGCTGGCGGAAGTGCAGGAACATCTCGAGCACGCCGGCGTGGTCCTCGCCCTCGGCCCGGTGGCGCGGACCGGGGCGCTCGGGCCGATGACCTCGGTGTATTTTTACGATCCGGACGGCAATCTGGTCGAGGTGGCGGTATACGACGCGCCACCCGCGTAGATCCGCTGACCGCCGGGCACGCGCGTCGAAGCCACAAAAAAGGGCGGGCCGCTCGCGCGACCCGCCCGGAAATCGAATCGGCTAGGCTTACGGGAAGAGACCGCGGGTATTCTTGGCCTTGCGCACGCGCTCGACCGCGATCGCCATGGCCGCGGTGCGGTGGCTGATCTTCTCGGTCTTGGCTTTGCGCACCACCGCCTGGAAGGAGTGGTCGAGAATGCGGAAGAGCTTGTCCGTCACCTCCGTCTCGTTCCAGAAGAACGCGGCCAGGTCCTGCACCCATTCGAAGTAGCTGACGATAACGCCGCCCGCATTGCAGAGAATGTCCGGGATGACGAAGATGTCGTTCCAGCGCTGATCGAGGATGGCGTCGGCCTCCGGGGTGGTCGGGCCGTTGGCGCCTTCGGCCAGGATGCGGCACTTGAGCTGGCCGGCGTTGCCGCCATGGATGACGCGATCGACCGCCGCCGGGATGAGAATGTCGCAAGGCTGGATCAGCATGTCCTCCGGCGAGATGCGCGGCGCGCCGGTGAAGTTGCTGAGATCGCGGTTGGTCCGCATGTGCTCCTCGAAGTCCTCGAACTTCAGGCCCTTCGCGTCGTAGAAGGCGGCGTAGGCATCGGACAGACCGACGATCTTCACGCCCGCCTTGTAGTAGAGGCTGGCGGCGGCGATGGCGCCGACGTTGCCGAAGCCCTGCACGATGCAGGTGCACTTCTCGGCATCGATCTTCAGCACATCGAGCGCGCGCTCGACGAGGAAGGCCACGCCGCGGCCGGTGGATTCACGACGACCGAGCGAGCCGCCGAGATAGATCGGCTTGCCCGTCACGATCTCGTTCACCGAGTAGCCGACGTACATGGAGTAGGTGTCCATGAACCAGGCCATGACCTGCTCGTTGGTGCCCATGTCGGGCCCCATCACGTCGATCTTCGGGCCGACGAACGGGATCATTTCCTGCATGTAGCGGCGGCTGAGCGCCTCCAGTTCGCGCGGGGAGAGGCTGCGGACATCCACGCAGACGCCGCCCTTGGCGCCGCCATAAGGCAGGCCGGCGAGCGCGCATTTCCAGCTCATCCAAATCGAAAGCGCGGCCACTTCACCCATGTTGACCGAGGGCGCGAAGCGCGTGCCGCCCTTGGTCGGCCCCATCGAGAGGTGGTGCTGCACGCGATAGCCTTGGTAGACCGCGGTCGTACCATCGTCCTTGTGGATCGGCACCGAGACGCTGATGGCGCGCTTCGGGTAGAACAAGCGATCACGCTCATCCGACGGGATGTTCATGTATTCCGAGATGACCCGGAACTGCTCCTTCGCCATGTCGAAGGCGGGATCGTTGTAGAGGGAAAAGGGGTGGGCTTCGATGGACATAACAAGGGACAAGGAAACGCCGCCTTGCGGTCGCCGGGGGGACGCCACAAACGCGGGGAAGGGAAGACTATGGGAATGGCGCGGCCGGGTGCAACTCAATCGCGCATCGGTCAGGGAAGATTCCGCGGCACCAGCCCGACGCGAGACAACCGAAACGCGGGGAAAGGCGAAGGGTGGAGCAGCAGCGGGCCGCCGCCCGTGACCGCTCCTCATGACGAAGACCCTTTTCGAAGAACTGACCGCCGGTCTGCCCGATTGGCTGGAGATCGAGCGCATCTCGCTGCGCCTGATCGCCGCCCTCGTGCTCGGCGGAGTCATCGGATGGGAGCGCGAGCGGGCCGGCAAGGCGGCCGGCTTGCGCACGCACATGCTGGTTTCGCTGGCCAGCGCGCTCTTCGTCGTGGGCGGCACCGCGGCCGGGATGTCGTCGGCGGATCTCTCGCGGGTCATTCAAGGCATCGCCGCCGGGCTCGGATTCCTGGGCGCGGGCACGATCATGAAGCACGACCGCAACATGGAGATCGAGGGTCTGACCACCGCCGCGGGCATCTGGATGACCGCCGCGGTGGGAGTGACCGTGGGTCTGGGGAGGATCGGCCTGGCCGCGCTCGCTGTCCTGCTCGGCTGGGTAGTGCTGGCGTTGGTCAATGCGCTCGACCGGCGCTCGGGTGGCAAGGTCAGCGAATAGTAGCCGGCGGCCAGAGGGGACAACGGCAGGGCCAAGCGCGGTCGAATGGTCCGACGCATCGACCGGCCGGGGATCGCGAGGCGCCATGCGCGAATCGGATGCATCGATTCGCAGGCGCCTCGCGATCGCTGCTTTCGATACGCTGGGAGCGGCGTTTGCGGGAGCTTGGGCGGGTGACTCCGATTCTGCTACCGTCCGACCCCGCGACCGCCCCAAGGTCCGCGCCACGCATGAGCACCGAGCCTGCCTACCAACCGAGTTCCCGCCGGCCCATCGCAGACATCTTCCGCCTGACCGCCCATGGCGCCGTGCGGGCCTGCCTGAAGCTCGGGATCAGCGCCGACGCCATCTCCTACGCTTCCATGGTGGCCGCGGCCGGGGCAGGAGCATGTCTGCTCTTCGCCGCTCAACATCGCTGGCTGCTGTTGCTGGCGCCCGTCTTTCTCTACCTCCGCCTTTGGCTGAACATGCTCGACGGCATGGTCGCGCTGGCTTCCGGCCAGGCCAGTCTGCGCGGCGAGATCCTGAACGAGGTGCCGGACCGCATCTCGGATGTCCTGGTCTTTGCGGCCCTCGCGCATTCGGGGTTGGCGAATCCGGCCGCCGGTTACTGGGCGGCGCTGGCTGCGGTCTTCACCGCTTACATCGGCATCTTCGGCCAGGCGGTCGGTGTGCAGCGGGAATTCAGCGGGCTGATGTCAAAGCAGTGGCGCATGGTCGCCGTGCATCTCGGCGCCTGGACGGCCTGGTTCCTGCCGACGGTGCCGGTGCTCGAATGGACCTGCTGGCTGGTGGTCGCGGGTTGCGTCCAGACCGTCGCCGTCCGCCTGCAGCGCATTCTGCGCGCCCTCGAAGAGAAGAAACGCCACGCCAAGAAATGAACTCGACCGAACATCGCTTCACCACCTGGGACGGCACCGAGCTGTTCTATCGCGCCTGGCTTCCTCCGCAGCAGGCCCGGCGCGCGCTGCTGCTCTTCCACCGCGGCCACGAGCATTCCGCGCGTTGGGAGGAGACCGTGCGCGCGCTGGCTCTCGATGACGTGGCCGTCTTCGCCTGGGATCAGCGCGGCCATGGACAGTCGCCCGGGCCGCGCGGGCACGCGCCGAACCTGGCGGCGGTCATCCGCGATGCCGACTGCTTCGCGCGGCACGTGGCGGAGACCCACGGCATTGCGTCCGAGGACACGATCGTACTCGCCCACAGCGTCGGCGCGGTCGTCGCCACCGCCTGGGTGCACGACTACGCTCCGCGGCTGCGCGCTCTCATCCTCGGCACGCCGGCCTTCCGGGTGCGGCTCTACGTGCCCTTCGCCATTCCGGCCCTGCGGCTGAAGGAGAAGCTCTTCGGCCCGGGCGAGGTGAAGAGTTACGTGAAGGCGAAAATGCTGACGCACGACCCGGAGCAGGCGGCGGCTTACGCGGCCGATCCGCAGATCTTTCGGCAGATCGCGGTCAACGTGCTGCTCGATCTGTTCGATACCTCGCAGCGTCTCGTGGCCGATGCCGGCGCCATCGTCGTTCCGACGCTGGTGATCAGCGCCGGCGCCGACTGGGTGGTGAACAACGCGACCCAGCGACTCTTCTTCGAACGGCTTTCGTCGCCGGTGAAGCGATTCGAGGAATTGCCTGGATTCCACCACGCCATCTTCCACGAGAAGGAGCGCGCGCGGCTCTTCCAACTTGTGGGCGATTTCATCCGCGAACGCTTCACCGCACCAGCGCCGCAGCGCAGCCTCGTGCAGGCGGATGAGCAGGGCTACACGCGGCAAGAGTACGATCGGCTGCAGCAGCCGGGTTCGCCGGCCTTCGGCCTGGTGCGTGCTTCCATGAAGACGCTCGGCCAGCTGAGCGAAGGCATTCAGCTCGGCTGGAAAGCAGGCTTCGATGCCGGCGTGACGCTCGATTACGTCTACGAGAATCGCGCCCGCGGCCGCACGCCGCTGGGCCGGATGATCGATCGCAACTATCTCGACAGCATCGGCTGGCGCGGCATCCGGCAGCGTCGCGTGCACTTGCAGCAACTGCTCGCCCAGGCCCTCCGGCAGATCGCCGCTGCGGGGCGTCCGGTGCGGCTGGTCGACATCGCCTGCGGCGGCGGGCGCTACGTGCTCGAGACCATGGCCGCCGAACGCGCGACGCAGCCCACCGCGCTGCTGCGCGACTACAAGCCCGAGAATCTGGAGGTCGCGCGCGGGCATGCGCAGCGGCTCGGCCTGAACGAGGCGACCACCTTCGCGCAGGCCGATGCCTTCGATCGCGCCGGGCTCGCGGCGCTGACTCCGCGGCCGACCATCGCCATTGTCTCGGGGCTCTACGAACTCTTCCCGCAGAATGCGGCCGTGCGCACTTCGCTGGCCGGCCTGGCCGAGGCCCTCGAGCCGGGCGGCTTGCTGCTCTACACGAATCAGCCGTGGCATCCGCAGGTCGAGTTCATCGCCCGCGTGCTGACCAATCGCGAAGGCCAGCCCTGGATCATGCGCCGCCGCACCCAGGCGGAGATGGACGATCTGGTGGCCGAAGCCGGCTTCGCCAAGGAAGCCCAACTGATCGACGAATGGGGCATCTTCACCGTGTCGCTGGCGCGGCGCGTGCAGGCATGAGCAGCGCAGTGGATCGACCCACCCGTTGGCAGGCCGCGAGGACCGCCGCGCTGCTCGGCGCGCTTTTCGTCGTGGTGTACGGCGGCTGCAGCTTCCTCACCTCGCTGCGGGGCGACGTCGGTACCTGGTACTACGCCTGGGAGCGGCACATCCCGTTCCTGCCGATCTTCATCCTCCCCTATCTGAGCATCGACGCGTTCTACATCTCCGCGCCGTTTCTCTGCCGAACCCGCGACGAACTCCGCGTCCTGGCCGGCCGCATCACGCTGGCGGTGCTGGTGGCCGGCGTCTGCTTCCTGGTCTTCCCGCTGCAGCTCGCTGTGGAGCGCCCGACCGCGCCGGGTGCGATGGGCGCAGCCTTCGCGGCCTTCGTTTCGCTCGACAAGCCCTTCAATCTTTTCCCGTCGCTGCACATCGCGCTGGGCTGCATCCTCGGCACGTTCTTCGCGCAGCGTTTCGGCGGCGTCTGGCGCTGGCTGCTGATCGGCTGGTTCGTGCTGGTCACCACCTCCACGCTCTTCACCTACCAACATCATTTCGTCGATGTGGTCGGCGGCGCCGTCCTCGCGCTGCTCTGCTTTCACTTCGTGCGCCCGGGTGCTCCCACCGAGCGGCAGGCCAACCCACGCCTCGGGATCTACTACCTCGCGCTGGCGGCCCTCTGCGGCGCGGGTGCGACGCTCGGCGGCGCCTGGCTCTTGCTGCTTTGGCCGGCGCTGTCGGGCAGCTTGCTGGCGCTGGCTTACTTCGGCCGCGGGCCAGCCGTCTTCCTCAAGGAAGCTGGACGCATTTCCTTCGTCTCGCGGGCACTCTTTGCCCCGGTCCTGCTGGCGCAACGCCTGTCGCTCGCGCATTACCGGCGTCAGGCAAAGGCCTGGAACGAGCTCACGCCGCAGGTTTGGATCGGGCGCCGGCTCGATCCCCCCGAGGCGGCAGACGCGGTGCGCCAAGGCGTCACTGCCGTGCTCGATCTGACCGGAGAGTTCGACGAAGCGCCCGCCTTCCTCGGAGTTGAGTATCTCAACCTCCCGGTGCTCGATCTGACCGCGCCGACCCCGGCGCAGTTGGATACTGCCGTCGCCTTTCTCGAGGCGCAGTCCGCGCGCGGCATCGTCTACGTGCACTGCAAGATCGGCTTCTCGCGCACCGCCGCTGTCGCCGGCGTCTGGCTGCGCCGCACCGGCCGCGTCGCGGATGCCGAGGAGGCCCTCCGCCAACTGCGCGCGGCCCGTCCCGGTATCGTCATCCGCCCGGAGGCCGAACACGTCATACGTGTCGGGTAATGCCGGCCGATTCTGACTTGCCACCCGCACCGATCACTCAATAGGGTCCCCGCCACCATGAACTGGACTCAACGGGTTGGAACCTATTCTCTCCTCGCCGGCGGCGTGCTGGCGGCCTCGGCCGACACCGCCGACGCGCAGATCTTCTACAGCGGGCCGCTCAACATCAGCATTGGGCAGGGCAATGCCTTCGGGCTGGACCTCAATTCCGACAGCTTCAACGACCTGACGTTGAAGAACTACGTCTTCGTGGGTGGCAACTACATGGGCGCCACGGTCACCTTCGCGCCCGGGCAGCTGGTCGGGTTCAGCGCCAGCGGCCTCTCGTACGTCTCCAGCCTGGCGCCCAATGCCCTCATTGGACCCGGCACCGTGGGGCCGAGCTTTTTCGGCTCGATGGCCTACGGCTCGGCCAACCCGAACGCGCAGTTCAACAACTCGAACGGCGGGCTGTTGGGTCTTTCGTTTCCGGCCGGCGGCAACACCCTTTACGGTTGGGTGCGCGTGAACATCAATCAGACGTCCGGCACCTTCACGATCGTCGACTACGCCTATCAGACCTCACCGGGCACCGCGATCAATGCCGGAGCCATCCCGGAGCCGAGCGTGACGCTGGGTCTGCTGGCGGCCGGCGCGGCCGGTCTGGGGATCTATCGGCGTCGCCGGCAGGCCTGATTCCAAAAACGGGCCAGCCCCCAAGGACGAGCCTTTCACGCCGGCCGCGAGGCCGGCGTTTCTCTTTGGCGGGACCATGGCCGCTGGCAGGCGCGGCTACGGGACTGCGCAGCCGGCTAGCGCTTTCCGCGGCGGAGCTCCTGCACCAGTTCGGTCGCGCCGTACACCTTCTCGAGCACTTCGAGGATCGCGCTGCTGTGCACGCTGACGGCCCGGCCGACGCGTTCGTCGTGGGCGAAGTCGGTGCCCAGGCTCTGCAGGTTGCCGTCGAAGATGAGGCCCACGAACTCGCCCGCGCGATTGACCATCGGGCTGCCGGAGTTGCCGCCGATGATGTCGTGCGTGCTGACGAAGTTGAACGGCACCTTGCCGTTCACCTTCTTTTCGGCCTGCAGCGCCGAAGCCGGCAGGTCGAACGGCGGCTGATTGCGATGCTCCCGGGCGCGCTGGTAGAGCCCGGCCAGATCCGTCATCGCGGGAATGTTGCGGCCGTTTTCCGGGTAGCCCTTCACGACGCCGAACGAGAGGCGCAGCGAGCTCGTGGCATCGGGATAGCGCCCCGTGCCCTGCAGGTCGAAGCGCGCCTTGGCCAGCGCATTCTGCCCCTGCGTCTTCACCTCTTCGGCCGCCTCGACCTGTTTGCGCACCTCGCGCGCGGCCGGATCGACCAGCCGGGCGAGTTCGATGAGCGGATCCCGGGCCGCTTCCACCGCCGCGGTGCCGCCTTGATAAAGTGCGCGCCGCGTCGCGACGTCGAGGACCTTCGTCCCGCCAATGACCTCGGCCGCACGCGCGCGGGGCGATTTGCCAGCGAGCACCTTCACCACCAGCGGATCCTCCGCGCCGAGGGTTTCCGAAAGCGCCTGCAGCGCATCGCCAAGGCGCAGGATTTCGAGATCGGGGAAGATCGGCTTGGGCGAGAACAACTGCAGCTCGCGCGAGGTCTTGGCCGCGTCGCCAAACTCCGGCAGGCGCTGGCCGTTCGGCTTCGGCAGTTCCTCGGCCGCGCGCAGCAGCGTGCGAGCGATGGTGAACGCATCGCCGCTGAAGCCGCCGGCCTGCTCGAGCAGTCGGAAGCGCGGCGCGAGTTCCGTGATCGTCTTCTGCGCCGTCGCGATGCGCTCGAAGGCCTGCCGCGCCTCGGCGAACTTCTCCGGCGTCGTCTCGAGCTGCTGGCGAAATTCGGTCTCGGCGCGCTGCTTGGCGGCCCAGAACGTCGGATCGTACAAGGCAGCCAGGCCGCCGTCGCGTGCCTTACGTCCGTTCTGCACGCCCGGCAGGACATTGTTGGCTCGGCGCGCATTCTCCTCGGAACGCGCCGCCCACGAGAGCAAGAGAACTTCGTCGCGCTTCTGCCGCAGGCTCTGCGCCGGGTAGGCGGTGTCGCGCAGGAAGGCGAGCTCGGCCATGGTGAGCAGCCGATTCGTCCGACCGGGATGGCCGCTCACGAAGGTCAGCTCGCCCTCGGCGGGTCCGTTCTTGGACCAGCGCAGGTAGTGCGGCAGCTTCACCGGCTGGCCGTTCTCGTAGACTCGGAAGATGGCGACGTCGAAGCTGTAGCGCGGATACTCGAAATTGTCGGGATCGCCGCCGAACTTGGCCAGGTCGGACTCGGGCGCGAAGACCAGCTTCACCTCGGTGTAGCGCTTGTAGCGGTAGAGGTGGTACTGCCCGCCCTGATAGAGCTTGATCACGTCGGAGCGCAGCTTGGTGGCTTCGAGCGATTCCTTCTCGATCTCCGCGATCACCTTGCGCCGAGCCGCGGCCGCGGCGACGCCATCGGCTCCGTGTGGAACGGCCGCATTCACCCGGGTGGTCACGTCCTCGATCGAGGCGAGCACGTTCAGCTCGAGATCCGGGCAGGGAATCTCGTCCTTCGGCTGGCGGGCGAGGAATCCGTTCTGCAGCAGATTGCGCTCGGGCGTGCTCAGTTTCTGAATCGTGCCGCGCCCGACATGGTGATTCGTCATGACGAGTCCATCCTCGCTGACGAACGAGGCCGAAGCGCCGTTGCCGAAGCGGATGGAGGAAAGCCGCAGGTGCTCCAGCCATTCCGCGCTCGGCTCGAACTGGTAACGTTCGCGCAGTTGCTCCCGCGGCGGTGCCGTGAAGAGCCACATGCCCTCATCCGCGGCCAGTGGCGCGGCGGTCAGGACGGTGGCAACGGCGGCGAAGCGGAGCGGGGCGGCGAGCAGGCGAGGGGGCAGCGGCATAGAGCGGAGGCAGTCCATCCACGCATCGCCCAGCCGTGCAAGGGCCGATGCCGACCCGCGCGCCGGAAAGGCAGGATCCACGCAGGCGCCGAGCGCGGCTCAGCTCTGCACGCCGCGCATTTCCTCCATCATCTGTACCATCTGCATGGCGGCGCGCGCGCCTTCGACGCCGCGGTTCGTGCCTTCCTCGAGGCAGCGCACCCGGGCCTGTTCGATGGTGTCGCAATGCAGCACGCAGTGGACGACCGGAATGCGCGCTTCCAGCCCGATGCGCATGAGGGCGTCGGTCACCGCCCGCGCGACCAACTCGGCGTGGAACGTCTGTCCCTGCAGCACCACGCCGAAGGCGATGATCGCGTGGTTCACCCCCTGGTTCGAACGCGTCAACTCCTGCACCGCGAGCGGAATCTCGAACGCGCCTGGGACCTGATGCAACACCAGCGTGGCCGCCGGCATCGAGGCGTTGATTTCGGCGGCGGCACCGTTCACGAGACCCTGAACCAGCTCCGGATTGTACTGGCTGGCCACGAAAGCGAACTGGTGCTTGGCCCCGACGACGTTCGTGCGCGGGCGGGCGGGGAGGATCCGGAGCATGATGATTCAGCGAGATGGACGAAGCAGGCACCCGGCGCCGCAGCCAAACCCTGGGCCGCCCGGCAGGCACCGTGATAAGGCCAATTTGCCAATTGTCACGGCTGGCTTCAGCGCGGGTGCGGAATCATTTCTCCGCGCCCGTCGTTGGCTCGACTTCGATGGGACCTTTCTTGTCGGGATAGCAGGCCACGACCGGCTCGTAGGTCTGGCGAATGACCGCCATGTCGGCCTGGATGTCGCCGGTCGGATGGAAGAGCCGGCCGGCCGAGCCGACGCGCCGGCCGTAGTCGAGATAGCCCAGCGAGATCGGAACCTTCGCGCCAAGCGCGATGTAGTAGAACCCGCTCTTCCAATACTTGGACTTCCCGCGCGTGCCCTCGGGTGGCACCGCCAGCGTGAGGCGCTCGGAGCGCTCGAAGCGCTCGATCGCCTGCCCGACCAGATTCGTCCGCTGCGAGCGGTCGACCCCGATCGCCCCCAACCAGCGGCACAGCGGTCCCCACGGCGGTTTGAAAAATGCGTCCTTCACGAACCAGTTCAGCTTGAGCCCCAGCTTCAGTGCCATGGCGAGCATGAGAGGCGCGTCCCAGTTGGAAGTATGCGGGGCCGCAATCAGGACGTACTTGTCGGCCGGCGGCGGCCCGTCCGCGAGCTTCCAGCCGGCCAGGCGCAGAAGCAGTCGGGCGAGGAGGCGAAGGAGTGGGGTGACGACAGGGGTGTCGAAAATCGTGACAGCCATGAATCCGGGGGGAACCGGGACCCTGCGCGAGGTGGCGGCAGGACGGAAGAAAAATCCGTGTCGCGGACGCATCCACCTTGCTGACACGCTTCCGGGACGAAGCGGTCGCCGCGGTCGGCGGATGCATCTAGCGTCCGCGACGCCCCTCGCATCCCTCATGCATCTCGATCTCGCCACTCTCGAACAAGCACTCCCGCAGATTCTCGCCGCCCCCTCCGATGGCCGCATCAAGGCGCTCTTCCTCCGACCCTCGGAAGGTCAGCGCAGCCGCGTCGAGTCGATCGAACTGAACGGGGAAGACGGGGTGGTCGGAGACAACTGGAAGCATCGACCCGGTGCGCGCCGGCCCGACGGGTCGGCCCGCGTGGAAACGCAGGTCACACTCATGAACTCGCGCGTGTTGCAGCTGATCGCGGGCCGCGAAGACCGCTGGGACCTGGCCGGCGATCAGCTGATCGTCGACCTCGTCTTCCGGCAGGACGAACTCCCGCCCGGCACGCGTCTGCGGGCCGGCACCGCGCTGCTCGAGATCAGCGAGGCGCCGCATACCGGCTGCGGAAAGTTCGCCGAACGCTACGGCCCTGACGCTCGCAAATTTGTCAACACTCCGCACGGCCGCTCGCTCAACCTGCGCGGCGTGAATGCCCGGGTCGTCGAGCCCGGCACGGTGCGAGTGGGCGACGAAGTGACGGTCGTGCGTTGAGAGTTTGCGCCGAAGCGGCTGACACTCGGTGTGCTTGGGCGGAGAATGTCGCCGATGTCTCCCGAGCCCCCGCATCGGCCCAGCTTCCGGGAAGCGGTGCGCTTCTGGTTCAAGCTGGGCTGTCTGAGCTTCGGCGGGCTGGCCGGGCAGATCGCGCTGATGCACCGCGAGGTGGTCGAGCAGCGCCGCTGGGTGGGGGAGGCGCAATTCCTGCACGCCCTCAATTTCTGCCTGCTGCTGCCGGGGCCGGAAGCCCAGCAGCTCGCGACCTACCTCGGCTGGCTGCTGCATCGCACTCGCGGTGCTCTGGCGGCCGGCATCCTCTTCGTCTTGCCTTCGGCGATTCTGCTCTGGGCCTTGAGCTGGGCCTACGTCGCGGGCGGGCATCTTTGGTGGGTGCGCGGGCTCTTCGACGGGCTCAAACCCGCCGTCCTGGCCCTGGTGGCGGCGGCAGTCGTGCGCCTGGCGGGCAAGTCGCTGCGCGAGCGCTGGCACTGGGGGCTGGCCGTGGCGGCCTTCGTGGCCCTGCGCGCCGGGGTTCCGTTTCCGCTCCTGGTCGTCGGGGCAGGGGCAATCGGCTGGGCCGCCGCGCGCTGGTGGAGGAAGTCAGCGCCGCCGGAGCCTGCGGCAGCCAGCCCGTCGGATTCCGCACCGGCACCTTCCGCCGAAATGCCGGCCGCCACGTTGGGTCGAGCGGTGCGGGTTTCTGCGCTCTGTCTGGCCAGTTGGTGGCTGCCGCTGCTGGCGGTGGGGGCTTGGCTGGGGTGGGGAAGCGTGCCTTTTCAGCAGGCCCTCTTTTTCAGCAAGGCTGCGTTGGTGACCTTCGGCGGCGCCTATGCGGTGCTGCCCTATGTCGGCCAGCAGGCGGTGGAGCATTATGGCTGGCTGACCGCCTCCCAGATGGTCGATGGACTCGGCCTGGCGGAAACCACCCCGGGGCCGCTCATCATGGTGCTGCAATTCGTCGGCTTCCTCGGCGGCTGGCAACACCCCGGCAGTTTGAGTCCGTGGGCGGCGGCTAGCCTCTGCGCCGGAGTGACGACGTGGTCGACCTTCGCGCCCTCGTTCTACTGGATCTTCCTCGGCGCGCCTTACGTCGAAAGGCTGCGGGAAAATGTCGCCCTGCGGGGCGCATTGGCAGCGCTGGGGGCGGCGGTGGTCGGCATCATCCTGAGCCTGGCGCTCTGGTTCGCCGGGCAGGTCGTGCTGCCCGGCGGGCGGTTCGATCCGTGGGCGGCCCTGGCGGCGGTCCTGGCCTTTGTCGCGCTTCACCGTTGGAAATGGGACGTCCTGACCGTCATCGGCTTGGCCGCGCTTCTGGGACTCGTGCGGATGTCTTTGGGAGCGGCTTGAGGCCACGGCCGTGGCGTTTTTGTAACCGCTAATACCTTATTGCTTAATACCCCAGAGAGCTTATAAACGCTAACCATATGGCGTTTGTCACTCAAGTCGAGTTCCTGCGTTCGACCGCCGACAAAGTCCGGTCGCTCCGTTTGGCCGCCGGCTGGACCCAAGACGATTTTGCCGCTCGGGCGCGCATTGCCCCGGCCACGTACCGCCTTTTCGAGCGGACAGGCCGGATCGCACTCGACCGTCTTTACCGCATCGCCGCCGTGCTGGGGCGGGTGGGGGAGTTGAGCGCGCTCTTTCAGCCCGCGCCGTACACGAGCCTGGAGGAACTCGCCCAACCGCCCCAGCGCCAGCGGGGGCGACGTCGGACCGCCGGGAGGGAGGCCCCGTGATTCTCGACGTACGTTTCGATGACTCGGCGATGGTCGGGCGCCTCGCCGACGACCCGTCCGGTCGCATCTTCTTCCAGTACGACGCGACCTGGCTGCAACGCGGACGCGAGCTCTCGCCACTTCATTTGCCGCTTAGTCTCGGACGCACGGTCGTCGGCCACCACGAGCGCTATGCCTTTCAAGGCTTGTTTGGCCTGTTCGCCGACAGTCTTCCGCTGGGCTGGGGGCGAAAACTGTTGGATCGACGTCTGAGCGAGCTCGGCCTGCATCCGAGGCAGGTCGGCAGCTTGGTGCGGCTGGGCTTTCTGGGCGATCGCGGAATGGGGGCGCTCACGTTCCGGCCGGATCAGGATCCGGAATCGGGCGCGATCCGCGAAGCCATCGCCCTGGCGCAGATCGATGCCGAAGCCCAGCGCCTGGCGGCCGGGGAGTCGGCGGTGGAAGCGGAAAGCCTGCAGGCGCTCCTCGCCGCGGGCACGTCGCCAGGTGGTGCGCGCCCCAAGGTCCTCGTGGCCGTGCAGGGAGAATCCCTCCGTCTCACGGCCGGTCTGAGCGAAGGCTGGGAACCGTGGATCGTGAAGCTCACCGAGGGTGCGCAAGCCGAGGCCGGGCGCATCGAGTTCGCCTACGCCGCCATGGCCAGGGCAGCCGGACTGGAAGTACCGCCGACCCGACTTTTCGAGGGGCGTTACTTCGGGGTGCAGCGTTTCGACCGGGCCAATGGCCGGCGGCGGCACGTGCACACTTTGGGCGGCATGCTCCAGGCGGCCGATGGCTCGTACGAGGATCTCGCGCGGACCGCATTGGAGCTGACCCGAGACCACCGCTCGCTGGAAGATGTCTTCCTGCGGGCGGCCTTCAACGTCGGCGCCTTCGTCCGCGACGACCACCTTCTCAATGTGGCCTTCCAGCAGTCGGACGATGGCACCTGGACGCTCGCACCTTGTTACGATCTGACCCCCAACGACCTCAGTCGAATCCCTCCAGGGCACGCCATGTCGGTGCGCGGCCGGGCGAATCCCGCCGCCGGAGACCTGCTTGCTTTTGCCGAGGAGTTCAGCCTGGAGAATGGCCGCGACCTTCTGGACCGCGTGCGGGCGACCTTGGCCGACTGGCCGGGTTTTGCCCGCACAGCCGGCGTCGATCCAGCCGCGGCGCGCGCCATCGCCGACCTCCTGAGAGAAGGCGATGGCTTCCTGCGACCGCCCCTCCAAATGCCGAAACCTCGCCGGCGCAGCCGGGTTCCATCGCCTCCAGCATCGAGCACGCCAGGGGAGGGGTGAACTCAGGGCCGTTGGGATGTTCGCCGGTGGCACAGCGAGCTTGGTTCCACTACCTTGGTCCGTGGCCTGACCGTGGCGGAAACTCCGGACCGCCATTTCTACGCGGCCCCTTTCACCGCTCTTTCCCCTTGGATCGATACGTAAAAAGTCGCGTCCGCGCCCAATTTTGCTGGATCGAGCCGATTTTGCCCCCTCCAGACCGATTGCAGCCCGATCCGGATTGAGCGGGCCCTGTTTGACCTCCACCGTTACCCCGATTTCGGGCCGTCCACGGGTGATCGCGGCCGGTCACCTGCCGTCTTGAGCGCTTCTCAGCGGCTTCAAGGCCGGCCCCACCGATCGCCACCGGGTTGCGGTTTCTCGACTTCCTTCACCGACCTCCGCCAGGCGTCCGTGTGCGCCGAAACTGGAGTTTCGCCGGGCCGGGGCAGGTGGCAGCCATGCTATCTACTCCCAACGACTGTCGGATTCGTAGGGGACCAGCGAACCGGACTCGCCAGCCTGTAGCGGCTCGCCCGGCGTGCCGACGCGAAACTTCAGGTCCAAAGCGCGATCCGGGAACTCCACAATGCGCACGACGAACACACCCCGGGTCAAAGGCGGCCGGATCCGCAGCCGCCCAGAGTTGCTGCCGTCGAGAGTCAGAAGCGTCCAGTTGGTGTCGCCTACATCCGTCACCAGTTTTCCTCCGCTGGGAAACGAAACCTCGACGACTCGGGGCACCGGGCCATCGCGCTTCGGGAGTGTGAAGACGATCTCCGCCGTCCGCGCATTGCTGGCCGTCGTGCTGATCCGATAGAGCGCATGCGCTCCCGCCGTGACCGGAAATTCGGCTGTCGCGCGCCCCATGGTGACCACGACCCAAGGATCCACGAACGGCGTCGACGAGACCGCCGCCGGATCGGACAATTCCGAGCCCAAGCCCAGTCCCTGGCCGGAACTCCAACCCACACCCGCGGCCCAGGAAACCAAGCCCAGCGTCCAGATCCCGACTCGGCCGAGTGCCTTCATGCCGGCCAGCAAAGCAATTCGCACGGCGATCGACAAGCGCACAATCGGCAACCGGGCCCGGCGCCAATACCGGGTCCGTGCAGAATGCCGCACCCGAGCAGCCGTTTCAGCCCGGTAAGCCCACGCCTGGCCCGCTACATTCAAGCCGCCAAGAGATTCAACTCCGCGGTCAGTGGAAGCTTCACACTCAACCAGCACCGACACCCTGTCATATCATCCTACATACATTAGCAAGGGTTTTAGATGTGGGCTCGACGACGAGGGGTTTACAGAGGTTGGGAATAACCTGCGAGGATCTTTTGGCCAGATTCGGGGCGAGATTGCGCGCTAAGGTATTTCAGACCCGATTGATCAGGTAGATCTGGACGCGCGCCTGATCGGGGAGCGAATTTCGTCCCGTTTTAGGAGCAGATAGCGTCCCGCAGCCGCGGACGTACGGCTGAAGCGACCGGCAGGTTGCTCTTCACAGAGACGGCCGGAGCAAAAGACGTCCCGTGTATGGTACGGATTCGGAGCGCAAACCGTCCCGCGACCCCTCAAAAACGTGTGCGCATGAACACGAATCGCGATTGAAGTCCGCGAGCGCACGCATTAGTGTGCGCTAAGGTAGATTCAGCGCGCCTGATGAGGTACTGTTGGGCTTAAGCCCGCTCTTCGCTGCCTCCCAGGCTAAACGATGAGGTATACTTGCCGAGCTGTTCAGAAATGGACCGAGTGGTGAGGTAAACTTGCCCGACAAGTGGCGCGAATTTTCGCAAACTGCGAATGGCATGCGGAAACGTCCCACGGACGCCTCGCAATCTGCAAAAGCCTCCGAGCCTGAGCGCAGAAATGTCGCCGGCGAAATCAGTCTCTATGACGGACTGGCAGGGCTCTGCAATGGCGGCCGAACGGTCGGTCGGTAGATCCGCCTACCCTTCCGATTGCAAATGGCGAGCCGATGCGAAACGAGCCGCTCCAACAACGTTGTACGCTCAAACTCGGTGCGATCAAACTCGCTGCGATGCTCCGTCCAGGCACGCAAGGCTACTCGCTCTTTTCCTCGGGAGGGACATGGCTCGGGTCAGTCTTTGCCCAGATCGCCGCCAACTCTTGGCGATCCTTCACTTTGAAGTGGCGCATGAATTCAAGCGTGGTCCCGAAAACGAGTTTTCCGCCGGGCTGCCTGAATTTTTCGATGAGTCCGAGAGAAAGCAGCCGATCGAGTTGGCCCCGCTTGTCGCCATCGAACCAGGCCTCCAGCTGCGCATAGTCGATGGGCTGCCGAAAGGCCACGGCGGCAAGCACTTCGAGGCCCGCCGGCGAAACCATGTCCGCGTAGTCGACGGTGTGGTTTGCGAAGACAGCGGCAAAGGCCTCGGGGCGCACCGGCAGGGTTTCAAGGCGGCAAAAGCCATTCATCAGCTGCAGTCGCAGCCCCACCCTTTGCAGCGAGCGATTGGTCTCGATGATGGCGGTGACCCGCTCCTCGGTCGAAAGAGAGGCGACCGCCCGCTCGAGCGGATCGACGGAATTCCGAAATCCCGCCCGCAGCAGTTTGCCGATCCGCTCGAGCGAGAGACCGTCGCCGCGGCTGAAGAGCAGCTGGGTGATCGCGACGCCGGCGCGCGCTCGAATTTCTCGATTTTCGCGGGCCGCCGCGCTTTCCCAGCTCATGTCCCCTGCCCTCCTTCCGTGCTGGCCATCTTGGCTCCCGCTTCGCCCAGCACATCGAGAGTTTTCACCGCACGCCGCAGTTGGTGCGTCGTGACGTGCGTATAGCGGGCTGTCGTCGAGAGCTGCCGATGTCCCAGGAGCTCTTGCACCTCACGCAGCGAGTGCTCGCCGCTATTGAGCAAGAGCGTCGCCGCGCTATGGCGCAGCCCATGGGCGGATATGACCGGGACACGGGCCTTTTGGCACGCCAGGCGCAGCCGGGCATTGAAGGCTTGGTTGGTGACCGGGCCGCCCAAGCGGCCGACGAAGAGCAGCGGCGAAGATGCGAACGCGAGATCATGAGCGCGAAGCCGGCGGCCGCGATGGGCGTGAAGTTCCTCGAGCCAGAGGCCAAGTTCGCGACCAAAGCTCGGGGCGAGCGGAACAATCTCGAAAGCGCCCTCCTTTGATCCGAATGCGGATCGTGGTGGGAACGCCGAGGTGGTCGGTGAGCAGCGAGTCGGTCGGGAGCTGGGCCAGCTCGTTGAAACGGCAAGCGGTGTGGAAGAGGCCGCAGGCCAGGGTCCAGGTCATCCGGTCGAAATAGCTGTTGCGGCGCTCCTTGAGCGCGGCAAAGAGCCGGCCCAAGGCGGTCTGATCGAGGTAGGCGATCTCCACTTTGGCCGGGTCGAAGCTGGGCGCTGAACACTCGACGAAGGGGTTGGCCGCCCGCAGGGCCCGGAAGGCAAAGCTGAGCGCCGCTTTGACGCCCAGGTGATGGCTCGCGCTGCGGCCATCGGTCTGGGCCCGGTAGAATGCTTCGGCCTGGGCTGCGTCGAGCTGGTCACACTCGAGTTCGTGTTTGAGGCAGTAGCGGCAAAACGCGCTCCAGTGCCGCTCGTAGAGCCGGAGTGTGCCTGCGCCCAACTTCTTCTCCGTAGCCCGCGCCTGCAGAAACCCTGGAAGATCAGCGGCAGCAACGCTCATGGCCTTGGGGCGGAAGGAGGAAACTTGCAGGCACGGAGTGCGAAATCAGAGTAAAGGCTGGAATTCGAAAATAACCATTTGTCCAATACTCGCGCTTCAACTGGTAAAAAGTGGAATATTTGTGTAATCAGCGTATTATTCGCCAAAAGCAGGTTCTTCCGGGAATGTTCGGCAGAGAGGCGCGGAGAAGTTAGGCGCCGGAAAGGGAACGCTTGGTCTCGTGGAGACCGAGGAGACGTAGCTCGAAGAAGCGTTCGTCGCGGTAACCGAAGGCGACGCGGAGGAGGTTTTTGATCTTCAGATTCAGCCCCTCCATCTTGGCCGAGGAGATGGGGAAGAAGGCGTAGTTGAGGATGCCTTCGATGTGGCCGCGGAGGGTTTTGGCGAGGGTCACCATCGGTCGCACCCCGCAGGCCAGGGCGCGCTCGATCCAGTCCTTGAAGTAGCGTTCCATGGCGACGCGACCGGGTTGGTTCCAAAGGGCTCTGAGCTCCTCCTTAAGGTAGTAGGCGGTGTGCAGCGGTTGGTTGAACTTCAGCGCTTCCTGCAGCTTGGGAGCGTCGCGCTCGCTGAGCTTCTCCTTCCCGCGCAAGAGCACGTAGCGCAGGCCTTTGAGCGTCTTCATTCCAAGCGTATCGGCCTCGCGCTGCAGGCCACGGCGGACCTCGTCGATCTTCTCGTTGCACAGCTTGATGATGTGGAAGTGGTCGAAGACGATGGCCGCCTTGGGCAGGCCTTCGAGCAGGGCCTGGAAGTAGGCGCTGCTCATGTCGCAGGCTGCGGCCACCACCTTGGCCCGGGCCAGGCGTAGCTTGCGCAGGAACGGGCGCAACGCGGCCGCGCCCTTGCCTTTGGCCACCCAGAGCACGTGCCCGCTGTCCAGGTCGATGACGAGGGTGAAGAACTTCTTCTGCCGGCCCAGGTAGATTTCATCGACGGCGATCTGGCGCACCCCGCGCAGCACGATGTGCTCGTAGCGTTTGGCCAAGTCGCTTTTGACGATCTCCTTGACCGTGTCCCAGCCCAAGTGCGTGCAGGCCGCGACCTCGCTGAGGCTCATGCGCCGCGCCAGCAGACAGACTAAGCGGGCCAACTGCTCGGTGTGTCGGGCATAGGCTCGGGCAAAGGGGGGGCGACCTCGAATTGCTTCTGGCAGGCCGTGCACTCCATGCGCGGCACTTCCACGCTCAGCCAGGTCGGCTTCAACCCGATGGGCACGGTGGCCAGCTTGCGCAGCCGCCGACCGCGTTGATGCAGTCGCTGGCTAGGAGTGTTTGCATATTTTTGGTCGAGCTATGCTCTGCTAGGCCTAAACGCTCCCAAGGGGCGGCTGCCCTCAATTTTTCGTGTGAGCCGACGTTCCAGCGACTTTGCAGGCCGGTATGGACGTCGGATGACCCTGCGTAGGGCGGGCGGGATCTTCTTCCGAGCTTCCGACCGAACTCTTCTTCGTCTTCTTCGCGGTTCTTCCCGCTGGGCGGCGCGGTGGATCGGTCGCTTGGTTCCGGCGCGAGCGGCGAGGATGCCTGGGAGCCTGCCTTGGAAGTCGCCTGCCAAACGCCTGTGCCCACACTGTGCGGCGTGGTTCCGGCCCGAGCCGCGTAACAGTCGTCATCAGGTCTTTTGCACGCAACCGGCCTGCGCCGGCAGAGCAAGGCGCAAAGTCAGCAGCGCTGGCTGCAAAAGCCCGAGAATACGGGCTACTTCCGCGGCCCCGAAGCGAGCGAGCGGGTGCGCCGGTGGCGCAAAAACCATCCCGGCTATTGGCGCAAAAAGGCGGGGCCCGCGGCGCCGAGTGAACCGGCCGCCGAGCTGCCGCTTGCGTTACAAGATCTCGGCCTGCAGCCTTCCACTGTGTTGGTGGGCCTTTTGGCCACCTTGAGCGGTCGCGGTAGGGACGCGGGTTTCCCCGCGCCCCCCGCACAGATCCCGGCGGGCGGCATTACCGCACCGGGCTCTTACCTTGAGTTCTGGCGTCAAATCGCTCGCTTGGCCAAGGGTGGATGATTCGGCTGGAAGGTATCCAACGTTCTACCAGTCGTCCCATTTTCTGCCATGGTAGTCGGTGCTTTTGACTTGGCTGTTCGGTTAATTTTGGTGCGCCAGCACCGCCAATCCA
>JAFEGM010000079.1 GCA_018240025.1 Verrucomicrobiota bacterium
GAGGAGCGGAGGAGCGGAGGAGCTGGTCTCGCGCGAAGACGCGAAGTCGCGAAGAAGGGGGCAGAGGAGGCGCCGAATTCGAGATCGACGCCGACTAAGCTGAGCGGAGGAGCGCATTTGGAGAGTGGGCACCCAACCGCGCAGAAATAGGTCGATTGACCCAGCGACCGACACGATTTCGACCCAGCCGCGCTGCGGGTGTGTCCGGCTGCACCGCGGGCTCGCTACCCTCTGCTCTAATCGCCCGCGCTGGCCCGGCGCAGTTTCGGACCATCCGTCAGTCGCTCGCGATCCCTCCCATGTCTCCCCTACGCCTGGCCATATCCGCCACCCTTTTCATCCTGACCGCCCAGGCCGAACTCGGCGCCCAACTGCTCGTCACCTCGAACGCCGAAAGCGGAGCCGGGACGCTGCGGGAGGCGTTGTCGGCCGCGGCAGCCTCGCCGGGCCCGAGCACGATCAAGTTCGATCCCAGCGTCTTCACCGGCGCGACCCCGAGCACGAACACCATCACGCTGATTTCGCCCCTGGCTGTCGCCGATGCGGACGGCGTGACCATCGACGGCTCGGACATCCCGGGCGGCATCACGGTGCACGGGGACAACACCCAACGGCTCTTCACGAACGCGGCGGGCTCGGGGCTGACCTTGATCGCGCTCAACCTGACGAGCGGGAACAGCGGCAATGCCCCCGGCGGTGCCATCCTCAACCAAGGCAGCCTGCAACTGTCGGCCTGCGCGCTCTTCGGCAACACCTCCGGCAGCGGCGTCGGCTCGGCCGTGGCCAGTCAGGGGGCGGGGAACGTCCTGGATCTGCGCAATTGTACGATCGCCAGCAACACCGGCGGGGCCGCCGCGGTGCATCTGACGGGGACGCAGGCGCAGATTCAGCACGCCACCATCTCGCTGAACCACGGCACCATCGGCACGGGCGGCTGCGGCGGTTTGTCCGTCACGGCCGGCAGCCAGGTGGTGCTGCTCAATTCGATCGTCGCGGCCAACACCGCCGCCGGCACGAGCCCACCAGATCTCAACGGCGGCAGCTCGACCCTCACCATCTCCGGCGTCAATCTCATCGGCGTCCGGGCCGGCGGGTTTCAGGCGCAACTGCCGGCCGGCCTCCCCAATGCGGCCGGACAGTTCGTCGGCACCGCCGCCGCGCCGGTCTCGCCCGACCTGCAGCCGCTCGGCCGCACCCGCGGACCGACGCTGGGCCTGGCTCCGCGCCGGACGAGTCTCGCGGTCGACCGCATCGCCAACCCGCCGTTCGCGACCGACCAGTCCGGCGAGCCGCGGGTCGATCACGGCCTGGCCGACATCGGCGCCTTGGAAGGACGCTTCGTCTTCGCCGAGGAGGCGTGGGACGTGCGCATCTCCTGGAAAGCCGGCCTGAACGCGGGATTGGCCAGCACCGGCGGTCAGACCTTCTCGGTCGCGGGCGCCACGCATCGGGCCTACACCGCCGAGACCATCGCTTTCCGCGACGACGTGCTGTCGCCCGACCACGCCGGCTATTTCCTGCACCGGCAGCGGCGGTGGCCGATGAACGACGAAACGCCGCAGGGGCAGGCGGATGGGAACGACGACCAGTTCTACCTCAATGCCCGCTGCTACGTGACCGTGACGGCCGAGGACGACTACACGTTCGGCTTCGCCAGCGACGACGGCGCGCGGCTCCGCCTCTTCAGCACGAACGGCGGACCCGACCCGGCCTTCGCGAGCAGCACGCCGCTGAATCCGTTCTACCCCACGCCGGTGCATTTCGGGAACGTGCTGATCCACGACGGGCCGACCGGCTACAGCGACACGCTCGGCGTGGTGCACCTGCTGCCGGGAACGTATCTGCTCGAGTTCGACTACGTGGAAAACACGGGCTTCTCGCATGCCGAGGTCTTCGCCGCCCGCGGTGCCAAGACGGCCCTGGACGGCACCTTCCGCCTGCTCGGGGATCGGGCGGCGCCGCTGGCCCTGCGGCCGCCCCCGCTGACGCCCGCCGGCTGGGCCGTGCAGGTGCTGCGCCTGGGCGCCACCTCGCTGGATGCGGGCATCATCAGTCACTACGACGGCAATGCCGGCAGTTCGCTGCCGGAGGCGATCATGAGCTTGCGCTTCACCTCCGGCGTGGATCGCCCGGAGCGCGATCCGCTGACGTTCCTGCTGGAGGGCTCGCTCACGCCGGGCGTCTGGGTGACGATCGCCTCCGGTCCGACGCAGCTGCCGCTCGCACGCTCGACCGCGGGGCCCGTCGTGCCGATCGAAAACGTGGCACGCTATCAGCAATTGCGGCTCACTTTCCCGACGCTGCGAGATCCGCTCACCGCGACCGCCGTGCAGCTCGGCGAGGTTGAATTGCGGTCACCTCTCGGACAGCTGGCGTTCGGCGACGGCGTCCCCACGCAGCCCGTGCCGGCGGCGAGCCTGGGCAGTCAAGGGCCGGCGGCGGCGCTCGACGGCGATCCGGCGAGCATGTTCGTGCATCCCGCCGGGGCGAATGCGGGCTTCCTCATTCTACCGCCGCCGGTCTCCTCCAGCTCCGTGACCGACGCCACGGCGCCCGAAATCCGGTTCTTCGATCCCGAGGACTACACCGACGACAGCGGCCACGGGCAGCCGCAGACGCCTTTCCCGGGGAATCGGCCCGGCGCCGACGACTACTTCACCACGGTCGCCCGCGGACAGCTGCTCGTGTCGACCGCCGGCGACTACACCTTTGCCGTCGAGGCCGCGGGCGAGTCGCGTCTGCGCATCGTGGGCAGCCGCGGCTGGCAGGCGGTCGCTCCGCCCGCCGGCACCGCGCTGGCGCTGGTGGACGGATTCCGCAGCGCGGGCACGGGCGACGCCCTGGGGCAGGTGCGCCTCGTGCCGGGCGTCTACGAGATCGAACTCTTCCACCACACCAACCAAGGCCCGGCCAATCTCGGCCTTTGGGCGGCCGCCGGTCGGCACGAACGTTTCGATGCCGACAACGCCCGGTATTTCGCCCCCGTGGGCAGCGCCGTGCCCGGCTCCGGCGTCGAGAGCGAGCCGATCGGCCCGACGGTGCGGCCGCCCGATCTGACCCGTCCCGTGAACGACGATTTCGCCAATGCGCTGCTGCTGACCGGCCTGGCCGCCAGCGCGAGCGGGAGCAATCGGGACGCGACGCTCGAGACCAACGAAGTCTCGACATTGCAGGCCACCCGCACCGTCTGGTGGAAATGGACGGCGCCGGTCAGCGGGTCGTTCTACGTCGACACCTTCGGCAGCGACAGCGCCACGGTGCTGTCGGTCTACACCGGCAGCGCCGTCGACACGCTCGCCTTCCAGGACGGGCGGACCTTTTCCGATCTCGGCAACCGGGCCGGACTGCCGTTCCTGGCCGTGGCCGGGACGACCTACTACTTCCAGGTCGGAGTGCGCGCTGGCGTGACCCCGGGCCAGATCCAGCTGCATCTCGCGCCCGCCACCATTCCGGCGAATGACGACTTCGCCTCCGCCATCGACCTCGGCAGCCAGAGCCCCGTGACAGTCACCGGCAACATCCTGAACGGTTCGGCCGAGGAAGCCGAAGCGTCCCTGCCGCTGATCTCGACGAACACGCCCAGCGGAAACGTCTGGTATCGCTGGACCGCGCCGTTCGACGGCAAGTTTCTCATCGATGTGCGCGGCAGCGGCTTTGCGGCCGATCTCGGCGTCTACACCGGCTCCTCGCTCGCCACGCTGGTGCCGCAGCATCAGGTCGTCGGGCAGGCCGATGGCGGCCTCTACTGCGTGCTCGAGGCGACCGCCAACACGACCTATGCGATCACGGTCGATCAGGGCGCCGGATCGGCACCGAACTACACGCTGAACATCGCCTACGTGGGGCGCCATCAGATCTTCCGCAGCCCCATCCTGGAGGACGACGGGACGTTTCTGCTGACCTATCTCGGCGACGCCGCGTATCAGCGCTCGCCGCGGCTGACGGCCAGTTCGTCCAACCCGGCGCTGCTCCCCAGCGCGCTGCCGCCCGGGCAACTCTTCGGCGTGCTCTTCATCGGGCTTGCGCCGATCGTGGGGGCCGATGTCGCGCCCGCGCCCGATCAATTCGGCAGCGTGACCTTCAGCCACGCGCTGACCTTCGATCGCGTGCCGGTCAGCCTCGCCTTCGATCTCACCGTCCTGCCGGTCAATGACGCGCCGAATTTCAACGCCGGCCCGAACCTCGTGACGAGCAGCCTGCGGCCGCAGGTCTTCCCCGGCTGGGCCAGCGGCCTCACGGCCGGACCTGCCAATGAGAGCGGGCAGACGCTCACCTTCAGCGTGGTGGCCAACTCGAATCCGTCCCTCTTCGTCGTGCCGCCGTCGGTCGCGCTCGACGGCACGCTCAGCTACACCCCGGCCGCCCATCGCTTCGGCACGGCCACGATCACCCTGCGGCTGGAGGACAATGGCGGCACCGCCAACGGCGGGCAGAACCGGCGCGAGCGCAGCTTCAGCATCACGACCACGAATTCTCCCTACACCGCCTGGGCGCAGGCCGCCTTTGGCGCCGCCAACAGCGGAACCGGCCCCGGCGACGACTTCGACGGCGACGGTCGCAGCAACCTGCTCGAATACGCCTTCCACCAGCCGCCCGCCTCCAGCGCTCCGCCCGCGCCCACGCCCGGCGGCCTGCGACCCACCGTCCCGGTGATGGTCGGCCAGACCCTCCGCTTCACCCGCTGGACCGATCCCGCTGCCGCGGGCCTCGCCTACTCCGTGGAGGAAAGCGCGGATCTCCTGCAATGGAGCCCGAGCATCGCGACCCCGGTCGTCCTCGAGCAGGACGGCGATTTGCAAACCGTCGCCTACGCCCCGAGCGCGCCCGGCCCGCGGCGCTTCCTGCGGGTGGTGGTGAGTTTGGTCGGTCCGTGAGAGGGCTGATTGCTCGTCCCGGGTGTTCCAGAAAAAGGCCGGGGACCTATCGACTCAAATGGAGAGGCAAAGCCAAAGGGCTTCGTCCAACTCTTTGAGTACCCGGCCATCCTTCGTTCGCCATTCGATCAAGCCGTTGGCGCTGCCTCCTTCCACGACCGCCGCGGCAGCGCTGGGACTGGTAAAGAGGACATCCTTGGTGAATTGGAAGAAGCCGTCCGTTTCTACCAGGGTGCGGTCCGCGATGAGCTGTTTGCGCAGATTCAGGACATAGGGCCATTTTGCCGCCGCTGGTGCCGCGACAGGGCCAGCGTAACCGCATACAATGATCTGGCTCTGCGCCGGATCCTACCCCCCGCCGATGAGTTGCCGCCCGACTGCCAGGAAAAACCGAGGAAGCTGTCACCCTTGCCGGCGGAGAGACCTGCTCACACTGGCGGACGTCGTGCACGCCTATCGGCTCGAGCGGCTCCCCCAGGAGGAGTATGAGCGTGACTACTTTCGGCGGTCGGGGAGTTTACCGGAGGCAGTGCGTCGCGCGGCATTGGCGATCGATCAGCGCGGCAAGCGACATTCCCATCAGCGGCGCCTGAAGCTGGAGGTACTGAAGCGGGCCCGGAAAGCCCTTCCGGTTGCCCGGCTCCGCCGCGCCGGTTCTTTCGCGGAGATCCATCGGATCGTGGAGGACTCGATCCGCCCGATCCGGGGGATCGGTAAGTTGGCCGTCTACGACATCGCGCATCGGATTGGGACCTACCTTAACCTCGCGCCTGAGGAGGTTTTCATCCATGCGGGTGTGCGGCAGGGACTGCGCGCCGTCGTTCCAGGCTGGAAGAAGCCGACGATTCGTCCGGCAGATTTACCGGCACCGCTCTCGGATCTGCCGGCCGAAGATGTCGAGAACCTGCTCTGCATCTATCACGATCAGCTGGCGCGGATTGCCGGAGTCAAGGGTGCTTAGCGGGTCTAATACTCTGGAATCGCGCAGGCGTGGACCCTTAATGGGGACAGCGGGAAATCGGCGCGAACGACTGGGAAATCCGAGCGGACGACCGGGAAATCCGCGCGAACGGCCTGGAAATCGGCGCGAGCGACCCGGAAATCGGCGCGAGCGACCCGGAAATCGGCGCGGACGGCCGGGAAATCGGCGCGAGCGACCGGGAAATTCGAGCGAACGAGCCGGAGATCGGCGCGGGCGAGCGGGAAATGCGCGCGGACGAGCGGGAAGTCAGAGCGGGCGACCGGGAGGTCGGCGCGGATGACCGGGAGATTCGCTCGCAGCGGAAGGAGGTGGCGCGGAAGGATGGGATTCGCGCGCGGACAGCGGGGTGAGCACGGCTCAGGGAGACGGGTCGACGCGGCCCGGTGGGGGCGATCCCGCGGAAGATGGCGAACGAGAGATTGCGTCCATCTCTGAAGCCCGAGAAAAAACGCCCGCGGAGCATAGAAAAGACTTGGCCTCGGTTGGACGGCTGGGGCAAAAGGCGCGACCGCCGAAATGGATTTGCGGCGGATCTGAAAGGCCAACCAACAAAGAAGAACCCATCAACTTATGAAGAGAACCGATGAAAACTATGTCGTGATGTTCCAGACCGTGGCCGAGCTTTGCGCCAAGCACCGCGCGGTTTGGTCCGCCACCCCGGCCGTGGTGGAATCGCTCCGCCTGCTGGAGGCCGAAATCGCCCTGATGCGCGAGGCTTCGGTCACGCAAACGCGGCCGACGAAGGGAATCACCGAGGCCAAGAGCGATGTCCGAGGGGACCTCGAGGACGCCGTGCTGGAGCTGTCCGATGCGCTGGGCGCGCTCGCCGCGGAGCGGGACGACCGGATTCTCGAAGCAGCCGCGGATGTTACGCCGTCGAGCCTGGGGCGGCTCTCCGGCGAGGCGCTGGATCGGGAGGTGACCTCGCTGGTCAAGCTGGCCCGGGAGCGACTCTCCGAGCTCGCGCCGCACGGCGTCAGCGAGGCGGAGGTCAAGGAGGTGGAGGATGCGCAGAAGGCCTTTGCCGCCATCAAGACGCAGCCCCGGCAGGCCATTGTCGGACGCGCCGCGCAGACGGCCGCGCTGCCCGAGAGGGTGAGCGCGATGAAGGAGTTTCTGCGCGAGCGGCTGGACCGTCAGATGCGGCGCTTCCGTCGGAGCCAGCCGGAATTCTACGCGGAGTATCGCGGTGCCCGCGTGGTGCTGGGAGAAAACGGGGGCGGCAAGGAAGAGAAGGCGACGGACGAAAAAGTTGAGGTCACGCCGCCGGCGGCGTGAAGAGCGTGCGGGCGAAACCGGCGCGCGCGGCCGAGGGGGCGGCGCGCGCCGGGAGCGAGGGTGGGTTTCCTCCGTGCCGGATCGCGAGGCCGGAATCGCCTGGCGCTCGCTCGGTCGTGAGCACGGCCTGGGCATCGCCAGCGAGCAACCCGCGGGACGTGACGGGCAGATGGAAAAGTCTGCCGAGCGGTGGTCCGCTCGAGTGAGATAAGCCCGGCTCCGAGAGCGCACCGACCGAACGAGGAGCCAGGCCTCATTCTTGGACCTTGAATCTTCCCCGGGGAATCCGGCATCCTCCGCCACGCTCTCAGCGCTGCGGTCCGCTCCTTTCCTTTTCCCCTCCGATGAACGCCGAACAAGCCCGACTCGCCGAAGATCTCTCGCGCAATGCCCACTGGCGCCGGTGGGGTCCCTACCTCAGCGAGCGGCAATGGGGCACGGTCCGCGAGGACTATTCGGCGGACGGGCAGGCTTGGACGTATTTCCCCCACGAACATGCCCGCTCGCGGGCGTATCGCTGGGGTGAGGACGGTCTTCTCGGCTGGTGCGACAACCACGCTCGACTGTGCTTCGCGCCCGCGGTGTGGAACGAGGCGGATCCGATTCTCAAGGAGCGGGCCTTCGGGCTGGCGGGGCCGGAGGGCAATCACGGCGAGGACCTGAAGGAGTATTACTACTACCTCGATTCGACGCCGACCCACTCCTACAACAAGGCGCTCTACAAATATCCGCAGCGCGAGTTTCCCTACCGCTGGCTCTACGAGGAGAACCGTCGCCGCGGATTCGCCGATCCCGAGTTCGAGCTGATCGACACCGGCATCTTCGAGGACAACCGCTACTTCGATCTGGAGGTCGAATACGCCAAGGCCGGGCAGGACGACATGCTCATCCGCCTGACCGCCACCAACCGCGGGCCGGAAGCGGCGCCGCTGCACCTCGTGCCGCAGCTCTGGTTCAAGAACATCTGGGCCTTCGGCAAATTCTGCTTCCTGGTCCATCCGCTCATCTCGCAGGAGAAGACGCACGACGCCGATTTCATCTCGCTCAAGTGCATCCATCCGCAGCTGCCGGAGATGGAGTTCTACGCGCCCGAGCCGGACGATCTGCTCTTCACGGAGAACGAGACGAACGCCCAGCTGCTGTACCAGTCGCAGAACAAGTCGCCCTATGTGAAGGACGCGTTCCACCGCTACATCGTGCAGGGCGAGGCCGGCGCGGTGAATCCGCAACGGCGCGGGACGAAGGTCGGCCTGCGCTATCGGCGCGTGCTGGCGCCGGGCGAGTCGTTCTCGATCAAGCTGCGTCTGGCCGCGCTGCCCACGGCCATCGGGCACGACCCGCTGGGGGCGGATTTCGACAAGATCTTCGCCCAGCGCATCGCCGAGGCCGACGAATTCTACCGCGAGCTTGCGCCCGCCAGCCTCGACGAGGACTCGCGCCGCGTGCAGCGCCAGGCGCTGGCCGGCATGCTCTGGAGCAAGCAGTGCTACCAGTACTCGGTCGAGGACTGGCTGGTGGGCGATCCCGAGCAGCCCGCGCCGCCCGCCGCGCGCTGGGAGGGGCGCAATTCCTCCTGGACCGCGCTCTTCAACGACGACGTGCTCTCCATGCCCGACAAATGGGAGTTCCCCTGGTACGCGTCGTGGGATCTGGCGTTCCACATGATCCCGTTCTCGATCATGGACCCGGACTTCGCGAAGAAGCAGCTCATCACGCTGACGCGCGAATGGTACATGCATCCCAACGGCCAGATTCCGGCCTACGAGTGGAATTTCTCGGACGTGAATCCGCCCGTCCACGCATGGGCGGCCTGGCGGGTGTACACGATCGAGCGCCGCGCCCGCGGCGTGGGCGACACGCAGTTCCTCGAACGCGTCTTCCAAAAGCTGCTGCTGAATTTCACCTGGTGGGTCAACCGCAAGGACACCTCGGGCCGCAACGTCTTCGAGGGCGGCTTCCTCGGGCTCGATAACATCGGGGTCTTCGACCGCTCGCAGCCGCTGCCCACCGGCGGCACGCTGGAGCAGTCCGACGGCACCAGCTGGATGGCGATGTACGCGCTCAACCTGCTGAAGATCGCGCTCGAGCTCGCGCAGGTGAATCCGGTCTACGAGGACATCGCGTCCAAATTCTTCGAGCACTTCCTCAGCATCGCCGGCGCGATGAACTATTTCGGCGGCGGCCGGAAGTCGCTCTGGAATCACGGCGACGGCTTCTACTACGACCAGATCCGCTTCCCGGACGGTACCTACAAGTCGATCAAGCTGCGTTCGATGGTCGGGCTCATCCCGCTCTTTGCCATCGAGACGGTCGACCGCCGCGTGCTCGACCGCCTGCCCGGCTTCACCCGCCGCATGCAGTGGTTCCTCGACAACCGCCCGGAGAAGGCCGGCAACCTGACGCACAATCCGGACGGGCAGCGCCTGATGTTCAGCATCGTCTCGCCCGATTACCTGCGCCGCATTCTCGCCCGCATGCTGGACGAGAACGAGTTCCTCGGGCCCTACGGCATCCGCTCGCTCTCCAAGTTCCACGAGCACAATCCCTACACGCTGCGGATCGACGGGCGGGAGTATCGGGTCGACTACAATCCCGGCGAGAGCACCAGCGGCATCTTCGGCGGCAACTCGAACTGGCGCGGCCCGGTCTGGATGCCGATGAACTATCTGCTCATCGAAAGCCTGCAGAAGTTCCACCATTACTTCGGCGACAACTTCAAGGTCGAGTGCCCGACCGGCAGCGGGAACATGATGACCCTCTGGCAGGTGGCCAACGAGATCTCCCGGCGCCTCACCCGCATCTTCCGCCGCGACGAGGTGACCGGCCGCCGCGCCGTCTTCGGGCATTACCACCGGATGCAGGAAGACCCGCATTGGCGCGACCACATCCTCTTCCACGAGTACTTCCATGCCGACGACGGCTCCGGCCGCGGCGCGAGCCATCAGACCGGCTGGACCGGCCTGATCGCCAAGCTCGTGCAGCAGGTGGGAGCGTATGAGGAAGGATGAAGGTGGAAGGATGAAGGATGAAGGGTGAAGGATGAAGGGTGAAGGCGCCTGGGCGACAGCTCGGGCGTCTGCGGGCGGGGATTTCTTTGCCGCAGAGACGCAGAGAAACGCGAAGAAGAAGGGGCTGAGGTGAGAGCAGGCCGGGGCGTCGTCTGGCCTGGCCGCTCAGCTAAAACCCATTTGGTCAATTTGGCTCAATTTGGCCATTTGGTATCTGCTTCAGCCCGCCCGCCCGCTCACCGGGGGCGATAGCGGTCCATGCGCGACCACTCCTCGGTCGAGCCGCGGCTGGGGTCGAAGCCGGGGTCGTTGGAACCGACGATCTGGCCCTGGCGATTGACCCAGTAGTGCGCGTATTGCGGCGATAGCTCGATCGGGCGGCCTTGGTACGGATCGTAGTGAGTCACGACGCCGCCGAGGTTCTCGCGAAAGGCGAACTGCTGGCGCTCGTCGGCGGCCCAGCGCTCGTTGGTCGTCTGCTGCTGGGAATGCTGAATGTAGTCGTTCACCGCGCGGAAGTGCTGTCCCTCCGCGATCGAGTTCTGCAGGTTCTGCGCCGCCACGGTGCTGGCCATGAAAGTGTGCGGCCCGGCGGGGGCGATCTGCTGGGCGAGCGGCGGCAGCCATTCGCGGTAGCGCGGCCAAAGCGCCTGTCGCGCCGCGCCCATTGCGATGGAGGCGTTGCATTGGCCGTAGCCGAGCGCGACGTGGCTGAAGATCACGCCCTGGCATTCGCCGCCGGGCTGTCCGTAGGTCACCTCGAACGCCCCGGCGCTGCTGCAGCCGGGCGCGGGCGGGATCGGCTGGCCGTGGAGAATGCGCACGTTGGCCAGCTGGCTGAGCTGCATGGCGTAGAAGAGGAACTGATCCGGTGTGAACGGCATCATCAGCCCCACCAGCCCCACCGCCATGAGCGCGGCGCTGCCGTCGGGCGCATTCACGCAGAGCATGTTGGTGTTCTCCTGCACCTGCCAGCCCTGCGGCCAGGGGAAGCGGAAGTAGTGGCCCACCTGCGGCGTCACCGGGGGGAATCCGTACGGCGACGGCGGCGGCGCGCCCCACGGCGGCGGTGACATCGGGCCGGAAGGCAGCGGCGGCGGCCCGCCCGGACCGCCCGGCGGAAAGGGTGGGGGCTGACCATGCGGTCCGGGACCTGGCGGCGGCGGATGAAAGGGAAGGCCGAAGTTCATCGCCGAAGATGGTGGAGGCGGGGAAGGCGATTGTCAGGCGCGGGCGGCGTCATGCTGGAGCGGAGGAGCGGAGGAGCAGGGGAGCGGAGGAGCGGAGGAGCGGAGGAGCGGAGGAGCGGAGGAGCGGAGGAGCGGAGGAGCGGAGGAGCGGAGGAGCAGGGGAGCGGAGGAGCGGAGGAGCGGAGGAGGGGCTCGCGCGAAGACGCGAAGTCGCGAAGGATGG
>JAFEGM010000007.1:0-165046 GCA_018240025.1 Verrucomicrobiota bacterium
TACAAAAACAACCGAATAGCCTTCCAAAGATCCGGCGTTCAGAACATATCGTGGACACAAGGCGATTCGGACGACGCGATCAAGGTATACTTCGCACCAAAGATGAACTCAGACATCCTTGGCAAGACTCTTGAATCACCAGACCAGTTCAACAAATCGAGAGGAGGGCACGCCCTTGTATTTGTTGACGAGACATTTCCGTTGGAATCCCTGGATGCTGAAACAGCCGCTCATGAAATCGGGCACCTTCTGGGTCTAAGACACGTCAATCCTGGGACGGCGCTCGATCCAACGAACGACGAAGTCATGGACGACGACGTGGGGACCGGAGAACCTCGCTTCATCAACGCCGCTACAACGATCACCGACCTCAGCAACCTGCTCGATGCGGATCATAATCCTGTCTACCACCTATTGCGCTATGTCGATGGGTGGACGGCGCAGGCACTTAGCGACAGCGGGATCGTTGCCGGCAGTTGGGACAAAGGAGCGAGGCGACTTATCCGATTTGGATTCAACGATACGGAGAGGCGATTGTACAATGCACATTTGCTTGCCTGTGGAGAAACACCGTCCTCCGCCACGACCTTGATTTCCTGGCCGTCGATCACACTCGGGGAAATAGCGGCTACGAACATCGCAATTCCCGGGGCCACCGGAGTCATATTGGTAGCGCAATCACAAGACAATGGACAATTCGACGTGATCACTGCGTCCGGAACGCCATTCAACCCGTCCGAAAGACCGATTGTGCCTGGTGCTACAAAAGTTCCGTTCTACCTTTATCAACAAACTGGAGGGGGAAATTCAATGCCGATAGCTTCTGGCGGCGCGAGCGTTGATAGTTCGTTGGTATGCACGCTGCAGCTGGATGAAAGCACGATACGCATAGAATTTAGCGACACATTGCAAAGTTCAACAGATCTGATCACTTGGACCGACGCGGCAACTGAGTCGCCCGCATTCTTTAATGTTCAGCAAGGGCAAAGCCGGTTCTTTAGGGCCGCTAGAAAATGAGCGGACCGTGCTCGAAGCTGGCAGGTGACGCGTTGCTGAACTCTTGGTCTTTCTTCGTTTGGACGCGGAACGCGCTTTAACATAGCTGCCACCTCCGAAACTGTGCCAGCGGAGCCGAGCGTCGGACCTCGCGGATCATGCGAGACGAGGCCTCCGAATGGTCGTCGGGATTTTTCGCCCGTCAGCATTGAACATAGTTCCCTCCCAGATCACCTCGGTACGAGTGACTCTCCTCGAGAGGATGATTCTGGCCGAGAAGTCGCCGTCAGAATACTCGTTCAGAATCAGTTGTCCTTCGCCATCCTTACGTCCGCGAAAAGAATATTTCGGCCGGGTAGGCTCGCCGTGATAAATGTAAAGACCCGTCACTCTGCCGTCGCGATGCCAAGTCAGCTCAAACGCCGTAGACTTGGAGCCTACGTTGCCGCTGTATATGATGGGGGCGGCTTCTTGGACAGTTGGCGGCGCCGCGGCCTGTTCGCGGCGAGGTGGTGTAGCGACAACCACGGGAGGGGGTGTTGGGATAGGGGGTGCTGGTACAGGGGGTGGGCGCCGCGGCACCTTGGCAAGAGCTTCCTTCACCGCAGCATCGCGTTCTTCGGCGACGACCAACCTATCGATAGCCTTCACTTCGAGGGCGGCTTTGATACTGCCAAATTGGCAACCCGCGATTAGGCAGCAAACGAAGCTCAGTGCGCCCCATTGGACGTCAGGCTTGTGGCTCGGGGGTGGCACGGGAGTTGATGTTCGCCCCCGAAGGTAGTGCCACCACGCGGCGAACCGATCGGTCAGCCAATTGATGGCAAAAGCCAATAGTACCGCCAGGATCTGCGAAAATATGAATACCCCCGTCGATTCGTAGAATCTCTCCCAAGCAGCACCCGCGAGGCTGGCGAGAGCAATAGCTGTGGTCCAATTTTCAAACGGTCGTTCCGCGCAGCGGGCCAGATTGCTGGCCACATTTACCAGCACCGCTACGGCAGTGGCGTAGCCGATACCCAGGACAATTGTCTGCGTCCGAACGCTGGCCGAGAAAAACGCGCCGACCAGAAAAACCACCCCCATACTACCAACCCATTTTAGCCTGCCGTGGAAGTTCACGGCCCACAAAGTCGGCTAGGACCGCTTCACCGCAACTCGAAGTTTTACCAAACGGCTGCCACAACCTTCATCGAGATGGATAGCGGAAGACCTAACTCGACGTCGGCCAGAGGTTCTTGGCGTACCCTTCGGGCAGTTCGTTTCCAACTCCGCTTTGAACCATTCGATCTCACGCCGCTGAACCGAAACTGCATGGATACGTCGGTCCCTTGCCGTCTATCGACGGAAGGTTCTCAAGGGCCGACGCCTGGGCCCCGATCATCGCCGTTGAACGCTTTCCAAAAAGTGAGAGGCCTTTGGGGGGCGCGCCATGCGGCCTGAGCTGGCTCGCCAATTGAGGGTGGGTGTGCGGCCGCCGCCCGCAGGCGGTACTCCCCTTCTCCACAAGGATCGCAAGGGAGCCCAAGACCGATGGCAAGAATGTTGCCCAAGAGGCACGGGAAATCTCCAGAGGCTCCCCAACCGGTGTTGCATGGTGACGCGCCCTTCCTGAACGCGGCCGCTTCACGAGGGTCGAAGCGTATTGTAAGGATCTTGAAAGACCCTTGAAAAGCCCTTGCGCAGTTTCCACCGAGCGGGTACGAACCGTATTCATTCTGCGGACACTGAGAGTGTTGCCTTGTCTCGACGGGGCGACACACCGAACCACGACAATGTAATGCCCGAAACCAACACCAATCTTGCGGGCGAGGGACCTAGCCAAGCTCATCATCCCGCGGAGCTGGAGTCCGTATTGAACCCGCCGAGAAAGGCTGTGAAGCGCCATGCGGTCAAAAAGGCCGCTTCAAAGCCGAAGGCCGGCAAGAAGCCAGGCGCGCGAAAAGCGTGGCCGCGAAAAAAGGCTCCCGCCAAGAAGGCCGCACCAAAGGCGAAAGCGGCGAAGAAGCCCGCTGCGCGATATGCCCCACCGGTCAAGAAGGCAGCTGCGAAGAAGGCCGCGCCCGCCATGAAAGCTGCCCCGAAGGCGAAGGCGGCGAAGAAGCCCGCTGCGAAGAAGGCTGCCCCGAAAGCAAAGGCAGCGAAGAAGCCCGCTGCGCGATATGGCCCGCCAGCCAAGAAGGCTGCGGCTAAGAAAGCCGCGCCTGCCAAGAAAGCTGCCGCAAAGCCCAGTGCTTGTGCTGTGATGACCTTCCCGAAGGTGGCAGCGGCGCCGGCGAAGGCTTCGCGCATGCCGGCGGTCAAGGGCGGGGGCCTCGGTGGGCCGCGCGCTGATTTCCGGAGTGTCTTCCGGTCACTCGGGTCGGGGCCGAAACCGACACCATCGCCCAAACGCAATCTCGCTGCGCGGCCTCGCGCGCAGGCGGTGAAAATGCCGGACAGTCGACTACCGCATCAGCACTTGATGGCGGAGCTGTGCGATGCGGCAAGTGGTCGGCTCAACGCGCGGCTCATCGCGGGTGCGTTTGGCCTGAGCATGTCGGATCTGGCGCGCCAAGCCGCAAAGACTCCGCAGGCGGTGTCGCTGACGCCCGACGCCCAAGCTCTTCAAGGTCTCTTGCGCCCGTATGCACGCATCCGCAGCCTGCTGAGCTTTGCGCCAAGCGACCGATTCAAGGCGTGGCTTAACTGGCCAAATCCTGCACTGGCCGGAGCAACCCCCCTTGCCCTTATTCAAGCCGGAAAGGTAGAGCTTGTCGCGGGCCTCGCCGAGGACGTGGTTCTCGGCCACCCGTCGTAGTCGACGCTAGGGTATCTTCCCCCTCTGATTCCCACTGCTATCCGAGATTGCGACAGAGCCTCCTGTCGTCGCCAGCAGGGACGTGAATATCAAGAAGCAGTTGTACCCAGGACGCTTGGACGATTCGTATTTGATCCCGTCGAAGCGCCCGGAGTCAAAGAGTGCCTGTCCCAAGATTTGGGTTGGAGCGTTGCCCCCTAGTAGCTTCCACGGAGCCATGAGTTCCTCGCGGGTTGTCTCCAAAGCCTCCTGAATGATCTTGTTTGTGAGATCGACGCATTGCTTCAAATCCATCTTCAATGCGAACTCGACCGTGGGTTCTGCGTCTTCAACAAGCCCAAGCGGACCAGACAGTCCTATTGATTCGGCTGTGGCAGTTAGGCGATCGGAAGCGGCGTAAAGTCCTGGCGGTCCGCCTGGGCGGTGGAAACGCTGGCCTGCTATCCCCGGGCCAAGCGCATGCAGAAACTCGGGGACAGGAACTCTCAAGTATCTGTCCGGCACCCGGCGAAACAACGTCTGTCGAACACCAACTGTCGGGAGGCGAGCGCAAATATCACGGAGGCCCGCAGGGTCGGATAGCATCAAGGCGCATTTCAAACAGAGCGAAATGAGTTTGCAATCAAAAGTCGGCTCTGGCGGCGCCGAGTAAGATCCCCGGCCGCGAAAGCAGGAGACGCGAACGGCCCAGCGCGCAATGAAGTGCGAAAAAAACAAGTGATTATTCCTCGTGTTGTGGCGCGTGCAGCGCCGGCGCAGCCTGGAAGCGTGATACGAATTCTCCTCACATTCCTAGTCGTGATACTCGCGACCGTCGCACTTCGTAGCTACCCGCGACGTGCAAGCCCCCAGCCGGCTGCGCATCCAACACCGAGCCCAACATTGAATTCGTTGCAGGCGGCGCTCCCGAACGTCCGAGCTCGCGCGGCGGACGATCATCGTGAAATTGAGGAGGCCTGGAAGCCGGTACCGGCCCCGCCACCCCGTGCGCCCACGCCCACACCCCTGCGCATTCAGATCATCCCGGCGGGCTAGCAGCCTCACGTTTCGAGGGGCCCCGTTAGGCCTCGGGCCCACTAGTAGTCGGCGCTCAATTTCACTGAATCTTGCCGACAATATGAGCTCGTCGAACGCGGTCTGATAATTCCCTCTGCCAACCCACGACTCCGTAGCAAACTCCACCTGCATTGCAGCCTCTGCCACCCACTCGCTGGAGACGGTCCGCCACCGGGGGAGTTACTGCTTGCCGCTTGGGTTGCCGCTGGGTGTCCCGCCAAACTGCTGTCGCATTATCTAAAAACGACCATCAGAGAAAAAGTCGTCCGCACTCGCATTATCTAAAGATTCTCGCAGACCTGAAGAAGGAGGGCCCGAGCTTCGACCTGCCCATCGCTATCGGAATGTTGGCGGTCGCGGGCAAGATGAGCGCCGCCCGCCTCGCCGGGGCCTGCTTCGTGGGTGAATTGGCCCTCAACGGCGCGGTCCGGCCCGTCCGTGGTCTCCTGCCGGTGGCGCTGGAGGCACGCCGGGCCGGGCGCACCCGGCTTTATGTCCCGTGTGAGAACGCCGCGGAGGCCGCGGTGGTGGAGGGACTGGAGGTCGTCGGCATTGCCAGCCTGAGCGACTGCTACAACGACCTGATGGGCACTGCGGTGCTCTCCCCCACCCGCACGGACCTCGCGGCGCTCTTCTCCGAGAACCAACGCTACGAGGTCGATTTCTCGGAGGTGAAGGGCAATCAGCACGTGAAGCGCGCCATCGAGGTGGCCGTGGCCGGTGGCCACAATCTCCTCATGATCGGCCCGCCCGGTTCGGGGAAGTCGATGCTCGCCAAGCGTATTCCGACCATCATGCCGCCCCTCACCCTGCAGGAAGCGATCGATGCCACCAAGATTCATAGCGTCGCCGGACTGTTGAACGGAAGGCACGCCTTTCTGGCCACCCGCACGTTTCGGGCGCCCCACGCCACGGTCTCCGACGCCGGACTGTTGGGCGGATCGCTGTGAAGCGCAGCAATTCGCGCGAGAGAAAGCAGATACTGCGAGCGAGAGCAGCAAATGTAGCGACTTTCAGAGGCGAACCGCGATGCCGTGGGAACCGACGGATCGATCCAGAACACCGATCCTTCCTCCCGACGCGATCGGCTTTTGGTAGCGGACGCGGCCACGGAAGGTAAGACGCCGGGTGTCGAATTCTTCAACCTCGAGGTCGAAAGACGAAGCCGAGCATAAAAGGGAATTTGAGGCCTCATACGTGCACCAATGGTTCAAAATTCACAAAGAGTGTCGCGGAACGCCGGCATTCACGAAGCCGTTCAAGCGGCTCTTCGCGGTTTGGGACGTGCGGCGAGGAAAGCACCACTTCCAGATCGATTTCATCTTGGAACCACGCACCTCGCTGATCGAGACCGGATGGGGTCTGGGGTGTGTTGGCATCGAAGCCAAAGGCTCGCTCGACGGCAATGACGGGAGCGCGTTTGGTCGTGCCTTCGCGCAAATCTTGGACTATCAGACCGCGCAGTTCCAGATTGCCCCGAAAACGGCACCGCAGCCGCTTTCAATGATCTTTCTTCTGGGTCCCAAGCGTTTCTACGGCACGGCGGCCAGCATTATGATGCAGGAAGGCGTTGGGATTGTGCGAATAGAGCGGACCGGGCCTGTGAAGTTCCTCCACGGGAACGGTATGCATCCCATTCTGGAAATCGACGGTGAGTCACCGCCACGCTACAGGCGACCAAGGTTCGGCATGGGGTCCGGCCACCGGTGAATGCTAGTAGCGGTTGTACTCTTCAGCTGAGATCGAACCAGTTTTTGCAGTCCCACCCGCCACGGCATGCAGCGTGATGCTATAGGTTTTCGTGTACACGAATTGCCCCCGGGATGTGGTCGAAAATGTGAACGTGTCTTTGAAGGCGGAGAAACCGCTGGGGGCGGCAAAGCGATCAGTGCCTGCCTCGATCGCGTCTCCGTAGGCAAAAATTATTCGGAACGTCCCTTCGGGCAGCCCGTCGATTGTCTCTGACGAATTGGCCAAAGTCAGGAACGAGCAAATCTTCTGGCCGGACCGGGCGTCGATCACCTTACAAATTGCATGGCGACTGCTTCCGTTGCTTACGGTGAGAGATCCCGAGCCTTGGTCGCCGGGGTGGAGGTCGAAGAGGATTCCTCCGCGGGTAGGATGGTAGGCCCCTGGGCGTACATTGCTGGCTAGGGCACCGCCAGCCAGCTCGGCCGCGCAGCGCTCAGCAAGTACTACTGGCCAGTCGGGCGACGAAAGTGCAGGCGACCCCGCCTCCTTCAGACGACGGTGATTCGCGAGAAAGAGTTCGTTCAAAGGTGTGCCTCGGATTCCCAGTTGAGGGAAGCGCCGAACGGCCTCGCGCTGCCACTCGAGGTCGGTCGTCTGACAGAAACCGATCAAAGGACTGAGCAGAATCAGAGCAACTAGCAGCCTCATTGGCATTGGGAGTATTGTTTCGAATCCGCCTCAAACCGTCAATGCAAGTGAGGGTGAAACAGAAGAGTTCCGTTCGGCACGTTCGAGCTAGAATTTGTCTTCGCATCGGCGACGAGTGCACTCGTTGATGCCAGCCTACTTGTTCAAACGGAGCATGGGGAGACCCAGCGACGGCCGCGGTAGCGTCTACGGTTAGGCCGCCGTCTGGAAACAGTGGTTGGCACCGTTGAAACCATCGGCATCTGCACAAAGCGAAGTAGCAGAAGGAGATGAAGGGGGTTGTGCGCAGGGCACGCGGGGCGCGGAGGAAGATTGCTTTGGGGCTTCATGAGAGATGATACCCAGCCCGCGGGGAAAAATTACCCTCAAAAATACCCTCAAAAATCTGATGGCTTGATCGGCGCTCAGCTCAAAAGTCTGCGGAATGGCCACCAATACTGAAGCGGGAACAGCTCGTATTCACGTGGAGGCAAACAAATGAAGGCTCCTGAAAATGTTTACGAAGGCGATTTGGAGTCGCTGACGACTGTCGACATCAATGCGCCGCTCGGCTCGGCGGATGGTCCGACCTGCTACCACTTCGTGGATAGCTATCGAGCGGCCCGACGTGCCGCGGAGTCGTCCGGGAGGAAGCCAGATGCCCTAATCTTCCAATTCTTGGAAAAACTGATGGCAATCGCAGAGAGCTTCGACACCCCCGCGAGCCCGTTTAGACCCTTCTGGCGTGCTTCAGACGCACGCTCCACGATTCCCGAAGACCTGACTTCGCACGACCTTGCGGCTGTGCGAATTCTGGCTGGGGCCTCGACGGTTCCAGCGGTGACAGCGCGGCTGAACGATCTGCTTTGGCACCGGCAGAATGACGTCCCATGTGGACTCGCTGCGGCTGAGGCATACGTCCGAGCCGCGAGACTTACCCATTCGACTGCGAGTCCCGACCTGTCCGTTTCCGCCTATGCTCGTGGGCTCTATCTGGCTCGCCAATTTGGACCGAAGAAGCAGCTTTATTCCGACGCTTCGGCGGCGATTGAAGAGGCGGTAGCTAGTGCCGCTGCGTTGCCTGACGGGTTCTACGCCTTGCGCCTCATGGAACTCATGGTGTCGGCCGGAATTGGCGACAAAGAGAAGTATGCGCGACTCGCCGCGGACATCGCAAATGATGCAAAATCGAAGGGCCAATTCCATCGAGCGCGGTGCTATTGGGAGTTGGAGGCTTCTTGGAGACACAAAGCAAAGGATCGTGCGGCTCAGCAAGCTGCGCTCATCCTGGCCGCCGAGGCCCAAATTGCAGAGGCTGAGAAGCGAATGGCTGGGGCGAGTCCAAGCTATCTGGCGGGAGCGTCCCTGCTCAGCAAAGGGATCGAGGCTCTCCGCCAAGCGGAGGGTGACGAAACAAGAGTTTTGCAGCTTCGAGCGAGGCTCAACGAGATTCAGATCTCGTCGATGTCGGAGTTTGAGACGATCGCCACTGGCAAGGTGGATATCTCCGAGTCAGCAAGCGGTGCGCGCGAACACGTCGCTGGAAAGGACCTTCCCATGGCGCTGCTCTGCCTGGCGTTTGGCGTCGAACTTTCAAGCCCAGAGGACGTTCGCAAATCCGTTCTCAAAATCGCGGAGTCGACCCCGTTTCTCCACTTGATGGGAACGGGTATTGTTGACCACAAGGGCCGCCGGATTGCCCGCAAGGAGGCTCTCTTCGGCTTGGACGGCATCGAGAAAGAAAAAGCGCTGGAGGCGGAGTGCTTCGCGCACGAAGCCCAATTCCATTGGCCCTTGCGCGCCGAAGCCTTCATCGAGCCTGCGCGCGGACAGATCCTTATCGATCACCGACCATCACTTCGAGATCTCCACTTCGTCGTTGAGAACAATCCGTTCGTTCCTCCAGGGCACGAGGGGCTTTTTCTAAGGGGCCTTCATGCCGGCATTCACGGCGACTTCCAGATTGCAGCACATCTGCTGACGCCCCAGATCGAGAACTCAATAAGGCACGTTCTCGAAGCGCATGGAGTTGATGTCTCGAATTTGAAATCGGACGGAACGCAGCCGGTCAAAATGCTGGGGAGCGTGTTCGATTTGCCGCGAATCGGAGAGATCTTCGAAGAGCAAATACTCTTCGAACTTCGGGGCTGCCTGATTGAAAAAACTGGCTTTGATTTTCGCAACCGCATCGCGCACGGATTCGTTTCTGAACCCGAATGCTTCGGCCCTCCTGCGATCACCATTTGGTGGTTGGTGCTCAGGTTGTGCCTTTTCCCTTTCTATCTCAAGCTGCACGCAGCTACGCCAGCGAAGGCGCGCGAAGATTCAGCAAGTGCGGCACCGATGACGTCGGAAAACCCGTCCCCGGTACCTGACTCGGCCGACGGCTCTCAGCAGGAATGAGCGGAGCTGTGTCGAGACGGTTAATTCAGCACTAAGCGACCGCGCCTACTTGAAACTGAAGCGCCGCGGATTGTATGACCCCGCCTCTTTCAGTTTCTCAAATGATTCACGAGCGCGTTCTTCCAGCGACATTGTTGGTATGTGCATGTGTTGATACGACAGCTCACGAACAGCGGTCGTAGGCATTCGTTTCATCTCCTGCTGATGCGGCTCGGACAGCTTCCACTTGTCTGATGTCGCGAGCACCTCAGCGAGCTTTCGATCATTCCAAGCGGCATCTGGAAATACGACCCTGCCATCTCTCCCGAGGATCGGCTTCGCGGCTGCGCACCGTGCTGCCAGTGCGACTGGGGCGCCGAACACCGAGCAATCATATCGAAGCATCGTTCCGACATGGCCAATGACGACGTCGCCGCTGGCGATTCCGATGTGTGGCGTAAACGCGAGGTGATCATTCTCGATCATCGCGCAAGCACACCGCACGGCGTCGAGGAAAGGATCTGCGGAGCCAAATTCTCGCGCAAAAACAACCATCAGCTCATCCCCGATGTACTTGTCGACGATGCCAGGTATGTCCTTCAGACCGCGTCGGGTTATCCACGCGAAGAAGTTGTTTACGAAAATCAACGTCTCAACGGGGCTCATTTCCAGCGACCTGGCGGAGAACGCGGACATGTCGGCGAACAGGATCGCAGCACCCTGAACTTCCCTCCCTTTGACCGGAAAATATGAACCGGCGTCACCGACTATCCCATCAACTTCGAGGGGATTCGAGATGAGGAAATCTTGCAGCGAGTTGTATCGAACGTGTGGATTGTCCTGAGTTCTCATTTCGTTGGAGCCGGTTCAGTTGTCGGAGTTTGGCGCTTGGCAACTTACCTCATCGTCAGTCTCCAACTGCCACCGTCGCTCATCAAGTATGAGATAAGCAGTTACTATTGCGCTGAATCGGAGCAGACAGGGGCCTGCAGAGGCGAAGATGTCCTCTGACGTTTCCACGGGACCAACGGAGAAATCGAAGTCCTGATCGATTGTTTGAGGGGCGCGCCCAGCCCGGACCGTTGTGTCCGATGAGCATCAAGCTCATCCACCAATGAAAAAGCTCCTCATCGCTTTCACGCTCCTCGCGAGCATGTCGACCGTCGCCAGTTTGCCCGCCCATACGCCGGCATCCAATACCAAGGGGCAGCCCCGCTGCGAGGAACCCAAGAAATGCTGCCTGCATACTCCGGCCGCCAAACGCCAGCGTGGTGTCATCCCGGCCGAGGCGCCTGTGACCAAATCTGCCAAGCCGCCTGAGGAGACCTGGCAAGAGCAGTGGGCTTCGCTCGGCAGTGGAGGTTGACCGAGCCTGTCCACCTAACCCGCCGTCGCTCCCCGATGGAAAGCACCCCGTCCTGATTCCGGTGCCTTCCTGAAGGGGGCGGCGGCCTCTTCGTTTCCGCCGCACTGCATGAACTTGCCCACTGCCCCATGGATTCTTGTGGCCGAGCCCGACCAGGCCGTTCAGCAGACGCTGGTGCGCTATCTCGGCACACTTGGATTTGCGGTCCGCGCGGCTTCAAGCGGCAGCCAGGCGTTGGAGATTTTGGCCGATCGATCAAGATCGTCTCCATCTGCCATTTTCGTGGACAGCGCGACGGCCGACGTGAACGGACACGAGTTCCTGCACGAGCTTCGTCGACGCCAACCGAGGTTGCTTCAGAAATCGATCTGGCTCGCAGGCGGAGGTGATGGTGATTCGACCGGTTTGGCTGCGGCGTGGATACCCAAGCCGCTCTGGCCCAAGACGATTTCTCAAGCCCTCACGAAGATCGGGGCACTCGTCGTGACGGACTGATCGCGAACCGCGTCGAAGCGGTGAATTCCGCTGCCAGGAGCAAAAACAGCTACCTCTGGAGTTCTTGCGCTGAAGCACACCTTTTGGCAGGCTGACCGGGATGAAAGCGTTGGTGCTCCTCGTGCTCATTTTGCTCGCGCCCGCGAGCAATGTGCTCGCCACCAACCCCCAAGCCGAGGAGCGCGCAGCCTACTGGAGGGCGCGGGGATACAATTTCGATCCCGCGTACATGAGTGTGTATTCGATGGATCAAAAGGTGATCGACATCCAAAGGGCGGCCTTTTGGAAGACGCAGGGTTACACGTTCGATCCCGCGTTTATGAGCGCGTATTCGATGGATCAAAAGGTGACTGACATTCGGCGGGCCGAGCACTGGAAGGCCCAGGGCTACAATTTCGATCCCGCGTTCATGAGCGCGTATTCAATGGATCAGAAGGTGACCGACATTCGACGAGCAGCCTATTGGAAGACGCAGGGCTACAATTTCGATCCCTACACCATGAGCGCCTACCTCATGGACCGGAAGGTCATCGATCATCAGCGGGCGGCCTATTGGAAGACTCAGGGCTTCACGTTCAATCCTGAGCTGACCAGCGCCTACATGATGGACTACCAGGTCCAGAGCGGTCGGGCCCAGCGAGCGGAGCCGCTAGCGCAGGAAGTGCGTGTAGCCGTGCGTGTGCCGCGCGAAGATGTTCCGGAAGTTTCGCAGCCGATCCGCGTGGCTGTCCGCGTACCACGCGAGGTGACAAACGATCCGGGTACGCCCGGGGGCGGGCTCAACTCCCCGTCGGCAGCTGGGGCTGCCGCTTCATTGCCAGCGGTGAGCACCGTCGCCTATTCGCTGCCCCCAGTCTCCTCCATCGTGGCGTCCTCTGCGCCTGCACCGGCTCCGTGGGCAGCGACAGCAGCGACAGCGACAGCCGCACGTCCTGCTCCGGCCGCTGGCTCGAGCGTTTCAACCGCTTCGTTTACCGCCTACCCCCCCTACACGAGCGCCAGCACCTCGACTGGGACCCGCTACTACGACCCAACCTATCGCCCAGTGGTCGGGTTTCACTACGTGCAGGGCCATTATCGCAGCGACGGCACTTGGGTCGAAGGCCACTACAAGACCAACCCGGACGACAGTTTCTGGAACAACTGGAGTTCAGCTGGAAACGTCAATCCCATGACCGGATCGGTCGGGACGAAGTTGCCGCCGGCCAGCGCGACCTACGCGCGACCGGCCAGCACGACTTACGCTCGGCCCGCAACGTCCACAGGCTCGTACTACGGGTCTCGCAGCGGCACCTACGTGAATTCCTACGTGAAGCGTGATGGCACCGTGGTGAGCGGCCACTATCGCCGCGCAAGTTCCGGCGGGCGGCGTGGGCGATAGGCTGAAGTCCGAGGGCAACGCCCGTTCTCCGCGGCTCCGCGGTGGAAAACGCTCATTTTCAAGAAAAGTTTGAGGGTTGAGGAGGGCATCCGTCGTTCAAGGGAGACGCCTCCCTATGCAAGCCCTCCGCCGCATCATCGCTGTCGTCCTTTTATTGGCGATGCTCGGCAGCGCGCAGGCGTGCCTGCTCGTTGATCATCACGTCGTCGGCTCACAGGTCACGAACGAGTGCCAAGGGCACCAGGAGCCCGAGAACGAGGGCAGCTGCGCGGGCTGCAACACCCCCGCCAGCGTCAGCGCGACCGATGTCCGCTTACCCGCAGTCGATGAATCGGGAGTTGAAGCGCTCATGAGCGCGGTCGCCCCGAGCGCAGTCGCATCGCCTACCCTTCTGGATTCCGGTCGTATCCGGCCTCCTTCAGATCCGCCTGCGGCCAGGGATTTACTGGCGCTCGCGTCACGAAGTTTGCCGGCCCGGGGGCCGAACCTTTGCAGGGACTAGCCGAAAGCGGCGCCGCGCGCCGCTCACAGGCTCGGACTCGGTAGTTGGCCGCCAAGCGGCTGCCAACCAGGGCGGAAGCACGCACCGCCTGTCTTGCGTGCACTCAATGATTCTTGAGGGACCACATGCGTAGTCTCACCTTTCTTTTAGCTCTCCTTCTCACATCGCCGCTCGCCGCCGACACGCTGAGCCCCGATCAAGCTGTCGCGCGCACGTTGCGCGAGAATCCGGGCCTGCGCGCCGCCCGTTGGCGCATCGAAGAGGCCCGCGGCCGCGTAGTGGGTGCGGGCCGGCTCGCCAATCCCGAGCTGGACCTCTCGTATAGCCGCAAGCGCGGCACCAGCGAGTACGCGGGCGGCATCGGACTCTTACAACGCTTTCCCGTGACAGCCCGGCTCTCCTTGGAGCGGGCCGTTGCTCGAGCAGAATTGGTGGCGGCGGAGGCCGAGGTTGCAGACGGCGCACGCCGTCTGGCGTTGGAAGCGCGCTCTGCCGCCATCAAGCTCTTGGCCATCCAAAACCTGCGGGCGTTGCGGGAACGGCAGCTTCAGAACAGCCGGGATCTTTCCGATCAGATGCAGCGTCGAGCGCAGGTCGGCGAAGCCTCGTCCATCGAATCCCTACAGACCGATCTGGAAGCTCGTCAGCTGGCGGCGGAAGCCAGCCGGCTCGAATTCGAGTCCGCTACGCTGCTGGGGGAACTGCGAATCCTCTTGGGCCTGCCCCGGAATGCTCCGATCGCCATCGCCGGCACCCTCGACGGAACGGGAACCAGTGTGCGCAGCGGCAACCCGTCTCAGCGCGCCGATCTGCGAGCCAGCGCCGCTCGCGTTGAATCGGCAACCCAGGCCACCTCACTGGCGCGAGCCGAGCGTTGGGAAGATTTCTCCATCAGTCTCGGCATCGAGCGCGGACGCACAGAGGACGCGCCCTTTGGTTTGGAGCGGGAAACCACGGCTACCTTCAAACTCGGCATCCCGCTGCCGGTCTGGAATCAGGGTCAGGGCAAGATCCTGACGGCCGCTGCCGCGCTGCGCCGCACTCAGCTCGAGCTGAGTGCCTTGGAAGCTCGCGTGCCCAATGAAATCGGGGCAGCCCAGCGCGAAGAAGCCGCGGCGATCGCGCTCATCGGCACCTTCGAACGGGACCTCTTGCCAATGGCCCAGCGGATCGAAGATCAGCTGCGCAATGCGCTGGGGAGCGGTCAGACCTCGCTCATTGAGGTCCTGCGCGCCCGCGGCAAGCGCTTCGAACTCGAAGCCCAGCGCCTCGACGTCCAGCGCGATCGGCAACTCGCGCGCGCCCGCCTGCTGGCGGCCAGCGGTGCGGATACGCCCGCCACCCTCACCACTTCTTCTCCTCGCGGCCTCTCCAAATGAATCGATCCCTGTTCCTGCTCCCATTCTTCGCCCTGGCTCTCGGTAGTCTGTCGGCCAAACCCGACCCCGCGAAGGTCGCGAACACCGTCCTGCTCGATGAGAACGGCGTTGCCAACCTCGGTCTGAAAACCACGGAGGTTGAAGAACAAACCTTCGAAGAAACGGTGTTCGCGCTCGGGCGCATCGAGCCCGAGCCACTGCGCCGCGGTGTGGTGACGAGCCGCATCCCCGGACGGCTCATCGAGCTCAAGCTCCAAGCGGGAGACCGCGTGGCCGCTGGCGATGTCGTGGCGCGTCTCGAGAGCCGTCAGCCTGGAGATCCGCCGCCCATCATTGCGCTGCGCGCCGCCAACGCCGGCATCGTGACGACGGCCGAGGCACGCCTGGGCGAGCCGATTGAGCCGGACAAGGTGATCATGGAGATCACGGATCTGACGCAGGTCCTGGCCATCGCACGCGTGCCGGAGCACCAGACGGCACGACTTTCGGTAGGCACCAAAGCGCACATCCGCGTCTCGGCGGTGCCGGGCGAAACCTTCGAAGGCGAACTCATTCGCTTCGGCACTTCGGCCGATCGTGAGCGTGGAACGGTCGATGCCGTGTTCCGCCTGCCCACGGGAGGCTCGACGAGTTTGCGCCCGGGCATGCGGGCCGAGTTCTCGATCGTGCTCTCCAAGCGCGAGGGCGTGATGGCAGTGCCCCGCGCGGCCCTGCAAGGCGACAACATGGACCGCTTTGTCTACGTCAAAGACTATGAACTGAAGAACGCCTACGTGAAGACGGCCGTGCGGGTAGGCATGATGAACGACCGCTTCGTGGAGGTCGTCTCGGGCTTGGTGCCGGGCGATCAAGTCGTAACTCAGGGCGCGTATTCCCTGGCGTTCGCGGGCAAAGGCAGCGTGAGCCTCAAAGCCGCGCTCGATGCCGCCCACGGCCACGAACACAACGAAGACGGCACGGAGGTGACCGCCGAGCAGAAAGCAGCTCGAGGCGGAGCCGCCGGAGGACATGACCACGCCAAGTCAGAAGGCATGTCGCTGGTGACGATTCTCTCGCTCACTGCCAACGCGCTCCTCGCGGCGTTCCTTGTGATGCGGCGCCGCCGCGAACCTGAGGACGCTCCGCCGGGCGCTCAGGCCGGTCCGCTCAAGGCCTAACGCACAGGAGAGTTTTTTTCGTTTCCTATGCTCAATCGCCTTATCCGCTTTGCCCTCGCGCAGCGCGCGGTGGTCATCGCCTTCACCCTGCTCATCCTTTTTGCTGGAGCGCAGGTTGCCCGACAGCTCCCTGTCGAGGTGCTCCCCGATCTGACGAAGCCCACCGTCGTGGTGCTGACCGAGGCGCCTGGACTCGCGCCCGAAGAAGTCGAGATCAACGTGACCCAGCCCATCGAGCGAGCGCTTTTGGGAGTCTCTGGACTGACTCGTCTGCGCTCCAACTCCGACGTCGCGCTTTCGCTCGTCTACGTCGAACTCGGCTGGGGGACCGACATCTACCGAGCCCGCCAGCTGGTGCAGGAACGATTGGCCGGCGCTCGCTCGCTCTTGCCGCAAGGCGTCGAGCCCTTCCTCACTCCGGTCGCTTCGCTGATGGGCGAAATCGTGCTGGTGGGCGTCAGCTCGCGTGACGGCAAGATGGAGGCGCGCGACGTGCGCTCCCTTGCTGACTGGGTCATTCGCCCGCGCCTGCAAAGCATTCCCGGCATCGCCGAGGTGCTGAACATGGGCGGCGGCATCAAACAGATCCAGGTGTTGCCCGATCCGAATCGGATGGCGGCGATGGAGGTGACGTTGGGTGAACTCCAGACCGCGGCCAAGGAAGCCGCGAGCAACTCGACTGGCGGGTTCATCAACGCGGGCTCGCAGGAGATCATGGTGCGCAACCTGGCCATGAGCGTGCAGCTCGAGGACATCGCACGCACAGTCATCAAACGCTTGGGCGATCGCGCCATTACGATCAGCGACGTGGCTGAGGTGAATTGGGGCGTCGAGCCGATGCGCGGCGACGGCAGCGTCAATGGCAAGCGCGGAGTCATCATGAGTGTGACCAAGTCTCCGGGCTTTGACACCCTCTCGCTCACCAAGCGCGTCGAAGACGCGATCGCCGAGCTGCAAAAGGGACTTCCCGCGGGCGTGGAGGCGACGCTGCTCTTCCGCCAAGCCGACTTCATCGAGAACGCGGTTGGCAACCTCAAGAGCGCCATCGCGGAGGGAGCGGTCATGGTGACCATCGTCATCTTCCTGTTCCTGCTGAGTTTGCGCACGACATTCATCACGCTCATGGCGATGCCGGCGTCCTTCGCCGTCACACTCCTGGTCTTCCAGTGGATGGGCGTCTCGGTGAATTCGATGACGCTCGGAGGGCTCGCGGTCGCCATCGGCATGGTGGTCGACGACGCAATTGTCGACGTCGAGAACGTCTACCGGCGATTGCGTGAAAACGCGGCCGCTGGCGCACCTCGAACAAACCTCGAGGTCATCGCCTCGGCCTCGGGCGAGGTCCGAAACTCGATCCTCTACGCGACGCTGCTCATCATTCTCGTGTTCATGCCGCTCCTGGGCCTCAGCGGCGTCGAGGGTCGTCTGTTCTCGCCCATCGCGATCGCCACGATCATCAGCATGCTGGCGTCGTTTGTCGTCTCGCTGTCGCTGATTCCAGTCCTCTGCTCTTTCCTGCTCAAGCCCAAGGCGGGCGAAGAGCACGGAGACGGATTCCTCGCTCGAGCCATGAAGCGCGTGCTCGAAGGCACACTGCTTCGAATTGGGCTCAACCAGCCTGCGTTCCTCCTGGTTCCAGTGGCGCTCATCGTCGTGGCCGCGTTCTCGCTCTATCCACGCATGGGCAAAGACTTCCTGCCCGCGTTCCGAGAGGAAACCGCGCTGGTTTCGACCACGGCGGCGCCCGGCACCTCGCTCGACGAGATGAACAAAATCAGCGACGTGATCGAGCGGTTGGTGCTCGGCATTCCCGAGGTGCGCAAGGTGGGCCGGCGCCTGGGCCGCGCCGAACGAGGCGACCACGTGGTGCCTGTTTCCACCGCTGAGTTTGATATCGATTTCCGCGTCCCTGAGGGCGGCAAGACCGCGCGGTCGCGGGCAGAGATTCTGGCTGATGTCGGGGCAAAAGTCCGCTCCGTGCCTGGCACGTTCAGCGTGGTGACCGGTCCCTTGGCCGACCGCATTGGTCACATGCTCAGCGGCGTTTCGGCGCCGGTAGCCGTCAAGATTTTTGGCCCCGACCTCGAGCGCCTGCGCCAGATCGGAGTCGAGGTACAAAACGTCGCCAAGACCATTCCTGGTTTCGAGGGAGCAAAGCTCGATCTGCAATCAGAGATCCCGCAGCTGCGTATCGAGGTCGACCGCGACCGGGCGACGGCCTACGGCATTACGCCCGGAAAGCTCAACGCAACGCTCGCGACGCTCCTGGGCGGCGAGAACGTGGCCTCACTGCGCGAAGGTCAGCGCGAGGTGGATCTCGCGATTCGACTGCCAGCCGCGTGGCGCGAATCGCCTCAGCGTCTGGCCGAGCTGCCGATCGAGGTTTCCAACGGCAATGGCGCCGTGCAGCGCATCCCGCTTTCGCTCGTGGCCGAAGTCCGCCAGGCCAAAGGACCCAACGTCATCTTCCGCGAGAACAGTCAGCGCCGCTTTGCGATCGCGATCAAGCCGTCGGTGCGCGACGTGAGCAACCTGGTCGTCCAGTTGCAGCAGAAAGTGGCCGAAAAAGTGAAGCTGCCGGAAGGCTACTTCATCTCCTACGAGGGCGAATTCCAGGCCCAGAAGGAGGCGACGCTTCGCATCGTCATTCTCTCGGCGGTCGTGTTCGTAGTCATCGCGTTTCTCCTCTACGGCTACTTCCGCACGCCTTTCTTTGCTGGGCAGGTACTGGCGGACATCCCGCTCGCGCTGGTGGGTGGACTCGTCTTCACCTGGCTCAAGCTCAATAACATCAGCATCGCCACGCTGGTGGGCTTTATCGCCGTGGCGGGCGTCGCCGCGCGCAACAGCATCATGCTGATCTCGCACTACCTGCATCTCATGCGGCACGAGGGCGAGGGCTTCACCAAGGCCATGGTCATCCGCGGCACCAAGGAGCGACTCATCCCGGTCTTGATGACCGCGCTCAGTGCCGGCATCGGCCTGATCCCGCTCGTTCTCGCCGCAGACCAGCCGGGCAAGGAAATCCTTCATCCCGTCGCCGTCGTCATCGTCGGCGGTCTCGTGACCTCGACGCTCCTGGGCTTGGGCGTCACTCCGACGGTCTTCTACACCTTCGGCCGCAAGGCGGCCGAAGAAGCAATCCGGCTGGATGCCCCAGCCACTCACTGAGCCCTCAGAAAAGGGCCACACCAAACCGAACCAACCAACCCACCCGCAACTAACCCCATGAAAAAACGCATCCTCAGCGCTCTCGCCATCCTCGCCATGGCCGCCAACGTCTTCGCCCACGGAGACGTCGAAATCGGCCCCAACGGCGGCCGCGTCGTCGACCTCGGCGACAAGGCGCCTTCGGCCGAAGTTACCCTCCAGGGCAGCAACTTCGTCATCAGCCTCTACGACGAGGGCGCCAAAAAGACGGTGCCCGCCACCGCTCAGACCTTGAGCATCGTGCACAAGGAATCGGGCAAGAAGCTCGAGCCCAAACTCGTCGACGGGAAGTGGACCGTCGCCAAGCCGGACGGCAAGGAGTTCTGGCTGATTCTTACCCTCAAGGACGATGCCTCGGCCAAGGGCCGGACCGGACGTCTGCATTACGACGAAGCGGTCTGTGGCGACTGCAAGAGCCCCGAGTGGATCTGCAAATGCGCCCAGCAAAAGAAGGCCAAGAAATAGCCCCTCCCATCCTATGAACGATTCACGCAAGCCAGCTCCTCGGCATACGCACTCTGGTCAGGGCGAACATCACCATTCGCACGACGACCACGCAGACGATTCGTGCCGCAGCGAAGCCGGGCCTGCGGAATCCAAATCCGAAGTCCTTAACCCGAAGGCGGCGGGCAACCGTGAAACGGTGCTCGCCGTCTCGGGCATGGACTGCGCAGAAGAAGTGACTGCGATCCAGCGCGCACTCCAGCCCGTCGAAGGCGTGCGAGAGGTTCGAGTCAACCTGTTGGCCGGCAAGGTCACCGTGAAACACGGCGACCAGGTCGATGCCGATAAACTGATCAAAGCCATCAAGACCGATGCGGGGTTGAGTGCTCGCGCAGCTGCGGCCGGCGCCCCGGCGGAGGAAGAAGGTTCCTCGTCCTGGCGCACCATCCTGGTCTGCACCTCGGGCGGCCTGACCGGCCTGGGCCTGCTGTTGGGCTGGCTCAAACTGGCGCCACCCATCGTTCAGAGCGTCTGCTTTTTCGGGGCCATTCTCGCCGGAGGCTGGCTCATCGTGCCCAAGGCTTTCAATGCCCTGCGGCACCGCTCGTTCGACATGAACGTGCTGATGACGGTCGCGGTGACCGGCGCACTCGCCATCGGTGAATTTGGCGAAGCGGCCGCCGTCGTTTTCCTTTTCGCGTTTTCCGAGCTGCTCGAGAGCTGGAGCGTGGCGCGTGCGCGTCGCGCGATTTCTTCGCTCCTCAAACTCGCCCCGGAGACTGCGCTTTTGCTCGAAGGCGATCAGACTCGGGAGGTGCCGGTCGCTGAAGTGGCCGTCGAAAGCACGATCGTGATTCGTTCGGGAGCGCGCGTGCCCCTGGACGGCGTGGTCAGCAAAGGCGCTTCGAGCATCAACCAAGCGCCCATCACCGGTGAATCGATGCCGGTCGAGAAGAAGGAAGGTGACGAGGTGTTCGCCGGCACCATCAATGGCGAAGGCTCGTTGGAGGTTAAAGTCACCAAACCCGCCTCGGATTCGACGCTCTCCAAGATCATTCGCCTGGTTGAGGACGCCCAGGAACAAAAGGCGCCGGCGCAGCGTTTCGTCGATCGTTTTGCGCGCATCTACACGCCGGCCGTCATGGTCGTCGCGCTCCTCGTTTTCCTCCTCCCTCCGCTCTTGGCCGGCCAATCGTGGAACGTCTGGCTCTACCGCTCCTTGGTGCTCTTGGTCATCGCCTGTCCGTGCGCGCTTGTGATCGCCACGCCGGTCTCGGTCGTAAGCGGGCTGACCGCTATGGCGCGCCGTGGAGTCCTGATCAAAGGAGGCGTCCACTTGGAGTCGATTGGTGCCCTGCGCGCCATCGCGCTCGATAAGACCGGAACCATCACCGAGGGCACGCCCAAGGTTCAGGAGGTCACGGTGCTCGATCAGGCAGACGAGACTCGCGTGATCGAGCTGGCGGCCGCGATTGATGCCAACTCCGATCACCCGCTGGCTGTCGCCATCTGCGCCTACGCGAAGGACAAAGGCATCCGCTACTCGTCCGCGTCCGACTACCGGTCCCACACAGGCCGCGGGGCCGAAGGGCGGGTCAAGGGGCGTCGGTTCTTCGTCGGCAATCATCGCTTCGCTCACGAGCAGGGCGCGTGTTCGCCGGCCATCGAGAAGCAACTCTCGGACATTGAGGCCCGGGCACTTTCTGTCGTGGTGTTGGGCGAGTTTGCCGAGGGCAGCCGATCTGCCACTACGCTCGCCATCTTCGCGGTCGGAGACGCCATTCGCTCGAACGCTTCGCAGGCCATCAAGGCGCTTCACGAAGCCCGGATTGAGCACGTCGAAATGCTCAGCGGGGACAACCAGCGCACCGCTTCGGCCATCGCCAAGCAGGTCGGGATCGATGACGCCAAAGGTGACCTGCTGCCCGACGACAAGACCGCGCGTGTCAAAGAGCTGGTCGCCAAATACGGATCGGTGGCGATGGTCGGCGACGGCGTAAACGACGCGCCGGCAATGGCCGCGGCCACGGTCGGTATCGCCATGGGCGCGGCCGGCACGGATACAGCGCTGGAGACGGCCGATATCGCCCTCATGCAGGACGATTTGACCAAGGTGGCCGACGCCATTGCACATGGGCGGCGCACCCGGCGGATGATCCGCTTCAATATCGGCTTCGCGCTCGCCGTGAAGGCCATCTTCCTCGGCCTGGCGCTCTTTGGCCAAACCAGCCTCTGGCTCGCAATCCTCGCCGACACAGGCGCCACGCTCCTCGTAATCGCCAACGCCCTTCGGCTGCTGCGCTGATCTGAGCCCCCGTCTTCCACTCCATCCACACCACCACCATGAAATTGCTTCTCGCCGCAGCAGCGGCCGTTTCCCTCGGCGTTCTGGCTCCTTCCACCGCGTCCGCCTTGAGTCCGCGCGGCCGCCAGGTCGATGGCTCGGTCGTCCGTGTAGCACTCGTTGAGCGCAGCGCCGTGATCGCTCAAACCAGCGATCGAAAGCAGCTATCCTTCCAATGGAATGACCGCACGGATTTTGTGCGGGGCGCCTCGTTTACGGACGCCAAGACGGCTCTCAAAGCCGGCGCGCTGGTCCGAGTCACCTATCACCGGCCGATCTTTGGGCCTGCCACGGTGAGCCGCGTGGTGCTGGTCCAGCCGGCCCGCTGTTGCTCGCGGTGCTGAGCGCGTCAGTGGCCGTGAAAACTCGCAAGACCAAGAAGCCGGCGCCGCCGCCACCACCGGCCTCCCACCGCCTGGGTTGGGAAGCCATCGGCTGGGTCCTGCTCATCATGGTGTTCGGCGCCGCGTTCTTTCAGCTGCGGACCACCAGCATTCACTCAGCAGCCATCGAACGGCGACTTCAACGATGGAAGGTCAAATACCTTCTCACCGACGCCGAACTCGCCCGGCTTCGCGCGCTCGAGGAAGACTTCCATGGTCCGGGCGGCCTTCTCCAACCGGTGCCGCCCACACCCGATCAAAGCGCCAAACATCGTCGGGAAATTGCAGCGCTTCTGCCCAAGGACGCGGCGCAGCGAATGGCCAAGTCTCAGAAGCCCGCTGATCCGACCGATTCGGAGGACGCCCACGAATAGATCCGTTCTCAAATATCAAGAAAACCAAGCCAGCCCCCCAGCACATGAATCCGACTCCCCCAGCCTCCAATACCGAAGTCAAAGACATGCAGCTCTGCCAGGAGATCTGCGAGAAATGCGCGCAGGTCGCGGATCTCTGCGCCGCCGAAGAGGCACGTCTCAAAGCGCCTGACCGGACACCGTTGGCCATCCTTTGCCTCGATGTCGCCGAGAGCTGCCGCGCGACCGCCTCCGCCTTGGTCCGTCAGTCGCCTCAGCATCCTCTCTTTTGCGGTCTGAGCGCTCAGGTCGCCAGGTTGTGCGCGGCCGAGTGTGAGAAGCCGGACAACCAGCACGAGCTGTCGAACAGCTGCCGCGAGGCTTGCATCGCCGTCGCGGATGAGTGCGCTCGTCACGCGGTCGAGGCTCCCGCGAAGGCGACGCTTTAGGCCGTGACGCCCTTCAGCGCCCGTCCGCATCCACAGCTTCGGTGTCCCTACACGCTGAAGCCACTGGCGGACGTCGCTGAACTTCGCAGCGAGCCGATCGTGCCGCTCATCTTGGGCGGGCCGCCCGACTTCGACGTGCTGGTGGATTGCCAGCCCGCCGCTGGCCACCCGACTGGAGACGACAACAGCTTCGGCGACAACGCGCTCCTTTTGATGATGCGCGCGCGAGACGGCATGGCCCCGCCAGCATCTGCCGGGCGATTTGGACAGAGCGGTCTCGGCTTGATCAAAAAGAACCCGTTCGAAGGCCTTCCCATGCAGGCCATGGCCATGATGAGCGCTGGCATGGCCAAGGTCGCCTACCTCGCTGCCTTCGAATTTCTTGGCGACCAGTTCTTGGATGACCCACTCAACTTGGAATGGCGCAACCTGATGATGGCGCGCTCCACAGCTGAGGTTGCCGCTTCGAAACTCCGATTCATGCCGCTGGGACCGAAGGAGGTTCTCTACGAAGCGGCCCTGCTTCCAGACCTGGGTCCGCACGAGCACGCGATCACGATCTGCAATTTCCAGCAAAATACCCCTCTGGTCGCGCTCAAGCTCTTTGGTTGCCTGAGCCACGTGTTCCGGGTGTCGCAGTCGGGGACCTATGGCCTCGAGCTGCTGGAGGGTCAGATCGCTATCTGTGACTCAGTGAAGCGGACCATTCGGACCCAGAGCTTCATGCCCCATTTTTTGAGTTTTGCCTCCCGGTATCACGTCGCGGGCGGTGATCTCCCTCCCTTTCTGGTGCGCACTGCCGGCTAACCCGTTTTCCAAAGCTATGAATCATCAAAAAACCGCCCTGCGCGCCATCATCCTCGAGATTCTGGCTGGCCGCGAACAAACTTCGCTCGAGCCCTATTGCCTACAGCACCTCTTCACTGGGGTCGCCGAAGTCCTCGAGCGACGCGAGCCGAGCCCCCCGAATCCGACCTCCATCGAGCCTCCTCGCGCGACCTTGAGCGACGCGGATACGTTGCTCGCGCAGGAGATCTTCTGGGACCTGATCATCGAGCGCGTCATCACGCCAGGCCACGACCACGCCAACCAGAGCCTCCCGTTCTTTCGCGTCCACTCCGAGGCCACCCGGCTGCACGCTGAATAACGAGGGGTGGTAGGCCTGCAAAGCGTTCAAGGAAGGAGACCCTCATGAAGCTTCTCTCCCACTTGCTTGCCGTCATCGGACTCGGACTCTCAGGTTGCTCGGCCGGGCTCTCGCAGAGAGCCGAAAACAGCGACGGCTTTTTGGATTTTCTCTTCGTTCAGCCGCGCAACGAACTGCCTATCACGGTCGAACGCATTTCATCGAGCGGAGGCACCGTCGAAACTGCGCACGTTCGAGTTTACGGGCGTGAGGCTTACGTCACCGGACTGATCGGCCGGGGCGTGCACGATCCTGTCATCGGATCGCATATCGACGTCGAGGTGATCAATGCGCGCGGCAAAGTCGTGCAATCCCAAGTCGACACTTTCCTGCCAACCCAGATACCCTCCGGGCGCAGGGGCAACGCCTACTCGCGCTACACCACTCGCCTGCTGGCGATCCCTCCACCTGGCTCCTCATTGCGGGTCACCTTCCACAACGACTCCAGGTCGAACTGTGCTTTCGCTGCATCAGCCGTCTCATTCTAAGGACAGGCCCTTTACGAAAGTACGCCGCCACGACGCATCCCCGGACCACTTGCCCGTTCTTCCGGTCGAGCAGGAAGTCGACGGCGTTCGCCGCTTCGGTTCTCTTCGACGAGAAGCGTCAAATCACTTCAAGCCATAGTCCTAAGCGTGCCCGTTGAAGCGTGGATCAGAGCTTGCGCGCACCAATCCCCTACGATGGACTTCCGGGGATGGCGGGTCGTTACATCCCTCAGGAAATCCAACGAGCAGTCCTCGTGGAGTGTGCTCACCGCTGTTGCGTCTGTGGTCAAACACCGACTGAATTCGCACACATCGTCCCGTACGCGCAGGTGCAGGCACACGAAGCTGAAAATCTCCTTTGTCTGTGTCCGACCTGCCACACGAGGGCCGACAAGGAGCATTGGGGTGCCGAAACCTTGCGCGAATACAAACGACACCCTCACGCCTTCCGCCAACCAGCTGGTCCGGCGCCTGCCACTCTGTTGATCAAGGGTGTCACACTCGCCCAATTCGAATCTTTTGGAGGCCGCGAGGCGACAAGAGAAGCGTTGGCCAAATTTCTCCAAACATCTGTGGAAAACATCATCGTCGGCCCTGCTGAAGCTGGATCGGTTCTGGTCACGGTGCGCCTAACCGCAGAACTCGCGGATAAATTGGAACGCCTCCGGGGCGGGGATTCCGACGAGTATGCCGCCGCAATAGACTCTATCGCTTCATCGATCCAAGAGCGAGCTGAGCGCGCATCGCGCGCTAAACGATCCAAGCGCGCAATGGCGCTATTTAGACCAAAAAGCCGTCGTCCACATAGACGAGCCCTCTACCAGCGCATCCAGATTTTAGTGAGCTGGCGCTGGGCCGATCGTGGGCTCCAGGAGCTGACGCTTTCAGCCATAAAGGAAGTCCTGGAGCCGCGCATACATCTCAACCCCGTCTATCAGGCCTCGGCCGACCAACTGAAGATCGTATTCTTGGTGCGCAGCGGACATCGCAACGTTGAGCGTGAACTGCGTGAAAGATTTTACCGAAATGATGTGCTACGCGACGCGATGGAAAAAAGGCAGGTCACCATCCGCCCGATTTAGCAGCTGGAAGTTCGGACCCCTCAAAAGGGCGATGCCCGCTCGCGATCTTTCGAGGAACGGATTCTATCCCTTCCCACAGTGTGGCCGCCCCGGGGACGATACTTTTCTATCCCAATCTACCGCCGTCGCAGCGATAGCGGCGCCCCGTGCGCCCCTGAACCTGCGGAGAAAATTCCCGAGGAGATTATCCCGAAAACGAAAAAACTGTTGGTTGGACAAAAATTGAGCCCCCTGATCAACAGGGTTTCAGTGAATTGATCGCGGCCCGCGACATGGCGGGGACGCGGCTTTCGCACCGACGCGGCGGCAAAAACGCAGCGACTTGTGCGGGATGAAAGGGCTCTTGGCCGTATGGCATGAGTGCCGAAGAATTTTGATCGCGTCGCCGCCGCCTATCCGTTGCTCGAGCGCCTGTCCTTTGGCGACGAACTTAACCGCGCACGTCGTGCTGCGCTCGAGCACGCTGCCGCTGCCGAACACATTCTTCTCGTGGGCGAAGGCAACGGCCGGTTCTTGAGCGAGTGCCTCAGCTGCCGAAATCGTGGAAAGGTGACGGTCGTCGATCTGAGCGCCAAGATGATCAATTCTGCGCGGCGCAAAGCGGCCGCACATTTGGAACGAGGCGACGTCGAATTCGTGCAGGCCGATTTCCTTAAATGGGAGGCTGCGCCCGAAGCCTTCGACCTCATCTGCACCCACTTCTTTCTCGACCTCTTTTGCCCGCCATCGCAACGCCTCGTGATCGAGAATATCGGCCGCTGCGCCCAGGCCGGCGCGCTCTGGATCGACGTGGACTATCGCTGTCCGCGCGTCGGTCGAGCGGCCCGCTTGATCGACTGGCTTCAATACCGTTTTGACCGCGCATTCTGCGGAGTGGAGGCCGACCAGCACTACGATCCCTCAGGACTCATTGCGGAGGCTGGTTGGACCTTGGACGAAGAGGAACCCTTCGCCCGCGGCAATGTGGTATCTCGGACCTACCGGCGGAGGGAGCGCAGTCAGCGGGCCTCAGCTTGAGACCGAAACCAACCCGATTCCGATCGCGACCAGAAGTGCGCCAACCAGCAACGGACGGCTGGGCCGCTCGCGCAGAAAGATCATCGAGCCAAGAATCACCGCGAAGACGTTGGCGCCTTGGAGTGGGAAAAAGTAGCTGAGTTCGAGGCGTTGCAGCAGGCCCAAGCTCAGAAAGAACGAAACTGCAAGGCCCGCGATTCCGCCGGCGAAGTAGCACCAGTTCGGCCAGCGCTTGGGAGCCAATAGATGCGGACTCATGGCCAGCTTCAACAGGAGCTGGCCCGCGGCGAAAGCGGCCGCGTTCAGCACGAAGAGGAGAGCGGTCATACTTCCGTGCGCTCGGTTCGGGTTTCCAGGTCAGCCTGGCTGCGGGCCACGACGACGAGCCCTGCGACGATGAACAAGATGCCCACCGCACGTATGGGAGAGATGTGCTCGCCCAAAACGAGCCAACTGCCGGCGGCCACGAAAATGTGCACCACGCTGCCGAGGACGAACGCGACGCCGAGATCCAGATGTCGCAGCGCAACGAGCCAAGTCCCAAAGGCAGCAAGAGCAGCCACGACGGCGGCCCAAACCCAGGGACTGCCGAGCGTCGACAAGCCTGTCCATTGGGGAAAGACCGACAGCTGAGTGGCGGCAGTCGCGTCGGCCCCGAGCTTGCGCAGGACCTCGGATGCAGCCTCGAAGACCTGGCTCAACAATACGAGCAATGCCGACCTTCGAAATCGTGGTGAAGCCAGTTTGGAGTCGGAAGCGCTCATGGGTTTCCTCCCATCACAGACGGTCCAGGACGCCCGCGAGCATCTGCTCCAATTCCGCACGAGCCCGTCGGACCTTCATTTCGACGGCCTTCGTTGAAATACCGAGCAGCTCCGCGCACTCCTGCTGGGAACGCTCTTCCAAAGAAAAAAGGATGAGCGGTTCACGAAGCGCCGCCGGCAGGCGCTGGATGGCCTGTCCGAGGAGCGCTAGGTCGCTTGCTTGTGCCGAGAGGTCCGCGGGCGTCGGGCCGGATGCCGGCAGATCCAGGATCTCGTCGTGGGCGCGCTCCCCGCCGGCTGGCTCGGGTTTCGTAAGCGCCGTAGGCGTGCGCTTGAGCTTGCGCAGATGATCGGTGCAGAGGTTGGCGGTGATGCGAAAGAGCCAGGCGCGAAACGTACCCTGGCTGGAGCGAAACTTGTGTCGCTGAGTAAACACGCGCACGAACGCTTCTTGAGTGACGTCCCGCGCGTCGGCTTCCTGACGCAGCTGGCGCCAGGAGAACGCGAAGAGCGCGTCCTGATGGCGCTCGATGATGGCATTGAGCGCACTGTCGTCACCGCCCTGAAGGGCTGTGATCAATGGCAAATCTGGGTCCATGGCGAAGTAGCAGTGGCCGTGGGGGAAAGGCGCCGCCCGCGGGCTGCCCCAGACGACTTTCTGGAGCAGCTGTGGGACGCGGGCGGCGCGGCCCGCGCGGCGGCGGCTTAGCTGGCGGCCGCGGCCTCAGCAGCGTGTGCAGTCGACTCGGCCAGCTTTTCCTCGCGGCGATGAAAGAGTCGGTAGAGCGCGGGCAGGACGAGAAGCGTGAGCGCCGTCGAGCTGAGGATTCCTCCAATCACGACCGTGGCCAAAGGCTTCTGCACTTCGGCGCCGCGCCCGGCGGCGAGTGCCATGGGCACAAAGCCCAGGGCGGCCACCAAAGCGGTCATCAGCACCGGGCGCAGACGCGCCAACGCACCTTCAAACACCGCCTCGTCGATCGACTTCCCCTCGGAACGCAGTCGATTGATGAACGAGATCATCACCAGACCGTTGAGCACCGCCACGCCCGAGAGCGCGATGAAGCCGACGCCGGCCGAGATCGAGAGCGAGATGTCTCGCAGCCACAGGAAGAAGATGCCTCCGGTAAGCGCCATGGGCACGCCCGTAAACACCAGGAGGCTGTCTTTGAAGTTCCCGAACGTGACGAAGAGCAGCGCAAAGATGAGCGCCAGCGCCACGGGCACGACGATCTTCAAACGGTTACTCGCCGAAACGAGGTTTTCGAACTGACCGCCGTACTCGATGAAGTAGCCCGGAGCCAGCTTGAGGCCGGCTTCGATCTTGGACTGAGCGTCAGCGACAAAGCCACCGAGGTCGCGACCGCGCACATTGGCCGTCACCACGATTCGACGCTTTCCCTTTTCACGGGAAACCTGGTTTGGACCTGGCTTTTCGTCGAAGCGGGCTACAGCGCCCAGCGGGATGAAGGAAGGGCCGGCCGCCACGTTGGCGACGCGGCGGGCGCCGTTGCCACTTCGAGCTTCCTTGTCCTTTTCTCCCGGCGGCAGAGGCAGTGGCAGGCGCCGCAGCGCTTCGATATCCGCGCGGATGTCTTCGGGCAGTCGGACGACGATGTCGAAACGTCGATCGCCCTCGAAGACCTGGCCGGCTTCTTTGCCGCCCAGCGCGATCTGAATGACCTGCTGGACGTCGGCCACGTTGAGGCCGTAGCGCGAGAGCGCCTCGCGGTCGAGCTGCACGGTCAAAAACGGCAGCCCGCTCACCTGCTCGACTTTGATGTCCGCGGCACCCGGGACCTTTTCCAGAATCTCGCTGACCTCGCGACCAGCGCGCAGCAGCTCGTCCATGTCGTCACCGAAGATCTTGACCCCCAAGTCACTGCGCACGCCCGAGATCAGCTCGTTGAAGCGGATCTGAATGGGCTGGCTGAACTCGTAGTTGTTGCCCGGCACGTCATCGAGCGCCTTCTGCATCTGCGCGAGCAAGTCAGCCTTGGTGCGTTTGGGATCAGGCCACTCACTCTGCGGTTTGAGCATCACGTAGCCATCAGCGACGGAGGGAGGCATCGGATCGGTGGCCACCTCCGCGGTCCCGATGCGGGCGAAGGTTTCCTTCACCTCCGGAAATTGCAGCATGCGCTTCTCGAGCACGCCCTGCATGGCTACGGATTGAGCGAGGCCAGTGCCGGGCATGCGGATCGCCTGCACGGCGGCGTCGCCCTCGTCCAAGCTCGGCACGAACTCAGTGCCCATCTTTGAAGCGAGCAGGAAGCTCAGCGCCACGATCACCGCCGAAGCAGTGACGACGGCGCCGCGGAACGACAGGCTGGCCTGGAGCAGCGGCCGGTAGATCCGGCCGGCGGCCCGCATGAGGAAGTTCTCCTTTTCGGCCACCTTGCCTCGAATGAGCAGCGCGATCGCCGCCGGCACGAACGTCACCGAGAAGAGCATCGCGCCAAAGAGCGCGGCCAGGACGGTGAACGCCATGGGGACGAAGAGTTTTCCTTCGACGCCTGTGAGCGTGAGGATCGGCAGATAGACGACCATGATGATGACCGAGCCGAAGATGCTTGGGCGGATCACCTCTTTGGTGGCCTCGAAAACGGTTTCGAAGCGTTCGGAGGTCGACAGCAATCGGCCCCGCTTGTGCTGAGCCTCAGCCAAACAACGCAGACAGTTTTCGACGATGATGACGGCGCCGTCGACGATGATGCCGAAGTCGAGCGCACCCAGGCTCATGAGGTTGCCGCTGACCTTGTTGGTCACCATCCCCGTGATGGTGAAGAGCATGGAGAGCGGAATCACCAGAGCCGTCAGAATGGCGGCCCGGATGTTGCCCAGCAGGAGGAAGAGGATGACGACCACGAGGATGGCGCCCTCAGCCAAATTCTTCTTCACGGTCGCGATCGTTGAATCGACCAGCGTGGTGCGGTTGTAGACCGTGACCGCCTTCACCCCCTTGGGCAGCGTCTTGTTGATCTGAGCCAAACGCTCGGCCACGCGCACGCTAACGACGCGCGAGTTTTCACCCATCAGCATCACGGCCGTCGCGAGGACAACTTCGCGTCCGTTGTGCGTGGCCGCGCCCGTGCGCAGTTCTTCGCCCAAGCCCACCTTAGCCACGTCGCGCATGCGCACGGGCACGCCGCCTTTGCTGCCGAGGATGATGTTTTCGAGATCGGCGATCCCGGCCACCTGGCCCGGGATACGAATGAGCGACTGCTCGCCATTCCGCTCGATGTAGCCGGCCCCGACGTTGGCATTGTTCTTCTCGAGCGCGGCCACGATGTCCGGCATGGACAGGCCGTAGGCGACGAGACGCTGCGGGTCGGGAGTGACGTGGAACTGCTTGGCGAAGCCGCCCGAGGTGTTGACCTCGATGACCCCGGGCACATTGCGCAGCTGCGGCTTGATCACCCAATCCTGGATCTCGCGTAGATCGGTAGGCGTGTAGGGCTTGCCGGCTTTGGTCAGCGCGCCTTCCTCGGCCTCCACCAAGTAGAAGAAGATCTCGCCCAAGCCCGTCGCGATCGGCCCCATTGTGGGCTCGAGCCCGGGCGGGAGCTGACTCTTAATCTGGCTCAGTCGCTCGTTGATGAGCTGCCGGGCAAAGTAGATGTCGGTGCCGTCTTTGAAGACGATCGTCACCTGGCTCAGACCGTACTTGGAGAGCGAGCGGGTGCTTTCCAAGCCGGGCAATCCGGACATCGCGATCTCGATGGGAAATGTGATGCGCTGCTCGGACTCGAGCGGCGAGTAACCCGGTGCGTTGGTGTTGATCTGCACCTGCACGTTGGTGATGTCCGGAACGGCATCGATGGGCAGGCGTGTGTAGTTGTAGGCCCCGAGGGCAGCGACCGCGGCGACGACGAACAGGACGAACCAGCGTCGGCGGATCGAAAACTGAATGAGACTGGCAATCATAGCTTTTTAGGAAGCGAAAGTGGCCGGGGGTTAGTGGTCCGCGTCCGCGGAGCGTTTTCCGATTTCTGCCTTCAAAACGAAGGAGTTGGCCGAGACGTAGGATTCGCCGGCCTTCACGCCGGCCGTGACCTGCACCCAGTCCTGGTCGCGCAGTCCGAGCGTGACGGGTCGCGCCTCGAAGGCATCTCCTTCACGGACGAAGACAACGTTCTTTTCCTCGAGCACCTGGACGGCCGCGGCTCGCACCGCCACTGGCGCGTCGACTGCGCCGACAGTCACCTTGGCCGTGACGAAGAGGCCTGGTCGCAGCTCGCCGTTGGCATTGGGCACCAGCGCCCGGGCCAGCATCGACTGCGTGTTCTCCGCACCGAAGGGCGAGAGGTATTGCAGCGTGCTCAACGTTGGAGCCGGCGCGTCCGCCGAATTCTCGTTCTCGCCGCTGCTACGGCCCGAAGGGCTGATCAGGACTTCGGAGCCAATCTTGAGCTGGGCAAAGTCTTCCCGATAGACGTTCAGGTCGACATAGACCGTGCTCAGGTCGGTGATGGTGAAGATGGTCTTCTGATCGTTGACCGCCTCTCCGAGAGTGACTTCGCGCGCGGTGACAGTGCCGGCGATTTCGCTGCGAACCTCGTAGGTGCGCAGGCTGTCGTTGCTTTCGACCGTGGCGAGGATCTCGCCTTTGGCGACGACGTCGCCCAGGCGCTTGCGCACAGAGCGAATGATACCGGCGAAGCGGGGCGAGACGTGCGCGGTCGTTTCCTCGTTGGCGGTCACCTTGCCGTAGAGGCGAATCGTCGCTCGCACTTTGACGGGCCCGGCCGTTTCGATCTTGAGGGCGGCGTTCTTGAGACGCTCGGGATTCATCTCCACTCGCGCTGCTCCGCCGTGCTCTTCTTTCTTCGCCTCGGGCTTGGCCTCCTCTTTGGGCGGCGCTGCGGGCTTCATGCGCGTGATGCCAATGGCAGCCACCGCACCGATCGCCAAAATGACAGCGATCAGCACGAAGCTCAGCAGCGGCCGCTTGCGCGGCGTGAACGAGGGCGCCGACTCGTTGGGTCCTTCGGAGTGATTGGGTTGGTCTTCAGGTGAAGCGTTCATTTCGTGCGGAGGGAGGTTTTGTTGGAAGAAGGAGAAAGGGAGCGCTCAGGAGAGCCGCCCGGGCTGGGTCCGCTGAGGCCGGTGATTTCAGCGAGCGCCTGGTGATAGGCGCTCTGGGCGAGCAGCAGCGCGCCGCGCGCAGTGACGAGCGTCCTGCGTGCATCGATGAGATCGAGCTGGCTAAAGCGGCCAGCGAGATAGCCCTGGTCGATCAGTCGGAACGCTTCCTCGGCCCCCGGAAGGACTTGGCCGCGCAGCAGATCGATCTCCCGGCGCGCTGCCTGCGCGGTGCGATAGGCGTCGTTCACGCGAGTGGAAACGCCCACGACAGCCGCCTCACGCAGCTGCGCTGTCTTGATCAGATTCGCGCGAGCTTCGCGGATCGCGCCTTGGTTCTGATTGGCGACCGGCAGAGCGAGCTGGAACTGGAAGACCGCGGCTCCATCGCCAGTCTCCGAAAAACGTCGATAGCCGATTCCAAAGGTCGGATCGGGCACCGCGACAGCTTTGGCCAGTGTCAGCTCAGCCTGGCGCCGATCGATCTCGGAATTGAAGCGAGCGAGGGCAGGTGTGCTTCCGGCCCGCGTCTTCAGCGAATCGAGCGAAGGCAACGGGGGAAGGCTCTCAAGCTCGCCCTGGGCGACCGAGAACGTGGGGGTTACCGCTCCCCAGCTCGCCGCCAAACGGCCCCGCGCCTGCGCCAGGTCGCGCTCAGCTTGGGCTTCCTCGATGCGCACCGTCGCTGCTGCCGTGCGAGCCCGGGTGACTTCGACGGGATTGGCGGCACCGGCTTCGATCCGGCGCTCGATGGCTGGGATGACGCCTTCGGTCAGTTGCCGGGTCTCGCGGGCCAGCTCGAGCCGCCGCTGCGCCGCTACGACCTGAACGAAGAGCGTTGTCGTGCGGCTGAACAGTTCGAGCCGCTTGGCTTCAAAATCGAACCCGGCCAGCTGCCGCCCGAGGTTGGCGACCGCCACGCGTGCCGCGCGTTTGCCGCCGACTTCGACGAGCTGATTGAGTTGCAGCGTTGTCTCGGTGGCGCGCAGCCCTCGATAAGGTCCGCTTCCGAGGACGTTCTCCGCGGTGACGTCGAGCGCGGGATTGGGCCGCAACGACGATTGGAGCAGCCGTCCTTCAGCTGCGCGGATTTCAGTTTGGGTAGCCGCCAGCTCCGGATTCTGGAGCAGCGTCAGACGCAGGGCAGCGCGCAGAGAAAGCGCGCCGGTGGGATTTTCGGTGCCTGGCAATCCGCCGGCCTGAAGGGCCGGTATGCACAGGAGGAAGGCGAGAGAGGTCGAAAGAAGAGGTCGAAACACGACAGTGCGAAAATGGAGGTTTTGAAGGCCTAAGCGGATTGGGCCGACCCCCTGGCCTGGGGGCTGCGGCGCAAAAAAAGCCCGACGCGAATGCGTTCGGGCTATGGGCCAGGGGATTCGCTAGCCACTCTCAAAACGTCTCGTGCAATCCGGGCACGATACGAGAGTGCTCCCTGGCCCTAGGCGATCTGGGGAGGCAGGTCGATCGAGCTGCTGCGGCTCGTCGCCTCATCCTGCTGAACGGAAATCCGACTGACGGTTTGATGAACTCGCGCCGGCAATGCGAACGACGTGTGCAACGCGATCGCCGTGCCATGGAACTGGCAATGGAACACGCAGCTCGTGTCCGAGCCGCCGTCTCCGTCGCCGCCAGCGTCGTCATCCGCGCTCAGACTTGCGACCGCCGCTGCGGTCGACTGCGTGGCGTGAGCGCCCGCTTTGCAAACGATCTGATGGGCTTGGCCCAGGAACACGCCAAAGACCACCAGCAGCAAAAGCCACTTGGGGAGGTTCAGCGGAGTTCCACGCATGATCGGACGCGACCTATAACTTCTTAACCCGTTGGTGTCAAAGCGCGCAGGCCCGCTCAGTCGGCGGCATCGCGGCTCAAAGCGTCCGATGTCAGATGCAAAAAGCGTTTGGTTTGTTCGGGCGTCAGATAGTCGGAAATTTCCAAACAGTGGCGCACCGTGGCGCGCTGCAATTCGCCTTGAGCGCGCAGCCCGCGCTCGATCGCAGCTTCGACCGCGGGACTCCAACGTCCCTCCTTTTGGATCGCCACGGCCAGTTCGCGATTCGCGCTGCGGATCTCAGCAATTAGCTTGGCGCGAGTTTCGAGGAATCGCTTCTCCGCCGGAGCCATCTTCTCGTCCTGCTCCTTGCTCAGATGGAGCTGGTCGTGCAGCCACTGATGCGCATCGACGACGGCGGGCGCGCTCGAGCGCACCGCGCGCGCGGACAGCAACGCCGACACTGCCGCGACGGCGACTACGAGAATGAAGACGAGCGCGTAGCGCGGGACCGACCTCATGGCTTGTATGCAATCAGCTTGGCCGGACTGCCCGGCGCCTGCGGCGAAAAGACGTCGAGGTAAAGAGCTGCCCGGGCGGTGCGCTGGTGTTCACGCATGCTGGCCGTCATTTGCCCAGCCGACAGGCCGACGACCAACGCGAGCATGAGTGCGGCCGACGCGATGCGCCAATTGCTCAAGAGCGCGAGCAGCTCAGCGAGCCAGCCGCGGCCTTCGTCAGGACGCTGCGCAATCGCGTGCCAAACCTGGGCGCGCAGGTCCGTCGGCGTTGGCGGCGGCTTTTGCGCGGCCAAAGCCTTCAAGAGTTCATCAAGATTCATCCCTGCGTACAACGTTGGCATAAGGCCTCACCCCGCAAACTATTTGGGCGCCCGCCTACGCTTCTGAGCAAAGGCATTGCCTCTAAGCGGCCAACTGCCGTGTAATCAGCGAACGACTGCAATCCCGCAGTCTGAAAGCCTCCACGGACGCGCCGTGGAGTTCACGCCAACCAAAGCGGTTTTACGTATGAGCGCCGATCATCAGGTCTCCAGAGATAGCAGTGCGGCCCATGTCAGCCGGCTCAAACTCGCGCTCGTTCTCACGGGCTCTTTTCTGATCATCGAAGTCGTAGGTGGCCTTTGGACTGGCAGCCTGGCGTTGCTCTCCGACGCGGCTCACATGCTGACGGACGTGTCTGCTCTCATCCTGGCGCTGGTCGCCATTCGGGTGGGAAAGCGGGCCGCCGATGCCAAGCGCACCTTTGGCTACTACCGCTTCGAGATCTTGGCGGCCGCCTTCAACGCGGTCGTGCTGTTCCTGGTCGCGTTCTACATCCTCTACGAGGCCTATCAGCGCTTCCGGCAGCCACCGGTCGAGATTGCCAGCGGCTGGATGCTCGCGATCGCCGCAGCGGGACTCGTCATCAATTTGATCAGCATGAGCGTGCTGCGTTCAGGCAGCACGGAAAGCTTGAACGTGAAAGGCGCCTATCTCGAGGTCTGGAGCGACATGCTCGGCTCGATCGCCGTCATCGTGGCCGCTCTCATCATCAAGCTCACCGGTTGGTGGCCCATCGATCCCATCCTCGGCGTGCTGATTGGATTTTGGGTTCTGCCGCGCACGTGGACGCTGCTCAACGAGAGCCTCAACGTGCTTCTCGAAGGTGTGCCCGACGGGATTGAGTTGCAGAAGATCCACGACGCCCTGGCCGCGCTGCCGGGCGTTACCGAGGTCCACGATTTGCACGTCTGGTCGCTGACAAGCGGACGAAACAGTCTGACCGTTCATCTCGTTGCTCCAACCGCCACGGGCGACGCCGGGTTTGCCTTGGTTCGAAGTGCGCAAGCCATCGCCGCTGAGCATAAGATCGAGCACGCCAGCATCCAGGTTGAAGACGCTGCGCAAGGCCCGCTCGAGCACGACTCGCACCCGTCACCATGGCCGGCGTCAGGCGCGCCGCCGACCTAAAGGGGCTGCCTCACGCGGCCATCTTTCCCGGCGTCATCTGCGACGTTCCCGGTGCTAGAGCATCGCCCAGAAGAGCGCGCCCGCGCTACCCGTCATCAGCACGGTGGCAATCCAGCCGGTGATGAGAAGGCGCCGGTCCAAGGTGAACTTCCCCATGATCTTGGAGTTCTTGGTCATGATCATCATGAGGACCATTAACGGTGCTGCGACCACGCCATTGATAACCGCGCTCCAGAACAGCGCTTTGATCGGATCGAGGCCCCAGAAATTGAGCGCGACTCCGATCAGCGTGGCCAGTGCGATGACCGCGTAGAAACCTTTGGCTTCACTGGCCTTACGCTCAAGACCAGTGCGCCAGTGCATGGCCTCCCCCACCGCGTACGCAGCCGAGCCGGCCAGCACGGGAAGAGCCAGCATGCCGGTGCCGACAATGCCGGCAGCAAAGAGAAAAAAGGCCGGCGGGCCGGCCACCGGGCGTAGCGCCTCGGCAGCCTGTGCCGCGGTCTCGATCTCGGTCTTGCCGTTGGCGTTGAGTGTCGCAGCCGCCGTGAGGATGATGAAATAGGCGACCACATTCGAGAATGCCATCCCGAGGTACGTGTCCCACTTGATGCGCTCCATTTGCTTGGGCGCCTGCTCGGGCGCCTGCTTGAGCGGCTTTTCGGCAGCGTTCTTAGTGACCTCTTCGACCTCGCCTGAGGCCTGCCAGAAAAACAGGTAGGGACTGATGGTGGTCCCCAGCACCGCGACAAACATCGTGATGTATTTGCTGTCGAGCGAGAGGTGCGGCAGGAACGTGCCGCGAAGGGCCGCGCCCCAATCGATGCGGACGATGAAAACGGTGGCGACGTAGGCGAAGAGCGCGAGGCAAAGCCAGCGCAGGATCTTGGCGTAGCGACTGTAGGGGACCAGGATTTGCAATGCGACCGAGACGGCCGCCAGCGCGACCAGGTAGACGAGCGCCGGACCGCCCACCAACAGATTGAGTGCCGCGCCCATCGCACTCAAGTCAGCCGCCAGGTTGATCGTGTTGGCCACGAGAACGCTGAAGACCAGCGGGTAAAGCAGCCAGCGGGAGTAGTAGTGCCGGATGTTGCCGGCGATCCCGCGTCCCGTCACACGCCCAATGAGCGCGCTGATCTCCTGCATCGCCGCCATCAGCGGGTAGACGAAGAGCATCGTCCACAGCATCCCGTACCCGAACTGCGCGCCGGCCTGCGAGTAGGTTGCAATCCCGCTGGGATCATCGTCGGAAGCTCCCGTGATGAGGCCGGGCCCGAGCATCTTCAAATACCGCCGCGGCGGAGGCTCATCTCCGAGAGTTCGTTTCGATGGTCGGTCGTTATTGTCGGGCATAGAGGCTAGGCAAAGGGCGCTCAAGCATGCCAACGGCGCCGCAAACGTTCGTTGCAACGACCCGCCGCGCGCGCCACCGCGGACACTGCCAAGACGATCGGGCGAGAAATCGTTCCGACGAAAAGCCCAACCCCATTGGGGTGACGGCTCATAAAGCGAAGGCTGGCTTCGGAAATCCAGCGCCCGAAAATCGCCAACTCGGCAGTGAAGGACAACATCAGCCAGCGCAGCAGCAAGAGACCGGGGCCGCGCATGGCGATGGGAGAAATCCCAGTAAACGACTTCTTTGGGCGTTCCGCTCTGAAAGGCGCGGAGCCAAGCGGAACCGAAGTCCCACCTGGCTCCGCAGGTGACCACTCTTAGTGGGTCGTCTTCTCTTGAGCGTGCTTGAGGCAGCTCTCCGCGCAGCTGCGGCAGATTGCCGCCAGCTCGGCGTGGCCAAGCTTGTCGCAGGCGTCCGCACAAGCCTGGCAGATCTGCGCGCAGGCGGCGCAGGTGATCGGATGCAGGTGCGAGTGGCGGATCATGAAATCGTGGGCCGTCCGGCACATCTGGGCGCAGTCGAGCAACATGCCGATGTGGTGCGCCTCGGCGTGCTCGCCCCCCTTCTTGAGGCAGTCGTGCACGGCGTGCAGGCACGCATCGTGACAGTCCTCGCAGCGGTGGATGCTCTCGTGCATCTCGGGATTCATGTGCTGGTGGACATCGGGGGTAGAAGTGTTCTGGGACATATGGGGAACGGCCCTCGGTGGCGAAATTGCCCGAGTGCCATCTAACCCAAACGTTGAGCGGCCCTCGCACCCCTCAGAAAACCTTCAGCGAGATGGGATGCGACGCCGGGTTGGAGGCCCAGGAGCAAAACGTCCGGGTTGCAGCGCGCCCCGACTCATGAATCGTGAAAAATGAATATCGTAGACCAGGGCGACGATGATGAGTGTGGCGATTTTGGCCCCACAATCGAACTCACGCCGCTCTACAAGAACGCAGCGCAAAAGAGAAACGTACGAGACTTGCTGTGGAAAGGTGAGCAGGCGCATCCGGAGTTTGCGCGCACCCTGTGCGCCGCGGCCAAGCGTGCCTTGGCGGATGCACTTCGTCAGCAGCTCGGCGAGTCCACCGTGGCTGACTTGCAGCTGCACTTTTTCGCCCGAGTCCACGCCTGGACTGACCAAGGGGATGGGCTTCCCGAGAACTTCGAACTCGGGGTCGAGTCAGGCGCCCCAGGGGAGGATATTGACGAGAATCTGACTGCCGAAATGTTCACTCGCATCATGGATACGACGGCGTTGCCAAGCACGACCGAAGCCCTGATCGCAGCACTCCAAGCGGCAATCGCCAGGTATCTCGAGGAGCGGAAATGTTCAGAGGCATTCCCGTGGAAAGTCGAGATCACGGGCTACGGCGGCGGCTAAGGATCGACCTTTTCATCCTGCAATCGCCAGGGCCAGGGCCACGGAAAGCAGCAATACGCTCGCAGCTACCTTCCAACGCGCGGCCTCGGCCGGGGTGGGTGCGCCCAGGGCAACGCCGGCCGCTGAGCTGAGGAAGGCGCTGAGCGCCAGACCAGCGGCGAATTCTGGCCCTCGATCTTCGGTAGCCGTTCCGAATTCACATTCGGACACCAGGTGAGCGAGAAAGAGGAATCCGAGGACGAAACAGGCCGCAGCGAAGGTCAGCGGCCGCAGATGCGCCCAAGCCAACAGCATCGCCAGGAACAGCAAGAGCCACAGCATCGAGATGGCCGCCCATGGCCAATTCAGATCTCGCATGAGCCAGCCAATGATGACGACGCCAGCGCAGATGATCGGGAACGCGTAGCGGGCGAAAGAGCCCCGACTGGCCATCAAGAGGCCACCGGCAACAAAGACAAAGAAATGGTCGAGCCGCCGCAGGAAATGCAGATATCCGGCACCGAAACCGCCGTCTGCCCGGTGCAAGTGCTCGTGGAACAGGTCTTGTATGGCCCACGTGGCTGCGACCACAAATCCCGCTGCCACCCAGATTTGGTAGCGGCAGAGGACGTCCCGCCAAGTGAACGACTCCGGCGACCGCTTCATCGCCGGCTGCGACGTGGCTGCTCGACGGGCAACTGGTGAGCGACTTTCGAGAGCGCTCGATCCAGCACAAAATAACGCTCCCAAGCCTTCTTGATCGTCCAACCGGGACCGTGCCAGGCGTGGATCTCTGCGTGTAAATCATGAGCCGCGGAAATGGCCGCGCGCAGGTCCTGCTCGAGCTGCTTTCGCTGAGCAGGCTCGGCGGTTACCCATTCGGTGCGGCGCCGCATCCAAGCGAGCGCTTCGATCATGATGTCCAAAGGCAGGCGCGCCTCCCGCTGACGCTCGGGAGTCAGCGAAGTTATCACCTCGTGCTGGGTGCGGCGTACGACCGCCCAGGCGTCCTTCGGAGTTCGGACTCCTTCCTTCGCGAAAAAGCCGAAGGGCAAAAGATGCTTTCCCGAGCCAGCAAAAGCCGTGGGCACGGCCACCAGAGCAAGGCAGACGAGCGCGTAACGGCTGAGCCGCCCGAGGAGCTGGAAACGAGCGCGATGGGGCATCGGAAGAGAAGGCGCTCCTTCTCAAACGCTCGGAGAGCGCTGGGCCCCTCACCGAATGAATGCTGTCAAAGTCGTGGACCTTTCCGTCGCCCACTACGACGGCCTGCGGGAGCAACCACCGCGGAGCGATCGCCGTTGCTCTGCGCCACGACCAGAGGCCGTTGAGAGAGCCACTGCGACCAAACGGCATCCATGGCTTGAGCGACTCCAGCAAACTCTGGCCGCTCCGATTTCATGCCCCTGAGGCGCTCGCCAACGCGCGCGATTGCATCGTCAGTCGCTTCAAAGACTTCTTTGATGCGCCGAGGCGTCAGGCCGCACGAAGCCGCCCCAAAGGTCGTCAGCGTCTTGCGCGACGGGAAGCGCTTGTTGCCGTCCAACATGAGCGCGAGCATGTCCTGCGGGAGGTAGACTTTGGTGCAGACCACATCGTAAACGGGAGTGAGTTCGACCAGCTTGGCCGGGTCGTCGTAGAGCACGCCAAAATTCTTCAGGTGGGCGTCTCCGTTGCCAACAGCGCACGAGACAACCAGTGAGCGGAAGAAAAGTTCCAAGGCGTGAGGCACTGCGCCCGGCGATACGAACTGGCTGACCCTCTTGGCCATTTGCTCGTAGCTGCCTTCGTATTTTTGGGCGCTCGCCTTCCCGCTCAGCGAGCAAAAATCTTCGTAACCGAGATACCCGCTCGCGGTCAGATCGAAGCGCTCGACCACCAGCAGTGCACCGGATTCCGAAAGTTGAGTTTTGGCGGTTGGCAGCCCGACTTCGCGCGCCACTTCCATGCAATAGTGCTCGTTCGCGGCGAGTTGAGGATACCTGTCGGGCGACCACGCCTTCACCATGTGGGTGGTGCTGCGGTGAGAGACCTTTGTGGCGTCGCGAACCAGCACTTTGGGCTGCACGCCGGCCACGCCGGAGTAGGTCATGAAACGCCGCAACAATTCGTCGAAAAGAGATTCGGTTCCTTTGTGGGCCAGCAGCTCCGCAATCGAAAGGGCAGGGACGACACCAGGAGTGGAACCGGTGGGCACGCAACGCAGCCGACCAATCTGCGAAGCGCCTACGATCGAGAGGAGCGTCAGGTCATCCATGCGCTCGACCGTCTTGGCGAACGTGTGCCGCAGCTCCTCGCGCAAGATGCCTTCCGGCAAATTCATGTCGAACACCGGCGCCAGGCCGCGCGAGACGTAGTCGTCCGCTCGCACCGGCATGGTCAATGCGACTGGCTGGCTCTTGGCCGATTGGTAGCGAAAGAGCGTGTCGGACGCAGTTCGATCGCTGCGACGGATGGCCCCGCTAAGCAGCTTTTCGACAAAAACGTCAACCACGCTCAGCTGCCTCCTCAGCGATCAAATCGTCGAGAGTCGGTCTGCTTTGGTAGCTGGCCTCGAGCTGCAAACCCAAGGTCGCACAGATGCGGTCGACCTTTCGGATTCCCAGATCGCTGAAGCGATTGGATTCGAGCATGGAGACGGTCTGGCGCGAAACGCCAGCCTGTTGAGCGACCTCCCCCTGCGTCAGCTTCAAGAATCGGCGGCGTTCACGGACACTTTGTGAAACGTGATCGATCATTTGTTAAGTATACCTGACAAGGTTAACAATTTCTTGGGAATTGTCAGGTATTTTCGACAAAATCAGTTAAAGAAATGCCTTGTTCTTACGATTCAGTGAAGGCAACGTCGCTTCACTAAATCGATGAAAATCCTCGATTCTTTAACTGAGACCGTCAGACAGGACTGGCACATCCGCAATCTCAACGCGCTTCAGGCGGCCCTGCAAGAGGTCGAGGTTGCGGTCAACGATCGCGTCAATCCGCGCACCGATCCGCTCATGGACACGCCCAATCGCGCGATGTACCGCGGTCAAACTCGCTGGATTCTCTTGCCGCCGATTTTGGAGCGCTATCTCAGCGTCAATCGCATCACGGGACTCACGAGCCGATGGATGCCGCTGGGAAGCAATGGGGTGCATCAGTACGAACTGATCGGCGACCGCACTTCGCTCGTGGCCTGTCACGTGACCCAGTCCTCGGACTCGCCCCGAGAGTGTGAGTATCGAAAGAACCGGCGCGAACTGAATACCAGCGCACAAACGCTCATGGCTTTTGAGCAGGAAATTCAAGCCGAGGCGCAGCGCATGCATTACGTCACGCTTGTGTTCGGAACGGAGCCCAAGACCAATGAACCCTTTGCCTACCTGAGGATGTACTACGACGAGGCCGGCAAGACTTGTTACTTCAAGCTCAGCAGCAACATCATGCGTATGCCGCGGCTGCTCGATCATTTGGAAGAAGAGGTCATCGAGGCGCCGCAGGTTGATCTGGGGCTCAAGCTCGACACCACCCGCTACCGAGCATGAACACGATCGTGCCCGAGCGCATGTCTCAGGCCCGCGAGCTGGCTGGTTTGACCAAGAGTCAGATTGCAGAAGCGCTCGACGTTTCCGCCGCGGCGATCACCCAGTGGGAGAACGGTTCACGCAAACCCACGAGCCTGAACCTCGAAGGCTTTGCCCGCCAGACGGGCGTCAAGGTCAGCGCCTTCACGCTACCCGTGCGGCCTGAGCTGCGCCTCAAAGGTCCACTGACCTTCCGAGCACAGCAATCGACCCGCACGAGCCGCCAGCGTGCGCAGGCCGAGTCCTTCGCGGAGATGTGCGCGGAGGTCTACCTGTGGGTCGAGCGTTGGGTGAGGCTACCTGCTTACGACTTGCCGGAGCTGGACCAGGCGCACCTCACCGACATCGAAGCCGCGGCCCAGACCTGCCGACGCCACTGGGGCTTGGGCGACAAACCCATCATGAAACTAGGCGAGCTGATGGAGTCCAAAGGCGTGCGGATGTGCCAAACCAACTTGGACGAGATCAAGGTCGACGGCTTTTCCTGCACGATGGGTGAGCGTGCCTTCATCTACCTCAGCTCCTACACGCGCGACCGGGCACGTGCTCGATTCAGCACCGCGCACGAGCTGGGTCACCTGGTGCTCCACCACCATCATTCCGATGCCGAGCTGCTCGACCTGGGCATCGAAGCGGAGGCTCAGGCCAACGCTTTCGCCAGCGCCTTCCTCATGCCCGCCGCCACGTTTTCCCACGACGTGGTCGACACCAGCCTCAATGGTTTTCTGAGGCTCAAACAGAAATGGGGCGTCGCGGTGCAGGCGATGGTTCGTCGCGCTCGAGATCTCAAGCTGATCACGCAGGACACCTACGAGCGTCACTACCGCACGATGTCCGCAAAAGGATGGCGGCGGGCGAAAGGTGAACCATTGGACGAAACGGTTCCCGCAGTGAATCGAACCGTGGGCAGTCAATGTCTCCAGCTCATTTCCAGCCAAGGGGATTCGGAGGCCAGTCTCATGGATGAGCTGCCGTTTCCTGAATACATCTTCACCAGCGTGTTCGGGAGCCTGCCTTCCAAAGCTGAGGCTCCGAACGTCATCCGTGTGCTCGACTTTCGATCAGGCGCCTAGCCAAATGCGCTTTCCATCGCGATTCTAATACGAGAACCAAAACTCAGCTACTGCCCCCAGATAAGAGCTGCAATTCCGCTGCGTCCAGCAGACTGGGTCACCATCCCGCAGAAGGGGGTATTGTCCGTTAACACATGTCCAATTGGACCTGTCTTGCTGTGCTCGCAGCCAATCCACACATGCGGCAAACATGCTTTGATAAGTCCCTGCGAAGTAGGAGTCTGGAACGTTAAACAACAGCCCCTCAATGAAATATGAAGGCGCCGAGCCTGCTTCAATCTTGCCGGCGGTTACAAGTCGAGATCGGATATTTTTGAATATCCGAACCATCGGCTTAAAGTTACCCATCGTTCTCTGGTGTTTCAATGTCGCCTCCGAAGAATGCAATTTCGGGAAATTCGCTATGAAGGTTCCGTCGGTCCGAATAAACGCTATCCCAGCAATGTAGCTATTGTCTAAAATACTTTGGTAACGCGTAAAACGCCTGTATTCAAACGCAGGGACCACATCCGCGGATCGGAGCGAGCCAGATGCTCCAATCTTGATGGAGTTGTTACCAGGCGCCACAGAGGCGCCGAAGGCGCCCGCAAGCGTTCTCATGACGTCTTGCCGATAAGTCTGGTATGGATAGCTCACGCTCGCCAGATTTGCCTGAAACAACAACTTTTCAGCCTCACCCAAGAATGAAGTGTCGTAATAATAGGCCCCATCGTATCGAATGACGACATCAACGTCACTTTCGGCATAGACGTTCGTGTCGTTGCCATAAGATCCTTGCAGGAAAACTTGGAACTGCGACGAAGCGAATTGTTCCTGACTCGACTCGAGAACACCTTTAATCGCCTGATATGTAGCCGCTGACCCTTGGATCGCTCCTTGATGCGACCAAGTTTCCAATTGCAGTTCAGGAATCGCCATAGCGAGATTCTATAAAAGGGCTGCCCTTAGCTGAGATTCGTTCGCCGCAAATGACTCGCGTCCTCTTTGGTAGAGACGATCAAGCTTAGACAGGTCGTGCTCCATGAGATCGGTAGCCATCTCAGGTTGGCTAAAAGTTTCGCTGATGCGAACCGTGGGCGCTTCTTTGAACAAAATCGCCCTTAGTTGTTCCATGGACTTTGTGTTGGTATCCAAGGTCTTTTGTAGGAGCTGGACCAGATTGATCATACGGACAAACCGCCCTAGGCCTCGGCGTTTAGGTTCTGGATAGTTACCTACTCCCAAGCTGATGATTCGCAACTCACTTGGACTCTTGCCCATCGGGCCGACCGCATCCGCGATCGCGTATAGCGTTGGGTTGTTCGCACAATAACCTCCGTCGACCAACTCAATAGGCTCCTCGCCAAGTGAGGTTTTAACGAAATATCGCCTGAAAAACGGATAAGCGGAGCATGACGCGGTAACAGCCTGCGCGATGGTGCAGTCGAACCCAGGCTTGAAGCTGGCCGTCCGCCCATGCGCTTGGGCTGCTGAAGTCTTGAAGATCATCGGCCGCTCATGTTCCCAGTGTGTTGCTACGATCCCCACGTGACATCTAAATGCGTCGAATTTGCGCTCGCCGAAAACAGTTCCTGCTAACTTGATAAGTGCCGCTGACCTCCTCGACTTCCATTTTTCCCTCATTATTGAAGGAACGTAATTCCTATAGAGTTTGTGAATTTCCTCAACACTCATTCCCAATGCAACCAGGGCCCCGATGATTGAGCCCGTGCTGGTCCCGAAGACGATATCGAATTTTTCATGAAGGGGTGTTCCGATCATTGCTTCGATTTCCTTCAAAATACCGATGGTGTAGAATCCCTTGGCCCCCCCACCATCGAGTGACAGGATACGGCACGGAGTTGCGCGCACGGTTGGAAGCGTCTCGGCGGCAGGCATGTCCAAAATGTAGAAAATTTGTTAGGACAGCGTCAACAATGGAAGTAGGAATAAACCATGAATGGCGAGTTTACTCTCAATAAGGCCTTGCGCCGGAAATACCCCGCCGAAAAGATCGCGAGGGCGTTTAATGAGGCCAAGGGCGGCGTCAACGATGCGCATCAGTATTTGATCGAGGTGATGCAGCCGATCGATGAAGTGTATACCGAGAAAACGTTTCGCGAAGCCGAACGCGTCAAAGCGGGACTGACTGGCCCCTTCATGAAGGAATTCGCACCAAGCTTCGAATATCAAGGTTCAGTCACCAATGATACTCACATCATCCACCACAGCGACATTGACTTATTGGCTCTCCACGGAGGTTTCGTCTCGCTAGAGAGCGCTGTCGAGCCGCCTCATTCTCCTCCAAAAACTACTCTGACTGAATTGAGTCGGATGCGATCAAATGCGGCGTTGGCCTTACCCATTCATTTCCCGAACTCAAAAATAGATGCGTCTCCCGGGAAAGCGATTGCGCTTTCAGGTGGCTCGTTGGAACGTAAGATTGACGTTGTGATCAGCAATTGGTGGAACACCCCAGACTATTTGAAGCACGGCCGGATAAAGGTGTTTCGCGGCATCAATGTTTTGGACTCGCGGCAGCAAGCAGAAATTCGAAATAAGCCTTTCTATCACAACTTCCAACTGGACTATAAGGACAAGAAGACCGCCGGACTGCGGAAGGTCATTCGGCTACTCAAGTCTTTGAAGGCCGACTTGGGTGGGAGCATGCCCATTTCCAGCTATGATATCGCCTCAGTAGCTTGGAATTTCGCCGATGAAGCTCTCACGGTGCAGCCAGATAGTTACCTCCAATTGGCGACACAGGCACACGCGGAACTCAATCGCTTTGTCGAGAACACGTCGACGCGTGAATCCCTGTGGGTTCCGAATTACACCCGGAGAGTCTTTTGCGCTGGAGGGGCATCGCTTACGGGTCTGGTTGAACTGAGGAACGCTCTCGGGGAGTTATTGCGCAGGATCGCAGCTTCACCGACCTCCTCTCTGGTAAAGCTTGCCGAAAAGTTAACGCAGGGATCGTCTCGAAGATGGCTCGAAGCTCGCCCTCCGAGCGTTGTCGCCAATTCTTTTTGAGGGTCTCGGCCGATCTCTGTTCGAGGCATCGCCGAAAACTGCTCGCGATGTCGCCTAAGTGTAGGAGGACTGGGCTACGGCTGGCGCACTGAATATGAATTAGTCAGCTGACGATCAGATCTGTGGATCACCCTCTCTCCATAGGCTCGATGAGTCGCCTAGTTGTGGTCATTGGCGACGTGCACGCAGAGATCGCGCTCGCCGTCACTGCATTAGAGCGCCTGGAGATCGATCTGGGCCGCCCTATCGATCAGGTATTCTCGATTGGGGATTTCGGACTGTTCCTCGATGAGACCGATTGGGATTGGTTGAGCGGTCCGAGACACCACCGCCATCCGGAGGCGTCACCAGCGATCCGGGAGGCCTGGCACCTCTGGCGCTGGCCGCTTTCATGCATCGGCGGCAATCATGAACCTTTTCACAAGCTGCGCGTCTTCGACTCAAGCGCCTTCGGAGACAAACTCATCTACACGAACGCCGGAATCCTCAGCCATAGTATTCCAAATCTTCGAGTAGCCGCTCTCTCCGGGATCTTTCATCCAGATCATCTAGAGTTTTCGAGCCCGCAGGCCGTCCGCACGCGAAGCGCCCCGAAGCCGAAGACCTGGTCGGAAATGCTCGAACTCGCACACGACGGCAGTCTCTCCCTCAGGCGATTGACCTACTACAAGGCTTCTGAAATCGCTCTAGTCGCCTCGACGCCGCCACGACCACACCTCCTGCTCACACACGATTGGCCGGCTTGGCCAGCGACGGCAACCCCGCTCTACGAAGATCGGCCGGAGCGGTACCTGCTCGACGCACTCAGCCCCAAGTTCCACTGCTGCGGGCATTGGCATTTCGCCTCGGCCGACCAAATCGAGGACACGCAGGTGCGAGCCCTCAACATCATTTCGCGTTCCAAAAACTTCGTCGAGCCAGGCTGGGCTCGCTGCTTCGAATGGGATGGAGCAGAGCTGCACGATTTGGCCGCCTTTCCCTAGATTTTATGGGCATCGGATCGATGCAGAACCGAAATGCGATAGAATTCCCTGCAAACATGTCACTCGTTGCCAACCACCTACAACTTCCCGAGGGATACGAGTATCTGCAAGACCCATTGGTCTTGGTGGACGTCCCAGTGGCGATCGTGGATGAATTGTGGAGCAGGTCCGATCGACTCAAATACATCCCTCCAGGGGCGTTCTCCAACGGGCCGCTCAATGACGTCAAACCTGCCAAATATGACGCCGTCCGAAACAAGATCCTCGGCGGCCGGGAGCGATTCGCGCCTTACATGCGCTACTGGCCTCGCGGGGACCAAATTGGATTCACGGATGGCAGGCACCGGTTTGCCGCATTTCGCGATCTAGGATACCCAAAGATATTGGCCGCAATGCACAAGTCGGAAGCCATCAAGCTGTTGGCGGCGCCAAAGCTCGTCGGTATGTCGAGCCTTGCTTAGTCCGGTCGGCAACCGACCACGCATCCACCAACGCCTACGTGCGTGTGCGACAATAGGGCTGAGATATACGGTTCGCCGGTGGGACCAAGTCCGCAGAGCCCAACGTCCAGAGCCTCAGCGCAGAGTGAGAGAACACCCAGGAGGGCGCCGGAATCTCTCAGAATCAGGCTTCCCGGGTTTTCGTAGTGACTCGCCGTCCGTGCAATCCTTGCCGCAAACCAAAGGAAGGTTGCTTCCGAGCAGGAAGGAAAGCAGTCGGCACCGACGGCCACCAAGCCGGCGAACGCTACAGCGCGCACCGCGGCTAGCGGCAAAAGAGCGTGTGCCACCGGATCGTACAAGCTTGGGCCCGAGCCCAGATTGCGACCAAGCAGGAGAATATCGATCGGGTGGCAGCCGCCTCCTGAAGGCGTTGCAGCTTCCATCCAGGGCGAGCCTGGGAGGCGAGCCTTTGTGTTGCGCAATTTCCGGGAATGCCAGAGGAGCGCCGAGAGAGTCGAAATCGGCAGCTCCGCAAGGATGCGTGAAGAACGACGCCGGCTGGCAACTTCAAACAAATCGACCCGTGGAATCTCAACCGGCCACGGCAACAGCTCGGGGGGTGCGGTGACCACTTTCGCCGGAACGTACGGGAGCGGGGCGGGGCGCGGTCGAGGCTCTCCAAGATCGGTTTCAGCCATGTCCTAGTTCACGCATGACGTTGCGGTACTTGAAGCAGCCACGGCAGTTTCCACACGCCCATGGGGCCGTGTGGCATGAGTGGGCCAAAGCCAGGACTTCGATCGGGACCTTCGCTGCCGTCACCAACTCCGCGCTGCTGAGGGCGTGGGCGGGCGCCGAGACCATGATGCCGCCCTCCTGCATCTGAAACAGCAAACTCAGCCGTTCGTAGAACTCAGCCGTTCCATCCCGATGGAACGCATCGCTACGCACAGTGCCGAAGAGCAGCTCAGTGGCACCCATTCCCAAGGCACGCATCCCGGCGACTGTCGCGAGCATCTGGTTACGATACGGCCACCACTCCGGCGCAGGCGCCGATGCCAGTGCCGGACGATTTAAGAGGTCTCCGCTGCCCAACGAGCTGCAATCGACTCGAACCGTCTCATGTGCGATGCCGGCGGCCGTGGCAATCGCCTTGGCCGCACGTATCTCGCCTTCGGCAGAAGCCTGACCATAGTCGATCGTGATCGCTGCCGGCGGGCGCAGCCAGTAAGCCAGCGCGAGAGAATCGATCCCTCCAGAGAGCAAAAGGACGCGCATCAGTCGCGGAGCTTCCAAAGGAGGTGATAAATCGCGGTCGTGAAGTCTGAGAACACGCGTCCGCCAGAGCCAACGATCATCTTCAGATCTTCTTCTTTCACGTTTTCGGCGACTGCGAACAACGGGATCGACTTCGCTCTGGCGTAGCCCAGCTCAAAGACCGTTCCAGCATCGAACCCGTCGATGAAAGCGAACACCGCATGAGAGACATCCAAACCAGCCAAGTCCGGACCAGCGACCTGGCCGGCGTCTCCAATACCGACCTCATGATAGGGTGAAAACACGCGCAGCCCGCTGGAGCGCAGGATGGAACGAGCCTGATTGATCATCCACATCTGAGCGGTCGTGAAGAATGGCCCCGCCAGGTAGACGTGGAACTCATGAGGCTCGATTTTCGCGAGTCCGCCCTCCCGAAGCTTCGGAAACTCCCGACCAGCGTAGTCAGTCGGAACCGGTAGGGCCGGCTCGCAGCAGTAGCAGGCGGTCGCGAGCGATGCGAGGGCGGCAGCCTCGACGGGTGGCTTGCGCAGAACAGCCCAATTCAGAGCGAAGAACGCGCTGTAGACATCTCCAGACCCAATCTTGAAGACATGCGGGGTTCGGTAAGCGCAGACCCTATTGGCCGTGGCCTGGCTGCTCTCGTAGACAAATGCTCCCTCAGCGCCATCCTTGATCACTGCGACTGCCACTCCGCGTTTCAGCAATGATTGGGCGGCCTCATCCAGACTGGCTGAACCGGTAAGGCGGAGCGCCTCGCCCCGATTGAGCACCAGAGCCAACTCCTTCGCTTGCGAGCCGTTTTCCTCGAAGTGGACTGGATCGAAAGCCGACTGCGGATCGTAGACGACCCGATCTCCGGAGACCTTGGCGCTGCCTTCCAAGAATCCGAAGCGCAAGACCGCTTCACCTTGAACCTCAAAGGGTGCCTCGATGGCGATACGATTCGGAGCTGGCCAAATCTCAGGCGTACCCAACGGGTGGTCGTAGGAGAAAGCAATGGGCTGGCTGCGGTGGTGGAGTGTGTAGTCGAAACCGAACGTGGCCGCCTTGGTGTCCAAATTCCGCTGCGCGTCCTTCGTGGCGTAGGTGTGAAGGTGACGTTCGACGCCATGCCGATGCAGCGCGGCCGTAGCGCGCAAACCCGACCCGAAGTGCTCCTTGAATCTCGGTACCCCGCAGACCTCCCGATAGAAGCCGCCTGCGATGTGCAGCTTCATGACGCGTGTTTCGCCTTCGCTCGAATGGCGACTTTGCAGAAGGCCCCGCGAACTTCTAAAACGGTGGCGAGATACTCGTGGCCTTCAGCGATGCAGTCGAAAATTCGTGAAGCGTCGTCGTGAGTGATAGCGCCCGCTTCCTCCCCCTCATTCGTCACCGCTAAGAGAATTTCACGGGGACCGAACTTTCGACTTACGACCGATAAGACGTCTCGAGGCTTAAGTTTTGCAATGACCTCGATATTTGGAGACGCCAGCGTTGCTACAAAGGCAATCTCCAAGCAGCCGATGGGAATGCCACCACCACCGCCGCCTCCCGAATGGTCATGGCCGGGACTGCCCGAATAGAGGGGCCGACAAAGACGATACAATTGTAACATGACCTAGGAGGGCAACCAGTCCTGACGAGTGTCAACCGACTTTTCTAGTTCGCTTAGCTGAGCCCGGACGCTGATCGGGCACTGGCGAAGCTGGCGCCACATTAACGCGTCGAGCAGGCTGGCGCGCACACCGAGAGCGGAAGCAAATGCGAGGAACCGAGCTTCCAGAGCAAAATAGCTTCGCTCAGGTTTGGCATCGAAAGGGAAGATGCCGCAAAGGATGCCCGCTCGAATGACGTGGATGTCCAGAATCGCCACACGGTCGCTATCGAGCCAATTGCGCGTGATCCAGGAAGCGGTTTTTGGGCCGATGCCGCGATAGCCCAACAGCTCATCGCGGAAACGTAGGTGATCCGTCTCTTCCGGGGTTTTCTGTGCAAGACCTCGCAACAGCGGAGCCAAGGCGCGGGCCTTTTGGCCCGCGAAACGATACCGAATTGACCGATTTCGAACCCGTAGAGGCTCGCAAAGCTCCGCATGGATGTCGCTCTCGTGAACACGCACGGCTTGCTCCAAGGTGAAGAACCCTCGCTCACGCATCCGCGAAAACGCGGCCAAGCCTACTTCCGCAGGGATACCGTGTCCTCCAAGGAGGCAGGCCGCAGCTTCCTCGATCACCGTTTCCCCGAGCCGGTGCGAAAAGGAACGTCCGCGGCAAGAAGCCAGCCAGGCCTGGCCCGCCCAGTAGGCGGGGGAAAAGACGGCACAGCAATGTTCCCACTTAATGCCAGGCAAAACCTCGGAATCGGCCGGCGGAAATTCGGCCTGTAGGACTGAGTCGCCCACCAGCTCGACCAGCCGCTGAGTCGAAACTTGGCAGATCTTCATAGTGATGTATTTTCAATGAAAATGCATCAAAGTAAACGGAATAAGATCGTCGATGATGTGATACGAAACTTGGAGAAGGACCCGGACTCCCAACGCGAAATCGCTAGGAAATATGGGGTAAGCCAGGGCTACGTGAGCCGCCTGGTCTCCCGGATATATCGACCCAAACGACCGACGAGGGTGATTCAAAGCATTCACCAGATGATGCAAAAACGCGCCACCGCACGGAGCATCTCCACCTTAGTTGAGCGCCTCGAAAGCACACCTCCAGGGCGTCTACCGGCTGTGCGAAATCTCCTCAGAGCCGTCGTTCGTCTCCAAGCTCCAAGTGTTCGCCCGAAGGAGCGCCGAAATCAGCGCTGAGCTGCTGCACACGTTGCCACCTCCGTCCGCAATGCCGCTCCGTCGTCCTTCTCCTAGTCGCGCGGCCGGATCGCAAAGTGGTGGCCTGATCCTCAGCTTCAGCGAAGCCGAGGTGAAATGCGGGATGTTCGGACGCCTTCCACTTCTGCTGGCCCCAGACTCGCGCAGCGCCGCAGACTTGCGGGCACTTCAAGGCATCCTGTGCGTTCGCCTTCCCGAGGAGGGCGCGCGGCCCTGGGAGCCTTCTCTCAGCGATGCCCATCGCTCATTTTGCCGGGGGCTCTTCCAGACATTTCCGTATTGGGGCTATTTCTTCAGCCTGGGTGTTTCTTCCCTCTGGAGCATGAGCATTGCGCTTGTTGACGATGTCAGCCTCGTCAGGACGGGCGACCGCACCGGAGTGCGGTTCATGGGTACCGAGCTTCTAATGGTCGTGGAGGAGCATGTTCGTCATGCGCGAGAAATGACCCGGCGCGCTGGTGGGGACGCCGCGGATGAACTTCGGCTAGAGCAGGCGCTTCGAGCCTACTTCCACCGCGCCGCGAACGGCCTGGCGATGAAGTAGGCGGGCCCTCCGCCATGCCCGAGAGCGCTTAGCCGAGCGCCTGCCAGATTGAGTCTTCGATGAATGTACTCGATCGGAGGCTCTTGCTGATCTTGGTCGCGTGACGCGAAATCGCCACTTCGTCCGAAGTGCCAGCCCAACAGTGCTTCAATGCCCTAAGTGCCCAGCCAGGGGCCGCCATCTGCGCGATCCTGAACGCACACCGCTCGTTGGCCACGAATTCCGCGAGGGCAACCTCGCCAGGGTTCTCTCCCGCGATTCGTGCTAGCAGAGTGCCCGACTGCGATCGCCTGACGCCGCTCTGCGAATCACGGTGAGGATACTCGAAGAGCAGCCCAGCAATTCCGCTCTCGTGCTGCAAGTATGCCGCGAAAACCTTTTTTGGTCCTCCACGGGACTGCTCGTGGACTTGTTGCTGAAAGATCCAGTCGCTCTTCACCAACGGCGCGTAGGTCCACCCGCAAGCGCCCAAGCGTAAGACGACGCCGACGGCGAACGCGTATTCCGGCTGCTCGCCCAGCGCCTGGAGCGAGTCCCTCCACGTCTCGTTTTCCTCCGCCGCCTGAAGTCGGAGGGGAGGCACGGTTCCGCGACCTGATGTTGGGCCGACGGCGACGCTTTCGAATTCGCCGGTCTCCGGAATGTCGCCTGGGCGGGCTTCGGACTTTGGCGCCTGCTTCGGCAGACGCTTCAGCGTGACCCGGCCGAAGTGTGGATGGTGCCCTATCACATCCCATCCCCGGGCCTTTTGGCCGGACCGGCCAGTCGCATCCGTATCAAGATCCTTGCCCTCCGGATTGGTGGGCGCGATGAGTGGAGGCCCGCTTCTTGGCTTAAGTTCACCTTCAGCCTTTTCGGCGCTGGGGCTGCCGTCATCGACCTTTTCGAAATGGACGGTCTCAAGCGCCGGAAGGCGTAAATCGCAGTAGGTAATTTGATGGGTCAAGAGCGCCCAGTAAGGGTCTGGCGGCGGAGGATCTTTGTCGGGGCATTTTGCCTTTGGGGTCGTGAGCGCAAAGATCCCGACGACCTCCATCTGCCGTTCACCCTGGAACGGTAGTCGCATGACGATATGGCGCACGTCTGGGTCCTCCCGATCGTGGTAGCGATGGATCTTCCGCGCTTCCTCGCGAGCAAAGTCGTCGAGAAATAAATAGGCCGATGTCATTGCCTCGTCTTCACCCATGGTGCCCGGCAAGCAGACGGTGACTGCGCCTTGCTCCGGGCCGACGAACGTGCGCGGCCTCGATGGACTACCTCGGACCCAAAACGACGATTCCCAATCCGGTGCCGGGTTGATGAGCGCAGAGACCAACGCGCCGGTCTGTCCGAGTAAGTCCACCACGACCGTGGTTGTTGGGATCAGAATGACGCAAGACCGATCCTGTTCCAGGCCGGGCTCGCCCGTCGCCTTCACCACTGCCTTGGCTCGCACCAAAACCGTGCTGAAGTAGGCGTCGCGCGGCAAGAAATAGTGCTCGCCGAAGTACGAGCGATGTTCGCTTGGTCGCACGAGTTCGCCCGGCCCGGTGACGATCACTTGGTAACGCTTGGCCGGTCCAAAATTTGCGGCCCGATGGGTCCTTGCTCCGCGCTGCCACAAGGAGTTCACTGTGAGGAGCGCAAGCAACCCAACCGGAAACTCCTGCATCTTTTCGACACGGCCGGCTTGCAAGAAAACCTCTACGCGCGCGTTGGCTTTGCTGGGCCCAAGACGAACCCTCCCAACCGCCCTGACCTGCCAAATGGTTGGGTCCTTTCGGGCGGAACGAATAGGATGGCGGGCAACAATGGCGGTCGGCATGCCGATCAGTGGCATCGACTCTTCGCAACTGCTGCCTGAATTCTAACACCGAGGTTTTCTTACACGGTTGGCGGTTCGACTGTCCGATAAGCTTGAAATGGGTGGTTCTTCAGCCCATCGCTTTTGGCCTTGTAGCGCGGTTCAATTTCGCCAGCCCGAAGCAACGGAGTAATCCACCGGGACTTGATCACCATAGCGGATCGCCCCAGCAAATCCGCTATGTCACGACTGCTCAGAAATCGCCCGCTGCAAAGGAGTAGGATGCCTTCGCGCAGACGTTTGGGATCGCGGCAGCGCTGCTTGCGGTAGTTCGTGGAAAGCGCCCGCAATCGAGTCCACTCCTCGGAGGCTCGTTCGACGCATTGCGCGGCACGTTGCCGCGAGCCCTTGTTCCTTGCCCGCACGGTCGCGACCAGTTTCTCAGCGGTCGGCACGATCTGACTGAAGTGGCATTGGTAGAAGCCTCGAGCTTTCAGGAGCTTGGCCACCTGTGGAATGCGATACCAATAACGACGGTTCAGGCCGGCGACGAAATTCAGCATGTCGGCCTTCCGCTTCTCCCCAGGGGACGGTGCACGCCGCGGCCGTGGCGGTTCCTCGAGCAGCTCGCGAAGCCACGGCTCGACCTTGCCGCCCAGCGTAATGTCAGAGGCTCTCCGCCGCGTCTTGCGCATCGTTTCGCGCAGACGCTCGGGCTCCTCCAAGAGCCACAGCGCAGCCGCGGCTACGGCCGCGCGATCGCGAGGATCGGCGAGGAAGTCGAACGTCTTTTGCTCAAAGCGTTCCGAGTTCAAATCAATCCCGCTCGATGCACTCACGGCCGCGCGCCACGGCCGTAGTCGAGTTCTCGTGCCGACCAAGCTCGTAGTCAGATTCCAAAACCCGCTCAGGAACGCCAGCGAGCCGAGCTTCGTGCCAAGGCTCTCGAACTCTCCCGTGCTGACCAATGCATCCATTTGCTCGTTCCTCCGAACCTCAGATGGCTCCACTGGCTCACCAGGATGAGCCCGCAGATCGAACTCGCATTTGTCGCACAGTGCGAGTGGAGCGCTCTTCGCGCCTGGTCGACTGCGCAGCGTCGCGCGGAAGTAATTGATGACCCCCTGGCAACTTGGGCACCGGTTCTCGAGTCGCACCGCGTGGGTTGGGCAAGCTGTACGCAGGCTCAGACGCCAACTGCGTCTGTAATGTTGCGACTCCTTGAGGCATTGCGGGCAGAACTGCATCCAGGGTCGGTGGCAAAACGGGCCAATACTCCGACGCGGCAAGATCCAGCGGGTCAGACCTGCGCCGACGGTTTCAAACAGACGCCCCTCCAACCCAAGCAACGTCTGGTTGCGCCGCAGCTCGTCAACCTGCGCGCCGGTGCTGGCCGAAAGGCCCGCGAGCAACTTCGCGGAGACCGCTCCATCCCAATCCTGATTTTGGCCGATCGCTTTTCCGCAGACTTCGCCGACGAAGCCGGTCACGGGCAAACTGTGCGCCCAAGCCAGACGCAATACCCATGAGGTCAAGGTCTCGTCTTCACCCAGTGGCAACCGCACGGGCAATTGTCTTTGCCGACTGGGAGCATCCAGCGGTGCCGCGAATCCGAAGTGCGAAGGCGATCCCACCGGACTAGTCGGTAAACGCTTCGTCTCCCAGCGGCTCGAACGCACATTCACGTCGCGCGCTCGGCGGGATCCAATTTAGACTCTTCAGCGAGGCGGCATCGATCTGCTCGCGCCCAGTTCGAACTGCTTCGACCGCCGCGCGCGAGATAATGCGGGCGACTTCGCCAAGCAGCCCTTCAGACATCGTCATCAGCCGCAAAGCCATATCGTTGCTCGCCAGATGAGAGGGATTTCGCAGGGGCGTCGAGACTTCGAAGCTGAACAGCAGCTTGCGAAAATTCTCACCGTCTTCCCAGCGGGGAAGTTTCACAGGTTCGAAGCGATTCGCCATCTGCGGATCAACGCGAAACGCGTTCCGTGCTTCCTCGGTACCCACGGCCACCAAGCCGATCTGCAGGCCGTTACTGAGGCGCCGCAGCGTATTGAGGAAGGCTCGCTGGCGCGCGCCGCTGCCGGCCAGAAGGTTGTGAACCTCGTCGATGATGAGCATGCGCGTCTCGAGGCTGCGCAAGAGTCCGGATAGCTGGGAGCGCAGATTCTCCAGCCGATCGTTGACCTTGTGCGGCGCGCACAAGCGTTCCAGGCAGATGGAGAAAAACTCTCGATCGCTTGGGGTCGCAGGTGCTTCGACCATCAAGACCGGAAGGCCGGGCTCGATCTTTTCGGACGCATTTTTCAGGCGGCAAAAGTACGTCACGAGCATCGACTTGCCGGCGTTGGAGTCGCCCCAGATGAGCAGGCTGGGCATTCGCGCCACCGAAGGATACGTGAAGAGGTCCTCCAACTTGTCGAACAGGTCCATCGCCCTTGGGTAGTTGATCCATTTTGGCACGCGGATCGCCTTGATACGCTCGGGGTCCGACAGTTCCAGCAGCTCGGCCGCCTGCGGCAATAGGTGATTCATGGGGTTAGCTCTTGAAGTCGACGGAGAAGTTTTGGCCGAGGCTGAAGGCTGCCTCGGTCCGCTCTGCCGGCGGGCGTGATGGCGGTTTCGAAACCGGCTCCTCCTTGCGCGCGATGTAGTCGGCCGCGCCCTCGTGCCGCCGCTCGTCCTGCTCCTTCGCGCGCAACGCGCCCTTCGTGGTCGCAATCGCTTTGTGGGTCAGCGCGCGCATACGCTCCCGCGCCGCGTAGATCATTTCCTCGTTGATCATCTTCGCCCCCTCGGCCCGGAGCTTTCGAGTGATCTCCCGCAGCTCCCACAGACTCATGACGGGCCGCGAAATGTCCCGATACGTCAGCTCGAAATGCTGCATCAACTGAGGATCGAAAAACCAAACTCGGCTGATGTCCCGCGGATCGCGACGGATCAAGAACAGGCGCTTAACCTTAACATTTTTGGGGTCCTTGGCGCCGACCCAGCGGGTGAGATGCTCGCCCCAATACGTGATGTCATCGATCATGACTCCGTAGGGCTGCACCGTGCGCTGAACGAACGGAAGGAAGGCGAGACGAATCCGATCAGGTGCTGTGTGGCGCATCGGCAGGCCGAGGCCCAAACCCGCCCCGGCCAAGAGCCCGTCTTCCCAGACCTGAATTGGAGGTTTTCCTCCCAGGCCCTTATGCCCGCGGCGATGGTAGATGTTGACGATCCAATCCAGAATTAGTCGCTCCAACTCGTCGAGCGTCAGGGCAGCCCGCTGCTCCGAAGGATATTCGCCCCGGTCCTTTGGATTGGAAAAGGTGGTTCCAGGCAGCTTGTGGATCTCACTGCCGATCGTCGAGATGAGCCGCTCAACTCGACCTCCGTCTTGAGGCATTCCAGCGCGCCGGAAATGGATCGAGATGCCCAGCATCTCGCAGCCTTTCTCCATGGTCGTACTCCGGAACTCGCGGGCATTGTCGACGTGGATGACTTCTGGAGTTCCCCAAACGGGCCAGTCTCCCTCGACGCCTCGGCGAGCCAGCAGGCTTTCCTTGGGCAGGATGGCCTGTGAGACGCAGATGCCGACCGACGTCGCAGACGGTGCGTCCAGCGACAGGTAGACCCCAACTACCACACGGGACAAGGCGTCCTCAGCAAGGGTAATGAACGGCCTGCCAATGGGCTGGCGCGTAGCTCGATCGACGACCTCCAAGTCAATTTTCGTGTGATCGATGTGGACGATCGACCAAGGCCTGATTGCCCCAGGCAATGTCCCAATGAGCGGACGAAGCTTGCGAGCAGCTTTCGGCCCCAAACGCGCCCTGGTCACGGCACGCTCGGCCAGCGCCTTGATCCGATTTCGCACCGAGCTTTCGCATGGTGGCTCAATGCCTGCCTTCGCGCATCGCGCGCGCACAGCTTCCGCGACCGCCCGTTTGGGAAGCCGATTTTCCGTCAGGTAAAGCTCCTCGATCGCTGCGTTGACGATCTGCTCACAAGCCGGGTCCAACCGTGACTTCAAGGCGCCTCCCCGGCGGTGGTATTCGGGCACCAACGAGTAGAGCGTGGCGCCCTGAGAGTAGAGCGCGATCCACCGATAGAGAGCAGACACCGAGATTTTCAGCTCCTTGCCCCGCTCCACGACGTCTCCGCTCGTGCGCTTCTCGAGCAACGGTCGAATCGCGTCGAAACGCTTACGGGCGACCTCGACGTGCTTTGCGGGAATCAGCTCCAGATCAACGTCTTGAATCGAGCGAGCTGGGTCAGCTTCGCCATCAGTCGGGTTGCCTGGCTCACCGATCGCATCCAGCTCGGCCACATTTGCCACAAAGGGCCGGGCGTTCGGCGCCTTGGGCGTCAGGACGTACCGTCCCACGGAAAGCAGCGAGGTGATTTTGCACTCAAACCCTCGGCACTTCACGACGGCGCCGATTTTGATTTCTAGGGGCATAGATTCAGTGTGTTTGCTGTGGAAGGCGCTCGAAAAGGCTCGCCATGTACGGGGGAAGGCGTAGCCGCGATTTCATCGTCAGCGGCTGACTCAGATCGGTCTCGATGTTGCGCCAACCGACCAGGTTCCAGAGGTTGGGGATCAGCAGCGCCTGGTTGATCCGATCGCTGCACGTCGCCACGAGCAGTTGCTCGGCGGTGAGGCCATCCTCAAACCGCTCAAGGACGGTCAGAAGGGCACGACAGCGATCGGAGTCGCTGCTCTTCATCATGAAGGGCAGAAGGACACGCGCGTTTTCCAACCGTCCGCTCCGAATTCGGCTCTCGTCGAGGATGTGAAACAGCCACCCGTTCCGCCGTGCATACTCAGTGGCCGCTCGAAACGCTGGCCGGTAGCGCGCAAAATTCTTCCAGACTTCCTCGCGAGGCTTCACCTCAACGAGCCAAGGTTTGGCCTTCCCGGGCTGTCTACTCGGCCAGAGCTGCCTTTTCGGCCTGAAAGTGACGAGGAAGTCGGGCGTGTAGCGCCGTGCCTTCCCGCTGGCGTCCTTCCACGTGACGCACACCGGCTGCCCCTCCACCGCGGTGACGTCTCGATCAAAATCCATCAACTGGAGAAAGTCGCGTTCGAGTAGGGACTCGAAGGGGACACTCACCTTGAGGCGTTGCAGGGCGTGGCGCCCGGTGATGGTTCGTCGACTGACTGGAATTTTGCGCACGCTCATACGAATGGCGCACTTTTCCGTGAGCCGCATTTTTGAACAACGCGGAACCTAGCGGTGCCCTTTTTTCACATGTTTCGAGGCGTCAGGGCCCTCGCTTGCTGGTGTCAAAGTGGCCTCCTGGGTACCGATCCCTGCGCGCTGGAGGCACTCGGGCCGACGGTCTGTAGAGCAGCATTTGCCGCGACGGATTGCCACTCCCTCTAATTTTCACTGCTCACACCTGGAGCGGATGGCCGGATTCCCTCCAATTCGTGCGGTTCACAATCGCACAATCCCAGCCCGGGCGAAGTCAGCCTGGCACACCATGGAGTGCTCTTCCTGGACGAGTTGCCCGAGTTCAAGCGCAGCGCCCTGGAGACGCTGCGCCAGCCGCTCGAGGACGGCAAAGTCACCATCTCGCGGGCCGCCGGGACGATGACCTTTCCAGCGGACTTCATGCTCATCGCCGCCATGAACCCCTGTCCCTGCGGGCATTTCGGCGATGTGAAGAAGCCCTGTCGCTGCAGCCCGGTGCAGGTGCAGCGCTACCGCGCCCGCATCTCCGGTCCGCTGCTCGACCGCATCGATCTGCACGTCGAGGTGCCGGCCATCGAGTATCGCGAACTCGCCAGCGACGAGGAGGCCGAGCCCTCGGCCGCGATGCGAGCCCGGGTCGAGGCCTGCCGCCGTCGGCAGCTCGAGCGCACCGGCGCGCCCAATGCCCGACTCAAGCCGCGCCAGATCAAGCAGCTCTGCCGGCTCGACGACACGGGGGCCGGCATGCTGCGCCTGGCCATGAGCGAACTCAACCTTTCGGCCCGGGCCTACGACCGGATCCTCAAAGTTGCGCGCACCATCGCCGATCTGGCCGACAGCGACGCCATCCAGCCCGAGCATCTCGGCGAGGCGATCCAGTATCGGACGCTCGACCGCGGGATGTAGGGCCGCGAGCCGGGAATGCTGGCGAACGGAGTTGGTCAACCGATCGGCTCAGCGCGATTCGAAGATCTTCGGCTTCGGCTTCTGCTGCCGCGCCTTTTCCGCAGCCGCCTTCTGCCGTGCCTCGTATTCGCGCTTTTGGCGGATGGCCCCGGCGACCACTTGTGGGTCACGGCTGCCGGTTACCTGACGGGCACGATACTCCTCGGCCTGCCGCCGGGCTCCGGCGGCGACCGCCGGGTCCGTCGGGCGACGTGGGCTCGGTGGCACCACATTCGATCGGACCGGCCGCGCGGGATAGGCGGAGCCGGAGTTGCGGTAGTTCTGGATGGCCTGCTGCGGTGTCGTGGTGGACGTCCGATAGGCGGGCGGCTGAGCCGGCAGGATCGGGGCCAGCTTCTGCGCCGGCGTGGGAGGACGCGCGGGGGCGGACTGGGGTGGCGGGGAAGCGGCCTTCTTCGGTGCGGGCGTCGGATCGGCCGCGGAAAGCGCACCGGCGCAGACGACGGAAAGTGCAAAGCTGAACAGTCGTGGTGGCATGGTTCGAGGGTCTTCGGGTTGGCTGAATGGAATCCTCCCCGCGGCAAGAGCCCGCATCACCCGTCGAGCTCGAGGAGCCGAGCACGACACGAGCAGGTGATAGCAAAACTCTTCACCCCGGGTCAACCCTGCGCTGGCGCATCGTATCTCCCGCCAAGGGATCGGGCTTGCGGTGCCTTCGGATCTCGAAGGTGGGATTTGGCCAGCCAGTCAATTCGCACAGCCTACTTCTGTTGTGGCACCACCTTGAGTGGGAAAGCACCGCGCGCGGTGAGCCGAAACTCCTCAATCTCTCGCAGTTCAGAGACCATCAAGCGGTCGCCTGGAACGAGCTGCGAAGAGTCCAAATAGTCCCTGGAACGCCTATCGCGCGAGAGGTTTCCGGCCTCGAAAACCAATCCCGCGGCCACGACCCCGAGGGTGTCGGTCGGGGACAGGCGCCAACGTTGGGTTCCGTCTGCGTCCACCACTCGCAGCCTGCGCCGATCGGTAAGCCAGAGTTTACCGAACAGAAAGAATCTCGTGAAAGAGATCGCGCAATAGCGCTGCAGCTGGAACCGGGTGCGGTGAGCCCAGGTAGAGACGCGGAAGCCCTCGCCAGGGCGGACCGATCGCTCCCAGGTTTGCAGACGAACGGATCGCTCATGGAGTTCCACTCGGGTGCCGCGCACGGTCAGTTCAACGTCGGTCAGTTGCTGCTGCAAACTGACGGCCATTTCTGGCGAAACAGTCGACCAAAAGCGCAGCACCCCGACATCCTCCGGCGCTCCGGAACGGCCCCGATCCTCGATGTTCACGATCTCACCGTCCGTGCGTTCAACGGACCACAGCGTGACTTCCGAGAAGCTTCCGTCCGCGTTCGGCCACCGCAGCCCCAACTCCAGCTGCGCGGGACCCGTGCGCTCAGCGAAGCCAATAACCTCCAGAGCCACGGTGATGGAGGGTTCGCCATGGTCCTGTTTCATTTCCGCAGAGACCAGACGGAATCGCAGGTCGGCGGGATTGACCTTCGGCAAGGTTGCATTGAGCCCTTCGCGAACCGCTTTGAGCATCTGCTCCGCCTCGCCCGAACGCGGCCCCCAGCGAGCCACGGCCGCCACAAGGCAGAGCCATGCCACCCCGAGCACCCTGAGACTGCGCCCTGGGTCCCGGCTGAGATAGGCCGCGAAGCAAGCGGGTAACGCACCCGCCAGCAGGATCGCCACGACCAGCGCGAGGCGCGAGAGCGCCTCGCCCCGGCCGCTGCTTTCCAACACTCCGACGAGAATGAACAAACTCGTTCCGCCAAAGGCCAGACCGACCAGGATGAACTGCAACAGCGTGCGGGTCGCCACCGCAAGGCAGATCGCCGGGAGGACGATCGCGACCACCACGCAGGCCACGTCCAGAGCCATCCAACCCATTTGGTGCCAACTGCAGCCGCACCAGAGCCACGCGGCGCTGCGCCAAAGAAGCGGCCAGACCAGGAATCCGAGGCTCAAGGTGAGCAGTTTGGCGCGCAAAAGACGACCTCCTGAAACGGGTCGACACTTCCAGAATGCCTGCGGCTGCGTCGGCGCGTCCGCTTGGAGGACGAGGACCGTCCCGAGGAAAACGCCGCCCAGAAGTTGAGCGAGCCAGAGCGGCCAGTCCAACAAGGGCAGGAGCAAAATTGCGCTTTCGCTCACACCAATGCTGGTCAGGAGAATCGCGCAGAGAGGCTCGAGCGCGACCAAGCCCGACCAAACAAGCCAGGCACTGCGGAACTGTCGCAGATCCTTCTCGACGAGCTTCCAGGTCCGGTTCATGGCTCAGGGCGGCGACTTGGACGCGGTGATCGACGTGACGGGGCCCTCGCTGGAAAAGGTGGGCCCTTCCTCGATCCAAAACTCGACCAGACGAGCTCCCGCCCATGCCTCCGCCGACGGCCCGGACGCAGGCGGCGGCGGACGGAATCTCGCCTCTTCCCAGGCGATGCGCACGGTCCCGAGGCGGACGTTGCCGGAGACAATGTCGCCCGTGCCGAGCTGACCGCTCGCGGTTGCGAGGCGAAAGGCAGTCGCCCGGCGAATCCCCGGCTGCGGTGCCCACCGTCCGCCTGGCAGATCGGCACGGTGCCGCACGAGGAGCAGGCGCCCCATTTCCGCCGAGCGCGTCCATCGGGCGGACCATTCGCCATCGTGCCACGCGACCGGACTTTGGACGTCGAACCGGCGGCTCCGCAGTTCCCGCTGTCGGAATACGATCCGCCAATGCGCGTCGATCGGGCGCACGCCGTGAGCCTTCCGCAGCCCGGGTAGACGCACTCCAGTCCGGACCTCGCCGCGCGGCGCACGCTCGGCCAAGCCCAATTCTGCGGGAATCGCCGACCGCAGCGTGATCGCTGCATCCAGCGCCTCCAACCAAGCCGTTTCGACCGTACCGTCCGGCAGCGTGTACTTCAGCGACCCAAGGACAAACTCCACCCACGCCTGCGGCGCCAGGCCGGAGGGTTCCAGGCGCAGCAGGACGCGCTGGGTGAACAAGTCGCCCTCCGCCGGCACTGCTGGCCCGTCATGACTTCTCTGGCCCTCGGAACTGCGGGACAGAAACTCGGCCTCGGCGGATTGGATGCGAAATCCGGGCGGTGGGTCGGGATTCACCCGCTTCGCTTCAGTTGCAACCTCCGGCCGCCCGAACTCGGACGGAGAGTCGTCGGGCCGCAGGCGAATGACCGCGAGGACGGTACTCACGACCAGCACCACCGCCGCGAACCCCACGGCCGCCGGCCGATGGCGTCGAAGGTACTGGTGCGCAATCAACACCGCGGCGCCTCCCGCACCGACCATCCATGGGGCCCAACGGGGAACCGCCCAGGAAACAATTTGGGGAGCCTGGCCGGTTTCCCCCAGAGAGACTCCCAGCGTGGCACCGACCACGAGGAGCCCGAGGGCAATGACACTCCGGCCGACCGCGTGGAGCAGGTTCTCGGAAAGCGCGGCAAAGAACCACGCGCACAGGACTGCTGGGGCGTGAGAAGCCATCGTCTCCGCGCTGGCCACAGCGACTTCACGACCGCCGTAACCGCAGATCAGCCACCAAGGCAAAGCGACCAAGACAGGCAGCCCCAGGAAAACCAGACCGAGGCCCAAGGCTTTGGCTGCCAGGAGGCGCCAACCCGCGATGGGTCGCGTCCGCCAGAAGACGCGTTCGCCGACGAGTGGGTCCTCCAGGACCAATGCGAACGCCAGTACCGCCCCGACGAACTCGAGGTCCTGCAGCGAGCTCGCCAGCTCGGCGATCGTCCCTGAGCGCAACACCGAGGCCGTTCCAACCCTGGAGATCAACGCACAGCCGAGCACGTACTTGGAGGCCAGCAGCGCCACCCAAAGCCAGATCAGGCTGCGCTGGCTGCGCAGGTCCTTGGCCACGATTTGCCAGATCAATTTCATGCCGCCTTTGCTCCTTTCTCCCGCCGCCGCTGCTCGCGGGCCAGGACGATGAAGATCTCGCGCAGCGACATCGCACTCACCGCCACCTCGGCGCCGGCGAACCTCTCCCGGCAGACCGCCTCGGTCACTCCCGACCGATAGTGCGGCTCCACGAACCGCCCGAGCGACCCGCTGCGCTCCCACTCGAGCCAACCGCCGGCCGGGGTCCCCGCCGCCGACGCTGCGGGAAGCGTCAGTTCGATGCGGCGGAAGCGGGCCAGGAGCGATTCTGTCGTCGCTTCGAACTGCAACCGGCCTTCCTGCAGGAAAACCAGCCGATCGGCCAGCCGCTCGATTTCCTCCACATCGTGCGAAGAGATCAGGACCGTCCAGTCGCCGAAGTCGCCCGCCTCGAGGACGCCGCGGATGAATTCGTGCCTCGAGAGCGGATCGAGGCCGCCGAAGGGCTCGTCGAGCAGCAACAACTTCGGCCGGTAGGCCAGCGAGGAGAGAAGCGAGGCCTTCATCAGCATCCCGCGTGAGAGCTGCTTCAGCTTTCGCTCCAGCGGCAGCTCGAACTCGGCCAGCAGTCGGCGCTCGAGTTCCCGATCCCACGTGGGATAGAACGGCCGGCAGAAATCGAGCAATTCTCTGACCGTCATCCAGAGCGGTAGCTGCTGGTTGTCGGCCACGTAGCCGATCTGCGCGAGTTCACGCTCGCCCAGCCGGCGGGAGTCGATCCCAAGCACGCGCGCTTCGCCGGCGCTTGGCCGGAGCAGATTCAGCAGGATTTTGATAGTGGTGGATTTGCCGGCACCGTTGGGGCCGAGCAAGCCGCACACGCAGCCCGCGGGGACCGTCCAATCGAGGTCGCGCAGAGCTTCCGTCCTGCCGTAGCGGAGGCTGAGCCGCCGGGTTTCGATCGCATTCATAGATTCGAGGAGCCGCCGAGTTTGCGCCAATGCTTCGCGAGGGCCGCCGTCACCTCATCGAGCGTAAGGCCGAGTTGGCGAGCCTCGACGACGAGCCGCTCCATTTCCCCGCCGAGCAACGCGGCCCGCTCGCTGCGGTCGCCGCCGCTCCGCTCCGCCACCACGCTCCCGACCGCCGGAGTGGTCACGAGGATCCCCTCCTGCACGAGGGCGGCCACGATCTTGTGGGCGGTGTTCGGATTGATCCCGAGCTCCTGGCTGATCGTCCTGACCGACGGGAAGGCCTGCCCCGGCTGCAGCTGGCCGGACACCACCGCCCGCTTGACCGCAAAGACGACCTGCTCGGCCACCGGCGAACCGGGGCGCAGACGCAGCGCGAACGGGAGCACCTGTCCTATCTGCACTAGAACGGCCGGGACGGCAAGAGAATCGCGTCGCGGACCTTCAGCTCAGGGCAGGTCGAGTTCGTAGACCTCCACCAGTCCCACGCCGGTGGCGCCGTCCTTGCCGCTGACGATGGCCGTGTAGGCTCCGGGTTCGAGGGTGACAACGGCAGCAGCCTCCCGGGAATTGCCCGGAGCCAGGCCTGTGGCCTCGATTTCAGTCCGCTGGCTTGCCGCCCAATCATCGTTCTCGCGCACCAGGGCACCCGCGCTGTTGCGGATCTCCAGGACGGGATCGGAGAGCGGTTGCGACACCCCGAAGGCGGAGAGCGACGGCCCGATGGCGCGCACGAGCAACCGTTTCGGAGCAAACCCACCCACCACGAAGCCGCCGACCATGACCGACTGCTCTCGCCCCACCAATCCGCGCGCGGAGAGATTGACCGGTCGGGCCGGACCTCCCACGTCCAGATCGTAGAGTTCCATGAGGGCGATCCCCGTATCGCCCGGTCCGCTTCCCACCACGGCGGTGTAGGAACCGGGAGGCAGCACGGCTGGACAGGTCACCTCGCTGACTGATCCCGGGGACAAGCCACTGAGGTTCCCCAGACTGGCCCAGCCTGGATCTTGCACGCCGTTCAAACCGCGCTTGATCAGACTCCCGTCGGCAGCGCGGATTTCCAACGTAGGAAAGCCGAGCGGGTTGAATACGCCGAAGGGTCTGAGGCTCTGCCCAAGCGCGCGCAGCAGGATTGCCTTCGGCTGCGTCCCGCCGATCACGAAGCCGACGATCCCGACCCGGTCGCCGGAGCCTACCTCCAGGCGGGTGGAGAGATTGACCAGCCTCGGTCCTGGCGGGGGCACGCTTGAATCCAGGCGCAGACTGCCGTTGATCCAAGCGGCCGCCCGATCGGGGGCGCTGGGATCTCGCTGTTGAAACTGGAAATCGAGCGCCAGTTTGGTGAGTTCGCCGGTCGGCGCGTAGGCGACTTCCCGCACCCGGGTGACGGCATAGCCGGGAGTCATGTAATAGTCGGGAGAGCGCAGCAAGTTCGCACCGACCAACGCCGCGATGCGGGCTTCCTGCTGCTGCCCCGCATTGAACCAGGCCGGGCCGGCAGATCCCTCGTAGGTCCCGGGTGTCAGCCGCTGTTCGGGACTCGCAGTGGAAACGAAGACCATCGGCACCGGGCCCTGCGTTCCAAAGACATCTGTGGGGTTGAGGAATCCGATCGACTCAAACGAGCGGCCCGTGACAGCGTGCACTCCTGCCCGCCGGTACGGCAAAGACTGGGGAGCCGCATACAAGCTGCCCGTGGCCGAACCCACCTCCACGCCGTAACCATCGTATCCGGGGCTCTTGAACAGGTAGAGCTTGGCCGCGGGGACGGGGTGCTCCTCGGCGGTCACCGCGCGCGTCGGAGTCGGCGTCGGGGTGACGAATGGCGTCGCCGTGGGCGTCGGCGTCCGGGTGGAGGTCGGTGTGGGCGTTACCGTCGGCGTCGGCGTCACGAAGCCGAAGGGAGTCGGCGTGGGCGTGCGCGTCGGCGTCGGCGTCGGCAGCGGGGTGCTCGTGGGGGTGGGACCCGGACTGGCACCGTAGATCGAGCGAATGCCGTTGATGTCGTCCTGTTGCATCACATCGACGTTGCTGATGCGCGAATTCATGATCGCCGTGACCGACTGGCCCGCTTGGTCCGGGTGATCGAGTCCGAGCAGGTGGCCCAGTTCGTGGATCGCCACGCGGCGCAGGTCGTAGACCCGATCCACGGGGCTACCCTGCAGGGGACCGCGGTACGAATCCCAGTTTAGCGCGAGCGAGAACAGGATGTCCGCCTCGACGATCTCCGTCCCGCCGACGTCGACGATGTGGCAGACCGCGATCGCATCGCCGAAGAACCCGCCGTAGGGACGCGCGGCGAAGACGATGTTGTTCACACCGTCCGCATAGTTGCCGACAGGTGGGCCGCCCGGAGCCGATTGCAGGACGACACCGCTGGAGAGCACATTGTTCCAGAGCGAGGCGGCGCTTTGCACGACGGCGTTGAAGCTTGGGCTTCCGTCCTGCAATCCGCTTCCGCCGGCCAAGCCCAGGCTCAGCGTGATGCGCGAATTCGGCCGCCATTGCAGCCCGAGAACCGCAAAGCCCCAGGCGCAGGGAGCGAGCAACAGGCACGCTGCCAACGCCAGCCAAACGCCGCGATTCCGACTGCGGCGGCCCCACGTATTCGAGAGAAAGCTCATCGGCTGAACGAGGCGAGTCGATCCCGCACGGCTTGGGTGAATTCCTCGAGCTTCATGCCAGCCGCTTCCCGCCGCGGCTCGCGCTGTCGGTCACTGGCCGTGCCGACCTCCGTCACGGCCCGCAACGGCTCGCCGTCGTGTCGATAGACGTGCGGCTTTCCGTCTCGCGACTCGACCTGATAGCGCCCGGCGTGCAGACCGACCAGCGGGCAGATCGCCCGGCCGTTTCCAGCGATGAAGAGCACCTCGGTCGTTCCCGCGCGGAACTGGGGCATGCCAGGAATGGTCAGACCGCGGCCATCGACACGACCTCCCAGGAAGCGCAAGACCAGACGCGTCTCCCCCGCACCCTTGAGCCGGTCGACGACCTTGACCTCGACCACCGTCCGGACCAGCCGGCGCCCCTCTTCTTCAAAGGCCTCCGGGTGCGCGCTGACGATCTCCCCCAAGACGATCTCATCGGCCACGCGGACCAGCCGGTCGAAGTCGGTCGGAACCGAAGTCATGCCCGCTACCCCCCGGGTAAAAGAAAAAGCGAGCAACCCCAGAACGATCCACCGAAGCCATTGCGGAAGCATAGGCTCACCATGGCACGTCGCGCGGCATTGGCGAGCAGATTCGAAAGATCGCTGGCTGAGCCAACTCTGTCTGCGGCGCGCTCCACTCCATTCGGGCGGCTCCAAATCCGGAATTCAGCGGCGGGTGCTTGCCAGCTCGTCCAGTTCCTGCTTCACCACGATCGACACAAAATTGAACAACTAAATACGACCATGGGTTTCATCGACGAATTCAAAACGTTCATCGCCAAGGGCAATGTCATCGACCTCGCGGTCGGCGTGATCATCGGCGCCGCTTTCGGCAAGATCGTCGACTCCCTGGTCGGCGATGTGGTCATGCCTATTCTCGGCAAGGTCATCGGCGGAGTGAACTTCACCGGCCTGAAGATCGTGCTCGATCCTGCGGTTCTGAAGGACGGCAAGGAAGTGGCCGCCGAAGTCGCCATCAAATACGGCAACTTCATCCAGATGTGCTTCAACTTCCTGCTGATGGCCTTCGTGGTCTTCTGCTTCGTGAAGGCCATCAACACCGCCCGGGCCCGGATGAGCAAGCAAGAGGCCGCCGCGCCGGCCCCGACCCCGGAGGATCCGGCGGACGTCAAACTGCTGAAGGAGATTCGCGATCTGCTGGCGGCGAAGTAAGCTCGCTACAGCCTGCCGCGAAGCCGATCGCGCGGGTCCAGTCACGCCGCCAGCGCGGCCAGTAGCTTGCCGTGGATGCCGTCGAAGCCTCCGTTGCTGAAGACGACGATCAAGTCTCCATCGCGGGCAGCTTGCACCGCGCGCTGGACGATGCCGGCGGTCGTCGCTTCGTAATGGGCGGACTTCCCGCTGGCGGTGAGGTCGGCGATCACGCGTTCGGGGTCGAGCCGCTGATCCGGCGGGAGCTGATCCAGCCGCGCAACCTGCGCCATCACCACGACATCGGCGTCAGCGAAGGCCCCGGCGAGTTCGTGCTGAAAGACCGCGCGCCGGGTCGTGTTCGAACGCGGTTCGAAGATCGCGACGATCCGCGCGCGACTCCAACGCGTGCGCAGTGCGCGCAGGGTCTCGGCGATCGCGGTCGGATGATGGCCGAAGTCGTCCATCACCGAAACTCCGCGCACCACACCGCGGATCTCCTGACGTCTCGCGACGCTCTCGAAGGAACGCAGCGCCGCCCGGATTTCGTCGAAGCTCAACCCCGCATGCCGCGCCGCGCCGATCGCCACGGCACAGTTGCGCACGTTGAACTCGCCGGCCAGCGGGGTGAAGAAGGCCTCTCCGAAGATGCGAAACCGGGTGCCGTCGGCTTCGGGCACGATCTCACTGATGCGGCCCGCCCCCTCCGCCCCGAGACCGACCTGGAGAATCGGGGCGTGCGCCTGCTTGAGCACGCGCTGGACGTTGGCGTCATCGGCATTGGCGACGAAGAGACCGTTCCGCGGGACGATGCGCACGAGCTGCTCGAAGTGCCGGCAGACGTGGTTCAGATCCTCGAAGATGTCGGCGTGATCGAACTCCAGGTTGTTCATGATCACGCACTCCGGAAGGTAATGCACGAATTTGCTCCGTTTGTCGAAGAAGGCGGTGTCGTACTCGTCGCCCTCGAGCACGCAGAGTTCGGAGTCGGTGATGCGCGCGCCCTGACCGAGGTTCTTGGGAATGCCGCCGATGAGGAAGCTGGGCTGGCGGCCGGCCGATTCGAACATCCACGCCAGCAATGATGAGGTGGTCGTCTTCCCGTGCGTGCCCGTGACCACGAAATTGCGGCGTCCGGGCAGGATCTGCGTGCGGAGCAACTCGGGCAGCGAGGTGTAGCGTCGGCGCGTGTCGAGCACCGCCTCGACCTCCGGGTTCGACGGCCGGGTCATGGCGTTGCCGATGACGATCACCGCCGCGGGATCGGCCGGCAGATTCTCCGCCGCGAAGGGCGAGGCGATGGAAATGCCCTGGGCCGCGAGAAAGGTGGACATGGGCGGATACACGCCCTGATCGGAGCCGGTCACGGTGTGTCCGCGCTGCTTGAGCGCAGCCGCCACCGAGCCCATGAGGGTGCCGCAGATGCCGATGAAATGGAAATGCATGGGAGACGAAGGGCGCAGAGAATCGCGGCGCCTGCGGTCGCGGGCAAGCGGAGCCAGACCTTCTTTCTTGATCCGGTCCGCGAACCGTTGATCCTTCCGGGCGTTCGCCGACGCATCCAGAGCATGGAGCAGCCCCCAGTCACCGCCTCGACACCCGCTTGCCGGGAGGCGCTGCTCGTTTTCGTCAATGCGCTCGCGCTGGACCTGCACCAGCGTCGCCTGCCGGGCTCGGCCGCGCCGTTGCTGGAGGTGGAAACCCTGGTCCGCGCGGCGGCTGCGCCCGGCCGCGACGTGCATTGGTTCGAACACGGCCCGATCGCGCGTCGCGGCTCGCAGCGGCAGGTCGGGACCGATTTCGGCCAGCGGCTCCAACACGCGGTCGAGAGCCTGCGGGCCGCCGGCTACGCGCGCATCGTCATCATCGGACGCGACTGCCCCACGCTGCAGGCCGCGGATCTCGAGGAGGCCTTTACCCGCCTTCGGAGCGGCGACGCGGCGGTGCTCGGCCCCGCGAGTGACGGCGGCTGCTATCTGATCGGTCTGCAAGCCGCCCACACCGACGCCTTACGCGACATCCCCTGGTGCCGCGGGCGCGATGCGGCGCGGCTCCGAACCCGCTTCGCCGACCTTCCCAGCTCCGAGCTGCCCGAGCAGGCCGACCTCGATTCGATCCTCGATTTGCGCCGTCTCGCGACTTCCCTCGCCGTGGCCGCCGAACTCGCCCGCCGCGTGCTGGCGCTGGTCGCGGCCGGCGTTCGCCGCCTGCACGAACAGGCCGTCTTCGCCCTGGCGGAACCTTTCGCCGCCGCACGCGAGCGGCTGCAGCGGCCTCCTCCTCTCGCCGCCTGACCTCGCCCGCGGCCGCGCCGCGGAGCGACCGACGCGCCACGAAGGCCGGCGCGCCGACCCCTCTCGATCGCACGCTCTCTCGCTGGGCGTGCTCACCCGCATTCCCATGAACCGTTTCGATTCCGCACTCCACGACCGTCAGATCGCCCTGCGCCGGGCCGCCCCTGCCATCCTGCAGATCAATGTGGGCAAGCTCTGCAATCTCACCTGCACGCACTGCCACGTGAACGCCGGCCCCAAGCGCAAGGAGATCATGACGCGCGAAACCGTCGACCGCATCCTCGACTGGCTCCGCACCCGCGGCGTGCCGGCTGGGGTGCACACGCTCGACCTCACCGGCGGCGCGCCGGAGATGATCCCGGACTTCCGGCATTTCATCGCCAGCGGCCGCGCGCTCCTGCCGCAGGGCCGCATCATCGACCGCTGCAACCTCACCATCCTGCTCGAGCCCGGCTACGAAGGCATGGCGGAATTTCTGCGCGAACAGCGCGTGGAGATCGTCGCCTCGATGCCGTGCTACTCGCCCAAGAACGTCAACGAGCAGCGCGGCGACGGCGTATTCGACGCCTCCATCGCGGCGCTGCAGCTGCTGAATCGGCTCGGCTACGGCACGCCCGGCGGACTGCCGCTGCATCTCGTCTACAATCCGGTCGGCGCGTTCCTGCCGGGCGATCAGGCGGAGCTGGAGGCCGACTACAAGCGCGAGCTGCGGGCGCACTTCGGGATCGAGTTCCACTCGCTCTTCACCATCACCAACATGCCGGTCGCGCGCTTCGCCTCCTGGCTCCGCCATCAGGGCGAGTACGAGCGCTACCTGCAGACGCTGATCGAGGCCTTCAATCCCTCGTCCGTCGATGCCCTCATGTGCCGCGACACCATCAATGTCGGCTGGCGCGGCGAGGTCTACGACTGCGATTTCAACCAGCAGCTGAAAATGCAGCTGCGCGGGCGCGACCGCGAACCTCTCTCGCTCTGGGACCTCGATCCCGAGCGTTTGGAAGGCAACGCGATCCTGACCGGCGACCACTGCTTCGGCTGCACGGCCGGCGCAGGCAGTTCCTGCGGCGGAGCGTTGGTCGACGAAGACCCGCAGACCCTGGCCGCCTGAGTTCCACATTTCATTCATCCATGTTTTTTCGATTCTCTCGTTCCGTTCTCGCTTTCGCCCTCGCGCTGCCGCTGGCCGCGCTGACCGCCTCCGCGCAGGACAAGGTCGTCATCCAGTACGACTGCATTCCCAACTACGCCAACTGGGGCGGCGTGACCGCGCTCTACAAAAAGGAAACCGGCGTGACCGTGCCGCCCGACATGAAGGGCAGCTCCGCCACGATGGCGGCGCTCGAGCAGGAGAAGGCCAAGCCGCAGGCCGATTGCGCGTACTACAACGCCGCCATCGGCTTCCAGGCCGCCAGCAAGGGCCTGCACGCGCCTTACAAACCGAAGGGCTGGGAGCAGATTCCCGACGGGCTGAAGGACCCCGAGGGAAAATGGTGGACGGTGCATTCCGCCCACGTCGCCATCATCGTCAATACGGCCGCGCTCAAGGGAAAGCCCGTGCCGCGCTCGTGGGCCGATCTGCTCAAGCCTGAATACAAGGGCTTGATCGCCTACGACGACCCGACCATCCACGGGACCACGTTCACGTTCGTGTATTGCATCAACTACGTGCTCGGCGGCGGCCCGGATTTGAAGAAGGGCTTCGACTACCTCAAGGCGCTCGACGCCAACGTGGTGAATTATCCGCGCGAGAACTCCTACAACGACGTCGTGCGCGGCGAGATCCCGATTTGGATCAACGCTGACGGCAACGGGCTGAAGATGAAGTGGACCGACAAGGCGCCCGTCGAGGTCGTCATTCCGACCGAAGGAACGATCGCCGCGCCGCTCGTCATGGCGCTCGTCAAAGGCGCGCCGCATGAGGCGGAAGCGAAGAAGTACCTCGACTGGTGCCTCGGCCCGAGCGCGCAGAAGACCATGGCCGAATCGTTCTTCCGGCCGGTCATGAACGTCGATCTCGGCGACCTGGCGAACAAGTTCCCGCCCGCCGCCGCCTACGCCAAGGCCGTCAACATGCCGGTGGCCGAGATGGCCGCGAACGGCGACGCGGTGAAGGCGCGCTGGGTGAAGGAGATCAAAGGCGACCGGTGAATTCGGAGCTCGTCCAGACCGCGGCGCCGGCCTCCGCCCGCGAGGCTGCGCCGGCGTTGTCGGCGCGCGAATGCGAGCGATCCTCGCGTGCCGCGCTGACGCTCCGCGTGCTCGCCCCGGCGCTCGGCGCGGCCGCGCTGACGGCGCTGTTCTTCGCGCTGCTGGTCTGGCCGCTCCTCTGCCTGCTGCTCGGCAGTCTGCGCGAAGGCAACACCGGCGACGGCGCCTTCACCTGGGAGAACTACCGCACCTTTTTCGGCAGCCGCCGCATGCTCGGCGCGCTCTGGAGTTCGGTCTGGATCAGCCTGCTTGTCGCCTTCCTCTCGGTCGCGCTCTGCCTCGGCCCCGCCTGGCTCCTCGTGCGGTATCGGTTTCCGGGCAAACGCGTGGTCCGGGCTCTCTTCACGTTGCCAATGAGCTTTTCCGGCATCCTCATCGGGTTCCTCAGCGTGATCATGCTCGGCCGCATCGGCGCGGTCCCGCAGTTTGCCGAGTGGCTCACCGGGACGCCCTGGCTCTCGGGCTTCGCCTACCAGCTCGGCGGCGTGCTGCTGGCCTACTTCTACTTCGAGATTCCCCGGGCCACGCTCGCGCTGGAGGCGGCGCTGCGGAAGCTCGATGGCCGCCTCGAATCCGCCGCCCGCTCGCTCGGGGCGAGTTCGGGACAGATCTTCCGCTGGGTCGTCTTCCCGCAGATCCTGCCCGCGCTGCTCTCGACCTTCGCGCTGACCTTCTGCGTTTCGCTCGGCTCCTTCGGCGTGGTGCTCATCGTCTCGAAACGCTTCACGCTCCTGCCGCTGGAGATCTTCCAGCAGATCATCGCCTCGAATCGCTTCCCCCTGGCCGCAGCCATGTCGGTCGTGCTGCTTGCGCTCGCCCTCCTCGTCACCCTCGGCAGCCGCTGGCTGGTCGAGCGTTTTCAGCCGCCGGTGCCTTCCGCCCGATGAACGCCGCCCGACGCCCCTGGCTGCTGCTCGCGCTGACCGGCCTGCTGCTGGTGCTCATCGTCACGCCCGTGCTGGTCGTCACCGCCGGCTCGGTGCTGAACACGAGTTTCCTCGGCCTGGCCAGCGAGCAGTGGGTGGGCGACGGTCGCGACGCCGAGGCACTCTTCACGACCAAGTGGTTCGGCTATGTGCTCTCGACCTATCAGCCGCAGCTGCTGATGTCCGTCCGCCTGGCGGTGGCGTCGGTGCTCGGCTGCATCGTGCTCGGCGTGCCCGCCGCCTATCTCCTCGTGCGTGGTCAGTTCCCCGGCCGGCGCTTCCTCGAGGAACTCGTCATGCTGCCGCTCGCGCTGCCCGGCATCGTCGTCTCGATCGCGCTCATTCAGGCCTATCTGCCCATCCGCGGTTCCTGGTGGTTCGTGCTCCTCGGTCACCTCCTCTACACCCTCCCGTTCATGGTCCGCTCCGTGGCCAGCGCGATGCGTTCGTTCGACGTCGCCGCCCTCGAGCGCGCCGCTGAGAGCCTCGGGGCCAGTCGCTGGCAGCGCTTCTGGTTCGTCGTCGTACCCAACCTCCGCCACAGCGTCACTCTCGGCTCGCTCCTCGTCTTCGCCGTGTCCTTCGGTGAATTCAACGTCAGCTATCTCCTCTGCACCCCGCTCACCGCCACGTTCCCCAACGCCCTCTACGCCACCTACACCTTCAACAGCTTTCAGGTCTCCTCCGCCGCCACCGTCATCTTCCTCGCCGTCATCCTGCCCGTGCTCGCGCTCATCCAGTGGCTCGGCGGCGACGAACTGAAGGTCGAGCAGGGAGCGTAGTCCGCATTCTCCAAGTGCGGCAGGCCCTTCAGGCCGCAGACGAACGAACCACTCTCCATCTCTCCACCAGCAGAACGGTTTCCCCTTTCGATCCCGCGGCGAGTCGACAGCCACTTCGCTCACCGCCTTTCGACGACCAGTTCCGAAGCTCATCTTGTCCTTTGCCAGCCGGCCGCACTCGGAGAGTGCGGACTACTTCCATGCCCTCCTCCTCAATATCCACCGCGCCGGCCTCGCTCGAACTACGCGGGCTGACCAAAGCCTACGTGCGCGGCGGGACGCCGGCGTTGAACGGGGTCTCGCATTCCTTCGCGCCCGGGAAGGTCACCGTCGTGCTGGGGCCGTCGGGTTCGGGCAAGAGCACCGTGCTGGGTGCGATCTCGGGCCTCGTGCCGCCGGACACGGGCGGGGTCTGGCTGGACGGACGCGACATCACGGAGCTCGCGCCGGAGAAGCGCGGGTTCGGCATGGTCTTTCAGAATTACGCGCTCTTTCCGCACCTCAGCGTGGTGGAGAATGTGGAGTTCGGTCTGCGCGTCCGCGGCCTCGGGCGCGAGGAGCGCCGCACCCAGGCGTTGGAAATGCTCCACCTCACCCGCATTCCGCATCTGGCCGGACGTCGGGTGCACGAGATCTCCGGTGGCGAGCAGCAGCGCGTGGCCGTGGCGCGGGCGCTGGCCGTGCGGCCTACTGTGCTGCTCATGGACGAGCCGCTCTCGGCGCTCGATGCCCGCCTGCGCGACGATCTCCGCGCCGAGCTTGCCCGGCTGCTGCGCGAGCTGGCGCTGACGACCGTGTACGTCACGCACGATCAGGCCGAAGCCATGAGCCTCGGCCACGAGTTGCTCGTCATGCAGCGCGGCCGCATCGAGCAGGCCGGCCGGGCCGAGGACCTGTATCTGCGCCCTGCCTCGCCCTTCGTGGCCGGATTCATCGGCGCGGCCAACGTCTTCGCCGGAGTCGAGCGGCTGTCCGACGGCACGGTTCGCCTGCCGTTCGCGAATCTGCCCGCCGAGAGCGATGTCCCGCCCGGCCCGTGCTGGGCCATGCTGCGGCCCGAGTCGTTCGAGCTCGTGCGCGACAGCGGCCGGGCCGATTTCACCGCCGTGCCCGAAGCCATCTTCTTCCTCGGCGCCCAAGTCCGCGCTCAGCTGCGCATCGGCGAGCAGCCCCTGACCGCCGAGTTCCCCGCCGGCACGCCGCTCGAGCCCGGTCGTCCGCTGGCCCTGCGCGTGCGGCCCGGCGGGCTCTACGTCCGGGCGGCCGAGAATGGCGCGTGAGAAAACGGCTCTTCACCACGAAACCCGCAGAAGGCACAAAGGGTTGGGACCACGCGGGTGAGCGGTGCGTGAAAGTCGCGGCGGGTGACGACGTGCGATCCTTTGCCGCAGAGACGCAGAAAAACGCAGAGAAGCAAAACGACGGGTCCGCGATGGAAGCCGAATCATCGCGGCAGTCGAGAACCCTCACACTAGTTTCCCGTTTTCTGTTTTCTTTGTTTTTTGCGTCTCTGCGGCAAAAAGAAGAACCCGCCCCCTCACCACCTCTCACCGCCCTTCCCGCCGCTCGATCTCCTCAACGAAGATCTCGTCCGCCCGGCCCGGCGCGGGATCCAGCGCGATGCGCTCCATGCGTTCGCGCTCTGCGCCGCTGAGGTAGGCCTCGCGCAGCAGTCGCTCGGCGCGCTGGGACCACGGGTCGGACTCGGCCAGGCGCCCGGCGCTTTCGCTGCTCAGTTCGAAGAAGTCGTGCATCGTCGTCGGGCCTCGGGGTTGCAGGGCGAATGTGTTCGCTTGAACCGTCGCGGACAAGCCGAATCTCCGCCAGCGTGGCGCAGGCCGATCGATCGCGCCATCCGCGGTCGCGCAGATTCGTGCGATTCCTCGTTCCCTTCGTCCGCGCCGCGGTTAAACGCTCTGGACCATGAGCAAGGACCCGCAAGACTCCGCCCTGGCCGACCACATCCACGCCATGGGCACGCTGCTCGGACGCGTCATCAAGGAGCAGAACGGACTCGAGATTCTGGCCCTGGAGGAATACGTCCGCCGACTCTCCAAGGACAGCCGCGCGGGCGACGCGGCCGCCACTCGCCAGCTGCGCGAGGTGGTGCAGGAGCTCACGCCCGATAAGGCCTACGAGATGGCCATGGCCTTCACGACCTACTTCGAGCTGGTCAATCTTTGCGAGGAATTGCACCGCACTTCCAAGCTGCGGCTCTACCGCGCGGAACGCGCCGCCGGCCGCCGCGCGAAGCCGGTGCGGGAGTCGATCGAAGCGGCCCTGATCGAGTTGAAGGCGCTCGGCGTGGGCGCGGAGGAGCTGCAGCAGACGCTCGACCGCCTGTCGATCGAGCTGGTGATGACGGCACACCCGACCGAGTCGAAGCGCCGCACCGTGCTCTCGAAGCTGCGCCGCATGGCCGAATGGCTGCGCGCGGGCGATCCAGCGCAGCCGACCCCCGAAATGGAAGCCGGCCTGCTGCAGGAGATCGTCTCGCTCTGGCTGACCGACCGCGCGCGGACCGTGCAGGTGGGCGTCATCGACGAGGTCAAGACCGGCATCTGGTATCTCGAAAGCACGCTCTGGCAGGTCGTGCCGCAGCTGCAGCGCGATCTCGAATCCGCCCTCGCCCAGCACTACCCCGGCGTGCGCGCGCCGCGGCGCTGGCTGACGTTCGGGTCGTGGATCGGGGGCGATCGCGACGGCAATCCGAACGTCACCGCCGCGGTCACGGCCGACACCCTGCAGCGGCTGCGCCAGGCGGCCATCGACCAGGCCCACGGCGCGGTCCGCGAGCTGGCGCGCCGGCTCAGCATTTCCAGCCGGCGCGACGACGTCAGCCCCGAGTTGGAGGCGCTCTCGCGCGAAGGCCTGGAGGCGGGCGGACGCGCCCAGCTCATCGCGGAACGCTACCCCGACGAACCCTACCGCCGCGCCCTGGCCGCGCTGGCGGCGCGCCTGCAGGAGGCGTTCCACCAGACCGGGCGCGGCGAGTCGGCGACGGAGAGTATCACGGCCGAGCGCGTGCGGGGAATCCTCGCGCTCCTGACCGAAAGCCTGCAGGCCGGCCGCGGGGCGCGTCTCGCCGAGGGCGGCTTGTTCGAACTGCGCCAACAGCTGGAGGTCTTCGGACTGCACCTCGCGCGGCTCGACCTGCGGCAGCATTCCGACTGGCACCAGTCCGCACTGGCCGAGCTGTGCAAGGCGCTCGACGTCTGTCCCGACTACGCCGGGCTCGACGAGGCCGCCAAAGTCGCGCTGCTCGGCGCGCAGCTGGCCCGCGCCCAACCCGGCGACCTCGCCCGCGCCGGCGAACTCAGCGCCGAGGTGAAGCGCGTGGTCGAGCCGCTCCAGCTGACGCGCGAGGTGGCCGCGCAGCACGGGGGCGAGCCGCTGGCCAATTACATCATCAGCATGACCAACGAGCTCAGCGACGTGCTCGAGGTCGCGCTGCTCATGGCCTGGACCGGGGCCGATCTGCCCATCGTGCCGCTCTTCGAAACGCGCGACGACCTGCGCCACGCGCCCCGCATCCTGCGCGACATGTTCGGCCACCCGGCCTACCGCGCCCGGCTGCAGGCCCGCGGCAACGAGCAGACGATCATGCTCGGCTACAGCGATTCGAACAAAGATTGCGGCTACATCACGGCCAATTGGGAACTGTATCGGGCGCAGGAGACCATCGCCGAGGTCTGCCGCGAGTTCGGCGTCGGCTTCACCCTCTTCCACGGTCGCGGCGGCACCGTCGCGCGCGGCGGCGGACCGACCGCCAAGGCCATTCTCGCCCAGCCCGCCGGACTCATCGGCGGCCGCCTGCGCATCACCGAGCAGGGCGAAGTGCTCTCCACGCGCTATCAGGACCCCGAGCTCGCGCGCCGCCACTTGGAGCAGGTCACCCACGGGGTGCTCATCGCCGCCCACCAGGCCCGTCGACCCCAGGCGGTGCCGCCGGCGTGGCTCGAGACCATGGCCGAGATCAGCGAGGCCGGCTGCGCCGCCTATCGTGCGCTGGTGGCGGAGAATGCGGAGTTCCTCCCGTTCTGGGAACGCGCCACGCCCATCGCCGAGATCGGCGCGCTCAAGTTCGGCTCGCGACCCGCCTTCCGCCGCCAGACCCGCAGCGTGGCAGATCTGCGCGCCATTCCGTGGGTCTTCTCGTGGATGCAGAGCCGCTTCGTCCTGCCCGGCTGGTTCGGGCTCGGCGCGGCGCTGGAGGCGCAGATCGCGGCCGGTCGACTCGACACACTGCGCGAAATGCACCGCGGGTGGACGTTCTTCCAGACCACGCTCGACAACGCCCAACAGAGCCTCACCAAGGCCGATATCGGCATCGCCTCGGTCTACGCCACGTTGGTCGAGGACGAAGGCCTGCGCGAACGCGTCTTCGGGCTCATCAAGTCCGAGTTCGACCGTACCGCGTCGACCATTCTGCAGGTGACCGGTCAGACCATTCTGCTCGAGAACGAGTCCGTCCTGCGCAACTCGATCCGCCTGCGCAATCCGTACGTCGACCCGCTGAACTTCATCCAGGTCGAAATGATCCGCCGCCTCCGCGCTTTGGCCGCCGCCGGCACCACCGACGGCCCCGAAGTCGCCGCGCTCCGCCGGGTGATCGATCTGACCATCAACGGCGTCAGCGCCGGACTGCGGAACACGGGCTGACCGGCCGACCGCGTGGTTCCGAGATCGCTCGCGCCCGCCGGTCTCCGCCGCTATTCTGCCGCCTCTCCTCGCCCGCCCGTGCAGTATTCCAAAGCCTTCTCCCTCGGCGTCCAGAACACGCTGGTCTACCGCTGGAACTTCCTCATCCGCGCGCTCTTCGGACTCGTGCCGGTCGGAGCGGCGCTCTACCTCTGGGCGGCACTCTACGAAGCCCGCGGCTCCGCCGAGGTGGGCGGATACACCTTCCAGATGATGGTGACGTATTTCATCGTCCTGCTGGTGGCTGAAAATCTGGTCGTGCCGGTGGAGGACGAATGGCAGATCGCGGCGGACATCCGCGAGGGACGTCTCAGTGCGTTTCTGCTCCGGCCGGTCGACTACCCGACGTTTCGGCTGATGCTGTTTCCGAGCTCGCGGCTCGTCTACACGGCCGTCGCCATCGTGCCCATCGCCCTGCTCATCGCCGCGGTCTGGAAGCATCTGGTGTTTCCCGGCGAGCTGCTCCTTTGGGTGGTTGGCGGCGTCTCGCTGCTGCTGGCCGGGCTGCTGCAGTTCTTCATCTCGTTCATGCTGGCCACCCTGGCCTTCTGGTTCCTCGAGATCTCGACCCTGGTCTTCATCGTGTACTCCTTCGAGTACTTCCTCTCCGGCCGCCTGTTTCCGCTGGATCTAATGCCGCCGTTCTTCCGCGAGCTCAGTTTCTGGATGCCCTTCCAATACGAGATGTACTTCCCCGTCGCCGTGCTCGTCGGTCGCCTGCGCGGCCCCGAACTCTGGCAGGGCTTCGCCATGCAGATCGCCTGGACCCTGCTGGCCTGGCAGTTGAGCCGCTGGCTCTGGGCCCGCGGTCTGCGGCATTATCAGGCCTCGGGCGGCTGAGCGCCCCGCTTCCCATGGAGACTCTCCGCAAATACGGCCGGATCTACGCGATGTTCCTGCGGAACTCGCTGATCCGGGATATGACGTTCAAGGCGAATTTCGTGCTTTGGATCATCACCGAAGTTTTCTGGTTCGTCGGCCAGCTCGTCTTCCTCGAGGTGCTGTTTCTGCACACCGAGCGCATCGCCGACTGGTCGAAGTGGGAGGTCGTGGTGCTGATCGGCACGCATCAGATCATCACCCAGATCTTCCAGGCGCTCTTCTACATGAATCTGACCAACCTGCCCGAGCTGGTGCGCACCGGGAAGCTGGACACGTTTCTGCTCCTGCCGGTCGATTCGCAGTTTGCCGTCTCCACCCGCCAGCTCGGTCTGGACAATGTGGTCACCACCTTCGTGGGCGTGGCCATCGTGGCGCTGGCGGCCTTCAAGCTCGGACTCACCCCCACTCCGCTCGCGCTGCTGCTCTACAGCGGTGCGGTCGTGCTCGGCGTGGCGGTGCACTACTCCATCATGTTCGCGCTGGCCTCGCTGAGCTTCTGGATCGTCCGCACCCAGGGCCTGATCTACGGCTACTACAGTCTGGTCAGCCTCTCACGCTACCCGCAGAGCGTCTATCGGGGCGCCTTCGGTTTCATCTTCACCTGGATCATCCCGGTCATCCTCGTCGCCAACGTGCCCGCGCGCCTGCTCACACGGCCGCTCGAAGCGCCCTGGCCGGGACTCTGGAAGCTGGCGCTCGTCGCCTGCCTCGCGCTGGCCGGCAGCCGCCTCCTCTGGCGCGCCGCACTGCGGCAATACGGCAGCGCAAGTTCCTGAAAAATCGCTTGCGCGCGACGCGTTCCGATCCTTATTCCCGGCCCGCAGCGTTCGTGCCTGTCACGGGTGCCCGCGAGGAGTCGTAGCTCAATCGGTTAGAGCGCCGCCCTGTCACGGCGGAGGTTGCGGGTTCGAGCCCCGTCGACTCCGGTTTTCTTTTTCCGGGATGTCCTCCTCCTCCGCCCCCAGCTCCGTCGCGCCGGGACCTGCGGCCCCCTCGCTCCCGCGTCTGCTGCTGACCTGCTCGCTGCCCTGGTACGCCATCGACCAGGCCACCAAGTGGCTGGCCCACTGGAACCTCGTGGACCACCACCGCGAGATCATTCCGGGCTTCTTCACGCTGGTGTACGTGACCAACACCGGCGCCGCCTTCGGTCTGGGGAAGAACAGCAACACATTTTTCATTTTCCTCGCCTGCGCAGCCGCGGTGTTCCTGACCTGGCTGGCGCGCAGCGGCACCTTCGCCACCGCGGTCCAGCGCTGGGGCTTCGCCCTGCTGGTGCCGGGCCTCTTCGGCAATCTGACGGACCGGCTCGTGCACGGCGCGGTCATCGACTTCCTGTCCTTTCATCTGGGCCGCAACGGCCCGCAGTGGCCCGCCTTCAACGTGGCCGATTCCTGCATCTGCGTTTCCGTGGCCCTCTTCCTCTGGAGTTCCTTCAAGGAGCTGAAGGGTGAGTCCGGCGCAGCGGCCTTGCGCTGAGGCTGCGAGCCTCCCGTCGAGGCGCGGCTCACCCACCGCGCGCTGAATTGCGCGGATCCCCCACTCAGCCGGCCAGCGCCAGCCGACCGGGACGAGCGTGGGTCGCCACCGCCTGCAGGAGATCGCGGATGTGGTAGGGCTTCGCCAGGACCGAGACGACGCCGGCCTGTTCGGCCAGTTCGCGGAGTTCGACGGTCAGATAGCCCGACGCCAACACCACCGGCAAATCGGCCCGGCTGGCGCGGGCTTGGGTGGCCACCTCCAGGCCGGAGAGGTCGGGCATGTTGTAATCGACCACCAGGAGATCGAGCCCTGCGGGGTCAGCCAGGATCGCGCGCAGCGCCGAGTTCGGATCCGTGAAGCTGGTCACAACGCAGCCACAGGGCTCGAGCGCGCGCCGGGCGAGATCGACCAGCGTGGCCTCGTCGTCGACCAGCATGACCCGTGTCCCGCTGACCGGCTTGGCCGCTGCGAGGGACTCCAGCGACTCGACCGCCCGCGCCGCCCCCGGCCGCGCCGCCGCCGGCAGATCGATGGTGAAAACGCTGCCCACCCCGGGCTCGCTGCGGACGCGGATGGCGCCGCCGAGGTTCTTCACGATGCCATGCGCTACCGAGAGCCCGAGTCCCGTCCCGCGCCCCACTTCCTTGGTGGTGAAGAAAGGCTCGAAGATGCGGGCCATGGTGGCGGCATCCATGCCGCTGCCGTTGTCCTCCACCGTGATGCGAGGATGCGGCACCTCGCTGACGAACGGCGGCGATTCCTCGGCCGCCCGACCGGCGGGTATCGTTTCGAGACGCAGGCGGATGTGACCGTTGCGCCCCTCGAGGGCATGCCAGGCGTTGGTTCCCAGGTTCATCAGCACCTGTTGCAGCTGGGTCGGATCTCCCAGCACCATGGGTGCCTGGGGATCGCACTCGGCGCTGACCTGAATGCCCGCCGGCAGCGTGGCGCGGAGCATGCCCAGCGCCTCGTTCAGAACCGCGCCCAGATCGAGCAGGCGGGCCGGGCGCTGCTGCGGGCGGGCGAAGGCCAGGATCTGCTGGATGAGTCCCCGCGCCCGCAGGCCGGCCCGGGTGATCTCCTGCACGGCCTCGAGGGCCCGGTGTTCGGGGTCGAGGCGCAGCGCCGCCAATTCGGCGTTGCCCACGATGGCCGCGAGGATGTTGTTGAAGTCGTGGGCGATGCCGCCGGCCAGCGTGCCGAGGGCATCCATGCGCTGGGCCTGCTGCAGCTGGGCCTGCAGTTCGCTCCGCTCAGCCTCGGCCGCCTTGCGCTCGGTGATGTCCTGCAGCGTGCCGCGGAGGCGCACCATCTTGCCGTCCACCATCTCGGGCACGCCCTGCATGCGGACCCAGCGTCGGCGGGCCTGCATATCGTAGAAAGCCAGTTCCAGGTCCCATTCGCGACCCTCCCGGCGCGCCAGCCGGACCGCCGACAGGAGCTTGGCCCGGGCCTCTTCGGGGTAGTTCCTGGTCACGTCCCGCACCCGCAGCCGACCGCCCGGCGCCACGCCGTGCATGCGCGCCACCTCCGGGCTGAAAGCCAGTTCCCGGGTGCGGAGATCCAGTTCCCAGCCGCCCATTCGCGCCACCTCGCTCGTGCGCCGCAGGAGTTCCTCGGAGCGTTTCAGCTCGGCCACGGCCCGGGCCCGCTCCAGCCCGACCCGATGCTTTTGAATGGCCACACTGGCCAGGCGCGCGAACTCCGAGACCATCGCGAGCTTGGTCGCGCCGGGCTCGCCCGGCTCCTGGCCGTAGAGGGCAAAGGTCCCGAGCACCTTGCCGGTGGGATCGACGATCGGCAGCGAGACGCAGGCGCGGAACCCGTGCTTCGCGGCCAGCTCGCGATACGGTGCCCAACTCGGATGGGTCTGGATGTCGGGCGCCACCATCGGCTGGCCGAGATAGGCGGCCGCCCCGCAGGTTCCCGCCGTCGGGCCGATCTGCAGGCCGTGCACCTTTTCGTTCCATTCCGCCGGCAGGTTGGGCGCGGAACCGTGTAACAGAAAGTTCTCTGACCCATCCAACAGCAGAATCGAGCCGCGCCAGCGCGGGCAGAGCGACTCGATCTCCCGCACGAAGAGCTCGAGCAGTTCGGCCAGGGGAGCCTCCGCGGCCAGGCGGTCGAGCGCGCGGTTGCGCGAACTGCGCAGGGCGTTGGCCTCGGTGGCCTGGCGTTCTTCCCGCACGGCTTCGACCAACGTGGCGCAGGTCGTCAGGAAGGGTTCGAGCGCCCGGCAATGCGCCGGCTGATACCCTCCCACGCGATTGGCCAGGCCGATCATTCCGGTCATGGTCGTGCCGGTGAAAAACGGCAGGCCCAGGAACGTGTGCAGCGGGGGATGGCCCGGAGGCAGTCCGCCGGCTCGCGGATCGCGCGGGGCATCGTTGGCAATGACGTACGCCTGCGACGTCAGCGCCGCGCCGAAGAGCGTGCGATGATTCCTGAACTCGAGCCCGTGCGCCATGTGCCGGGTGTAGAGCTCCCGACTCGCTTCGTCCCAGGTGATGTTGGTGAAGGCAAACGTGCGCAGGTAGGGCTTGCCGGCACCATCGCGCAGCACTTCCGCGATGAAGCCATACTGGCTTCCGGTCACCTCGAGGACCGTGGCGAGCAGGTCATCGAAGGCGGCGCCATGCTGGCGTGAGCCGATGAACGTCGCCTGGGCACGCCGCAGCGCCTCCAGCATGGCTCTCGACTCCGCCAGACTCTGCACCGACTGCCTGCGATCGGCCTCCAGCGCGCCGATCATGAGCGAGAGCAGGCAGGCCGTGCCGAGGTAGGACCAAAGAAGGACGCGGCTGGATTCCGCCGGCAAACCCGCCAAGGGCCCTTCGCCGAGGGCGGCGCCCGCCGTCGAGCCGAGGGCCAGCATCAGCACCGCGCACCCGGCCCCGAAAGCACCGAAGCGCAGAGCCGCCCAGACCACCAACGCCAGCGGCAGAAAGGCCAGCGCAAACGATTGCACGTGCGGCCCCCGCGGACCGTAGAGCAGCAGAAAGCTGGCCAGCAGGAGCGCGGCCAGCCAGCAGCTGAACTCGAGGGCGCGCTTGCCGAGATCCCGGACGCTCCGCTCGGAAAAGGTCAGCAGCGGCGGAGCCGCCACCAGCACGCCGAGCAGGTCGCGCGCATACCAGACGAAGAAGCCGCCGCTGCCGGCGGGCGCACCCCACGCGCCCACGCTGGCCCAGATGGCGGTGCCGAGCATGGCGGCCAGCAGAAACAACCCCCCGTCGCGCGCCTCCTGGAACGAAGGATCGAAATTCCACCGGCGCAGCAACGCCGCCGTGGCGAGCGCGGAGCCGGCGCTGCCCACCGCGAAACCCGCGATGGCCACCCAGTCCAGGCGGGGATCGCCGATGATCAGATTGATCGAAACCGAGGCTGCGGCGATCACCGGCCAACCCGCCAGGCCCCAGCGCACGAGCGCCGCCACCGCCACTCCGCCGGCGAGCCACAGCATGGTGGTGCGGCTGACCGGATGGAGCATGGCCAGCGCCACACCTGCGGTGAGCAGATAGCCCACGTACAGCAGCAGCCAGCGGGCATCGCGCAGGGGCAGCGAGGCGACGGGGGCCGTGCGTGGCGCTAACACATCTCCCCAGTACCGCGCGGCTCCGGAAAAGGGAATGACGATTTGCCGCCTCAGCGCAGGGCCAGCAGCGCCAGCATGCGGCCGGTTTGACCGAGATCGCGCCGATAGGAGTAATAACGCCCGGCGTCCGCGTGCGTGTCCGTCCCGCAATCGTGCACCTTGGTCACCCCGGCCGATTTCGCTTGCTCGAGAATGAGCGCCGCGAGATCGATCTCGAAGGCCGGCACGCGAATGCACGGAGAAATCTGCAGGATCACATCCGCCGGATTGCAGCCGAAGCTGTGCTTCATGGCCTGGATGGAGTTGGCCACGATCCCTTTCTCCGCGCCTTTGCGCCCGGCGTGGACCAGACCGACGACGTGCCGGAGCGGGTCGACCAGATAAACCGCGGCGCAGTCGGCCACGTGAATGCCGAGACAGTGGTGCTGATCGGTCACGAGCGCGTCGACGCCGCGCAGCGGTCCCGGTGGCAGAGTGGTCTCGGCGTCGACCACCGCCACTTCCGCGCCGTGCACCTGCTCGGCGGTGATGAACGGCCGACGCTCGAGCGCCAGCATCCGCCGAGCCAGGCGATGCGCGGCTTCCAGGCGTTCCAGGACGGTCGCGCGGTCGGCCACGACGTCGATGTCCGGCACGCGGCGTACGAAACCGTGCACGACCGTCTTGGTGTACGTGGCCAGAATCGGGAAATGCTCGATGAGCGCTGCGTCCATGTCGGGGCGCATTCTTCCAGCCGCCCGCTGAATCTCAAGCGCATCGTGCAGCCGCAACCGCCGCACTCCGCCGGGGTTTCATCGGCATGCTCGCCCCGCTGCCCCCGGCCCGTTGGAACCGCGCCTGTGCTGCGCACCTGCTCCGCCGCGCCGGCTTCGGCGGGCCGCCGGCGCAGGTCGATGCGCTCTGCGCCCTCGGCCCCGACGCCGCGGTGCGGGCGCTCGTCGACGGTCCGCAGCCCGCCCGCCTGCCCGCGGCCCCCGCCTGGGCCAAGCCGCAGGACCTGCGAGCCCGGCGCGAGGCCATGCTCGATGTCGCCAGTCTCGCTGGCGCGCTTTCCGGGGCTGCAGAGATCCAGCGGCGCTTCCAGCGCGACACCCGCCGGGAGGAATTCGCCCGCACCCGCGAACTGGCCTGGTGGTGGCTGCGGGAGATGCGCACGACCAACGACCCGCTGCGGGAGAAGCTGACGCTCTTTTGGCACGGGCACTTCGCGACCAGCGTGCAGAAGGTGCGCAACGCCTACTGGATGTGGCTGCAGAACGACACGCTGCGGCGCCACGCGCGCGGCCCGTTCGGCGCGCTGGTCAAGGCTATCTCGCGCGATCCCGCCATGATCCTCTGGCTGGATCTGCGCGAGAGCCGGGCCGTGCACCCGAACGAGAACTTCGCCCGCGAACTGATGGAGCTCTTCACCCTCGGCGAGGGCCATTACACCGAGAAGGACGTGACCGAGGCGGCGCGCGCCTTCACCGGCTACCGCATTCAGCCTGAAACCCAGGGCTTCCGTTTCGCCCGCTTCGAGCACGACGCCGGCGAGAAGGAAATCTTCGGTCGGCGCGGTCGGCACGACGGCGATGCGGTCATCGACCTGATCCTCGCCCAGCCCGCCTGCGCACGATTCCTGGCCGGCAAGCTCTGGACCTTCTTCACCGGCGAAACGCCCGCGCCCGCGCTGCTTGAGCAGCTGGCCACGACCTGGCGGAATACAGGGGGCGAGACGGCCGCGTTTCTCCGCCAGGTCTTCCGCAGCGAGGAGTTCTACGCTGCGCGGATCGTCGGCGCGCAGATCAAGAGCCCGATCCATTGGCTCGTCTCGAACGCGCGCCTCTTCGAGTCCGACTACCCTTCCCCGCTCGTCGCGCTCTTCGCCATGCGTCAGCTCGGGCAAATCCTCTTTCTGCCCCCGAGCGTGAAGGGCTGGGACGGCGAGCGGGCCTGGATCTCCACCTCCACGTTGCTCGCGCGCTACAATCTGGCTGCTCTCTTCGTGGAACCTCCGCCGCCCGGGGCGCAGGCGGCGATGCAGCAGGCCGTGCGCGACCTCGGCTACGAGATGGACGACGACCTCGCCCAGACGAAAGCCGCCGGACCGGTTGACCTCACGCGTCTGGTCAGCGCCGACGTTCGCCGCGATCCCGCCGCGCTGGTCGATCAACTCGCCGCGCGGCTTTTCGCCGGCCCCCTGCCCGCCCGCGAGCGGGAGGCCTTCCTCGCCTTCCTGCGGCAGAAACCCGCTCCGCCCGACGACGCCACGCTGCGTTCGCTCCTGCACCTCATGCTGAGCACGCCGCATTTCCAACTCTGCTGATCATGGCTGCCCAAACCCTGCACACCCGCCGCTCGTTTCTGCGCACCGCCGCGCTCGGCGCCGCCGCCGCCTGGACGCTGCCGGCTTTCCTCGACCGCACGTTCTTCACGCTCGATGCGCTGGCCGCCGATCGCGCGGTGCAGACGCCGACCGGGCGCGATGCGCCGATTCTCGTCGTCTTGCAGCTGGCGGGAGGCAATGACGGCCTCAACACGCTGATCCCGTTCGCGGACGACGCGTATCGCCGCGCGCGGTCCACGCTCGCCTTGGCGGCCGATCGCACGCTGAAGCTGAACGACGCGCTGGGGCTGCATCCGAGCCTGGCCCCGCTGAAGTCGCTCTACGATGCGGGCCATCTCGGCATCGTGCAGGGCGTCGGCTATCCGAATCCCAACCGTTCGCATTTTCGCTCTACCGAAATCTGGCAGACCGCCAGCGAGGCGCAGGAATACCGGGCCACCGGCTGGCTGGGATCGTACTTCGATCACGCCTGCGCGGGAGCCGATCCCACGGTCGGTGTGGCCATCGGCGGACTGGCGCCACAGGCTTTCGCCGCGCGCCGCCCCACCGGCGTCAACTTCGCCCGGCCCGAGCAGTTTCGCTGGATCAGTCGGGACCGCGCGGCGGACGGTGCCGGCGCGAGCGAGCGCATTTTCCGCGAGCTCAATGCGCCGGCCGACTTCGCGGAGGCGGGCTCCAGTCGGGACAGCGACGCCGGTGGCAGCATTGGCGCGCTGGGCGGGCTCCGCGGAGCCGGGGGCGGCAGCTCGCTCGATTTCCTCGAGCGCACCGCGCTCGACGCTACGCTCAGCAGCGACCAGGTGCTGGCCATCGCGCGCCGAACGAAGCCGCTGGTGCGCTATCCGGGCGGACGCCTGAGCGAGAGCCTGAGCCTGGTCGGGCGGATGATCGCGGGCGGCCTGCCGACCCGCGTCTACTACGTCAGCCTGGGCGGCTTCGACACCCACCAGAACCAGCTCGGCGCGCACGAGCGTCTGCTGGGCGAACTGGCCGAGGCCACCGCCGCGTTTGCCGCCGACCTGAAGGCACAGGGGAACTTCGAGCGCGTCCTGCTCATGACCTTCAGCGAGTTCGGCCGCCGCGTGGCGCAGAATGCGAGCGGCGGCACAGACCATGGCGCGGCCGCGCCACTCTTCTTCATGGGAGGTCGGATCCGGCCGGGCCTGCACGGGCGCGCACCGAGTCTGACCGATCTGAATCAGGGCGACCTCAAACACACGGTCGACTTCCGCGCCGTCTACGCCGCGGTGCTCGAGCAATGGCTCGGCGTGCCGAGCGCCCCGATCCTCGGCCGCGCCTTTGCGGCCCCGCGCCTGGTGGCCTGAGCGGGGCTCAGCGCGTCCATTCCCACGATAGGCCGTTGCCCAGCGGCTGCCCGCGTCCGTCGCCGAACAGCGCCAGGCGCCGCACCGGCGCCGTCTCGGGCGTCGGCGGTCGCTGCCATTCACGCCAGCGGACATAGCGGCGCAGCAGCGGCACATCGACATACCAGCGCCAATTCCAGCCCGCGGGCGGCTGGAAGCCGTCATCCAGGAGTTCGATCCTCGCGCCCTCGCCGGCCGCGGCGCGCAGCGCCCGATCCACCCGTTCGAGATTGCGGAAACTGCCGAGGAAGCGCGGCCCGGCGTCGATCTGCCGGCCTTGGAAACGATACTGCGCGGGGACGAACCAGACGTTCCCAAGGATGACCAGACCCGCCAGCGCAGGCAGCCCGCCGAGCAAGCCGCCGCGGGAGCGAAGGTGCTCCAGCCCTGCGCCGGCCAGCGCGAAGAGAGCAGGCAGAATGACCAGGCAATAGCGCGGTCGGAAGTCGACCTCCAGCAGGACCCCGGTGACCAGCGAGAGTACGATCAGCAGCGCGAGGAAGAACGGGCCCGGCGCCCGAGCATAGATGGCCCGCGGTCCGCCGCCCGCGCGCAGAGCGCGTCCGACCAGCCAGGCCGCGCCGACCACGGCGGCCAGTGCTACGACGGCCGACGTTCCGACCAGCAGGCCATAGCCCAGGGGCCCGCCGAGCGTCTGCCGCTGCAGCTCCAGCAGCTCCGCGTCGGTGTAGAGCGACCGCGGCGCCCAGTGGCTGAGGAGAAAGCGCGCGGGGGAGATCAACGCGGCCAGCGGCTCGAAGGAACGTTCCGCCGTGGCCGCTCCGAACATCGCGCGGGTATTCGCCCAGCCCTCCCGAGCGTCGCCCAGCAGGTAGGGGCCGGTCACCAGGATGCCCCCGAGGAATCCCACCGCTGCCCAGCCGCCGTGCAGACGCCGCGCGCCGAGCCAGACCAAAGCCACGACCGCGGGCAGCAGGAAGACCACCGACATGTGAATCTGTAGCAGCAGCGCGCACAGCACCGGGACGGCGGCGATCGCCCGCGATCGCTCGGTCCCGGTCACCTCCCACAGCGCCAGCGCCAGCGCGCCGCCGAGCAGCGGAGCTAGGGCGGGATTGTAGATCACCACCGAGTTCTGCACGGCCAGCGGCGAGACGGCCAGCAGCAGCGTCGCCCAGATCGCGGCGCGGTCGCCCACCGTGCGTCGGGCCAGGCTCCAGGTCAGTCCGATCGCGCCCACGTTTGCGGCCACCAGGATCCACGCGATGGCCTCCGGCGAGCCGCCGACCCGCAGCGCGCCCGCGCAGACGAGCGTCCACGCGGGTCCGGGCAGCTTCGAGCCGGGCCGAAAGCGGGGCTGACCGAGGTGCCATCGGCCCTCGCCTCGCAGACAGTCGGTGGCCACCTCGACCGCCTCGAGCGCATCGCCCTGACCGCCGTCTGGATTGAGCGATTGCCCCCAGACGATCCCGGCCGCGCGCAGCAGAAAAGCCAGCAGCAGGATGGCGGCCAGAAGCCACGGCGAAGCAACTGCGCGCTCGTCGATGGGGAGGCGGCGCTCGGACACCGGCGCGACCTCCCACGTCTGGGGTCGCGGGGCAATGCGGATTCGCTTGTTCAATCGCGGGGCTGCGACGAGCGAACCACGTGCCTCGCTCTTCCGCCGACCTTCCCGTCGACTTCGCCGCGCTGCCGCCGCTCGAGCGCGACTTCTACGCGCGACCGGTGCTGACCGTCGCGCGCGCCGCCATTGGACAGTTGCTGGTGCACGTCTCGGCGGAAGGAGTCTGTGCCGGACGGATCGTGGAGACCGAGGCCTACCGCGGGCCGGAGGATCGGGCCGCACACTCCTACGGCGGCCGCCGCACTACGCGCACCGAGGTGATGTATGGCGCCCCGGGACTCGCGTACCTCTATTTCGTCTACGGCATGCATTGGCAGCTCAACCTCGTGACCACCCGCGAGGGCGCGCCAGAGGCGGTGTTGATTCGCGCCGTCGAACCGTTGGCTGGACTCGAGCTGATGGCCGAGCGCCGCGGCCTTGCGCCTTCCGACCGCCGTCTGACCAACGGCCCGGGCAAGCTCTGTCAAGCCTTCGGCCTGCAGCGCGCGCACTACGGCCACGACCTCACTCTTCCGGGCACGCTCTTCCTCGCAGCGGGTCCGCGCCGCCGCGGACGTGTGCTCCGCTCGCCGCGCATCGGCATCGACTACGCGGAGGGCTGGATCGACAAGCCCTGGCGCTTCCATGAAGCCGACAATCCGTGGGTCAGTCGCCGGCCTTCTGGGTCAAATGACCCAGCGAGATCTGTCCGTTCGTCCTGAATCGTCCGCGCGGCTTGAGATCGAAACCGCGGTCCCGAATCCTCCGGCCAATTGTCCCACCCGCCCATGCGCCCCTCTCCCCTTCTTCTGTGCCTGCCGCTGTTCGCCAGTCCGCTCAGCGCCGGCCCCCGCAGCAGCGCCAACTACGCCATCACGGCGGAATCCTGCGGCAACGCGGGCCAGCGCGTCACCAGCGCCAACTACACCCACGACACCGCGCTCGGCGGCAGCGCCACGCTCGCCCGCTCGACTTCGGCGGACTACACGAACAAGTCGGGCTACGCGGGACAGCTGACCGATCCGACCGGCCTGCAGCTCGATGCAGCCAGCCTAAACATTGCGGAAAACGGCACGCTGCAGCTTGGCGCAGCCCAGGTGCAGGACGACGACACGACCACAGCCGTGAGCGCCAGCGCCGTGGCGTGGGCGGTCGCGGCCGGGCCCGTCACCGGCATCTCCGGCAGCGGACTGGCCACCGCGGGATCTGTGTATCAGAACACTTCCGCAACCGTGCAGGGCTCGCTGGCCGGGTTCACGGGGATGCTCAATCTGACCGTGCTCGACACGCTGCCCGACAACTTCGGCAGCTACGCGAACGACGGCATCGATGACTCCTGGCAGGTGCAGTACTTCGGCCTGAACAATCCGAGCGCCGCCCCGGGCGTCGATGCCAGCGGCACCGGCCAGACGAACCTCTTCAAGTTCGTGGCCGGGCTGCATCCGCTCGATGCCAACTCGCGCTTTGTGATCCGGGCCACTCCGGTCAGCGGCCAACCCGGTCAGAAGCAGATCTCGTTCAGTCCCGTGGTGGCCGGTCGTACCTACACGATCCGGGCCGCGCCCGACCTCACCAGCGGCACGTGGACGACGCTCAGCGGCGGCATCTCGGTCGTCGGTAACGAGGGCACGTTCCTCGATGTGAACGCCGGCGGCACGCGCCGGTTCTACGAGGTGCAGGTCACGCGCTGACGGAATCGGGGCTTGCCGGAGCGTCCGCTCGACCGCATGCCGGAAGATCTCCGCGCATGAATCGCCGCACGATCCCCGCCTTCGGCATGAGTGCCGTGGGGCAGGGCTCGCTGCGCCAGCAGGGCATCACGGTCACTTCGCTGACCGACACCGTCCGCGATCCGGGCCGTCTGCAGCCGCATTACCACGACTTCTTCCAGCTCATGCTGCTGCAGGGGCGCGGCGGCGTGATGCACGACTTCCGCGACTACGAGGTGCGCGGGGCGATGCTGCTCTTCCTTGCGCCGGGGCAGGTTCACGCCCTGCGGCCGCGGCCGGGTTTCACGGCGCAGATTCTGTCCTTCACGCAGGCTTTCTTCGATTTCAATGCACCGCCACCGAGCGCGCTCTTCGAGCTGCCGTTCTACGATCCGGCGGCCAGCGCCTCGCACCTGCGGCTGCCGGTGCGGGCGCTCCCGCCGATCGTCGAAGTCTTCGCCGCCATGGCGCAGGAATTCCGCGCGGCCGAACGCGGCGCCGCCGAGGCGCTGCGGGCCTGGCTGCGTCTGCTCTTCGTGCGCATCGCCCGGGTCGTCGAGGTGCAGAGAGGCCCCGAGGATCGTCCCACCCGCGCCGCCGGGCTCGTGCGGCAATTCCAGCTAGCCGTCGAGCGGCACTTCCGGGACGAGCGACCGCTGAGCGCCTACGCGAAGGAACTCGGCATCTCGCCCAATCACCTGAACGACGTCGTCCGGGAGGAGGTCGGACAGTCGGCCGGGTCCCTCATCCGCGCCCGGCGGGTGCTCGATGCCAAGCGCTCGCTCTCGCATTCCGACCTCAGCGTCTCAGAGATCGGCTACCAGCTCGGCTTCGCCGATCCGTCCTACTTCGCGCGCTTCTTTCGCCGCGAGACTGGATCGAGCCCGGCGCAGTTTCGCGCCGCGATCCGAGAAAAATACCAGGCAGAATGAGCCAAGTGCCCGACAGCTTCGTTGCCCGGGAGCAGCCCGATCCGAACTTGGGACCGATGAGTGCAGCCAGTCCTAGCCTCCCCTTGAAGCCCTCCGCGCCAGCCGCTGCGGCCCACCCGCCCGCACCGACCGTCTACCCGGTCCTGTTCGCCATCAGTCTTTCGCACGGTCTGAACGACACCATCCAGGCACTGCTCCCCGCGCTCTTTCCGGTGCTGAAGGATTCGCTCCAGCTCTCCTTCGCCCAACTCGGCTGGATCACCTTCGCCTTCTTCGCCACCGCCTCGGTGTTTCAGCCGCTGGTCGGCTGGCTGACCGACCGTCGGCCCATGCCGCGTTCGCTGCCGCTCGGCATGACGCTCATGCTGATCGGGCTCCTTTCGCTCGCGGGTGCCGGCAGCTACGGACACGTGCTGCTCTCGGCTGTCGTCATCGGCCTGGGCTCGGCCATCTTCCATCCCGAGGCCTCCCGCGTCGCCTACCTGGCGGCCGGTCCGCGCCGGGGCCTGGCCCAGTCCCTCTTCCAGGTCGGCGGCAATGCGGGCAACGCGCTCGGACCGCTGCTCGCTGCGGCGGTCGTCGTGACCCGCGGCCAAGGCAGCGTGGCCTGGTTTTCGCTGGTCGCGCTCGCCGGCATGGTCGTGCTCTGGTTCATCGGCAACTGGCAGCGCCGCCATCGCGCCGCCAGCATCCGGCAGACTGCGGTCGCCTCCAGCGCCCGCGCACCGCTGCCGCCCCGACGAGTCGCGCTGGCGCTCGGAGTCCTCGTGGTCCTGATCTTCTCGAAGTACATCTATCTCGCCAGCATGACGAACTACTATGTATTCTACCTGATTCATAAGTTCGGCACGCCGGTCCCGACCGCGCAGGTCTACCTCTTCGTCTATCTGGCCGCCATCGCCGCCGGTACCATCCTCGGCGGCCCCATCGGTGATCGCATCGGACGCCGCCGCGTCATCTGGGCCTCCATCCTGGGAGTGGCCCCGTTTTCGCTGGCGCTGCCGTACGTCGGCGTGACGGCCACCGTGGCGCTGACGGTCTTGATCGGCCTCATTCTCGCCTCGGCCTTCTCGGCCATCGTGGTCTACGCCCAGGAGCTGCTGCCCGGCAAGGTCGGCATGATCGCGGGCCTCTTCTTCGGTCTGGCCTTTGGCACGGCCGGGCTGGGCTCGGCCGGACTCGGGCAGCTGGCCGATCGCACCAGCATCGAATTCGTCTTCGAGGTCTGCGCCTGGCTGCCGCTGATCGGGCTGCTGACCGTCTTCCTGCCCGAGGTCGAAACGGCCGCGCAGAAGCGCACCGCGTAACCCCGCCGGGCGGCCGGTGTAAATGCCGGCATGCTTTCGCGCCTTCCGTCGCTCGTACAGATGCTGGTGGTCGAAGTCGTGGCCGTGGTCTGCCTCGGCGCCGGCGGCTTCGCGCGCCTGGCCGGGCACCCGTCCAGCGAGCCGCTCTCCGCGCGCGTCTTCGCGCAGTTGCTGCTCGGCCTCCTCGCGGGCTGGCTGCTCCTGCGGCAGATCTGTCGACCTCGGCTGCAGCAGGTCTCCTGGTCGCCCGTGCGACAGTTCGGTCCCGTCGCCGTGGTTCTGCCGAACGATCCTTCCGCCACGCAGACGGTCGTGCTCAGCAGCCATCCGTCGTACGTGCTGCTCGATCTCGTCGCCGGGTTGCTGCCGGGCTTCCTCGCCTGGGCGAGTTGGGGCGACGATCCCGCCCTCAATCCGTCCGCCCCACTCTGGCGTTGGTCGCTCGCGATCTGGGCGGTCTTCCCCCTCGCCCGCCTCCTCTGCTGGTATGGACTGGGCCGCGGGCCCGATCTCCTGCGGGAAATCGCCTCCGGTCGGACCCGTGCGGCCAGCCAACTCGGGTGGGAACTCGCCTGGCGGCCCGTACTCGCCTTCGCGGTCATTGCGACGACCGTCACCCTGCCCGGCCTCGCGCTCGGCGTTCGCGACACTCGACGCACCGAAGCCGCCACGCCCCTGCTCGATGCCACCCGCGTGGCCGAGATCCGCGCCACCCCCGCCGCGTTTCGGGATGCCCGTCTGCGGGTGCGCGGCAGGATGCTCGGTGCGATCCAGCAATGGCCCGCCGGCGGAGGAAAGCAGGCCAGCGCCGGGATCCGCCTCCAAACCGCCGACGGAGCGCAGGTGCTCGTCTTCTGCGACGTGCACCGACTGCGCGAGTTCGAGCGTCTCGTCGCCCGTGGGGCTTCGGTCGAGCTCACGCTGCTCGTCCGCGTGCTGGAAAATGGCGGCCGGGAGATCGGCCGCCATTATTCGACCTACTACGGCTGGAACCCGGCCGACTTCGGCCCGGCGCCGTCCGGCGGCTGGATGCTCACGTACTTCGTCGACGCCTGACCCGCTCAATCCGGCCAACCGAAAGCCAACTTCTCGCGCAGCGCGGTCCGACCGCTCGACGTCACGGTGACGCAGCGGGAATCACGCGCCCGCCGCACCCAGCCGGCCGTCAGCAGCCGCGTGGCCACCGCCGCGCCCAGCGCGCCACCGAGGTGGTCCTTGCGCTCGCTCCAGTCGAGACAGCCGCAGGCAAAACGCCGCCGTGCGCCGCGCGCTGCCGCCACGTCGACGCCGATCTCGCCCAGCTGCTGCTCGCCCCTGCGGGTGATCTCGAAGGCGGCCTCCGCCGGCTTCAGCAACCGCTCCTCGAGCAAGTGCTCCAGCAGCCGTCGACCCAGCCGCCCCGCCAGATGGTCGTAGCACATCCGGGCCTGGCGGATGGGGGAATCGGGTGGGCTGCTCGGCACCGCGGCCTTCGGCGCCACCGCCATGACCGCCTCCACGCATTGCGCCACGTCCGGCGAGGCGAGGCGGAAATACTTGTGCCGGCCCTGGCTGGTCGAGACGAGCAGGCCGTCGCCCTGCAGTCGCTGCAGATGGACCGTACCGGTGGCGGGACTCACGCCCACACCGTACGACAGCTCCTTGGCCGTCAGCGCACGACCGTCCATGAGGAGCGAGAGCATCTGGATGCGCGAAGGATCGCCGAGGGTGCGGGCGATGCGGGCGAGGTCGGGTTCGGCGGACATGATTCGACCGTAGTCGAACCATGACTGCGGGACAACGCCTACTCGCTGCGCAGGGCTTCGGAAGGCTCGATGCGGGCGGCGCGGCGCGCGGGCGGCAGCCCGGCGGCCACCGCGGCCGAGAAAAGCACGAGTCCACAGGCGGTCAGGCCGAGGGCATCGACTGGCGGCAGGAGCGACAGCTCACTGCGCAATACCGTGGCCAGACCGACCGCCAGCAGACCGCCCACCGCCACCGCCAGGAGCGCCTGGCGGGCGCTCTGGCCGAGCACCAGCGCGAGCACCTGCCCCGCGGTGGAGCCCAGGGCCATGCGCAGCCCGAGTTCGCGGGTGCGCCGGGCCACGAGGTAAGCGGCCACACCATAAACCCCCACCACGGCCAGGATCAGCGCCACGGTGGCGAAAAGACCGAAGAGCACGGCGGTGCTGCGGATGACCCAAAAGTTGGCATTGCGGTCGACGAACTCCTGCAGCGGCAGTGCCTGCACGACCTGCGCCGCGCGATCGCGGGCCAGAATCTCGCGGCGCAAGTGCTGCACTGCGGCGGTCAGCGCGCCGCGTTCGCCCGCCTGGAACTTGACGGTCAGATAGGCCCCCAGGCCTGCCTCGGGCGGGAACGGCAGATAGACGCGCGCCGGCGGTTCGGCGGCACCCGTGAAGCCATGCCACGGACTGCGGACGACGCCGACCACTTCGAATTCGCCGACCCGCTCGCCCTCGGCGACCTTGATGCGGCGGCCCAGCGCCACACCATCCTGAAACAGGCGGCGGGCCAGGCCCTCATCGACGATGGCCACCTGCGCCTGGCTCCCCGGCGCGGTCTCGGCGGCGCTGAATTCGCGGCCGCCGAGCAGCGAAATGCCGAGCTGCTGGAAGTACCCCGCCTCGATCGCGGTGCAGAGCCCGGAGGCGCCGCGCGCCTTCCCGGGCGGAGGCTCGGTCGCGTGCGGGCCAAGCCCTTCGGCGCGTCGGTAGATGTCGGTGTTGTCGAAGGGCACCAGCGTCGACCATTGCGCCGAGACCACCCCGGGGAGCGTCTCGAGTTGCGCGGCCAGCGCGCGGAAGCGGGCGGGCGCCTCTTCCCGTGGCAGGCGGGCGAAGCGATAGTCCACTTCGAGCACCGCCACTCCGTCGGTTCGGAAGCCCGGCGATTGCTTTGCCATGCCCAGGCCACCGCGAAAGAACTGCACCGCGGTGAAGAGCAACGCGAGCGCCAGCGCCAGCTGCACCGTCACCAGCAGCTGCCGGGTGCCGAAGAGGCCGAGCCAGCCGCGCCGCTGGGTGCCTTCGGCGGCCGCTCCGGTGCGGATGTCCAGGCTCAGATCCCGCTTCGAAAGGCTCAAGGCCGGCCCCAGGCTGAAGAGCAGCGTGGCCCCGCCGCAGAGGGTCGCCACCGCCAGGCTGACGCCGAAGTCCGGCGTCGCGCTGAAGGCCAGAGAAAAACCCCAGGCCGGCGCGACCGACTGACTGACCGAGGCGATCAGCCAGTCCATCCCGAGGCAGCCGAGCCAGAGCCCGGCGAGCCCGCCCAGAAACGCGAGCACAGCCCCTTCCGCGAGCAGTTGGCGCACGATGTGTCCGCGGGTCGCCCCCAGCGCCAGGCGCACGGCCACCTCGCGCTTGCGCACGGCGCCGCGGGCCAGCAGCAGATTGGCGAGATTGAGCGAAGCGACCACCAGCACGAGCACGGCCATGCCCTGCAGAACGACGCCGAGCGAAACGGTCACGCCCCCGCCTTCCGGCCCATCGGAAATGCCGTAGCGCGACTGCGGACCGAGTTCCCAGCGGCGCGGTTCCTGGCGCGCCTCCTCGCCCTGCGGTGGCGCGAATTCCCGCACGCGCTGGGCGAGATCGGGCAGCCGCAGCGTGGCCGTTTCGCGGGTCAGGCCGGGGGCCAGCCGCACCCAGACGTTGAGCGCGAACTCGGACGGCTCCGTCAGCTCCTGCGGCGTGGCCTGCTCCCCGGGCAGACCTCCGCTTAGCTGCCGATAGCACCCGAGCGGAAAGTACAGGTCGGGCCCGATGAGCACATTGAGACCGCTGAACCCGCGGGGCGCGATGCCGACGACGGTGAAAGTCCGGCCGCCGATGCGCAGTTGCGAGCCGAGGAAATCGGGCTTGCCGCCCTGCCGCTGCCAGTAGTCGTAGCTCGCCACCGCCACGTTCTGGGCTGCGCCCGGCCGGCCTTCCGCCTCGCTGAAGCCTCGGCCGCGCAGTTCCGCCGAGACGCCGTGGAAGGCGAAGAAGTTCGAGCTGACGAGCAGCGCGAGACTGCGCTTCGCCTCCAGCCCCTCGCCTACCCCGACCATGGCGGGGGACATCGCGGCGACGTCCCGGAAGAGATCCGTGGCGCGCCGCACTGCCTGGTACTCCGCGTAGGAAACGCGCCGATAGTCATGGCCGCGGGCTGTGGGCCGGTTCGGAAACAGCCCGGTCACCTGCTCGGGCTCGCTCTTCGAAACCGGTGCGTAGACCACCACCCGCAGCACGGCGAAGACGGCCGCATTGACTGCGATGGCGATGGCCAGTGTGGCAATGGCCGTCGCGGAGAAGCCCGGGCTCTTGAGCAGCTGACGGAGGGCGAGGCGAAAATGGGACATGGGAGCAGAGGGCCGAGGTGTCCCGCGCGCAGGTGCACGACCCATGCCAAAGCTGCGCGGCGCGCGCCGACCCCGGCGGATCCTCGAACTGCGGTCCTCAGGGTCCTCTGCGCAACTCACCCTTGGGACGACACCTTCCCGCTTTCGGGACCGCCGGCTTCCGCCCCGCCGACCAGCCGGACGACCTCGCCGAGGAGGGTCAGGCGCGAGACCGGCTTGCGGCGGAAGGGCACGCCCAGCCGCTCCATCTCCTCGGCATCGCGCTCCTGCGAAGACGCGGTCAGGATGAGCACCGGCAGCGCGGCCAACGAGGGATCGGCACGGAGGGCGCGGATCAGATCCAGTCCGCTCCCGCCCGGCATGCGGAGGTCGCTGATGACGAGGTCGGCTCGCTCTGCCCGCACCAGCTGGAGAGCCTGCGTGAGGTCCTCCGCCTCACGCACCCGATGCGCCGGGCCGAGAAAATCGCGCACCAGACGCCGATTCAGCGCCACGTCGTCCACCACGACGAAATCGAGCGCCGGCAGAGCCGCGAACGCCCGCTCCAGCGCGATCTCGGCTTCTTCATCGGGCGTCCAGGCAGGCCGCGCCTCGGCGCTGGCGCGCAAGCCGGGGAACTCGAAGCGGAAGGTGCTGCCCCGCCCCACTTCGCTCTCCAGAGCGATCCGCCCGCCCATCATGTCCACCAGCCGCTGGGTGATGGCGAGCCCGAGACCGGTGCCGCCGAAACGCTTGGCGCTCTGTCCGGCCACCTGCGAGAAGGCTTCGAAGACCCGCTGCTGCTCGGCCTCGGGAATGCCGACGCCCGTGTCGACCACTTCGAGAACGAGGGTCTTCGTCTCCGCCGCAGCCTCGTCCCGCACGGCGGCGCGAATGACCACGCCGCCGCTCTCGGTGAACTTGAGCGCGTTGCCGACCGTGTTGACCACGATCTGACGCAGGCGCACTTCATCGAGCATCAGCTCGGCCGGGAGGTCAGCCGCCAGCGCGAGTTCCACGCTCAGGCCCTTCTTCATGGCCTGGAGCGAGAACATCTGCCGCACCTCCATCAGCAGCGTGCTGAGATCGGTCGGCGTAGGCTGCAATTCCAGCTTCCCGGCCTCGATCTTGGAGAGATCGAGTATGTCGTTGATCAGCCGCAACAACGTCTTCCCGCTGCTCGAGATGGCTTCGAGATACTCGCGCTGCTCGTCGTCCTCCACCCGCCCTTCCAGCAGCTCGGAAAAGCCGAGGATCGAGTTCATCGGCGTGCGGATTTCGTGGCTCATGTTGGCCAGGAACTCGCTCTTGGCGTGGTTGGCGGCGTCGGCGCGGGCCCGCTCGACCGCCAGTTCCTCGTTCTGCCGACGCAGCGCCTCTTCCGCGCGCTGCTTCACGCGGTAGCGATTCCACAGCAGGAGCAGACCGAAAGTCAGCGCGATCAGTCCGACCACCAGCTCCTGCCGGTCGCGCTCCTGCCGCGCGATCTGCAACTGCTGGACTTCGCTCTGCGCATTCAAACGCTCGATCTCGCGCTCCTTCTGCGCGGTGCGAAAGCGGGCCTCCAGCTCGGCGATGCGCTTGCGCGTCTCCACCCCGCGCAGCGTCTCGTTCGCCGCCGCCAGCTTGTCGGCGTAGTCGAGCGCCTCGGTGGGCCGGCCGAGCCGCCGGTGCGCCCGCATGAGGGTGTCGGCCGCCGCCCGCACGCCGTCGGTCCGCTGCATCTGCTCGGCCAGCGCCAAAGCCTCGCCGGCGTAGGCGATGGCCCCGGCCAACTCGCCGCGCTCGAGCTGCACGGCTCCGAGGCTGTTCAGCGTCTTGACGATGCCCTGGCGGAAATTGAGCGAGCGATAGATGGACAGCGCCTCGTGGAACTCCGCGATGGCCTGATCGAGCTGGCCCATGGCCCGACGCGTCACGCCGATGCTCTCGTGCACCGCCGCCACGATCTCGGCCGAGGGAATCGCCTTTGCCGCCTCCATGGAGCGGGCCTGGGCCGCGAGGGCCGGTTCGTGCTCGCCCAGCGCACTGAGCGCGTCGCCCGTGTTGTTCCAAAGGACAGCCACGACTAAATGGTCGCTCTTCGAGGCCACGGCTTCCGCCAGTCGATATTGATCGAGAGCCTCGCGGTGCCGGTCCTGATGCCGCAGCGTGGTGCCGAGGTTGATCCGCGCGGAGACCACGCCTTCGGGATCCTGCCGCTGCTGCGCGACGTCGATCGCCTCCTGCAGGAAACGCACCGCGCCCGCATAGTCGCCGCGCGCATCGGCCAGATTGCCCAGCGAGTTCAGCATCTGCAGCTCGCGGGTGTGGTCCTTGGTCTTCCGCGCCAGCGCCAGCGCCTCGGTGTAGGGACGCTCCGCTTCGGGGTAGTCGCCCCGCGTGAAATGCAGTCGGCCGATCCAGACCAGGGCGGTGAGCACCTCGGCCTCCTGCCCGAGCGAGCGCGCGAGCTCCAGCGCCTCCTGTCGCGCCGTCAGCGACTCGGCCGTGCGGTTCAGGCTGAAGAGCACCGAGCCTTTCGCCTGCAGGACTTTCAATAGCGCCCCCCGATCCCCCAGCTGTCGCGCCAGGTCCTCGGCCGACGAGGCGTGGGTCAGCGCCTGCTCGGACTTGAGCTTGCCGCGCTGTTCGAGCAGCGCGAGCAGAGTGCCGAGGCGTTGGCGCGGATCGGCCGCGGCGGCCAGCCGGCTCTCCAATTCGGACAGCGGCGGCGTCGGGGTCTGCGCCCCCAGACCACCGCTCGCCAGCGCCAGCGCGAGCAGGCGGGCGACGAATGCGGCAAGCGGAGGGCGGTGCGACGACATGGGACGCGTGCCAGTTGGTAAGCCAGCGCGCCCGAGGCGTCGATGCCGGAGTGGCGGCGGCCCATCTGCGCCGAAATTGCGAGATACGCCGGCCAGGCCCCCGTCCTGTTGACGTTCCACAGGAGTTCCTGTGGACTGTCCACATGAAGGATGGCCGCACCGAACTCCTGCAGGGCACGCTCGACCTGCTCATTCTCCGCACGCTCAGCCAGCTCGGGCCGCTGCATGGCTTCGGCATCGCGCGACGGCTGGAGCAGGTCTCGGGCGACACCCTCAGCCTCAATCAGGGCACGGTGTATCCGGCGCTCGTGCGCCTCGAGCAGCGCGGCTGGATCACCTCGGAATGGGGCCTCAGCGAGAACAACCGCCGGGCGCGCTTCTACCGCATTTCCGCCGCGGGCCGGCGCCAGCTCAAGGAAGAGGTGGCGCAGTGGGAACGCGTGGCCGCCCTCGTCCGCAACGTCCTGACCGCCGACTGAGCCATGAGCACGTTCCTCGCCAAACTCCGCGATCTCCTGCGCCGCCGCACCCGCACGGCCGAACTCGACGAGGAGATGCAGACGCATTTCGAGCTGCTGGTGGAGCAGCACCGCCGCGCCGGGCATTCGGAAGCGGAGGCGCGTCGGCTGGCCCGGCTCGCCTTCGGCGGCGCCCTCAGTACGCGCGAGGACGCCCAGCGGGCGCTGGGCTGGGAGACGCTCGAGTCGATCTTCCACGATCTGCGCCTGGCCGCGCGCGGGCTGGCCCGACGACCCTTCTTCGCGCTCGGACTCGTCGCCATCCTGGCGCTCGGGCTGGGGGTCACGACGGCCATCGCCACGCTGGTGCGCGGAGTCCTGCTCGAAGCGCTGCCGGTGCCGCGGCCGCAGGAGCTGCAGCTGGTGCAAGGCCATCGCAATGAACCGCTTCGGGTCTCCGCTCCCACCGTGACGCGGCTGGAGCAGCATCCGCTGACGCAGGGCCGCGTCATCGCCTACAGTTCCTCGCCGCGGCTCGCGCTGCGCTTGGGCGACGGGCCGGCCGAACCGATCAATGTCCAGTTCGTCAACGGCACCTACTTCTCGGCGCTGCAGATCGCGCCGGCGCGCGGACGGCTGCTCACCCCGGCCGACGACGCGCCCGGGCAAGTCCAGGCGGTCGCGGTGGTCTCCGCGCGCTGGTGGCGGACCAAGCTGGCTTCCGATCCGGCCGCGCTCGGCCGAACCTTCCGGTTGAACGGCGAGACGGTGACGATCGTAGGCATCGCCCCGGAGAGCTTCGCCGGCGTGGCGCTCGGCGACACGGTCGACGCCTGGCTGCCACTCGGCCTGATCGCGCCGCTGCGGGTCGAGCCCTCGGCCAGCATCGTCTCGAACGAGGACCACACGCCGCTGGAGCGCTGGCGCACCACCGACAATGTGATGTGGCTCAGCGTCCTGCTCCGGCAACCGGCCACGGGCCAGTTGCAGGGGGTCCTGGAAAGCTGCTGGCGACCGCAGTTGGAAGCCATTCAGGCGGTCATCGACGACGCTGGCGAACGCGAGCGCTTCGCGCGCAACAAGCCGCGCTTCGTCTCCAGCCCGCAGGGCTACTCGAACACCCGCAACGATTTCCGCGCCGCCGGCCTGACGCTCTCGCTGCTGGTCGCGGCAGTCGTCCTCGTCACGGTCGCGAATTCCTCTACCCTCCTGCTGCTCCGAATGCTGGCCCGACGCCGCGAGATGGGCGTGCGGCTGGCCCTCGGCGCGGGCCACGGCCGGCTGGCGCGCTGGGCCATGATGGAAGCGCTGGTGCTTTCGGCCGCCGGCGGTCTCGCCGGGATCGCGCTCGGTGTCTGGCTCACCCCCATTCTGGCGACCTGGCTGGTGCCGAATGCGGCCGACGATCTGCCCGGCGTCGATGCCACCCTGCTGGCCGGGCTCGGCCTGCTCGTCGTCCTGCTCGGGCTCTTCCTCGGGGCCGCGCCCGCCTGGCTGATGACGCGCCTTTCGCCGCACGCGGTCATCCAGCAGCACGGCATGGGCGCGCAGGGCTCGCTGCGGATCGGCCGTTCGCTCATCGTCCTGCAGCTCGTGCTTTCCGTCCTGCTCGTCGGCGTGGCCGGCGCGCTGGCGCTCGACCTGCGGCGGGTACTCAGCATTCCGCCGGGCTTCGCGCGAGAGAGCGTGATCACCACGTTCTTCGATCTGACGGCTGCGGGCATCCCGACCGAGCGGCACCGGGCCGTGCAGGAACGGCTGGCCGAGGCCGCGCGCACCTCGCCGCAGGTCCGGGCGGTGGGATTCGCCGCGCACGGCGCGCTCAGCGGCAGCATCTCGCGCAGCCGGATCTACTTCCGGGGCGAAGGCGTAGTACAGCAAACCGAAGGCACGCAGCGCGAGAACATCGATCCCGACTACCTCGGTGCCATGGGGGTGGCGCTGCTGCGCGGACGGAATCTGACCGCGGCCGACGCTGCAGAAAAGGCCCCGCGCGTGGCGCTGATCAGCCAGACGCTGGCCCGGCAGGCCTTCGGCGCGGCCGATCCGCTCGGGCGGCGCTTCGGTTATGATGCGAACGACACCGAGAAGGACTTCGAGGTAGTCGGTCTGGTGGCCGATTCCCGCATCAACGGAGTGCGCTCCGACGCACCTCCCATGTTCTACCTGCCGTTGGGCGCGGGCGAATCGCCCAGCTGTCTCGTGGTGCGCGTCGAGGGCAATGCGGTCGGCGCGCGCGAGGCCCTGGAGAAACGCATCGGCGCGGTCGAGCCGACGATCATGTACACCCGCTGGCTGACGTTGGAGGAGCGCACCCAGCGTTGGATCCGGAACGATCTCGCCACCGTCCGCCTGACCGCCGGTTTCGGCGCGCTCGCGACCGGGCTGGCCATGCTCGGCGTCCTCGGCGCGCTGGGGTATCTCGTGGCCACCCGCTCGCGCGAGATCGCGGTCAAGCTCGCCGTCGGCGCGCCGCCCAGCCGGATCTGGCGCGACGTCGTGCGCGAGGCCGCGGGGCTGGGGGTGATCGGATCCACCCTCGGCTTCGTCCTCGCCGCCCTCCTCCCCCGCCTGCTCAGCTCATGGATGCTGACCGGCCTGCGCACCGAGTGGCTGGCCCTCCTGGCCGCCGCGCTGGTCGGTCTGGCCGCCGCTGTCCTCGGCGGCCTGCTGCCCGCGCGCCGCGCGGCCCGGGTCAATCCGCTGGCCTTGTTGCGGGCGGAGTAGGATCAAGCAAGGCGCGGCGCGAAGCGGTCGTCGCTCGTCTGCTCCTCCACAAACCGACCGCACTCGGAGCGTGCGGACTACGCGCTCCTCCGCTCGAAACTACCGCTGCGCCTGGCCCTTGACGGTGCCGAGGGCGAGATACGATTCGCGGCCCGCGACCTTGCTACCGCCGATCAGGATGGGCTCGCCCATGGTGCGGGGCTGGGTGCCGCTGACCACGTCGATCACCGCAGCGACGCGGGCGAAGCACTCGCGCACGAGGGTGTGGACGCCGCGGACCATGCCGACGTCCGGGGCGTCGAAACCGACGGCCTCGTAGCCATGAGCGCGGGCGAGGAAGATGGCGCGCTGGTTGTGGAAGCGCTGCGAGACGACGATGAAGCGCTGCTGACCGTAGATGGCGCCGGCCCGCACGACGGAATCGAGCGTGCGGAAGCCCTCGCGATCGAGCACCAGCCGGTTCCGCGGCACGCCGAGCTGCACCAGATCGTCGGCCATCATGGCCGATTCGTCGTAGTAGCGGCCCGAGTGCGAGCCACTCAGGAGCAGGAAGTCCACCTTGCCGCTTTTGAACAGTCGCGCCGCCGCCTCCATGCGGTTGGCGTAATGGAAGTTCGGGCCCCCGTTCGGAATGCGGCGCGACGTCCCGAGCACAAGACCCACCGTGCGATGCGGCAGCGCGGCGAGGTCCGCGGTGCATTTGCCCCGCGTCGTCGCCATGATCCAGACCGAAGGCGCGACCAGCGCGGTCAGTCCCGCCACCAGCAGGATTACGATGAGCCGTCGAAAGCGCTTCATTCGCCGATGATCTTGATCAGCACCCGCTTCCGGCGGGCACCGTCGAACTCTCCGTAGAAGATCTGCTCCCAGGGCCCGAAGTCCAGCCGGCCCTCGGTGATGGCCACCACCACCTCGCGCCCCATCACACTGCGTTTCAGATGCGCGTCGGCGTTGTCCTCATAGCCGTTGTGCGCGTACTGCGAATGCGGCTTCTCCGGCGCCAGCTTCTCCAGCCAGCGCTCCAGGTCTGCGTGCAGCCCGCGTTCGTCGTCGTTGATGAAGACGCTGGCCGTGATGTGCATCGCATTGACCAGGCAGAGCCCCTCACGCACCCCGCTGGTGCGGAGTTCGGCCTCGACCTGCGGCGTGATGTTCACGAAGCCACGGCGGCCTTCGATCTCGAACCAGAGCTCCTTGCGATGCGACTTCATCGTTCCCCACTGCTACACCAGCGCAGCCCGGCGGGAAGGGCGAAGGGCGCGCCAATCTCAGGAAAAATCGGCTACTTGCGCGCGCGGCGGCTGCGATTGAAGCCGCTCGCCACCGCTCCGGGCAGGGGCTGACGGAGAGTGGCGATGAACTGCTTCTGCGGCGCGGAGATGGGGCGATTGCGCCGGTAGATCAGGCCGAGCGGACGCCACATTTCGGCCGATTCGATGTCGACCGCGGCCAAAATGCCGGTGCGCACTTCGTGGAACACCGCGGTCTCCGGCACGATGGAGATGCCATTCTCCACCTCGACGGCGCGCTTCACGGTTTCGACATTGTCGACCTCCATGACCCGCTGCACGTTTACACCGGCGGAGCGCAGGACCTTGTCGACCGCCTTTCGCGTGGGGAGATCGGGCTCGAAGGAAATGAACCGCTCGCCCTCCAGTTCGCTGAGTTTGACGCGCCGGCGCTCGGCCAGCGGATGCTCCGGATGGCAGATCAGCACCATGCGGTCCTCCCAGTGTGTCTCGACGACCAACCCGCGCCGCCGCTGCGGATAGGCCACGATGCCGAGGTCGGCCGCGCCCTCCAGGACCTCGGCGTAGATCTGGGCCGAGCGGCGGTATTCCACCTGCAGAGCCACCTCGGGAAAGAGCGCGCGGAACTTCTTGAGATAGGGCGGCAGGTCGTGCAGTCCGACGCTGTAGATGGCGGCGACCTTGAGCGGCCCGGCGACCACGTTTTGCAGCTCGCGCAGACGCACGCTCAGACTGTTGTAGGCGTGCAGGATCTCCTTGCTGGCCTGCAGGAAGGCACGGCCTTCCTGCGTGACTGAGAAGTTGCGCTTGCCGCGCTCGATCAGCGAGACGTCGAAGGCGCGCTCCAGGGCGCGAATCTGCTGGCTCACCGCGCTTTGGGTGATTTGGTTCAGCTCGGCGGCTCGCGAAAAGCTGGCGGTTTCCACCAGATCGCAAAACACCTTGAACGTCTCGATCTGCATGGGGATGGTGGTTTAGCGGCGTGAATTAGTTCGTCTAATACAAGCGCCGGCCAGACGCAATTCTTCTAATGAGCAGCCTCGCCGATCGCTTTGCCGAGATCCGCAGTCGGATGGAGTCCGCCGCCGCGCGGGCCGGTCGGAAGGCCGGTGAAATCGAGCTGGTCGCAGTCTCCAAAAAGCAGCCGGCCGAGGCCCTGCGCGCCGCCTTCGAAGAGGCCGGCCAGACCCTCTTCGGCGAGAGCCGGCTGCAGGAAGCGCGCGCCAAGCAGCCCGAGCTGCCCGGCCGGCTGCGCTGGCATTTCATCGGCCACCTGCAGAAGAACAAGATCCGCGCCGCGCTGCCGCATTTCGAGCTCTTCCACGGCCTGGAGTCGCTCGACACCGCGCAGCAGTTCCAGCGGATCGCAGCCGAGGAAGGCCTGCTGCCGCGGGTCCTGCTGGAGGTCAACGTGGCCGGCGAGGCTTCCAAATTCGGCTTCCAGCCCGCGGCGCTGCCCGGCCAGCTCGAGGCTCTGCTGGCGCTGGACCGGCTCTCCATCGAGGGCCTGATGTGCATCCCGCCGCCCGTGGCCAAGGCGGAGGACGCGCGGCGCTACTTCGTGGCCCTGCGCGAGCTGCGCGACCGCCTTCAGAGTGAGGCGCGCTTTGGCCTGCCCATCCTTTCCATGGGCATGAGCGGCGATTTCGAGGTCGCCATCGAGGAGGGCGCGACGCACGTGCGGGTGGGCACGGCGCTGTTTGGGGAAAGGAAGAAGGAAGAAGGCTGAAGGAAGAAGGGCGCGCTGGGAGCGCGCCTTCAAAACGCACATCGTTTGCATTTTGTCGGCAGCCCCGGCACCTTCATGCTTCCTCCTTCAGCCTTCTTCCCTCCTTGCGCGGTTCCCCTCTCCTTCGTGCGCTCCTGCTTCTGCTGGGGCTGGGACTCTTCGCGCTGCCGCTTTGGCGGCTGACGCGGCCGGAGGTGGCGTCGAAGACGACGGAATCGCCGGAGAGTGCCGCGACCGTCGAGCCGCTGGAGCTGAGGGCGACCTTTCTGCCGGGACCGCCGGCGGAGTTCGAGGTGCGGCATTTGGGCAAGCCCGTCTGGAAAGTGTCGGGCGCGGAGCAGGCGGCCTCGGGCCCGCTACGCCTGCCGTTTCCGGCCGAGGGGATCGACCTCGAGCTGATCGGCCGCTGGCCGCCGGGTCAGGCCAACGGCGCGGTCCGGCTGGGGGTCGTGCGGGCAGGCGCGCCGGTGGTCGAGCGGGTGGCCTGGACCAAACCGGATGGCACGCTCAGCGAAGTCCTCACCTTCCCCTAGCATGGCGCACCATCGGCTCGAAGTGCGGGACCTGACGGTCTCCTACCAGCGCATTCCGGCGCTGCACCACCTGGAGTTCGACCTGCCCTGCGGCAGCTGCGTGGCGCTGGTGGGGCCGAACGGCGCGGGCAAGACCACGCTGCTCAAGGCCCTCGCCGGGCTGCTGCCGGCGGAGACCGGGACGATCGTCTTTCGCGGGCACGAGAAGGGCAATCGGGCCCACGACACCGCCTATCTTCCGCAGCGCGAGGACGTGGACTGGGACTTCCCGGTGACGGTCCGCGCGCTGGTCGAGATGGGCCGCTACGCGCGGCTCGGGCTCTGGGGGCGTTTCGGCCCGGCGGACGAGCAGGCCGTGGATCGCGCGCTGGCCGCCGTCGATCTGCAGCCCTTCGCCGCGCGGCAGATCAGCGCGCTCAGCGGCGGCCAGCAGCAGCGCGCCTTCCTGGCCCGTTCGCTCGCGCAGGAGGCCCACGTGATCCTGCTGGATGAGCCGTTCACCGGGCTCGATGCCACCTCCAGCGCGCAACTCGGCCGCACCCTGCGTCGTCTCGCCAGCGAGGGGCGGCTCGTCATCGCCTCGCATCACGATCTCGCCAGCGTGCCGGAGCTCTTCGATCAGGTCGTCCTGCTGAACGGCGAGCTCATCGCCGCGGGACCGGTGGCCGAGGTGCTGACGCGCGAGCATCTCGACCGGGCGTATCAGACCGGCGTCTTTGCCGGGCCGGCGGCGCATCGGCATTGAGCGTGAGCGGGCGCCGCGGGGAACGGACCGCGAAGGACGGGAAGGAAGGACCAATGTGGAACCGAACAAGCGCCGCTCTCACGGCGAGCGCAGATCTCCGCTTGGCTGCCGTTGCGGCCTCGCTTCGCCCAACCCTGTCGGCATCCTCTGCGCACGCCGGCCTCATGACGGAGATTTCCTTGTTCCTTCCTCCTTCGTCCTTCATCCTTTCCCAATGTCTTCCCCCAGCGTCGATCGCGCCATGCACCGGACCCTCGCCGTCATCATGGGCGGCGGAGCGGGCACCCGACTTTTCCCGCTGACTCAGGATCGCGCGAAGCCGGCGGTGCCGCTCGCGGGCAAGTATCGGCTGGTCGACATTCCGATCTCCAACTGCATCAACAGCGGGATGCGGCAGATCTATATTCTGACGCAGTACAACAGCATGTCGCTGCACCGCCACATCCACGCCAGCTTCCAGTTCGGCGGGATGAACCCGGCCGGCGGATTCGTCGAGATCCTGGCCGCGCAGCAGACGCCGGAAGGTTCGAAGTGGTATCAGGGCACCGCCGACGCGGTCCGGCAGAACCTGCGCTACTTCCTCGAGGTGCCGTGCGACCACTACATGATCCTCAGCGGCGATCAGCTCTACCGGATGGACTATCGCGACATGCTCGCCGACCACCTGGCCAAGGGGGCCGATCTCACGCTCGGCACCGTGCCGGTCCCGCGCGCCGAGGCGCCGTCGCTCGGCATCCTGCACACCGATGCCGACCGTCGCATCACCCGCTTCGACGAGAAGCCCAAGGACCCGAAGATCCTCGACGAGCTGGTCATGCCGGCCGAGCTCATGGCGCAGATGAAGCGCAAGCCCGAGCCGGGCACGGGCTTCTACCAAGCCAGCATGGGCATCTACCTGTTCAATCGGGAAGTGCTCCAGAAGGCGCTCGACAACGAACTGATCGACTTCGGCAAGCACATCATTCCGCACCTCATCAGCACCCACAAAGTCCACAGCTACATTTTCCAAGGGTATTGGGAGGACATCGGCACCATCCGTGCGTTCTTCGATGCGAACCTGCAGCTGACCGACCTCGTCCCGCCCTTCAACTTCTTCGACAGCCGGGCGCCGATCTACACGCGACCCCGTCAGCTGCCGGCCAGCAAGATCAACACGGCGTCCGTCCGCCAGACGATCTTTTCCGATGGCTGCATCGTGACCGACGCCTTCCTCGACCGCTGCGTGATCGGCGTGCGCTCCATCATCGGCGCCGGCTCCGTGCTGCGTGACTGCATCCTCATGGGCGCGGACTTCTACGATGCCGACACCGACCGCTACGCGCCGGTGCCGAAGGGCACGCCGCCCATCGGCATCGGCCGCAACTGCAACATCCGACGCTCGATCATCGACAAGAATGCGCGCATTGGCGACGGCGTGGTCATCTCGCCGGAGGGCAAGCCGGAGAACCTCGACGGCGACAACTTCCACATCCGCGATGGCATCGTGGTCGTGCCGAAGAACGCCATCATTCCGAGCGGCACGTGGATCTAGCGCGCTCGGTCGGACGCTCGGAGCCGGCGCGGCGACGGAAACGGACAGCTTGCAGACCACCCCTGCCAGATCGGCGGGTTCTATAGCTTTTCGGCTTGTCGGGGCGGTCGGAAGGAGGTGAATCGCGGCATGCGCACCCCGCTTCGCCTCCTGCAGTTCTTCTGCTCGCTGCTCCTGCTGCTGCGGCCCGACCTCGCCGCCGCCCAGACTCCCGTGCCGTTCGGCACGGTCTATGTGCACGTGTCGCTCGACACGCGCGTCGCGCCCGATTTCCCGGCCCGTCTGCGGGCGCTGACCGCGCAACTGCAGATCGCCGGCGTGCCTTTCCTTTCGGTCATTCTCGATGCCACCAGCCTGCGCGTCGTCTTCCGGCCCGCCGCGGGCCTGACCACGCTGGAGGAGCTGACGACTTTTACCGAGGCAGTGCGGCAATCCGGCCTCGCCTTCCTGGTTCAGCCGGTCATTGCCACGGACGTTCCCGTCGGCACGCTCTACACTTCGCTGTCGGAAGTGTCCGACGACCTGCTGCGCGGCGTGGTACCCGTCTCGCAGGCGCTCATCGATCCGACCTCGACGCTCGGACCGCACGCGTCCGGGGTGATCCGGGTCTCTCCGACGACGTTTGCGCTGGCGACTCCGAATCGCGCCACGGCGACCGCGGAACTGACAGCGGCCGCCGCCGCGGCGGGCGTGACGCTGCGGGTCGAGGACGCCACCGGGCAGCTCGCATACCGCGGTACGTTCGATCCGAATCGCATCGGCTCGCTCGAAGTGCTGCGTCGGCTGCGCGCCCCGGGCTGGGCGCAGGTCGCGCTGGAATACTCCATTCTCCCCGCCGCCGTCTTTCCGCCGCTAACGCGCTACTGGGTCCTGAGCGGACAGGCTCGGCCCGGCGGCCCGTTCGAGCAGTTCGTGGTGCAGACGAACGACAGCTTGGGTGGGATCGGTCACACCCTGGAAATGTACCTGCAAAGCCAGGCCTACGTGCCGCTGCGCGTCCGCATCGCTCCGCGCGGGGCGGGAGATCACCCGGTCGCCGGACTGGAGCGCTACGCGCTTCCATGGGTCGTGCGCGACATCCTCGGGATCGGCCTGGCGGACTTCGGACGCTCCGATCTGCAAGGCCGCGAGAACACCCCGCCCTTCACCGCCGCGCCGAGCGACATTTCGCCCGACCCGGCGGGTTGGATCGCCGCCCACGGCGACATCCTTTGGACGCAGAAATTCAAGGTCGTGGCGCAGGTGGTGCCAAGCAGCGAATCCGCGCTCGGCAACATCTCGGCCCGCGCGCAGGTCGGCCGCGGCGAGCGCGTGGTCATCGGCGGTTTCCAAGTCAAGGGCGGCTCGACGCGTACCCTCATCCTGCGGGCGATGGGCCCCTCGCTGGCCGCACATCGTATCGCCAACCCGCTGGCCAATCCGCGCCTGCGGGTCTATCGCGGCGGCGACCTGGTGGCCGAGAACGACGACTGGCAGGCGGCTCCCCGGGCGGCGGAACTGCAGGCGCGCTTCCCGCAGTTCGCCCCGGCCGATCCGCGCGAGCCGGCGCTGCTGGCCACGTTCTATCCAGGCGTTCACACCGTGATCGTCTCCGGAGCGGCTGACGAGGAAGGTGTGGCCGTCTACGAGCTCTTCGACGCACCGGAACAGCCGTAGGCGAAGGAACCAGTTGGCGACCGGGCCGGGCAGGGCGATGCTCGCGCGGTTCGATGCGCTGGATTTTCCCCAAAGATACGTCAGAACAATCGGCGCTGGCTCGCGCCTTGGCGGGCCGGCACGAACTCCCTCCGGTACTGGCCTCGCTGCTCGTGCGGCGCGGCTTCGGCACCGAGGAGGAGGCCGACCTCTTTCTCTCGCCGCAGCTCAAGCGCCTGAGCGATCCCTTCACGCTGCCGCATCTGCGCCAGGCCGTGGATCAGATCCTGGCGGCGGTCGATGCCGGGCGGCGCATCGTCCTCTACGGCGACTACGACGTGGACGGCGTGACTTCGCTGGCGCTCCTGCGCGAGGTCCTCGGCCTCTACGGCGTGCAGGCTCCCTGCTTCCTGCCTTCGCGCATGGACGAAGGCTACGGCCTGAGTCCGGAGGGCGTGGCACGCTGCCTCGAGGAGCATCGGCCCGATCTGCTCATCGCGGTCGATTGCGGCACCTCCTCGCACCGGGAGATTACCAGCCTGCGCGAGGCCGGGGTCGAGGTCATCGTCTTCGATCACCACGAGGCGCCCTCCGGCCAGCTGCCGCCTTGCGTGGTGGTGAATCCGAAAGTCGGCGGCGACCGCTCGCTGGAGTATCTCTGCAGCGCCGGCGTGGTCTTCAAGGCCGCCCACGGCCTGCTGAAGACGCGACCGCGGCCGCAGTACGATTTGAAGAACGCGCTCGATTTCGTAGCGCTGGGCACGGTGGCCGATCTCGTGCCGCTGATCGGCGAGAACCGGATTCTCGTGCGGCGCGGACTGGTGCAGATCGCGCAGTCGCCGCGCCCGGGCGTGATCGCGCTCTGCCGGGTGGCAGGCCTCGAAGGCGGCATCGTCCGGCCCAACGACGTCGGCTTCCGGCTCGGCCCGCGCCTCAATGCGGCGGGTCGGCTCGGCACGGCGCAGGCCGCGCTGGAGCTGCTGACGACGACCGACCACCGCCGGGCGCAGGCGCTGGCCGAGGAGCTGAACCAGCAGAATTCCGAACGGCGGCAGGTGGAACTGGAGACGTTTCAAGGCGCGCATGCGCTGGTCGAAGCCGGACCGCTGGGGGCCTCGATCGTGGTGGCCGAGCGCGGCTGGCATCCGGGCGTCATCGGCATCGTCGCTTCGCGCATCATGCGGGCCTTTCACCGACCCACCTTCATCGTCGCGCTCGGGGAGGACGGCCACGGGAAGGGCAGCGGCCGGAGCATCGAGGGGCTCAATCTGGTCGGCGCCCTGCAGCAATGCGCCGGGCACCTGGTGAAGTTCGGCGGCCACGAAATGGCGGCCGGGCTGACGCTGCGCGAGGACGCGCTGGCGGCCTTCCGCGAGGCTTTCGAGCGGGCCGCGCGGGCGACGCTGACGGACGAGCAGCTGCAGCCGGCCATCCGCCTGGACGGCGAGATCGCGCTGGCCGAGGTCCACGCCGGGCTGGGCGCACAGCTGGAACGCCTGCAGCCCTTCGGCATGTCGAATCGCACGCCGGTCCTCGCCGTGCGCGGCGTGCGCTGCGTCGGCGTTCCCCGCACCATGAAGGAGAAGCACCTGCGCTTCCACGTGCAGCAGCCCGGCGGCAGGATGTGCGCGCCGGTCTCGGCCGTGTGGTTCAATGCGCCCGCGCCGCTGCCGCCGCCGCCCTGGGATATCGCCTTCCAACTCGAGCCGAACGAGTGGAACGGCGAAATCACCTGGCAGCTGAATGTCGAGGCGTTGCGGACTGCCGCGCCGTGAGCCGCGGGCGGACGTTTCGCAGCGCGGCGGGTTGTGCCAATTTCCCGACCCTTTTCATGAGCAACCGTCTTCCCCCACCCTTCGACATCGCCTGGCCGGACGCGCAGTTCATCGAGTTCGAGGCCGACTTCGAGGCCCGCACCGTGCGGCTGCGGCTCTGCGACGCCGAGGGCGACGAGGTCGAATTCGCGCTCGGGGGCGTCACCAAGGTCGAGCTCGACCAAGCCATGGGCTTCGAGGTCAAGCGGGTCGAGCACCGTGCGCTGCCGGACGGGCGGCAGGTGCTGATGTGCTGGGACGAGGACGAGGACGAGATGGCCTGCGTCACCTTCCGCACCGCCGCGCGGGTGCTGCTGCCCGGTTGAGCCCCGCCATGAAGACGAAGGTCGATGGCGGACTGCGCGCCATCGCATTGATGGAGGGCATCAAAGGCGTACTCGCCGTCGCCATCGGCTGCGGCATCCTGGCTCTGCAGGGGCGCGACTTCGAAGGCCTCGCGCTTTCGTGGCTGTTGAAGCTGGGGGTCGATCCCGCCGCGCGCTGGTCGGCCGCCGCGCTCGAAGCCGGCGCCGAGCTGAACGAGTCGCGCATCGGTCTGGTCGGCGGGCTGGTCCTCGCCTACTCGGCCACGCGGCTGATCGAATCCTACGGCCTCTGGCGCGGCCGGCGCTGGGCCGAGTGGTTCAGCGCCCTCTCGGGCGGCATCTACATCCCGCTGGAGATCTACGAGATCGCGCGCGGGGTTTCGCTTTTCAAGGTCGGCACCCTGCTCGTGAATGTGGCGGTCGTGGCCTATCTGGTCGCCCGCTTGCGCCGCCCCAAATCGCTCGCTCCTTCGCCCTATCTATGAATCGCCGCCTGCCGCTCCTCCTCGCTTCGCTCTGCGCCGCCGCCGGGCTGCTCGCCCAGCCAGACACTGCGCTTTGGCGTACGTTCATCAACACCGGCGACCTGACCAAGGCGAGCGAGGCGCTGACTTACGTGAAGGAAGTGAACGGCCGGCTCGAGCCCGGCGCGGCCAATCGCGCCGACGCGCGCAAGCTGGAGGACCTGCTCTTCTCGAAGAGCGAGCATTTCACGGACGCGGAACTCCTCGGCGCCTGGAAATGCCGCAGCATCCAGGTCGGCAGCCTCGGGGTCTTCTCGTATCCGCAGTTCCCGCTGCGCATCGCGGCGGACCAGGGCCGTCTGCGGCTGGAGAAGATCGGCGGCTCGCAGCTGCGTCGCGGCTACCTCTACGGCGACGGCCCCAACCACCGCCGCGTCTTTCTCGGCAAACAGTTCGTGCGCGGGGAGGATCCGAAAACCGACTACAGCGGCCTCGCGCAGAAGGGCGAGGGTGAGGGCCTGAAAGACGATTCCGTGGGCGTGCTGGTGAAGAAGTCGAAGGGCAGATTCGTGCTCATCCTCGATGCGACCAGCACCAGCTACGAAGTCTACGAGCTGACGCGGTAGCGGGATCCGCCACCGGTAACCGGTCTCCGGTAAGGCACCCGCCGTCAGCGGCACGCATCCGCCAGCGCCGCCTTCAGCGCAGTCAGCTGCCGACGTCCGACCGGCACCGGGTCCGCCAGGTGGTCGAGCCAGACCTCGCTGCCGCCGAGAATCCGGTGTTCCAACCGCCGCACACAGCGCAGATTGACGAGCGCGGAGCGATGCACCCGCAGGAAGTGCTGCGGCGGCAGGCGTTCCTCCCAGGTGCCGAGCAACTGGCGGACAAAGTGGCTGCGGCCGTCGCGCGTGGCGACCCGGGTGTAGTCGCCCTCGGCGCGGATGGCCAAGAGGTCGCGCACGCGCAGGAACAGATGTCCGCTCTCCAGGGTGACGTAGGCACTGTCGTCGATCTCGAGTGGTAGGGTGCGACGGGCCACGCCGGTCGGTCCGAGCCGCGCCAGCGCGGCGGCCAGACGCGCCGGCTCGACCGGCTTGAGCAGGTAATCGAGCGCATTGACCTCGAAGGCGCGCACGGCGAACCGATCGGACGCCGTGACGAAGACGATGCGCACGCCAGCCGGCACCTGCGGCAGGAGCTCGAACCCTGAGGCCGACGGCATCTGAATGTCGAGGAAGACCAGGTCGACCGTTCGCTGGGCGAGTGCCTGCCGGGCCTCGGCCACCGAGGCGCATTCCGCCACGATCTGCACATGGCCGTGCGTCGCCAGCAGCCGGCGCAGCTCGCTGCGCGCCGCGGCTTCGTCGTCGACGAGGAGGGCGGTGATCATCATCTCGCGGCCCGCATTCCACGCGGAGCGGTCGACGGGAGCGATGCAATTCTGCCGCCTCGAATCGCCAACCCAAGGGCAGGATAGGCCAAGATCGGAACTGGCACCGGCGGCGCCTGTGCCGACCGGTGCCGGATGCGGAAGATTCTCCTCCTTCTCCTGCTGCTCCTCCTGCCTGCCCTGCCGCGAGCCACCGGCCAGCCCGGCGCCGCCGACTCCTTCGATCCGAACGCGGATGGCAATGTGTACGCGCTGGCCGTGCAAGCCGATGGCAGGGTGCTCCTCGCAGGCGACTTCGTCACCGTCGGAGGAGTCTCCCGACCCGCCGGCGTGGCGCGGGTCCTGCCCGACGGCGCGGTCGATCCGACCTTCGCCCCAGCCATCGCGGGTGGGACCGCCCAGGTCTTCGCCGTGGCCGCGCTGCCCGATGGCCGCGTGCTCCTGGCCGGCAGCTTCCATGGCGTGGGACCGTATCCCATCCATCGTCTCGCGCGGCTACTGCCGGACGGCACGCCGGATCCCACCTTCTCGGCCGAGCCCGACAGCCACGTGCGGGCGATCGTCCCCCTGCCCGACGGCAGGCTCGTCGTGCTCGGCTCGTTCACCACCCTCAACGGCGGCGCCACCGCCCGCGAGCACGTGGCCAGGCTGCACGCGGACGGCAGCGTCGACCCGACGTTCAATCCCCCGCCCAACTCCGGCTTCAGCACGCTGGCCGTTCAGCCCGACGGTCGTGTGCTGCTGGGCGGATTCGGGCAGGTCGCCGGCACGCCCCGCTCCGTCGTGCGCCTGCTGGCGGACGGCTCGCTCGACCCCACCTTCGCCGAGCCCGGCGCCGACTCGGTCGTGCTGGCGCTGCTGCCCCAACCGGATGGCCGCGTTGTCGTAGCGGGGCAGTTCACGGCGATCGGAGGCGTGTCCCGCGCCGGCCTCGCCCGGCTGCAGGCGGACGGCACCCGCGACGCCACCTTCACGGCCCTGCCCGGGATTGGCGCGATCCTGCACGCGCTTTCCCTGCAGGCCAATGGCAGCCTGCTGGTGGGCGGCGACTTCGTGCTGCTGAACAGCGCGCCGCGCCTGCGGCTCGCGCGGGTCTCGGCCAGCGGCGGGCTCGAGGCCGGATTCGATCCCGCCTCCGGCGCCGTCATTTGGGGCAGCGTGTTACAGTCGGACGGACGCCAGGTCGTGGCGGGGGCGTTTCAGCACGAGCTCCCTCCGCCGACGTTGATCGGCGGGGCGGAGCGCAATCGGGTGGCGCGGCTTCGGAACGATCCTGCGAACCTCGCGATCGAGGTGCCCGACACCGGCACGCTCGTCTGCCGCCCGGGCGGAAGCGCGCCGGTGGCCAGCTGGCTGCGCTTCGAGCTTTCCGTCGACGGCGGCGCCTCCTGGAGTGTGCTCGGCCCGGCCGTGCGCACGGCCGACGGCTGGCAGCTCAGCGGCCTCTCGCTGCCCCTGACCGGCCGGGTGCGCGCGCTCGGCGTGGTGCCGGTGCCGCATCAGGGCGGCGTTTCCTCCAGCCTGACGGTGAGTACGCGCAGCTATCAGTTTGCGCCGGCCGCGGAGGTCGTCACTCTCGCGCCTGCCGGCGTGGGCGCGACCTCCGCCCTGCTGCAGGCGAGCGTCGACGCCAACGGCTCGGCCACCTCGGTGCATTTCGAATACGGCCGCACGACCGCCTACGGTTCGGCGGTCCCGGCCGCCCTGAGTCCGAACGACAGTTCGTCACCGCTCACGATTGGAGCCCTTGCCGCCGGACTGACGCCGCACGTGGAATATCACTGCCGCGTCGTGGCGGCGAACAGCAGCGGAGTTTCGTATGGCGAGGACGTGACCTTCATCGCGAATGCCACGCCCGCGGCACCGGCGCTGAGCGTGGCCAGCCTCGAGGAAAACAATCCGCCGGGACAGCTGATCGGACTGCTCGGCCCGACGGTCGATGCCGACGGCGATCCCGTGACCTACACGCTGGTAAGCGGTCCGGGCGACACCGACAACGCCAGCTTCTATCTCAGCGGCGCGGAACTGCGCGCGGTCGGCACCTTCAACTACGAGTTCCAACCCTCCTGCTCCGTGCGGGTCCGGGCCAGCGACGGCTTCGCCAATGGCACGAGCGAAGCGGCGCTGACGGTGACGATCGTCAATCAGGTCGAGCCGCCGCTCGTCACGACGCTGCCGGCCACCGCTGTGCGACACAGCTCGGCGGCGCTCCGCGCGCAGCTCAATCCCAACTCGAACTTCACCAGCGCGCAGTTCGAATGGGGCCCGACGGACAGCTACGGCCAAAGCGTGCCCGTGTTCTTCTTCCCCGCCGACGACAACGCGGTCCACGCACTGGAGGTCTTCGTTGGCGGCCTGACCCCGGGGACGACGTATCACTACCGCCTCACCGCCACGAATGCCGAAGGCGCCGCGGTCGGCGCCGACCAGACCTTCACCACGCGCAGCACCGGGCCGGGCGACGTCGAGCTGGCGTTCGCGCCGGACATTCAGGGCGGCGAGGTGCTCTGCGTGGCCGTGCAACCCGACGGCAAGATCGTCCTCGGCGGCTTCTTCACCCACGTGAACGGCGTGCCGCGGCAGAATCTGGCGCGTCTCTTGCCCGACGGCTCCCTCGACCTCGCCTTCGACCCCGCGCCCGACAACGTGGTGCAAGGTCTGGCCGTCGATTTGAATGCGCTCTACGTCGGCGGCAGCTTCGCCAGCATCGGCGGGCAGGCGCGCACCGGACTCGCCCGCCTCGGTTTCGGCGGCAGTGTCGATGCGACCTTCGTGCCCAGTCTGAACGGGCCGGTGGAGGGCCTCGCGCTCGGCCGCGTCGACGGTTTCGCGCCGGTCGAACCCGTCGTCTGGGGCGGCTTTACACAAGCCTCGGGGCTGCCGCGGGCAGGGCTCGCGCGGCTCGGGAGCGACGGGGCGGTCGCGACCAGCCTGCCCGATCTCGCGCCCGACGGCCCCGTCTATTGCGTGCTGGTGCATCCGTCGGGCGACCTGCTGATCGGCGGCGCCTTCACCGCGCTCGGGGGAGCGGCGCGGGCCGGCTTCGCGGCGATCTCGCCCACCGGGATGTTGCGCAGCGGCTACTCGTTCGCCGCGCCGGGCGCGCTGGTCACGACCGTCGGACTGAGCCGTCAGGGGATCGTGGTAGGCGGCAGCTTCACCGCGCTGGCCGGCGGCCCCCAGCGCAATCTCGCCCGCCTGCTCGACGATGGCTTCGGCACGCTCGACGCCACGTTCATCGCTCCGACCGACGGCCCGGTGCTGGGCGTGGCCGCGCAGGCCGATGGCTCGCTGCTGGTGGCGGGCGGCTTCACGCAGATCAACGGGGCTGCCCCCGCCGCGCTGGCGCGGGTCACCGCCACCGGCGCGACCGATGCCAGCTTCGATGCCGGCGTGCGCACCTTTTTCTCGCTGCCTCCCACCGTGCGCAGCGTGCATCTGCAGCCCGACGGCCGGGTGCTGGCCACCGGGCAATTCGGCTATCTCGGCGGCGAAGCGCGCGCCGGATTCGCCCGACTGGCCAACACGGCCGCGACCCGCACCCTGAGCGTGCCGTTCGTGGCCTTTACCCCGTTCGCCTACTGGACCGTGCGCTGGCAGTTCGGCGGGAGCGCACCGTTTCTGAGCGAGGCGCATTATTCCTGGTCTCAGCCGAGCCTGGCGTTCGGGTTGGGCCAGAGCGCGCGCACCGGACCGGACTTCGAGCTGACCGGGCCGCTCCCGCTCACCGGCGGCAGCGCGGGAGGTCATCCGATCACCTACACCGGCACGATCTTGGCCGGCGGGCGGGCCGGTGGCAGCAGCAGCGTCTGCGTGCGGCAGGAGCTGGCCTATCCGCCGGGCGGGCTGGCCGACTGGCGCCTGCTGCACTTCGGCACGACCACGCCGGCGGGCGACGCCGCCGATGAGGCCGATCCCGACGGCGACGGCTGTCCGAACCTGCTCGAGTTCGTGCTCGGCACGCCGCCCACCCTGGCCGGCAGTTCGCCCATGCCGGAGCCGGTGGTGCTCGCCGACGGCCTCGGCGGCCAGCGCCTGCATCTGCGCTTCGTCGAGCGCGCCGGACTGAGCGGAGTCTCCGTCGGCGCGGAGTGGTCGCCGGGGCTCGGCGCGGGCGCCGTCTGGACGCCGGTGCCCGATGCCGGTACGCCGCCGGGGCACGACTTCAGCGTACCGGTCGTGCCCGGAGGCCGCGGCTACCTGCGGCTGCGCGTCAGTCGAAGCCCGTGATCAAGGCAGCTGCAGCCGCACCTCCACACCCTGCCCGTCCGGCGCCGGCCCGGCCTCCAGCGGCCGGGCGTCCGGCCGCCACTGCGCCAGTCGCTCGCGCACATTGGCCAAGCCGGTGCCGGTGGATTCCGTCGGCGCGGCCTGACCGGGCTCGACCCACGCGCCGCTGTTGCGGACGACGATCTCGACGCCCCTCGGGCCGCGCAGCGCCCGCGCCTCCACCTGGATGAGCGCCGACTCCGGCGTGGTGACGCTGCCGTACTTGATCGCATTCTCCACCAGCGGCTGGAGCAGGAGCGCGGGCACCTCGAAGCCGCCCACGTCCTCGGCGCAGTCGAGCGTGACCTCCAGCCGGGCGCCGAAGCGGGCCCGCTCCAACGCCACGTAGTCCGCCAAGGCCGCGAACTCCTCCCGCAGCGGCACCAGGGCGGCGGGCGTCTCCAGCGTGCGGCGGAAGTAGCCGGCGAGCTGTCCGAGCATGGTGCGCGCGTCCTCCGGCGACTCCCCCACCCGGGCCCGCACGGCGTTGAGGGCGTTGAACAGGAAGTGCGGATTCACCTGCGAGCGCAGCGCGCTCAGTTGGGCGTCGCGGGCCAGCGTCTCGGCGCGGAGCAGGCGCTCGCGATTCCGCTGGGCCAGCAGCAGTTCGCTCCGCTGCCGCGCCAGCCGCCAGCGCAGCAACAGCGCAATACCGGCCGCCGCCAGGGCGACCCAGCCCGCGTAGGCCAAGGGCGTGCGATACCACGGCGGCAGGACGCTGAACTCGGTCAGCAACTCCGGCCCGGCCACGCCGAAGGCATCGGCCGCCTGCACGCGCAGCCGGTAGGCGCCTTCGCCCAGGTTGGTGAACTCGCGGCTGAACTCCTGCGTCCACGGCCCCCAGCCGCTTTCCAGTCCTTCCAGCCACCAGCGGAAACGCACGGCGGTGCCGCCGAGTTCCGGCGCGAAGGCGGTGGCGCCGACCGCGAAGCGCACGCGGTTCTTTGCATACTCGAGCCGTGCCGGCGGCACGACCCGTTCGGGCGCGCCGCCATGCAGCACGTCGCCGCCGGCCTCCCAACGCCGCAGAATGACCCGCGGGCCGGGCGCGGGCTCGCGCGGCTGGCTGGCATTGATCCGCAGCAGGCCCTCGGATCCGCCGATCCAGAGCGTGGTCTGATCCTCGCGCGTGATCTCCCAGCATTCGAAGCGGGCATACGGCGCGAACTCCACCAAGCGTTCGGGTGCGGGCCGCACGCCGCCGATCGCCACCGGCCAGCGGAAGAGCCCGAACTTCCCGCCTTTCTCGCGGGCCAGGAAGTAGAAGTCCTGCGTGTCGTCGCCGGCCATGCCGAGGATCGGGTCGCGCGGGACGTCGGGCGCATCCCACGGCTCGAAGCGCTTGCCGCCACCCGCCAGACGGAAGAGCCCGGCGTCGGTCGCGACCGCGATCTGGCCATCGACCCGCGCAATCATCGTGGGCGTCGCGCCCGGCAGGCCTTCGCCTTCGCCGAAGATCTCCACCTGCGCGTCCGGCCGGTAGCCGTCCTGCAGGTCGGCCCGCCAGACGCCCCGATACGGCGTGCCGGCCCAGAGGCGTCCCTCCGGATCCTCCAGCAGCGACCAAACCTCGTCCTTCGTGCCGCTGAGCGGAGGCAATTCGCGCCAGGATCCGTTCGCTTCCCGCTGGAGCGCCGTCACGCCCTGCCGGAGTGCAATGTAGATCAGTCCTGGATGACGCCGCGAGCGGCGCGCAGTGTAGGCGTATTGCTGCGTCACCTGTCGGGCCACCGCGTCGGGCGCCGAGCCGAGGATCCAAACGCCGTCGGCCGTGCAGACCACGAGCTCCTCGCCCACCACCAGCACGCTCCAACATTCCTTGGCCACCCCCGGCACCGGCTCGAAGAGGGTGTCGTCGGTGGCCTTCTCCGCGCCGCGCAGCCGAACCAGCCCGAGGCTGGTGGCGGCATAGCGCCGGCCGGCGAAACGGACGCTGTCGTTGACGATGCCACGCACGCCCTCGGCCTCGCCGAAAGCCCGCACCGGCAGCGAGGGTTCGATGCGCGCGAGACCGTTCTCGAGGGCCAGCCAGAGGCCATTGCGTCGATCCTCCAGCAGGCGCAGCACGGGCGAATCGGGCAGGCCCTGCGCCCGGCCGTAGCGGGCCTGCCAGCGGCCATCCGGATGCAGCACCGCCACACCGCCGCGCACCGTGCCGAGCACGAGCCGCCCGTTGCGCAGCTTCAAGCCGGTGTAGATGCGGTTCTCCCGCAGCCAGGCGTCGGGCTCGATGAGCCAAGGCGCGACGCCCTCGTCCGTCCAGCGCCAGAGCCCGGTCGATTCGGTGGCGAGCACGGTCGTGCCATCGAGGAGGGTCCAGGCGCCGCGCACCAGCGCCTTCTGCGCCAGCAGCGTGGTCGAGCCCGGCACCACGCTGGTTTCGCCCGGCACGCTGACGCAGACCAAGCCCTTCTCGGCGCTGAAGACGTAGAGCTTGCCGTCGCGCTCGACCCCGCCCCCGGTGGTCGATTCGATCTTCACCACCTGCATCGCGCCTTTCCGCCAGACGAAGACGCCGCTGGTCGTCTTGAACCAGATGGCGTTGTCGAGCGCGTGGACCGACCAGACATCGCCGAAGCCGCGGTCGGCCTTGGGAATGTGGTCGAGCAGCGAGCGAAAGACGCGCGTGCCGGACTCATCGGACTCGAGCACGCCCAGATCGTCCTGGGCGCCGACGTAGCAGCGGCCGTCCTGAGCGAAGACGAGCGAGCGCACGGCCGAGCCGTTCGGCATCGGCAGCAAGCGCCAGTCGGCGCCGTCGAATTCGAGCAGGCCCTGGTTGTTGCCCGCCCAGATCAGTCCGTCGGGCCCTTCCGCCAGCGCCCAGTTGCTGGACGAGCCGCGGTAGTCGAAGCGCGAAAAGAGCCGGGTCAGCGGACGGCCGCCTTCCTGCCATTCCTCGGCGGAGCGGACGGTGGCGACGGCGAAGAACAGACTGACGAGGAGGAACGCGAGCGCAGGCATGACGGACCCGTCGAACCGAGCGCGGACGCCCGCAGCGGCAAGCGGAATCCCGTGGCTCGGCCCACCGCGACTTCGGGCAGTCAGGGCGTGCCGAGGAACTTGCTGGACGCGCTGACGGTCCCGGTGCCGGAGACCGAGCAGCTGACCGCGACCCCGGCCGAAATCGCCGTGCCGCCGTCGCGCTTCCCCCGGCAATTCGTGGCGGTGCCGTTGGCCGAAAGGCCGCTGCTCCCGGTGTTGCTGGTGCCCTGGCAGCTCTGGGCGCAGGGGCTCAAGAGCCCGATGCCGCTGTCGCTTTCGCCGCTGCAGTTAGTCGCGACCTCGAGCGCGGAAAGCCCGATCCCGCTGGTGCTCTCCCCGCGGCAGTTCAGCACATTCGTGCCCGAAAGGCCTACGTTGGTGGTACTGCGCCCGAAGCTGTTGCTGACCGTAATGCCGCCATTGATGCCCCGGCCGGCCACGGCCAGACCGACGCATTGGTCGACGATCCCGAAGGCCGCGATGCCATCCGCCCCGGTCGCAGCACCTACGCTCTGGGCAGTGCTACGGGTGACGTTCACGGCCAGGATGCCGTCGCCTCCCGCCGACTCGACGACGCAGTCGCGGACCGCACCGGCACGAATACCGATGCTGCCAGCTACTCCGACCACACATCGCTCGACGAATCCGCGCGGGTCTGTGCTGGTAAGGCTCAGATCGATGCCGGCGTTCGCGACGCCGTGAACCTGCAGATCCTCGATCCGGATGTTGGAATTGGCCACACTGTTGGCATCTACTCCCGTGTTGAATCCGGCTCCGGAGAAGACGCCAGCCGACAGCGTCGTCCCGCCGCGAATGTGTCCGTTGCGCACGGTCACGGACTTCCGCCCCCCCGAGACGGCGATGCCGACGCCGCTGATGGATGCTGAGGTGGAAGAAATCGTGAAGCCGTTGAGGTCGAGCGTGACGTTGTCGGCGGCGATCGTGATGGCCGTGCCTGTCGCGACGATGATGTTCCCCGTCAGGTAATACGACCCGGAGGCGCTGATCGTCGTGGCCCCGGAGACAGGCGTGCGCGCCTCCACCTGGTCGAGCGATTTCATGGTCGGCGCCGGCGCGCCGGGCGGCGTCAGCGGGCCTTGGGCGAGCAGCGCGGTCGGAATCAGGAGCAAATAAAGACAGCGATTCATGGGCCCCTTCTACCAAGTCGAGCCCGGGTCGAGAATACGACATTTGGGGGAAGCGGCGTCCCCTGAAGTCGGTTTCGGCCCGGATGTAGGTTCTCGCCCTACGTATTTCCCGCAATGGGAACCCGGCATCGATGAGGGCATCCTCTTTCTCCAAACATGCCTTCGCCAGCTGCCGCTTCCGCGCCCCCTGCGGACCAGGAACACGAAGCGCAGCGGGTCGCAGCGCTGCGGGCCTATGCCATTCTCGACACTCCGCCGGAGCCGGCCCTCGACGAGCTGACGCGTCTGGCCGCGCAGATCTGCCGCGCGCCGATGGCCACCATCTCGCTCCTGGACGAGCGCCGCCTGTGGGTGAAAGCGAGCTTCCAGCTCGCCTGCACCGAGGTGCCGCGCGCGGGAACGTTTTGCGACCACGCCATCCGGGGCAGGGCTCCTCTTATCGTGCCCGATGCCGCGCTCGACCCGCGGTTTGTCGATTCGCCGCTCGTGCAGGCGAATCCGAGTGTGCGTTTCTACGCCGGCACCCCGCTGCGGAGTCGCGATGGGTTCGCTCTCGGCACGCTCTGCGTGATGGACCTGGTGCCCCGCCAGCTCGACGAGGAGCAGCGCGACGCGCTCGAGGTCCTGGCCCGACAGGTCATGCAGTTGCTGGAGCTGCGCCGCCAGAAGCGCGAAGCGGCCGCCAGCGAAGCGCGGCTGCGCGTCGTGACCGACAATGCCCGCATCGGCCTGGTGATCGTCAATCGGGAGCGACGCTACGTGTATGCGAATCCGACCTACAGCCAGATCCTGAATCTGCCGGCCGGTCCGCTGGAGGGACGCTACATCCGCGACATGTTGCCGGATCTCTACGACGACCAGATCAGCCCGCGTCTCGAGCGGGCCTTCGCCGGCGAGCGGGTCAGCTACGAACTGCAACGGCACCAGCCGGAAAATGGCTATTATATGGTCAACTACGAGCCCACGCTCGTGGAGGGACGCTGGGAGTTCGTCGTGGTGGTCATCGCCGACATCACTGAACGCCGGAAGATGGAGCTGCGCCTGCGCGATCAGGAGGAAATGCTCGACGTGACCGCGCGGATCGCCGACGTCGGCGGCTGGGAGTTCGATCCAAAGACCGGGGAAGGCACCTGGACCGCGCAGGTCGCCCGCATCCACGAACTGCCGCCGGACGAGCCGACCAACGTGGCTCGCGGGCTGAGCTTCTATTTGCCGGGCTCGCGCGAGCGCATCGCCGCCGCCGTCGAACGGGCCTCCGCCACCGGCGAGCCCTACGACCTCGAGTTGGAGATCCAGACCGCGGCCGGACGTCATCGCTGGGTGCGGACCATCGCCCACCCCATCGTGCAGGACGGCCGCGTGGTGCGGGTGCGCGGGTCGATTCAGGACATCACCAAACGCAAGCACGACGAGGCGGAGCTGACGGAAACGATGCGGTTCGCGCAGGCCACGATCGATGCCCTGTCAGCCCACATCTGCGTGCTCGACGAGCACGGCGCCATCCTCGCGACCAATCGCGCCTGGCAGCAGTTCGGGGAGGAGAAGCCCTCCGCCTGGGGCGCCGGGACGCAGGGCAACTACCTGGCGGTCTGCGACGCCGCTGCCATCACGGGCTGCGCGGAGGCGGCCGATTTCGCCAAGGGGATCCGGGCGGTCATCGCGGGTTCGATCAGTGACTACCAACGAGAGTATCCGTGCCACACGCAGCACGAACATCGCTGGTTCATCGGCCGGGTGACCCGCTTCGCCGGCGACGGCCCGTTGCGGGTGGTGGTGGCCCACGAGGACGTCACCGAGCGCAAGAAGACCGAGACCACCGCGACGCGGCTGGCGGCCATCGTGCGCTCGTCGGAGGACGCGATCATCGGCCTCGACCTGGACGGCACGATCACGAACTGGAATCGCGGGGCGGAGCGGCTCTTCGGATTCAAGGAAGCCGAGGTGTTGGGGAAGCATCTTCGCCAGCTTGTGCCCGCCGAGTTCCAGCCTGGTGAGGAGGACGTACTCCTCCGCATGCAGCGGGGCGAAAAGGTGGCGCACTACGAGAGCCAGCGGCTGACGCGTGATGGGCAGGAAGTGCCCGTGTCGATCACCTGGTCGCCGATTCGAGACGCCTCGGGCCGCCGGATCGGCATCTCGAAGATTCTGCGCGATCTCAGCCGCGAACGGCGCGCGGAGGAGGCGCTCCTCGCCAGCGGCGAGCTGCTTCGGCATATCGTCAACAGCGTCCCCTCGCTCGTCTTCGCCAACGACCGCGAACATCGCTACACGCTGGTCAATGAAGCCTGCGCGCGCTTCCTCGGCCGCCCGGTGGACGAAATCGTCGGTCGCCTGCCGGTCGAGGTGCTGCCGGCAGACGGCCGAGGTGATGTCCGAAAACGAGGAGATCATGCGCTCCGGCGTGGGCCTCGAGTCCGAGCGCATCGCGCTCGGCCGCGTGGTGCTGAGCTCGCGGGCACCCCTGCGCGATGCGGCGGGCCAGGTCACGGGCCTCTGCGGAGTCGCCACCGATATCACCGAACGCGCGCAGGCCGAGGAGGCGCAGCGGGCCAGCGATCTGCGCTACCGCGCGCTGTTCGAGCACGCGCCCGACGGCATCCTGATCGCCGATGAGAACGGCCAGTACATCGACGCCAACGCGAACGCGCTCAGCCTCCTCGGCTACCGGCGGAACGAGTTGCTGGGGCTCCAGCTCCTCAATCTGCTCGATCCGAGCGACACCGAACTGGCGCGGCCGAGCCCGGGACAACCTTCTCGGGCGGCCAATCTGCGGCGGGAATGGCGCCTGCGCCGCCGCGACGGCACGACCTTTCCCGCCGAGGTCACGGCCTCGGCCATGCCGGACGGCAAGCTGCTCGTCATGCTGCGCGACATCACCGAGCGCAAGCGGGCGGAGGCGCGCTTCCGGCGCCTGGTGGATTCCGATGCCCACGGAGTCATGTTCTGGAACCAGCAAGGCATGGTGTCCGGTGGCAACGACGCCTTCGTGCGGATCAGCGGCTGCTGCCGCCGGGCCCTCGAGCGGGGCGAGGTACAGATCCCACAGCTGCTCGAACCCGGAGGTGAGGAAGCCACTCGCCTGGACTTCGCGCAGCTCGAGGGTACCGCTCCGCAGGAACGCGAGCTGGTTCGCGCCGATGGGACACGTATTCCGGTGCTGGTGGGCGCGACGCCCTTCGAGGACAACCCCGCGGAAGGCGTCTGCTTCCTCATCGACCTTTCGGAATCCAAGCGTCTCGAACAGCAGTTCCTGCGCTCGCAGCGCCCGGAGAGCATCGGCACGCTGGCCGGGGGCATCGCCCACGATCTGAACAACGCGCTCGGGCCCATCCAGATGGCGCTCGACCTCATCGAGCCGATGGTGGGGACCTCCGCCGGCAAATCGCTCGTGGCGACCGTCCGCGCGGGCGCGCAGCGCGGCGCCGACATGGTCCGGCAGCTCCTCACCTTCGCCCGCGGCGGCATGGAAGGAAAGCGCGTGGCGGTCCAGCTGCGGCATCTGGTCGCGGAGGTGGCCAAGATCGCGAACGACACCTTCCTCAAGCACATCAGCGTGCGGACGATGCTGCCCCGCAACCTCCCGACGGTGGCGGGCGATCCCACGCAGCTGCATCAACTCCTGCTCAATCTTTGCGTCAATGCGCGCGACGCCATGCCGGATGGCGGCACCCTGACGCTGAGCGCCGAAAGCGTTGACCTCGACCAGGCCCACGCGACCTCGCTCGGCGAACCGGAGGCCAAGCCCGGGAGATATCTTTGCGTTTCCGTCAAGGATACCGGCACTGGCATGACGCCGGCCATCCTGGAGAAGATCTTCGATCCCTTCTTCACCACCAAGGAACCGGGCAAGGGCACCGGCCTCGGGCTCTCCACCTCGCTGGCCATCGTGAAGAGCCACGGCGGATTCCTGCGGGTGACGAGCGAACCGGAACGCGGCTCGCGCTTCGATATCTACCTTCCGGCCGAGACGACGCCCGCCGCGGAAGCGGGCTCCGACGGCCCGGCCAGTCCGCCCCGCGGCGCGGGTCAGCTCATCCTGGTGGTCGACGACGAAGCCTCCATTCGGCAGATCACGCAGCAGGCGCTCGAATTCTACGGTTACCGCGTGAAGCTGGCCTCCGATGGCGCAGAGGCCGTCGCCGCGGTCGCCCAGCCGGGGTCGGACATCAAGCTCATGCTGACGGACATGATGATGCCGATCATGGACGGCCCCAGCTGCATTCGGGTGATCCGCCGCCTGCGCCCGGAACTGCCGATCATCGCCGCCAGCGGGCTGGCGGCCAACGCGCAGGCCCCGCAGCAGCTGGCCGACTTGGGAGTCACCAGCTTCCTCGTGAAGCCCTACTCTTCCGAAGCCATGCTGACGGAGATCGCGCGGGTGTTGCAGTTGAAGAAGTCCGGGGCGGGTCCGGCCGCGCCCTAGTGGCATCTACGTAGTTCCCACATCGGGCAGCTGACTCGGAATCGGGGCAGATTGTTCTGGAGTATGGTGGCTCTCAACGATTTCGATCTCGATCCGCTGCCCGGAGTCGGTGCGCCCGGCCCCGCCGCCAGCCTCCCGACGTCGCTCGAGTACCGGAATGGCGCTGCGCCAGCCGGCGCTCACCACCTCTCCGAGCACCTCGACGCTGGCGGGCCGGAGACCGTCGCGGAGTTGCAGCATCTCCTGCGGGAACGGCAGGAGGTCATCGTGCGCTTGCAGGCCGAGGCGGCGGCCCTCCGTCGCGAGCGAGCCGAACTGCAGCTGTCGAACGACCTAATCCACCAGCGAGAGGAGCAGGCGAGCCTGCTCGCCCAAGTGGCGACGAACACGGACCACGCAGTCGTCGTGACCAATGCGGCGGGGGGCATCGAATGGGTCAACGCGGCCTTCACCCGGACCACCGGCTTCACGCTCGCCGAAGCCCGCGGCCAGCGGCCGGGGCCACTCCTCCAAGGGGCCGCGACCAATCCGCAGACAGCGCATTTCATGCGGGAGCAAGTGGCCCGGGGCGTCGCTTTCGAAACCGAGGTCCTGAATTACCGCAAGGACGGCAGCCAGTACTGGATGCACGTCGAGGTCCAGCCGATCCACGACGAGGCCGGCCGACTCTCGAACTTCATCGCCGTCGAGCGCGATGTCTCGCGCCAGCGGCAGGAGGCGGAGCGACAGCGCCTGCAGGCCGCCGTTTACCGGGCCACGGCGCAGTCTGACTCGGCCGCGGAAGGTCTGCGGCGCATTCTGCGGCTACTGGGCGAGAGCCTGGGCTGGACCTTCGCCGCCTACTGGGCCCCGGCGGTCGGCCAGCCGGCGCTCGTGGCGGAGGAGGTCTGGCTGGCCCAGCCCGTCGCCCGGCAGGAAATCGAGCGGGCCACCCAGGGCCACAGTTGCCAGTTCGAGGAGGGCGCGGTCGGACGAGCCTGGCGCACGCGCGAACCCGTCTGGGTGGAGGTGGTGGCCACCGAGACGAGCGACCGCCGCGCGGCCGCCGCCATGGGCGCGGGCCTGCACAGCGTCTTCGCCCTGCCGCTGGGCCCGCTGGGCGGCGAAGTGCTCGGCGTGTTGGAATTTCGCGCCAACCACATCCCGCCGCCGGAAGCCGACCTGCTGCGGCTCCTGACGAATCTGGGCCGGCAGATCGGCCAGTTCATCGGCCGGCAGAGAGCGCGCGAGCTATTGGTGGAGCACGAGCAGCGCCTCTCCCTCGTGCTGGAAGCCGCCGGCTTGGACTACTGGGACCTCGATCTCCGCACGCAGCACGTGCGGTCGAGCCCCGGCTGGCTGCGCTCGCTCGGGTACCGTCTGGACGGCCCCGGCCGGCTGCCGACGATGGACGAATTGCGGCATCCGGAGGATGGGCCGCGCGCGGAAGCCGCCCTCCGCTCGCACCTGGAGGGCCGCACCCCGGAGTATCAGGTCACTCAGCGGCTGCGGGCGCTCGACGGCACGTGGCATTGGTTCCAGTTGCGCGGACGCGTGGTGGGGCGCGATGCGAGCGGTCGTCCGACCCGAGTGGCCGGCGCTTCGCTCGAGACCGCGGAGAGCGGGCCGCTGGAGATCGCCCCGCCGGAAGCCCGCAAAGCTGCCCGGGCGGCGCAGAGGGCGGTCCAGGCCGAGTTTAGCCAGCAGGTGCAGCATCGGCTGGACGATCTGCTCGAGGCGACCGCCGCCCTCCGCCGGAGTCCGCACGACGAGGCGCAGCGCGTCGGCCTCGAAGCCGTGGGCACCCAGGCCGGCGCGCTGGTGGAGATGCTGCAAGACGCCCTGCTCTACGGGCAGCTGCAATCGTCCCAGCTGCCGCTTCAGGTGGCCGACGGCTCGTTGCGCCGTGTCCTCGACGATGTGCTCACCATGATGGCGCCGCGAGCGCGGCAGAAACGCCTCGAGCTCGCCGGGTTGCTGGAGGCCGACGTGCCGGAGCATCTCCCGATGGACGAAGGCCGACTGCACCAAGTTCTCACCTGCCTCATCCAGCACGCGATCGACAGCACCGCCGCCGGAGAAATCCTGGTCCGCGGCCAGTGCGTGGAGCGCTCGGGCCGACGCGCGCTGCGCTGGACGGTGCGGGACACAGGCCACGATCGCCCGGCCGACGCGCCGCCAGGATTCTTCCGACCGTTCGCGGCGACGGGCGGCACGGGCCTTGGCTTGGCCATCGCGCGCGGACTCGTAGAGCTGATGCAGGGGACGATCGGCCTCGAGGGCGTACCCGGCGGAGGCGCCACCGCGTGGTTCGAGCTGCCGCTGCCTGCGGACCTGCAGGCGAGCCAGGTCGCTTTCGACCTCGGGCTGGCGGGCGCGCGGGTGCTGGTGGCCGACGCCCACCCGGTCGTCGGCGAGGCCTGTCGGGGCATGCTCGAGCCTTTTGGGATCCAGTGCACGTGGGTCAAGGACGCCGCCGAACTCTGCGAGGAGCTGGCCCTGAGCGCGACCTCCGATCGGCCGTACCTCGCCGTCCTGCTCGATAGCGAACTGCCAGGTCAGCCCGCCGCGGAATGCGCTGCCCAGGCCCGCAAACATTTCGCGGCCGAAGCGAGACCCCACTTCCTCCTCCTGAGCCCGTGCGGTAGCCCCCCTCCTGTCGCCCCGGGCGAAGACTTCGACACCGTGCTGGCGAAACCGCTCCAGCAGGGTCTGCTGGTCGATGCGCTCCTGCCGGCGACCGCCAGCGGCGCTGTGCGAGCGCAGTCGTCGACCGCCCCGCACGTGCTCGTCGTCGAGGACCACCCGATCAATCGCTCGGTGGCTGCGCGCCTGCTGCGTGGGCTCGGCTGCGAACCCGAGTTCGTGGATCCCGGGGACGCGGCGCTGCAGGCCCTCGACACAACGGCCTACGACCTCGTGCTACTGCATTGCCAGCGCCCAAGCTGCGACGTCTGTCTGACCGCCCGCGAGATCCGACGTCGCGAACGTCTGGGGCTCTACCACTCGCGGCCGCGGCTTCGCATGGTCGCTTTGACCGCACCCGATTTCGAGGGCGAAGCCGAGCGCTGCCCGGAGCCTGTCATGGACGACTACCTGATCCTCCCAGCGAAGAAGGAGGGCCTTGGACGGATCCTTGAAACAGCGTTCTCGCCAGGAGCGACCCTCGCGGCCGAAGCGGAAGCTGCGGCCGGTCAGGAAATGCCGCGGGCCGTCGTGCAGCTGGTGCACGAGCTGAGTGCGAAGGCCGTTTCCGCGCTGCTGCGCACCTTCCTCCGCGAATCGCCCGGCAAGCTGGCCGATCTCTCGGCCCAGGCGGGCGAAACAGAACGGACGAGCTTCATCCGCACGGCCCGTTATCTGGCGGAAAGCAGTCGTGTCTTCGGCCTGGCAGCTCTCGGCCAGGCCGCCCTGGAGATCGGCGCCCTGGCCGGCGGTGGCGCGCCCAGTGCGGTCCTGCGGCTCGGGGCCCAGCGCTTGCGCGAAGCGTTCAGTCTGGCCCGGCCGGAGCTGGAGAAATTGCAATGTCAGGCCGATCTGCTGGCCTCGTCCGATCCGGTTCCGGCCTGAAGATCAGGCGGCCAGCGCGCGGCCTGATGGTCGGCGTCAATGCCCGCAGCAGCCCCCGGCCGCCGGCGTATCCGCCTGCGTCAGGCTGAAATCGGCTCCCTTGGATTCGCGCGGATGCCGACGCTCGGGACGTCCGCAGTCGAACGGCTCGGGCTCCGCCACCGGTGTGTGCGGTTCGACGAAATCGAACATCCCGACGTACGGCTCGCGCTGCAGCGCCTCGAAGGTCCGGCTGCTGAGTGCGATGCGCACGCCCCGCGGATAGACATTGCCGCGCTCGTCCTCGACCTGGGCAAAGGGCCCGCGGTAGATCACGGCTTGATTCTTCTCCAGCGTCTCGCCCGCCCACTTGTAGGCGGCCACCGTCACCGAGCGGAACTCGATTCCCTCGACCACGCGCCACGGCTCGGCCGCGCGCTCCAGGATCTGCACGCCATGGAAGCCGGCCTCGGTGAAGGCCTCGAGAAAGCCCTCCTCAGTGAAGGCACCGCTGATGCAGCCGCTCCACAGTTCGGGATCGCGCTGCAGGCGTTCCGGCACTTCCTCGTCGCTGACGATATCGGAAATGACCGCGCGCCCACCTTTGCGGAGGACGCGGAAGATCTCGGAGAACAGCTGCGCCTTGCTGCGCGGATCGACCAGATTCAGCACGCAATTCGAGACGACCACATCGACCGAGTGGTCCGGGACGAGCGGATGCTTGACCCGGAGTTCCTCCGCCAACTCGCCGGCGCGCAGCCACGCATTTGCCCCGCTCAGCGGACTGCCCTGCAGCTCGGCGTCGAGCCGGTCGAGGTCGAGCGCGAGGTCCTGAATGCGGCCCTTGCGGAACTCGACGTTGGCGTAGCCCAGGCGCTCGGCCACGATGGGCGCGTTGCGGCGCGCGACCTCCAGCATGTCGTCGGTCATGTCCACACCGATGACCCGGCCGCGAGGACCCACGACCTGCGCGGCGATGAAGCAGATCTTGCCCGTACCGCTGCCGAGATCGAGCACGGTCTCGCCGGGCCGCACGTGGCGGCTGGGATCGCCGCAGCCGTAATCGCGCTCGATCACCTCCGCGGGAATGATCTCCAAATAGCGCCGGTCGTAGTTCACCGGGCAGCAGAGATCCGCCTGTCGATCGCGGGCTCCGGCGGCGTAGCGCTCGCGCACCGCCGACTCCGCTCCGCGCGGGTGCCGGGCGGCGATGATGGCCTCCTGACGGGCCTTGAGGTCGTCCGGCAGCGAGGCCACGCCCACCGTCCAGACGCCCGTGCGCAGCGGCTCAGTGAAGATCTCGCCCACGCCCTCGCTGGCGAGTTGTGCGGCCCAGGCGGCCGCGTCGTACTCGACCCGTCGGATTTCCGCTTCGAAGCCAGCCGGGGTGACGTGCAGCAGGAGATAGTGCACGGCGGTGTCGCCGTCGTGATCGGGCTTGCCGACCGCGCCCACATTCAGGGCCAGCCTTCCGTCGGACAGGCGATGCACGAACGGAAAGCCCGAATGCGTGGCCACCAGCGCGCGGGCCCCGGCGAGGTCGAGCCAGGCGGCCAGCGGCTTCGCGCCGAGTTCGGTCTCGTAGAGAAATTCGTTCGTCTGTCCCGGACTGCCGTGGCAGACGAGCAGCGCGCCCGCATCCGTCTGGACCAGCGCCAACTCGGGCAACGTGCCGAGCCAGGCTTGGTTGGCGGCGCCGAGCGACTGCAGCGAATAACGGTGACCGATGCTGCCGCACGCGCTGTCTTCCGCGTCGGTGTAATTGCACGCGCAGGTCTCCGCACCGGCCGAGGACTGCTGCTCGTGGTTGCCTGCCACCAGGACGGTGAAGTGCTCGCGCACGAGGTCGACAATGCGGTCGCTGTGGCCGCAGCAACCGGTGATGTCGCCGTTGCAGATGTAGAGTTCGGCGCCGGCCTCGCGGGCGTCGCGCAGACAGGCCTCCAGGGCGGGGACGTTGCCGTAGATGCCCCCCATGATCGCCAACCGGCGTCGGCCGGTGGCATCATGACGGCGGAGATCGGCGAGAAGCGTGGCGGGTGCGGTCGGAGTGGCGCAGCAGGACATGGCGGGCGCGCAGCGTCGCGCCGGGTCGACGGCGAAGCAACCTGCACGCGTGCCCAGCCCTATTCGAGGCGGCCGGCAGCCAGCGCGCGCTGATCCATCTCGCGTCGCGCTCGCAGCATCAATCCGACCAGCAGCAGACAAGCGCAAAGGTTCGAACCGCCCGCGCTGATGAACGGTAGCGGCATGCCCTTGTTCGGCATCATGGCCGTCGTGACGGCGATGTTAATCGCAGCCTGGATCATCAGCATGCCTCCCGCACCGACGCAGATGAGCTTGCCGAAGGGGTCGGTCAGGGCCCGCGCCTGCAGGAAGGCGAAGGCGCCGAGCAGGAAGAATCCCGCCGTGACCGCGAGCGTGCCGCGCAGTCCGAGTTCCTCGCCGACGATGGGGAAGATGAAATCGGTATGGGCGTAGGGCAGGTAATGCAGCTTCTGCCGGCTGGCGCCGAGTCCGACCCCCGCGAGGCCGCCGCTGCCCATGGCGATCAGGCCTTGATATTGCTGATAGAACGAACCTTCGCTGTGCTTCTCGGCATCGAGGAACGAGGTCACCCGCAGCATGCGGTTGGGCATGCGGACGGCCACGAAGGCGACGGCCGTGATGCCGAGCGCGAGAATGCCGACGAACCAGTACCAGCGCAGACCGTGGACGAAGAGCAGCAGAAAGGCCGTGCCGAGCAGTAACGCGGAAGTGCCGAGATCGGTCTCGAGCAGAATCAGCCCGACCATGGCCCCCACCACCGCGATGGTGGCGAGCGGCGACTTCCAGCGCCAGCGGTCGCTCAGCGCGAGGAAGTGGGCGCTGACGACGATGGTCGTGATCTTGGCCAGCTCCGATGGCTGGAAGCTGAAGGGGCCGAGGCGGACCCAGCGCATCGAGCCATTGAGCTTCATGCCGATGCCCGGCACGAGGCAGAGCGCGAGCAGCAACAGCGTGACCAGCGTGAGCGGAATCCAGAGCCTGCGCCAGATGCGCAGCGGCGTGAGCACGGCCGTGCCGGCAAACGTCAGGCCAAGCACCATCCAGGCGGCCTGCTTCTTGAGGAAGAAGAACTGATCCCCATTGGCGTCCTTGGCGTAGGCGCTGGCGCTGTAGAGCATGATCAGCCCGAGCGTCAGCAGCGCCGCCGCGCAGAAGAGCGAGGCGACAGCGCCGTTGCGTTGGAGTCGGGCGATCACGGGAAGCGGAAGGGCTGAAGGAAAAGAGCTGAAGGAAGAAGCGTGCCAGCAGCTCAGTTGCGCTGGGCTTTCTCGTCCTTCTTCGGCGAACGGGCGGAAGCGGTGGTCGACGCCGGGCGCAGCTCGGGCTTGGCGGAGAGCTTGCTGGGCACGGCGGTGCCACGAGTCGAGACGGTGGGGCCGTTGGGCTTGGCGGGCGCGCCGCCCTGCAGAATGGCGAGGGCCTGGCTCTCCAGGGGATCGGCCGGCGCGGGGGATTTCAGGGCTGGGATCGGCAGCGCTGCAGCGGCCGGCTTCGGCGCCTCGAGGCCGGGCGTGGGCGCGGTCTTGCGCGCGGTTTCCTTCTTCTTCGCGCCGTCCTCCTTGGCGCGGGCTTCGGTCTGCAACGGCTGGTTGCCCTCGTGCAGCAGGGAGAACGCGAGCACGCCGCCGACCGCGACCACGTGCATCAGAATGACCACCACGATCGCTCGCGAGAGCTTCATCGTGTCGTTCCGGGCGGCGACCTCCGCACGATGGCGGAACTGCTGGGAATGGCGGGTGGGCGCGGGCATGGCAGAAAATCAGGCAAGGCGTTGCACGAGATCGCGGAACTGATCGCCCCGGTCGGCGTAGTCGCGAAACATATCGAAAGAAGAAGTGCCAGGCGAAAGCAGGACCGTGTCGCCCGGGCGCGCCTGCTCCGCCGCCAGTTCGATGGCCCGTGCGAAGGAGCGAGCGGCATGGAGGCAGGGCACGGCCGAGCCCCAGACCTGCTCGATGTGCTCGCTCAGCTCGCCGATCAGGACGACATGATGCACCCTCTGCGCCACCAGCTCGCGCAGCGGGGTGTAGTCGATGCCCTTGTTCTTCCCGCCTGCGATCAGCACGATGCCGCCCGGCTGGGCGAGGATGGCCTTCTCCATCGAATCGAGGTTGGTCGCCTTCGAATCGTTGACGTAGCGCACTCCGTTGCGCTCGCGGATGAATTCGCAGCGATGCCGCAGCGGCGCGTAGGCCCGCAGCGCGCCGGCGGCCCGTTCGAGCGGATTTCCGAGGGCCGCCACGATGGCCAGGCAGGCCAGCATGTTCTCCGCATTGTGCGGCCCCGGCAGCTGCGTCTCGTCCTGCCGCAGGATGGGCTGGCCATGATGCAGCAGCAGGCCGTCCGCGAGCGTGAAATCGGCCGCACAGCGCGCGCTGAAAGTCGAGCGGCGCGACCGGACACAGACGAAATCGTCGGCCGCATTGACCACCGCGAAATCGTCCGGGGTCTGATGGTCGAAGATATGCAGCTTGGCGTCGCGATACTCCTCCTGCGAGGCGTAGCGATCGAGGTGGTCGGGCGCGAAATTGAGCCAGGCCGCGACGCGCGGGCGGAAGCTGCGGATGTGCTCGACCTGGAACGAACTGATCTCGAGCGTGACCAGATCGAGCTCTGCGTGATCGAGAATCGCGTCCGAGTACGGCACGCCGATGTTCCCCGCCGCCACCGTGCGCACGCCGCAGGCGGAGAGCGCGGCGGCCGTCAGCTCGGTGGTGGTGGATTTTCCATTGGTGCCGGTGATGCCCACGACCGGGAGATCGCTGACCGACCAGGCGAGTTCGATCTCGCCGATGATCGGCACCCCGGAGGCGAGCGCCGCCTGGAACAGCGGAGTGCGCGGATCGAGCCCGGGACTGGTCACCAGAAGGTCGAGCCCGCGCAGCGCATCGAGCGGGTCGGCCGCCGCGCGGAAGACCTCCTCGCCGTGGGCGCCGTCCGAGGCGTGCGCGCTGGCCGACTCGTCGAAGCCGCGGATCTGCGCGCCGCAGTGAGCGAGCAGGCGCACGGCCGCGCGGCCCGACTTGCCGAGGCCGAGCACGCCGACGCGTTTTCCGCGGTAGATTTCCGAGCGCAGGGACATCAGGTGACGGGCGGGAGAGAAGTCGTGTCCGGCTTGGCCGCCTTGGCGCGCCCGGCCGCGGGCTGTCGCTTGGGCACCACATGAGCCCAACTCTCGCGGGCCGCGGCGCGGCTGCGCACGAGGCATTCCACCTTCATCCGGAACGGGCGGGTCGAAGGCACTTCACCGTGGCGAGGGAGCAGCGGCATGGCAGGAGGGGTTAGCGGAGTTTGAGAGTCGCCAGGCTGGCGACGGCGCAGACGATCGAAAGGATCCAGAAACGGGCGACGATCTTGGTCTCGGCCCAGCCCATCTTCTCGAAGGTGTGATGCAGCGGCGTCATCGGGAGGATGCGCTTGCCGGTCAGCTTGAAGCCCGCGACCTGCAGCACGACCGAGCCGGCCTCAAGCACGAAGACACCGCCCGCGAGCACGAGCAGGAACTCCTGCTTGCAGCAGATGGCGACCATCCCGAGGAACCCGCCGATGGCCAGCGAGCCGGTGTCGCCCATGAACATCTGGGCGGGATGGGCATTGAACCAAAGGAAGCCCAAGCCGGCGCCGGCCAGCGCCATGCAGAGGATGGTGAGTTCGTTCGAGCCCGGGAAATAGGGCACGAGCAGATAGGCCGCCATCTTCGAGTCGCCGCCGACGTAGGTGAAGATGGCGAAGACGCTGGCGACCGTGATGGTGCAGCCGATGGCCAGGCCGTCCAGTCCATCGGTCACGTTGACCGCATTCGACGAACCGACCAGCACCAGGGCGTAGAAGAAGAAAATCCACATCCCCAAGTCGGCGAAGAGCGGCGTCTTCAGGAACGGGATGAAGACGGAGGTGGCCGCACTGCGGGTGTCGGGCGTGCCGCCGTGGACGAGGAACGCGGTCACCGTCGCGGCGAGCAACGCCTGGACCACGATCTTGGTCACGCCCGCCACGCCTTTGTTGTCGCCGGTGGCCTTGTTGCGCTTGCTGGTGATCTTGCGGTAGTCGTCGACGAAGCCGAGCAAACCGAGCGCGGTGAAGACGCCCAAGGCCATCCAAACGTAGGGATTGGTGGGCTTCGCCCAAAGCACTCCTGCCACGCAGACGGAGAAGATGATGAGCGCGCCGCCCATCGTGGGCGTGCCGGCCTTGAGGCTGTGACGCTCGTAGATCGTGTTCAGATCGCCCTGGCTGCGGATCGGCTGGCCGAGCTTGAGCGAGAGGAGCCGATAGATGACCGGCTTGCCCAGCAGCAGGCAGATGAGGAATGCGGTGATGGCCGCGCCGAAAGCGCGGAACGTGACGTACTGAAAGACGTTCAGTCCGCCGAAGTACTCCGTGAGCTGATGGAGGTAAAAGAGCATGACAGCGTCAGGAGTGAGTGCTGTGCAGGGCCTCGAAGATCTGCTCCATCCGCACGCTGCGGGAGCCCTTGAGGAGAATGAGATCGTCGGCGGTAGCGTGTGCACGCAGCCAGCGCGCGGCCTCGGTCGGGTCGGCCAGGACATGGACTTCGCCATGCCCGGCCTGCAGCGCGGCCTCGCTCATCCAAGGCGCGGCGCCGCCGACCACGAGGAGCACGTCGGCCTTGCCCACGCTGGCCGCGCCGACGCGGCGATGCCCGCTTTCGGCGGTCTCGCCCAGCTCGCCCATCCGCCCGAGTACCGCCAGGCGGCGGCCCGGCGCAGCCACGCGGCGCAGGGTTTCCAGCGCGGCCACCATGGAGTCGGGATTGGCGTTGTAGGTGTCGTCGAGAAAGTTCAGGCCGCCCGCGGAACGCCGCTGCAGCCGACCCGCCGTCAGGCGCGCCTCGGCCAGACCGCTCAGACACTCCTCGAGCGAGAGCCCGCAGCCGAGCCCGGTGGCGATGGCCAGAGTTGCGTTGATGACCATGTGCGTGCCGAGCGCGTGGACCGTGGCATCGGCCGAGGCGCCGTGGGCGTGCACGCGGAAGTGCATCGCCTCGGGCTCGACCCGCAGGTGATCGGCGAAAACGTCGCCCGTGCCGAGGCCGGCGCGGACCACGCGCGCCGGCGTGCGGGCCGCGATGAAATCGGCGAAGTCGTCCTGGCCATTGATGACCACGAAGCCGTTCTCCGGCACGGATTCCGAAAGCACGCTCTTCTCCGCCGCGATGGCCTGGCGGGAGCCGAGATGCTCGATGTGGGCGGTGCCGATGTTCGTGATGATGGCCGCCTCCGGCCGCGCCATGCGGGCCAGCGGCGCGATCTCCCCGGCGTGGTTCATGCCCATCTCCAGCACCGCCACCTCGTCCTGCGCAGAAGCGCTCAGCAGCATGCGGGGCACGCCGATGTGATTGTTGAAATTTTTCTCCGTTTTGAAGGTGCGGAACTTGTGACCGAGAACCGCCGCCGTGAAGTCCTTCACGCTCGTCTTGCCGTTGCTGCCGGTGATGCCGATGACCCGTAGCGGCAGCGTGGCGCGGTAGGCTCCGGCGATCGCCTGGTAGGCTGCGAGCGGATCGGCCACGCGCAGCAGCCGGCCCGCGGCGCCCGCGAAATCCGACTGCACCACCGCGGCACAAGCGCCAGACGCCAGGGCCGCCGCGACGTGATCGTGGCCGTCGAACTTCTCGCCGCGGATGGCCACGAAGAGCTCGCCCGGACGCACCGTGCGCGAATCGGTCGAGACCCCGGTGACCGTGACCGGCTGACCTTCGTCGGCCGCGCCGGCCCAGGCGGCCAGTTGGGAGAGAGGCAGCGGGTCCATCTCAGGACTTGGCCTCCTCCCGTTCGTCGAGGGTCTTGGAATCGAGGGCCGCGCGCGCGATCTGCACGTCGTCGAAGGGCTTCTTCACGCCTTTCACCTCCTGGTAATTCTCGTGCCCCTTACCGGCGATGAGCACGATGTCGCGTGGCTGGGCCAGCGTGATGGCGCGGCGGATGGCCTCGCGGCGGTCGACGATGATCTCGTAGGGCCGGCTCTGGAAGCCCGCCTCGACGTCGGCCAGGATCGCGGCCGGCTCTTCGCTGCGCGGATTGTCCGAGGTGGCCAGGCAGAGGTCCGAGTACTCCTCCGCCGCGCGGGCCATCAGCGGACGCTTGGCGCGATCGCGATCGCCACCGCAGCCGAAGACCGTGATGATGCGATTGGGCTTCAGATCCCGCAGCGTGCGCAGGACGTTGGTCAGCGCGTCCGGCGAATGCGCGTAGTCGACGAAGACCTGGAACGGCCGGCGCGAAGCCACGGCCTCGAGACGACCAGGCACGCCCGGCGCATTGGCCAGCGCGGCCACGCCATCACGCAGCGGCACGCCCATGACCGAAGCGGCGGCCAGCGCGCCGAGCGAGTTGTAAACGTTGAACAGCCCGATGAGCGGAATCTTGACCAGGAAGCTGCGACCCTCGGCTTCCAGCTGGAAGGTCGTGCCGTGCATGTCGGAGCGGATGCCGCTGGCGCGATACGAAGCCCGCGCGCCCTGGCCAAACGTCAGCAACGGCGCGCTCAGGCGCTCCAGCCGCTGGATAAGCTGCTGGCCGTAGCGGTCGTCGAGATTCACGATCGACATGGCCCGGGTCTTCTTCACCTGGTAGAACAGCAGCTCGGCGAACCAGCGCGACTTGGCCGCGAAGTACGCGTCCATCGTCTTGTGGAAATCGAGGTGGTCCTGCGACAGGTTGGTGAAGACCGCGCAGTCGAACTCCAGCCCGCGGATGCGGTTCTGCTCGATGGCGTGCGAGGACACCTCCATCGCAGCGGCGCGCAGCTTGTTGCGGCGCATTTCGGCGAAGAGCGCCTGCAGGTCGGAAGCCTCCGGCGTGGTGCGCGCGCCTTCGATGATCTCGCGGCCGGTGTTGTAGTGCACCGTGCCAATGAGCCCGCAGGTCAGCTGCGCCGCGTCGCAGAGGTGCTTGATGAGGAACGTGGTCGTCGTCTTCCCGTTCGTGCCGGTCACGCCCGCGAGCTTCAGCTTCTGCGTCGGCTGGCGGTAGAGCGCCGAGGAGATCTCGGCCAGAGCGACGCGCGGATCCTCGACCTCCACCACCGTGGCGGCGCAGTCGATCGGCACCGCGTCGGCCCTCCCCTGCCCGATCACCACGGCCGAGGCCCCGCGCTCGAGTGCCTGCGGGATGTACTTGTGGCCGTCGGCATGCTCGCCGGCGAGGCAGACGAAGACGCTCCCGGCCTCGACGGCGCGGGAGTCGTAACGCACGGCCTGCACGTCGGTTTCGATGGAACCGGCGACGCGGAGCGAGCGGATCTGGGAGAGGATGGATTTGAGATGCACGGCGGGAAAAAGAGGGCCGTGAGGCTACTCGCGTTTCGGTCCGCCCGCCACTTTTGGGCCAGTTGGACCGGGCAGGTCGGGATTGGGCGTCAGACCCAGCTGCTTGGCGGCCTTCTCCGCGATCTTGGAGAAGATCGGTCCGGCCACGAGGCCGCCGGCATACTGATTGCCGGTGGTCTGCGCGTTATCGAGCGTGACGAGGCAGACGAATTGCGGGTCTTCGGCGGGCAGGTAACCGATGAAAGAGACGACGTATTTGCCCTTCATGTAGCCGCCGTTCTTCGGATCGACCTTCTGCGCCGTGCCCGTTTTCCCGGCGACGCGAAAGCCCTTCACCGCCGCGCTCTTGGCGGTGCCGCGGGTGACCACCTCTTCGAGGGCCGAGCGCACCTGGTTCGCGATGTTCTCGCTGAGCACGCGGCGCACAGGCGGCGGTTCGGGCGCCACCACCGTCTTGCCGGTGCGGCCGTCGACCACCGCCTGGATGATGCGCGGGGCGATCCACTCGCCGCCGTTGGCCACGGCGCACATGGCGGCGGTCATCTGCAGCGGCGTGACGCCCACTTCGTGGCCCATGGGAATGCGCGTGATGGAGATCTCGCTCCACTTCTCCACCGGATGGACCACCCCGTTGATCTCGCCCGGGAGCTCGATGCCGGTGCGTTCGCCGAAACCGAAGGCCCGGATGTACTTGAGGAACGAGCGGGAGCCGAGCTGCATGGCGAGCTTGGCGGAGCCGATGTTGCTCGACTTCACCAGCACATCGTGGACCGAGAGCGTGCCGTAGGGATGCGAGTCGCGCAGCGTGCCGTCGCCCACCGCCCAGCGGCCGTTCTCGCAGAAGACCTGGGTTTCGGGCTTGACCTTCTTTTCGTTCAACGCGCCGCCGATGGCCACGATCTTGAACGTCGAACCGGGCTCGATCATGTCGCTGATGGCACGATTCCGGCCCTCCGGTCCCATCGAAGCGGCGATGGAGTTCGGGTCGTAGGTGGGGCTGCTGGCCATGGCGAGCACTTCGCCCGTCTTCGGCCGCATCATCACGATCGTCGCCATCTCCGGGCGGTATTGCTTCACCGCGTCGGCGAGTTCCTGCTCGACGATCGACTGGAGCGCGCTGTCGATGGTCAGGACGATGTCGTCGCCATCGCGCGGCGCCTGCTCGACGCCGCGATGCTCGCCGAGTTCGCGGCCGGTGCGGTCGCGCTCGATCTGCCGGTAGCCGGGCGTCCCGGCCAGGTACTGCTCCATCGTGCGCTCCACGCCCTGCACGCCGACGCCGTCCTTGTCGACGAAGCCAATGACGTGCGCGAGGAGCGAGCCATTCGGATAGACCCGCTTGGCTTCGGACTCGAAGTAGACTCCGCGGACCTTGTGCGCATCGAGCAGGGCGCGCAGTTTCTGCGCCTCGGTCTCGGGCACCCGGCGCTGATAGACGAGATAGGGCGAGCCGTCGCGCACGAGGGGCGAATCGACGCCTTTGATCGGCATGGCCTGCTCGATCTGCCCGAGCATCTGCCCGCGTTTGGCGGGATCGAGACCGACGAGCTCGGCCGTCAAATCGACAAAGCGCCTCGCGGTTTCCTTCGCGAGACGCGTCTGTTCCTCGGGGCTGGGCGCCACGCGGCGGCCGGGCGGACCGTTGCCGACCTTGGTGGGACCGGGCGGCGCCGGTACAGGTACCTGCAGCCGGGTGCCGTCGATGACGACCCGCTGCATGGGCACGTTGGCGGCCAGGGTTTCGCCGCGCGTGTCCCGGATCAATCCGCGCTGCGCCGGAACCGGCAGGCGGACGGTGCGCGTTTCGCGCGCGAGGGAGGCGTATCTTTCGTGGTCGCGAACCTGGATCTGGATGAGCCGGATCGCGAAGGCGGAAAAGAGCGTGGCGAACCCGCAGATCAGCCAGGCGATGCGCCGGTCTGTCCGGGGAAGGTCCATGGAAGAGGAGCGAGACTAACGAATCCGGGTTTGCGTATTCGCGATCGGGCGGAAGCTCCCGCGCACATTGCTGACGATGGCTTCGACGGGACTGCCGCCGGAGGCGCGGATCTTGACGATGCGGTCGGTGCGGACAGGCGCCAGCTTGAGGAATCCGTCGTCCAGCCGGCGCTGCAGCGCAGCGCGGGAGGTCAGATTCACGATGGCGGCCTCGCTCGCATCGGCCCGGGCCTTGAGGTCGCGCAGCTCGCGCTCGGCGGCGACGCGCTGGCTGCTCAACGCATGGACCTGAACCTTCAGGTGGGCGACGAGCAGACCGGACAGGCCCAGGAGCAGGCACACGAGGCTGACCAGCGGGCCGATCCGCAGGCCGCGCGTGGGGGGGCGCTGATGATACATGGTTAGGTGGTGGGCGAAACGATCTCGCCGGTTAGGTGTTCGGGTCGGGTGGTGAGGTGCGGCACTTCATCCGTGGCTGCGCCGTTCGGCCACGCGCAGGCGGGCGGAACGGGAGCGGGGATTGGCCGCGATTTCGGCAGCGCTTGGATCGATGCCGTGTCTTGTGAGAGTCTGGAAAAAATGGCGCGGGTTGGGCCGCGGGGCGGGCCACTCGGGGCGGTCGATCTGCGGCGCGCTCGTCTCGCGCAGGAACTGCTTCACGATCCGGTCCTCCAGCGAGTGGAAGGAAATGACCGCCAGGCGTCCGCCCGGCACGAGGTGCGCGACACTGGCCTCCAGGGCGGCCTCGAGCGCGCCGAGTTCGGCGTTCACGAAGATGCGGATGGCCTGGAAGATGCGCGTGGCCGGATGCCGCTTCTCGCGGCGCGGGATGACCTTCTCTACGAGCGCGGCCAGCTGTCCGGTCGTCTCGATGCGCGCGCCGACGCGTTCGCGCTGGATGGCGGCGGCGATGCGCCGGGCGGCCGGCTCCTCGCCGTAGCGGAGAAAAATCCGCGCGAGTTCGTCTTCCGTGGCACCATTGACGAACTCCGCGGCAGTCAGCGGAGCGCGGCGGTCCATGCGCATGTCCAGCGGCCCGTCGTGCTGAAAACTGAAGCCCCGCTCCGGATCGTCCAGCTGGCGCGAGGAGACGCCCAGATCGAGCAGGATGCCGTCGACCTGATGCACGCCGATTTCGTCGAGCACCTGGCCGAGGTCGGCGAAATCGCTCCGCACGACCGTCAGGCGGTCGCCGTGGCTGGCCAGCTTGGCGCTGGCGTGGGCGATGGCGGCATCGTCGCGGTCGAGCGCCACCACCTTCGCGCCGGCGGCGAGAAGCGCGCCGGTGTGGCCTCCCCCGCCGAGCGTGCCGTCGAGGAACGTCTTGCCGGGGGCCGGAGCGAGATACTGCAGCGTCTCCGCCAGCAGCACCGGGGCGTGGTAGCCGCCCGCCTGCGCCACCGCGTCGGCCACGCCGGTGCGCTCCTCGCCTCCGGGGCGGGAGGCGGCAGCTTGGCGGGCACGGGCGGACATGACGGGACGGAAGGGTGAAAAAGCGTTGGCGACGGCGGGCATGGCGGGTTGGCGCTAGAGGCCCAGGACATCGGAGGCGCGCTGGAAATCGTGGGATTCCTCGACCGACTTGGCCGCCCAGCGCTCGGCCGCCCAGATTTCGAAGCGCTCGCCGTTGCCGATCAGGACGACCTGAGCCGTGTCCTTCAGACCGGCGGAGGCGACCATCTCGGCGGGGAGCACCAGCCGGCCCTGCTTGTCGAGGGTCAGGCTGCGGGCGCGGGAATTGAACTGGCGGACGAAGGCGCGCCGGGCATCGGCCGAAAGGGCCGGGTTGGCATTGGCCCGGGCCGTGACCGCCCGGAACTCGGCCGGCGGATACCCCCAGAGACACCCGTCCGCGGAGGGCAGAACGTAGAATTCCACCCCCTCCCCACCGCCAGCACCGCGCCAGGGTGCCGGCACGGCCAGCCGGTTCTTCTCGTCCAGGGAGTGGCGAAACTCCCCGGCCGCGTAGAAGGGCTCCGGTTGCGCTGGCGGTGGCAGGTTCAAGGTGATCTGAGCGCGAACTAGATTGATGAAGGAATTTTCACCCACCCAGCCCCACTCTTCCCCACCTTGGTAGTGAGAAGGTGTTTAGAGGTCAAAGAAAAATGCAGTGATTGCGAAAAAAAGTGACATTGTATTCCTCATAAAATCCGACGCCTGCAAAACGCCATTTTCCAGAGTAAATTCGATCTACCTCGTAAAGTTATTCACGACACTAGTGTGCGATTGAACACGTTCTCCCGCGGGTTATTCACAGTCTTCCCCGGGTTATTCACACCAATTTCCCAACAAATTCGAACGGAGAACTCCGGGAGTTGGTCGTAAACCATAGCCACCCCGAAATAAGTCGCCACCAGTGTGGTGGGGGAAAGTGGGGAAAAAATGCGCGTGCACCCCCAACCCTCCTCAGTCCGGTTTGACCAGGGGTGTCCGCTTGCTTTTGCCGGTCGGCTAGGCTGAGTGCACCCATGGAAGTGCGCCTGCAGCATCGGACCCCGTCCGGGGTGATCGAGCGGCTCGTTTTCGAGCCTTCCGGGCTGCTGCGGGTGACGGGCTACACCCTGGCGGAGCGGGCGGAGATTCCGCTCAGGCTCGAGGTCCAGGGCTTGGAGGGCGAGCAGCGGCCGTTGTTTGTCGGGCGAACGCACCGACTCGATCTGAAGGGCGACCTGCACGCGGCCGACGAATTCCTCGGCTGGGAGGCGGAGTTCCAGGTCGGCGGACTGGCCGCCGACGCGGAGATCGCCCTGCTCTTCGAGGGCCAGTTCGTCTGGCGCGGTTGCGGCGAGCGTTTTCCCGAGCCGCCGTATGCGCATCTGTTCGAGGTCACCGAGCCGCTCGGGCGCGACGCGATCTACGGCGTCGGCCCGCCCATCCAGTCGGTCCCTCCGGTCATCGGCGCCCTGCTCAAGGACGCGCGCGGGCCGCTGCTCGATTTCGGCTGCGGTTCCGGGGCCCTCGTCCGCCATCTCCGCGGACGCGGGGTCGAGGCGAACGGCCTGGAGGTGGACTGCTCGATGATCCGGGACTCGCTGCGTGAGGATGTGCAGCCCTTCGTGCGCCTCTACGATGGGTCCCTCCCCTCTCCCTATGCGGACGGCGCCTTCCAGACCGTGACGGCCATCGAGGTGGTGGAACACCTGCCGGACCCAGGCCGTTACGTCGCCGAGCTGGCCCGTCTGACCCGGGGCGAGGCGCTGATCACTGTGCCCGACATCTCGGCCGTCCCGCGCTGCGCACCGCTGCGGGTGGTGCCGTGGCATCTGCTCGAAGCCACGCACGTCAATTTCTTCACGCCCCGCAGCCTGGAGGCGCTGCTGCGGCGGCATTTCGCCGAGGTCGAGCTGTTCCGGATCGAACCGGTCGATCTGAATGGCGTCCGTTTTTTCACGAACATCGGCGCCCGCTGCCGGCATCGCTGAGCGGTACGAGCGGGGCGTCAGGCGAACCGGGCGGATAGGATGCGCAAGGAGTGCTGCCAACCGCTTACGGATTCACCAGGCGGTAGAAGCCCTTCGTGCCGCTGGAGAGCGGGTCGCTGAAGCTCACATTGCCCGTGGGGCCGGCCACGGCGGTGATGGGCGAGCCGCCGCCATTCAGCACGGTGGCGAAGGCGGTCACGAGATTGGGCGAATATTCGAGTCGATAGGTCAGGCCAGGCACGGCGCCGGTGAAGCTGGCGGAAAACGTGCCGCCAGATTTGGTGACGGTGCCGGCCTTCGGTGGGAAGGCGGGAGGGATGACGGTGACATTGATCGTCCCCAATGCGGTCTGGCCGAGGGAATTGGTCAGCAGGTACTGGAAGGAATCGGCGCCGACGAAGGCGGGGCTCGGGACCGTGTAGGTCACGGAATCGCCAGCCAGGAGTCCGACGCCGCCGCCGTTGGCGCTGGCGGCGTCGGCGCTGGTCAGGGTCGGCGAGAAGCCCGGACTGAACGTCGCCAACGCCAGCAGTTGGGCCTGGGTGATGGCCCGGCCGTAGCCCTGGTTCACGCTCACGCTCAGCGTGCCGGCCGTGAGCACAGCCTGGCGGGTGGTCGTGATGGTATAGGTGAGCTGCGGCGCGCCGAACTCGCCCGTCAGGCGGACTTCGATCGCATTGCTGCCGAGGTTGAGCGGCAGATTCGCGCTGGCCGCGCCCGAGGCCACAGCAGCGTAGGCACCGCCATTGACCCGCACCTCGAGAGTCGCGTTCGCATCGGCCGCGGTGGGGGTGACCGTGACGCCGGCGACTGCGTTGGCCACGACATCGGTATACGCCAGCGTGCCGGTGGCGAAGGCAGGCGAGAGCGTGCCCGCGCTGATCGTCAGGCCGGCCGCGTTGGCCGAGGGCGGCAGCTCGTCGGCGCCGATCTCCGGGCGCAGGGCGCTGCGCGGGGCACCGTCGAAGTCGGTCGTGACGCCCGCTACGACGGTGCCGGCATTGGAGAGCGGCGAGGCGGACTGCAGGTGGAAGTCAGTGCCCGAAACGAAGAGCGGATCGACCGCCAGCGAGGCGGCGTCCTGCGCGGTGGCGGTCTGCCAGGCGCCCAGCGTGGCGCGGGCGGTACCCTGGAATCCGACGATGGGTGCGAAGTAGTCGTTGTGATTGATGGTCGAGAAGATGGCCGCGCCCGCCGTCGAGCCGTTGTAGATCGCGTAGCGCGTGCCGGTCGTCTGCGTGTTGGCGAGGATGTTGTTGCGGATCTCCAGGCTGCCCGCGGTAGTCACGGCGGAGGCGATGTTCAGGACCGGTTGGACTCCGCCGACCGACTGGTCGGAGTTCAGCACGACGGTGTTCGAGACGAGGCGGTAGCCGCCGCCGCTGTTGACCATGATGCCGTACCCGTTGTCGTTCGCGCTCACCACCGTGGTGCGGCCGAAGGCGGCCACGTCGGAGATGAAGTTGCTGGCCACGAGCACTCCGGCCGCGGTGGAGCTGGCGCCGAGGAGCAGGCCGTGCGCTCCGAAGGCGCCGGCGCTGGTCTGGCGGATGTCGCGGATCTCGTTGCGGGTGATGGCGCCGCCGTTGATCACGCCGCTGATCTCGAGACCGGTGGCGTTGGCAGTGGTTGGCGAGCTGACACCGGCGATGAGGTTGCCGGTGACGGTGAAATTCCCGCAACCGCTGAGGAGCAGGCCGCGCACGGTCAGTTTGTCCGCGGCCGTGGCCGAGCCGAAGGCATTGCCGCTGAGCAGCCAGTTCTGGTCGAGCGCGGTGGTCTCGCCCGCGATGAGGACGCCGGTGGCCGCGCGCTGGAAGAGATTGTTCTGCAGCGTGTTGTCCGAGTTCGGCGCCTGCGCCGCGCTGCCGAGGGTCGCGCCGCTGCCGGCCACCACGCCGGCGAGAGCGTTGACGCTCGCGCTGCCGCCCAGGATGCAGTTCCTGATCGTGTTGCCCGTGGCGCCGTTGCCGGCCGCGGCGCTGGCGATCCACACGGCCGCGGAAGTGGCGGTGCCATTGGCGATGGTCAGGCTGCGATCGGTGCCGCCTGCGAGAGAGCCGTCGATGACGACCCGATCGGCGCCGAAGAGCCGGAGCAGGGCTGTCGAGGGGCCGGTCGCGCCGCTGATCACGCGGGCTGCGCCGGAGGGCGAGATGGTCAGCGTGAAGTTCGAGCCGCCGATCTCCTGCCACTGGTTCAGGGCGACGGCGCCGGTCTCCGCGAGATCGCTGACGATCCGCACGGTGACCGCGCCGGTCAGCGCGTTGTTGTTCACGAATTCGAAGAATCCGCCCGCGTCGGTCAGCGACGTGTACGTCTGCCCGACGCCGACGTTGTAGTTACCGGCCACGGGCGCGACGATGCGATAGCTGCTCGGGGCGGCCGGCGGGACGGAAGCGCTGGGCGGGTTGGCGGCGAATCCAGCCGCGCCCGCCGGGGCGGATGCGACATTCGCCAGGCTGTCCTGCGCGACCACGTAGTACTGGATCGTGTCCCCGAGGGCCACGCCGCCGAGCGGGGCGTAGTCGAGGGTCGCGCTGTAACTCGAGCCGCTCACGAAGCTGGCCGTGGCGGCGACGTAGGCACCTGCGTTCTTGCGGTAGTAGATCACCGGCCGGCCCGTGCCGGTCGTGGGCACGCCGCTCGGATCGGTCACCGTCAGCGCGAGCGCGCGGTTCGCGGTGCTGATCGTATTGACCAGCGGCGTGTGGCTGATGGCCGGACCGGTCTGGTCGGCGGCCGTCTCGTAGGCCCCGATGGTCGGTGTGGTCGCGCTGCGGCCCACGTTGAGGAGATCGGTCGTGATGCCGGCCACCGGTGCGCCTGCGCCGACCGCGGGCGAGCCCGGCAGCGGAACGAGGCTGTTGGCGTTGAAGGTCGGATCGGCGAAGAGCGAGTTGGCATCGCCGCCGGTGGCCGTGCGCCACGCCGCCAGCGTGGGATAGTCGGTCCCCGCCCCGGCCGCGAGCGAGCCGCTGCGGAAGAACCCGGCATTCGCCCCGGCGCTGTAGAAGAGATTGTAGTTGGCGGCGAGGTTCGTGAACGTGGTGGAGGCCAGGCCGATGGAGTAGGACCTGGCATTGGTCCCGCCACCCGAAGCGATCTGTGTGGTGGCGAAGATGTTGTTGCGCAGCTGGACCGTGGGGTTGGTGCCGGTGATGGCGACGGCGAAGCCCGGCCGCTGCGAGCCGATGCTGCCGCGATCGCCGGATAGCGAGACGGAGTTGTAGAACAGGCGCGAGTCGGACCCGGCCGCTCCGACCACGAAGATGCCGGCGACGAGGTCGGTGGTGGTGGCGCCCGAGCTGACCCGCGCGATGGAGTTGTTCGAGACCACATTGGGCCCACCCGCATCGCCGGCGAGCGTGAGGCCCGCGGCCGAGAACCCCGAGGTGATGCCTTCGACGAGGTCGACCCGGTTGCGCGTGATGGTGGCGTTGCGGACGCCGCCCGCGGTGGTGTTGGTCTGGTCCACCAGCTCGGTGCCGATGGCCAGGCCGATGGCGTCGGCGCTCTCGTTCGTCTGCAGACCGCCGATGTCGTTGAGCGAAACCGTCAGGCCGTTGTGGTTCGAGCAAGAGACGCCGACCCGCCGGATGCGATCCACTCCGCCGGCGGCCAGATGGTTTTTGGTGATGACCGTGCCGGTATTGGGCGAAGCCGCGCTGGCGCCAGCTACCGACAAACCGATGATGGCTCGGCGGACGCTGACATTTTCAATTCGCACGTTCGCGTTGGTGCCGCCGGTGCCGACCGTGTTGCCGCCCACCGCGAGTCCGTAGGCGGTGGTGACGTAGTCCTGACCCAGCAGCTTCACGTTGCGGAGCGTGAAGTCGTTGGCGCCGCCGTTGTTGGCGCCGATCTGCACCGCCATCACGGCCGCACTCGTACCGGTGCTGGTGTTCGAGATGGTCAGCTGCCGGAGGGCATCTTCACCCCCGACGACATCGGCCGCCGTCGCGCCCGTGAGCGAACCGTCGATGGTCACCCGATCGGTGCCCGCGAAGCGAATGAGGGCGGTGTTGCTACTCCCCGAGACCGTGCGGGCGGCGCCGGTGGGTTTGATCGTGACGCGAAACGCCCCGCCGCTCTCCTGCGCCAGTTCGTTGAGCGCATTCACGCCCGTCTCGGTCAGGTCGCTGGTGATCGACAGCGTGATATCGCCCGTCTGCACGCCTGCGTTCAGCGTGGCAAACGCCCCGCCGGCGGCGGTGAGCGAGGCAAACGTCCCGCCCGTCCCGACCGTGTAGGTGCCGGCGTAGCCGGTCACGATCGTGTAGCTCGCGGGCGTCGTCGGTGCCGTGGCGGCCGCGGGCGGATTGGCGGTCAGCCCGCTCGCGCCGGCGGAAGGACTGACCACGACATTGGGCGTGGCCGCGCCGTCCTGGGCGACGAGGTAGTAGCGGATCGTGTCGCCGAGCGCGGCGCCCGCGCCAAAAGAGAACGAGTAGGTGTTGCCGCTGACGAAGGTGCCGGTCGCGGCGGTGTAGGCCCCGGCATTGATCCGCCAGTAGAGCACCGGCCGGCCAGCGCCGCTGGTGGGCACGCCGGATTCGGTGTCGGTGATGGTGGCGGTGAGGGTGCGGGCGGTGGTCAGGCTGGTGTTGGCCAGCGGCGTGAAGGCGACGACCGGCGGCACGATGTCGCCCGAAGCCACGAAGTTGCCGGCGTCGGCGCCGAGGTCGACCGGCGTAAGCGTGCTGCGCGTCTGGCCGTCGAAGTCGTCGGTCACGCCCACGTCGACGCCGCGTCCCTCCACGATGGTCGGGCTGCTCGCGCTGATGTGCAGATCGGGGGGATTGGCGGTCGGCGCGACGAATTGCGGATTGAGCTGGTAGCTGCCCACATCCTGCCCGACCGCGGCCTGCCAGGCGATCAGGTTGGCCACATCGGCGCCATTGAAATACCCGAAGACCCCGTTGGTCCCGCTCGCGAGATAGACGTTGTTGTCGACCGTCAGCCCGGCCGGGTTGGGCCCGGTGCCGTTGAGCTTGATGGCGTAATGCCGGCCCAGGCCGCTGCGGGCGTTGATGAGTAGATTGTTGCGGAAGCTGCGCGAGACCGTCGTCTGCGTGCCGTTGAAGGCGTAGGAGGCCCCCACGCCCGTGGACGGCGTGCCGCCAATGTAAACGCTGTTGTGGAAGAAGCTGTCCGTGCCGAGCGTCCCGTTGAAACCGTTGAGGCCCGACGTGCCGGCGTCGCTGGCGCCGACTCCCGGCGAGTTGTTCATGGTGTTGCCGAGCACGATCATGTTGTTGCGGTAGATCGTCGTGCCGCCGGCCACGCGGATGCCGTTGACCTCGGTGGCCGCGTTGTTCGAGGAACAGGTCAGCGTGTAGATGAAGTTTCGCGCCACCACGTTGGCGGTTGCACCATTGAACTGGAGGCCGGTGACCACGTGGGCGCCGGTGCCGTTGTTGCCGAGCGAGCGGACGACATTCTGCGAGACGGTGTGGTTCGCACTGGCCGCGCTCGTGAGGATGCCGATGACCGAGGCGCTGGCGCCCGTGCCCGTGCCGGCGGAGGCGAGCAGGTTCTGGATCGTGTTGCCGGTGAAGACAGCGGCCGGATTGAAGGTGACCAGGCCGACGACCTGCGTGGCGGGCGAGGTGGAAGTGTTGCGCAGCGAGCCGCCGATCGTGCCGCCGATGGTGTTGCCCGTCACCGTCGCTGTGTTGCTCGCGGAGGCGTTGACGCGAATGCCGAAGAGAACCGCCCCGTTCGAGGTCGCCGTGGAGGAGAAACTGAAGCCCCCGAGCAGGTTGTTGCTGACCGTGCAATTGTCGGCTCCGCCGTAGTAGATGCCCGTCATCTCCGCCGCGCCGCCAATGGTGGTGGAGCTGACCGTGAGCGAGCCGACCGCGCTCTGGCTGCCGAGCGTGTTGCCATCGACCAGCGCATTGCCGCTCAGGACCACGATCCCACCGAAGACCGGCAGGTTTCCGGTCCCTGCATACTCAGCCCCGGTCAGGCTGATGGAGGCGATGGTGTTGCCCAAGATGGTGCTCTGCGTGCCGCCGGCGATGCCGTTGAAGTGGATGGCCTGGAATTTGCCCGTTTGGTGACCGTTCAGGGCGTAGGTCCCGGTCTGCGTGTTGCTGGCATAGCCGATAATGTTGCCGGTGACGGTGAAGTTCTGCGCACCCGAGTTGGCGGTCGAGCCGAGGATCTCGATGGCCCGGTGCATGTCGCCCACCGTCCAGCTGCGCGTGCCGGTCTGGTAGAATCGGTTGTTGGTGATCGACCAGCCATTGCAACCGCCGGCGGTGGCAAGGCCCGCGCTGGTGCTGGTGGGATGGAAGTAGTCGAAGATGTTGTTGTTCTGGATGACGATCCCGCTGTTGCCGACGGCCATCGAGGTGGTGGAGCCGAGGCCGTAGATCGCCTTCGAAGGCAGTCCCGCCGGGCTGGGGCCGATGTTGCAGTTGGAGATCGTGTTGTTGTCGTTGCCGTTGCCGCTGACCGTGTCGGTCGAAAAGAAGATGGTGCCGGCGGCCGTGCTGACCGCCGAGAGCGCAGAGCCCTGGACGTTGCAGTTCGTGACCGTGTTGCCCGTGGCGCCGCCGATGAAGCGCAGCGTGCTGGTGTTGGCTGTGCTGGCCGTGCTGAGGTTGGCCAGCGTGAGCGAATTTCCCCCGCTGTTCAGGCCGTCGAAGGTCACGTTGTCGGCTCCGCTGAGGTCGATGAGCGGGATCGAGCCCAGCGTGCCGCTGATCGTCCGGGCCGCCCCGCCGGTCGGCGTAATCGTCACGCTCGTGTAGCTGGCGGAGCCGCTGCCGCTGGCGTTGATCCGCGCTGTGGTCGTCTCCGTGGTGTCGCCCGCCAGACCGATGGCGATCGTGCCCGTATGCGTGCCGGCGTTGATGGCGTCGAAGGCGCCTTTCAGCGTCGTGTAGCTGGCCGGCGAGGTGCCACCGGTCGAGGTGACATTGACCTGGGCCGAAGCCGTGGCGGTGAGGAAGAGCGCGAGGAGGAGCTTTTTCATGGGTGCGGAGGCAGCGGAAATCGGCTGGGACAGCGCGCCGCGAAGGCACCCATCCACGACGGAGGGCCGCGCTGCGGAGGCTGACGGGTCGTTCCGATCCGCAGGCGAGCGGCGAGAATGACACCGGGCAGGTGCCGCCACCCTCCCCCGGACGGGATGGGGGAATAGCGGCTACCGCGAGCCCGGCAAGATAATTCGCAGGGGCGAGGGAAGCCGACGCGCGGGCAGAGCGTCCTACCAAGTCGTGAGCGAATGCGAACGACTTGAGACCGCTCCCGGACGCGCGGAGCGCGTTCCCAGCAGTGGGAGAACGCAATGTCTTGGCGGCTCGCGGACGCGCCGGAGCGCGGCCCAGAGACGCCTACGGATTCACCCGCACGGTGCCGGAGTCGAGGTCGTAGTAGGCGGAGGCGATCGTCACTTCGCCGCCGGCGAGCTTGGACAGGGCGGGCTTCGAGGCGCGGATCTTGGCGGCGGTCAGACGGGCGTTCTCGATCACGGCGGCTTCGAGGGCATCGCCGCCGCGACCTTTGGCGCGGGCGACGGCGGGCTTGATGGCCTCGACCAGGGCCTTCACGTGGCCCTCGGCATGGCCGCCGGAGACGGCCGCGCCGACCGCGCCGCAGCGCTCGTGGCCGACCACCACCACGCAGCGTACGCCGAGGTGCGCGACGGCGTACTCGAGGCTGCCGAGCGCGTAGGCATCGACCAGGTTGCCGGCGGTGCGGATGACGAAGAGGTCGCCCAGGTTCTGGTCGAAGATGATCTCCGGGGCGACGCGGGAATCGGCGCAGGCCACGATGGCGGCGAACGGCGTCTGCTTCTGCGCGACCGCCGCGCGCTGGGCCGCGAGGGGCTTGCTGGAGCTGGCGGAGGCAGCCGCGTAACGGCGGTTGCCGTCGAGCAGGCGGCCGAGCGCGACCTTGCCGTCGACCGGCGCGCTGGCGGGACCGACGACCGCGCCGGAGAAGGCGCAGCCGACGAGCGTGGTGAGGGCAACGAGGCCGGTGGCGTACGCCGTCAGGGGAGTGAGGAATCTGCGAAGCATGGCTGTGGGGAGTTGGGGTGGACCGCGACTGCAGGACCCTGAGGAGTGCCGGCCATGGCATCGGACCGCCGGGCGAAATGCAAGCTCCGTCGGCGGCGGCCGGGGAGCGGAGGAGCGGAGGAGCGGAGGAGCGGAGGAGCGGAGGAGCGGAGGGGCGGAGGAGCGGAGGAGCGGAGGGGCGGAGGGGCGGAGGAGCGGAGAGCGGAGGAACTGCGGGAGGTTACAAAAAGGCGAGAAGGCCAGAGGAACAAAAGAGGACAAAAAGTGGGAAGGTCGTGGTGCCGTCGTTGCTCCCGTGAATCCGACGGTGTCCGCGTGTAGCATCGAGGTCGGTCAACGTGGAAAGCCCGAACTGCACACGCAGACCCGCCTCGCCCTGCCAAGAGAGGGTTGCAGTCTGCACGCTGGATAGGCAATCTCGCGCCCATGCGACGCCCCCTCTTCGCGTTCCTCGTCGGCACCGCCCTGCCGGTCCTCACTCTGCCGGCCCAGCAGCCGATGTCGCTCCAACCCGGGGCGACGGTTTGGGACAGCACGACCACCAACTGGGTCAACGTCTACGGCCTCCCCTCGGCGTGGGTTCCGGGCAGCATTGCGCTCATCAACAACGGCCAAAACTTGACCGTCTCTGGCCCGCAGAACGCGCTGCAGATCTCGCTCAGCGACAACGGCGCGCTGGGGGGCAGCCCGCTCCAGGTGAGCCTGTTTTCGGGCGGCGCCAACACCTCGGTGTCCAATGCGGTTTCGCCGTCGGTCGGGAGCTCGGTGGCGTACTCGACTCCGACGACCGGTCTGCTCCGGCTCAGCGGGGTCACCACGGCGAACACGGTGATCGCCAACGCCGGCAACATCTATCTGACCGGCTCGGGGGCACGCTTCAACGTCCAGACGGTGCAGGTGGGGGCTCTCACCCCCAACGCCGCAAGTACGCGGTTGCGGATCGAGAGCGGCGCAGTCGTCAACTCGCTCGCCACCGCCTTTTCCGACAATGGGCGGCTGGAGTTGTCCGGCGCCACCATGACCACGGGCGGCCTCGAGACCTGCACGAACGACAAGTCGCTGGGCTATCTCGATTTCGCCAACTCGACCTTCACCGCCAACGGGGACTTCATCGTCAACCGCAACCCCGGCGGCATCGGGACGTTCCAGGCGACCAACACCACGCTGAACGTCGGCCGCAACCTGGTCTTCGGCTTCAAGGGCGAGATCACGCAGGTGCAGATCAGCGGCTCCACCCTCAACATCGCGGGCTATCTGGCGGTGGCCGACGAAGGGCAGGTCGGCTTCAAGGAGCCCACCTCGCAGGTGCAGATCGGCTCGTCGACCATCTCCGTGGCCGATACCCCCGCCCGGGCGGGCATCGCTGGGAACCGCTTCGACGCCACCGGGAACTCGTACCTGAACCTGACCAATACGACCCTGCGGGTGCGCAACGGCGGCACCCTTTCGATCGTGGTGCGACTAACGATCGACAATCTGACCATCGACACCAACGGCGGCACGGCCTCGACCTCCTACCGCATGACGGGCCGCGGTCTGATCAAGACTGGCGCGGGGACGCTCGTGCTGCGCGGGGCGCAGGGCTACGGCAACAACGTGACCGACGGCACCATCATCCGGGCCGGGTTCATCGACTTCCAGGAGTCGGCCAACTTCGGACCGTTCCAGAGTTCCAAGAACATCCAGATCGACGGCGGCGGCCTGCGCTGGACCGCGGGGAATACGACCGACATTTCGCCGCGCCTGCGCCTGCTGAATGCGCCGACGTACGACACCAACGGCAACAACGTGACCTTCTCCACCTCGCTCGGCGGGACGGGCGGCATGACGAAAGTCGGCGCCGGCACGCTCACGCTGAACGTGGCCAACACGTTCAGCGGCGGGACGACCGTGCGCGGCGGCTTCGTGGCCTTCAATGCCAACAATGCCTTCGGGACGGGTTCGCTCACGCTGGACGGCGGCGGCGTACGCTGGATCAGCAGCACGGCTGACATCACGGAGCGGCTGCAGGCGCTGGGCGCGGGCGGCGGCGTGCTCGACACCAACGGCAACAATCCCGTCCTGGCGGCCAATCCCATCACCGGCGCCGGCACGCTGACGAAGATCGGCGCGGGCACGCTGAGCATCAATGGCACGCATCCCTGGACCGGCGGTCTGCTGGTCAACGGCGGCACGCTGCAGCTGAGCGGATTGTTCAACGGCAAGAGCCTGGCTTCGATCGGGCAGGACGGTCCGGGCACGCTCACGCTCGCGCAGGGAACGGCGCTGAGCACGACCGGGAATTTCTTCATCGGTCTGAACAGCGCGGGGGTGGGCGTGGTGAACACGACCAGCAACACCTCGATCATCGCGAGCGGCTACATGGAGGTGGGCACCTACGGCCGCGGCACGCTGACGGTGACCGGCGGCGGCTCGGTCGGCAGCGCCTCCACCCTCGCGCTCGGCGTGCAAGCGGGCTCGAGCGGGACGGTCAACGTGACCGGCGCCGGCTCGAGCGTCTCCAGCGCCTCGACGCTGTTCGTGGGCTATCTCGGCGGCGGCCTGCTCTCGATCGGCGCGGGCGGCGTCGTGACGACCCCCGAACTGCATCTCGGCGTCGGCAACGGAGCGCTCGGGGTGGTCGGGCTGGAAATCGGCGGAACCCTGGCCATCGGCGGCACGAACACGCTGCGCGCCGGGCCGGGCTCGTATGCGTTCTATCTCTCCGGCGGCCGACTGCGCGCCGACCTGAGCCCGCTGGTCTCGGGCGTGCCAATGACGCTCGGGAACGTCTCGACGCTGGACACCAATTTCCACGGCATGACGCTGACCGGCACACTCGACGGCCAGGGCGGTCTGACCAAGGTCGGCGCCGGCACGCTCGTGCTCTCGGGCGCCAACACCTACGCCGGCGGCACGACCGTCCAGGCGGGTACGCTAACGGTCAGTTCGAATTTCAACCTCGGCACCGGGCCGGTCACGGTCGCGGGCGGCACGCTGCAGTCGACGGGCAATTACGCCATCGACAGCGCCGCCACGGTGACGGGACCCTCCTCGGTTTTCACGACCGGGGGCTACCTCGAGGTCGGCAAGGGCGGCACGGGTTCGCTCAGCATCACCGGCGGCGCCAGCGTGACCTCGGCCAGCACGGTGGCCTTCGGCATCCTGGGGGGCGGGACGCTGGGCACGCTCGATCTCAACGGCGCGGGCTCGAGCCTGACGTCACCTGGCCTGCTGACGGTCGGATTCCAGGGCACCGGCCTCGTCACCATCGGCAACGGCGCCACGCTCAACGCGCAGGGCGGCGTGCAGCTCGGCACGGGCAGCGGCAGCAACGGCACGCTGCGGGTCAATCCCGGCGGCACGCTGCAGGTGCAGGGCACGGGCGGCATGATCGGAGGCGTGGGCCCGGCGCTCTTCGAAATGGCGGGCGGCACGCTGCGGCCGCTGGGCAGCGCCCTGACGGTGGCCCTGCCCGTGACCCTGGCCCCGGCCGGCGGCACCTTCGACACCGCGGGCCTCGGCCTCACGCTCAACAACGCGGTCAGCGGCAGCGGTGCGCTCACCAAGGTGGGCGCGGGCACGCTGACACTGGCTGGCTTCAACGCGCTGTCCGGCCCCACCCTCGTGTCCGGTGGCACGCTGCGCGCCAACACCACCACCAGCCTCGGCACCGGCGCGCTGCGGCTCGATCCAGGTACGACGGTGGAACTGGCGTACGTCGGCACCGCCACCGTGCAGTCGCTCGTGCTCGACGGCGCGCAGCAGGCCGGCGGCACCTGGGGCAGCCTGACTTCGACCGCGACCATCAAGTCCGCCCGCTTCAGCGGCCCGGGGCTGCTCAATGTCATCGACAGCATCGCGCCGCCCACCGTCAATGCGGCCACCACAGCCGGTCTGAGCTATGCGCGGCCGACCGCCTCCTTCGACCTCTTCGCGGCCACCGGCGCCTCGCCCGCGGGCGGCACGTTCAGCGGCCCGGGCGTGACCGGCAGCACCTTCGATCCGAACGCCGCGGGCTACGGCGCGCACGTCCTGACCTACACGCTCAATGGCGCCTCGGTCAGCTTCGCGGTCGCGGTGACGGGCGGCCTCGTGCTGGACGAAACCGGCGGCACCGCCGTGCCGGGCAATCTCGCGCCGGCCGGCACGGCCTTCGCCAAGGATCTTTTGCCGGGGGCCCCGGCGCACTCGATCCCCCATCTCAACGACGGCGCCTACGGCAATCCGCAGAGCTGGATCGGCAACTCCGCCTACTCGTTCGCGGGCGTGAGCCTCGGCGCCACGCCGGTGGCCATCAATCGCGTGGCCTTCGGCCGCGACAACACCGGCACCTTCACCGACCGCTGCACCGACGTCTACCTGGTCCAATACACGACCGACCCGAATCCGACCGCCGCCACCACCGCTTGGACTTCGGTGGGCGCGGTCGACTACCGCGTCGCCGGGGGCCTGAATCTCGCCCAGCCCGAGCGCCGGCACGTCTTTTCGTTCCCGACCGTCTCCGCCACTGGTCTTCGCATCGTCATGGCCAACTTCGGCACGGCGCTGGACGAGATCGAGATCTACCCCGCGGCCGGACTCTTCACCACCGGCGGCCTCCGAGTGGTGCAGGAAGGCGGCACCTTCGCGCGCGACAACATCGCCCGGGCCGCCGGCTCGGTGGCCTTCGCGAAGGACGTGCTCCCGGGCTTTGCCGAGCACACCATCCCGCACCTGAACGACGGCGCCTACGGCAATGGCAACAGCTGGATCGGCGCAACCTCCAACTCGTTCGCCGGCATCGCCTTCGCCGGGCCCATCACGCTCGACCGCCTGGCGCTCAGCCGCGACAACACGGGCGCCCTGACCGATCGATTTGTCGGCCGCTACCTCGTGCAATACACGACCGTCGCCTCGCCCGACGCCAGCACGCCGGACGCGAGCTGGACGACCATCGGCCTCCTCGACTACCAGAGCGCAGGCGGCGCCAATTTCGCCACGCCGTCGCGGCGTCATCTCTTCTCGTTCCCGGCCGTCACGGCCACCGGCGTGCGCATTCTGACGCCCAACCTGGCGGCCATCGACGAGCTCGAGCTCTACCTCGGCGCCGCGCACCTGACACTGGCCGAGGATGTCGTGCTCATTCCGGTGACGCCGGGCGGCCCGCCCTTTGAGTTCGGCTCCTTCTTCCCGGGCTCGAGCGCCGCGCGCACCTTCCGCCTGACCAATCGGGGGACGGCCGATCTCAATCTGGTTGCGCTCTTCAGCCAGGGCGGGCAGGAGACGGAGTTCGTGCCCAGCGCACTCTCCCTGGGCAACCTGCCACCGGGCGTCTCGGCCACCTACATGGTGACCTTCACCCCGACCGCCACGGGTCCGCGCGGGTCGACCGTGTACCTCAGTTCGAACGACCCCATCACGCCGCTGTTCGGCTACGGGGTGTCCGGGACCGGCCGCACGCCGACGGTCAATGCGGCGGCCGGCGCGGGGCTGAGCTATCCGCTCAACGCGGCCGCGGTCGATCTGGCCACGGTCGCTGCACCGACGCCCGCGGGCGGCACCTTCAGCGGCCCCGGCGTGACCGGCGGTCAGTTCAATCCCGCCAACGCCGGCCTCGGGCTCTGGACGCTCACCTACACCACCAACGGCGCCAGCGTGACCTTCCGGGTGGCGGTCACCGGCGGATTGGTGCTGGAGGAAAACGGCGGCTTCATCGACCCCGCCATCGGCGCGGCCGTCCCGGGGAATCTCGCCCCGCTCGGCACGGCCTTCGCCAAGGACGTCTTCCCGAACAATCCGAACCACACGATTCCCCACCTGAACGACGCGGTGTACGGCAACGGCAACAGCTGGATCGGTATCACCGACGAGTCGTTCGCGGGCGTGAGTTTCCCTGCGCCGGTGGTCATCAACCGCATCGCCTTCGGCCGTGACAACACGGGCTTCTACCAGGACCGCTGCCTCGACGTCTACCTCGTGCAGGTCACCGTGGATCCCAATCCCGCCACCGCCACGGCCTGGGTGACTGTCGGGGTGATCGACTACCGCCCCGGCGGCAATGCCAACCTCGCCGACCCGGCGCAGCGGCACGTTTATTCGTTCCCGCCCTTCGGTGCGACCGGCCTGCGCATCGTCACCGCCACGGCCGGCACGGCGATCGACGAGCTGGAAATCTACGGTCCGACCGGCGTCTTCGCGACCGGCGGACTGCGCCTGGTGCAGGAATCCGGCGCCTTCGCTCCGGCCAATCTGGCCATCGAGCCCGGCGCGGTGGCCTTCGCCAAGGACGTCCTCCAGGGCTCGCCCAACCACACCATTCCGCATCTGAACGACGGCCTCTACGGCAACGCGCAGAGCTGGATCGGCGACAGCGCGAACTCCTTCGCCGGCATCCGCCTGACCGGTTCGCGCACGATCGACCGGGTGGCCTTCGGCCGCGACAACACCGGCGTCTTCACCGACCGCACACTCGGCCGCTACACCATCCAGTACACAACTGCGCCCGCGCCGGACGCCTCCACGCCGGAGGCGAGCTGGGTGACGATCGGCTTCCTCGACGTGCAGGGCTCGCGCTTCCCCGACTTCCAGGCGCCGGCGCGGCGGCATCTGTTCAGCTTCCCGGCCGTGACCGCGACCGGCCTGCGCATTCTGACCCCGGCAAACGCGGCCCTCGACGAGATCGAGATCTACCAGGGCGCGCCGAAGATCGGCCTAGCCCAGGGCGCGCTCGTGCTCGGCAGCGGCCTTAGCACGATCGACTTCGGCGAACAGCCGCCCGGTGGTTTGATCACGCGCTCGTTCACGGTCACGAATTCCGGCTCGGCCCAGCTCGATCTGAATTCGCTGAACGTAGATGGCGCGCAGGCGTCCGAGTTCGTCGTTTCGGCGCTGACGGCCGGCACGATCGCGCCCGGCCAGAGCGCGACCTTCAACGTGACCTTCAGTCCCCTTGCCTCCGGCGCGCGCACCGCCACGCTGCACGTGACCAGCAACGACGCGGGCACCGCTTCGTTCGACGTCGCCCTGACCGGCACCGGCCTCACCCCGCTGGCCAGCTGGCGTCTGGCCAACTTCGGCGATTCGCGCAATCTCGGCACCGGCGCCGACACGGCCGACCCGAACAACAACGGCCTCGGCAATCTGCTGGAGTACGCGCTGGGCGGCGATCCGACCGGCGCGACCACCGGCCAGACGGTGCTGCCGCAGGTCGGCCAGCAGAGCGGGCGGGTGCGCCTGAATCTGACGCGCTACTTCGACCGCACCGACGTCACCCTCACGGTGGAAGCCGTGGACGTGCTGACCGGGATCTGGCTGCCGGTGGCCCGCAGCGTGTCCGCCGGACCGTTCACCGCGCTCGTCCCCGGCGTGACCGTCAACGAAGTGGCCAGTCCGACCTCCAGCGCCGTCACCGTGCTCGACGTCACCCCGTCGCCCAGCCAGCCGCGGCGCTTCCTGCGCCTGCGGGTGACCAGTCCGTAGATCGGCGGCCGCAACGTCCGGCCGGAAGCCTCACACCAAGGCGCGAAGCCACGAACCAGAAGCCAGAACTCTGGGGCCGGTCGAAGCAACGGCCTGGATCCCAGCCCCTCGACTTCGCGCCCTTGTGCCTTCGTGTGAGCCTCTGGTTCGACTTCTGGCGAGCCTCGGCGTTTCCCTTGGCCGCCGACTTCCGGCGGCGGCGTGGGGCGGAATCGGTCACTCCATCTCGCTGATCTTTGAGTTCTCTGAGTTCTTTGAGGCAGAATCTTCTGGACCGCTTACGCCGGTCCTCAGCGCGTGACCAGCGGCGGCAGGTCCCAGCGCGGCGACTCGGGGATCCAACCGACGCGGGCCATGGTGCCGAGATACGAGGCGGTGACCTGATCCGGCTCGGTCGGTGTCTGCAGCTGGCGCAGCAGCAGCGCGCGGCCTTTGGCGGTCTCGCCAAGATAGAAGGCCAGCGCGGCGTCGACGTACGGCTTGGCCGGCGAACGCGGATTCCCGGCGAATTTTTGCGCATACGCACGGGCGGTGGCGACGCGGCCCTGCAGCAGGTGGGTGAGGAAAATCTTGAACTGCACCAGTTCCCGCTCGCGGGCCTGCGCGCGGGGATCGAGCTGAGTCAGCAGCGCCTCGTAGCGTCCGCGGGCCGCAGCGTAATTCTTGTAGGCGAACGGCAGGTCGGCGTAGTGGAAACGCGCGCTCCAAAGGTTGGGATTCTGCCGCAGCGCCCGCTTGTACCAGCGTTCCGCTTCGTTGAAATCGCGCTGCCGCTGCGCGATCAATCCGCGGAAATCGGACACGTCCGCCTGCTGCGGGCGCAGCCATTCCGCCTGCTCGAGGAAGGCGACCGCACCCTCGTAGTCGCGCAGTCGGTACCGTCCCGCCGCGGCCAAATAGCGCGCCATGAATTCCGCCGTCGAGCCGCCGCCGCTCGGCGTCGAGGCAGCGGGCGGCGGTGTGGCCGCTGGCCCCGGGAGCCCGGTCCAGACCTGCGCACGCGCCAGTTCGAGTCCGCTGCCGCAGCCGGCGACGAGGAGAGCGATGAAGAGCGAGCGCGTGACCAAGCGACGTCGGAGTCCTCAGACGCTCATCGCATTCCGCCCCGCGGCAAGGCAAAGGGAATCGGTGATCGGTCGCAGGGTCGGTTCGCGCGGGGCCGTCGGTGAGGTACAAGACGGGCGGCAGGTCTCGCGCGAAGCCGCGAAGGCGCGAAGAAGAAGTGGCTGGAAGAAGCCGACGGCGGGGAACATGCCGCGCCTCTGCTCCTCTGCTCCTCCGCT
>JAFEGM010000007.1:165108-191665 GCA_018240025.1 Verrucomicrobiota bacterium
TCTGCTCCTCTGCTCCTCCGCTCCTCGAAGGGCCGCACTCGGAGAGTGCGGACTACGGCTCCTCCGCTCCTCCGCTCCTCGAAGGGCCGCACTCGGAGAGTGCGCGGACACGGCTCCTCCATTGCCTTTCTTCGCGCCTTCGCGCCTTCGCGCGAGACTTCCCCGGCTCGCCCGCGCGCAGACCCCCGGACTCGGAGCATCAGACCGCGGACCGCTCACCGAAATTCCTTCCCCTCGCGCGGGGCCGCGCCATCCTTGGGCAATGTCGGGGACGACGTTCCAACCGCCCGCCACGGGAGGACGCATGTATGGGCACTATCGGGTCCGCACCCGGGACGACGGTTCGTTCTGGATGCTGGGCGCGGGCGGCATGGGCGTGACGTTCCGCGCCACCGACACGCGGCTGCAGGTCGATGTCGCGCTCAAGGTCATCCACCCGGAGCGCATCATCGACCCGGACGCGCAGCGGCTCTTCTTGCGCGAGGCGCGGGCAGCGGCGCGGGTCATTCATCCGAACGTCGCCCCGGTGCTCTTCCTCAACGACGAGCCGGGACGGGTGTTCTACGCCATGGAGTTCGTCGACGGCGTCTCGCTCTACACCTTTCTGCAGGAGCGCGGCCCGCTGCCGACGGCCCAGGCGCTGGCCTTCGCGGAGCAGATCGCGGCCGGCCTCGGTGCCATCCACGCGCAGCAGCTGGTCCATCGTGACCTCAAGCCGGCCAACGTGATGGTCATGCACTATCTCGCCAGCGATCCGCGCGCGCGGCCGCTGGCGGCCAGCGGAGGTTGCGCGCTCAAGATCATCGACTTCGGACTGGCCCGCGGCGTGGGCGATTTCGCGCAGAGCCACGACGCGCCAGCGCCGACCTTCGGCTTCCGCGGCACGGTGGCCTATGCGAGCCCGGAGCAGTGCGAGGAGCGGGCCGATCTCGACGGCCGCTGCGACCTCTATTCGCTGGGCTGCATCCTCTGGGAAATGCTCACCGGCGCCCCGCCGTTCGTGGGCACGAGCCACCGCGAGCTGCTCAATCAGCAGGTCCAGACGGAGCCGCCGTGGAAGCGCCTGCGCGAATTCCCCGAACCAGTGGTGGAGGTGCTGCATCGGCTGCTGGCCAAAGCACGCGAGGAACGCTTCGACGACGCGTCCCAGGCGGTCGAGGCCCTCGCCGCTGCCCGCGCCGTCTGCCCCGCGCTGCCCGCCGCGACCCAGCTGCAGCGGCCGACCTCCCGGCCGACGCTGGTCCGCCCGCGTTCCTCGCGTCGACGGCTCGCGTTGGCCGCCGGCGGGCTCGCCGGACTGGCGGCGCTGCTGGGCGGCGCGGCGTGGTACTTCTGGCCGCGCGAGCCCGAGCCGATCCCTGCCCGCCGCGGCCCCGATCCCCGCGCCGCGCAGCTCGACAGCGCCGAGGCCGCGCGCCGTCGCTTCATCGCCGTGCTGCCCTTCTCCCAGCGCGGCGACGAGACGAACGATTTCTTCACGGAAGGCATCCACGAGGACGTCCTCGCCAGTCTCGCCAAGGTGCGCGATCTGCGCGTCATTTCGCGGTCTTCCGTGGCCCGATTCCGGGACACCGGCGGCGGCCTTGACGTGCGGCAGATCGGGCAGGATCTGGGCGTCGGCACCGTCCTGCAGGGCAGCGTCCGACGGCAGGGCAGCCGGGTGCGCGTGACCATGCAACTGGTGGACACGCGCAACGGCGAGCAGCTCTGGAGCGAAAGCTACGATCGGGAAATCACCGATGTCTTCGAAATCCAGTCCGCCATCGCGCGTGAGATCACCGGCGCGCTGGCCGCCAGCTTCTCCAGCCGCGAGCAGCAGGCCGTGGCGCGGCGGCCGACGGGCAATGCGGCCGCCTACGAACTCTTCCTGCAGGCGCGGGCCCAGCACGCGCGGGCCATCGTGACGAAGGAAAAGATGTACCCGATCGTCGAGCTCTACGAAAAGGCGGTGCAGCTCGACCCCCAGTTCGCCCTCGCCCACGCCATGCTGGCCCGCGTGCAGGCCGAGATGTACTGGTTCGCGGTCGATCCGACCCCGACGCGCATCGAGCGGGCGCGGCAGGCCGCGCAGCGCGCGCTGAAGCTGCAGCCCGAGCTGCCCGAGGCGCATGTGGCCATGGGCGAGATCTACTATCGGCAGGAGCGCAACTACGAGGCGGCGCTGAGCGAGTACCGCATCGCGCTGGCCATCGCCCCGAGCAATCCGTTCGCCCTCGAGGCCTCGGCGCTCGCCCTGCGCCGGCTCAATCGCTGGGAGGAGTCGCTGCAGAATTTCCGCAGCTCGGCCGAGCTCTCGCCCGACGACGCGCAGAAGCACATGGCTCTGGCGGAAATGCTGTTCGTCATGCGCCGCTTCCGCGAGGCCGATGCCAGCTACCGGCGCTGCGTCAGTGCCTCCGGCAATCGTGAATGGGAACTCAACCAGCAGCTCTGTCTGCTCGAGACCCACGGCGACTGGAGCGAGTATTGCCGGCGCGTGACCCAGCTGCTGCCGCAGTTCACACCCGAGACGCGCTTCGTGGTGCAGACCATCCTGCGCGACTTCCGGGGTGCCCTGGAAAGCCTCTTTCAAAGCAGCGATCCGGAAGTACGCGACGTCCTCGTGCCAGTGCCGCGCGCGCTTTTTGCCGGCAAGCTCCATCGACATCTGGGCAATCGGACCGAGGCGCGGGACGAGTTCGCGCGGGCCACCGAGATCCTGCAGAGTCGCGTGCAGGCCCAGCCGGAAAACCCGATCCTGCGCATGAAGCTCGCCACCGCGCTGGCCGGAATGCTCGACCGCGAGGCCGCCCTGCGCGAAGGCGAGACCGCGTTGAAGGCGCTGCCCGAGTCGCGCGACACCGTCCTCTCGCGCGCCCAGCAGCTCGAGTTCGCCCTCGTCTGCGCGGAAGTCGGCGAGCCGGAGCGGGCCTGCGATCTGCTCGAGTATCTCCTCAGCGTGGAGATCAAGCTGACCCGCAACCATCTGCGCTATTTCCCGGACTACGACGTCCTGCGCGGCCACCCGCGCTTCGAGCGGCTGGTGGCCGGGAAATGACCCACGCCATTCGCAGCGAGCCGTAGTCCAGCACGCGCCCCGGCTGGCCCGCGTCCTTCCCGTCCTTCCCGTCCTTCCCGTCCTTCCCGTCCTTAACTCTCCAGCCCCACGCCACCCTTCTCCCGCTTCGCCCCGTTTGCACCCTCCCCGGCGGTCGGCTACGCTCCGGGCTTATGGAAACGCCGACCCTCGCCGAAGCGCTGCTCAATGTGATCAACGATTACATCGACGAGGAAGAGCTCAGCCTGGCCGAGGTGCTGGGCTCGCTCGAACTGGTCAAGGCGGACCTCCTCCGCCAGGCCGAGGACGAGGAATTCGACGACGAAGAAACCGACGACCTCGATGCGGGCCGGAACTGATTTCACCAACCCCGCGCCGGCCACCGACGCGGACGGTCTCCTGATCTTCCCGGCCATCGACCTGATGTCCGGGCAGGCCGTGCGGCTGCGCCAGGGTCGCGCGGCCGATCGCACCGTCTTCCCGGGCCCGCCGCAGGAATGGGCGCGGCGGTGGGAGGCGGCCGGCGGCGACTGGCTCCATGTCGTCGATCTCGACGCGGCCTTCACCGGCACGGCGGCCAACCTCGATGCGGTCAAGGCGATCCGCGACACCATCGGCATCCCCCTGCAACTCGGCGGCGGGCTGCGCACGTTGCCGGCCATCGAGCGGGTGCTCGATGTGGGCATTCACCGCGTGGTCATCGGCACGAAGGCGGCCGAGTCGCTCGATTTCGTGGCCGACGCGGTGAGGAATTTCGGCGGCTCGTCGATCGCCGTGGGCATCGATGCCATCGACGGCCGCGTGGCCGTGCGCGGCTGGACCGAGGCCTCGGACCGTGACGCCCTCGACCTCGTGCGCGAGGTGAGCACGTTGGGGATCGATGCCATCATTTACACCGACGTGGCGACCGACGGCATGATGGCCGGGCCGAATCTGCCGGCCCTGCGCGCCGTGCTGGCCGACTCGCGCGTGAAGGTCATCGCCAGCGGCGGCGTCAGCAGTGCGGCGGATCTGGACGCGCTCTCGGCGCTGCCGGGGCTGCACGGGGCCATCGTCGGGCGCGCGCTCTTCGACGGCGCGCTCGATCTCCCGGCCTGGAAGCGCGCTCGCGGCGCATGAGTCCGGCGGACGCCAACGTCCGGCGCTTCATCGCCTTCCGCGTGCTCTTCAACGCGCGGTTCTACTACCCCGTCTACGCGGTCCTGTTCCTCGACTACGGGCTCTCGCTCGACAGCCTGAACGTGATGAACTTCATCTGGGCGATCACGATCGTCGCCTTGGAGGTGCCCAGCGGCGCGCTGGCCGATCAGGTCGGGCGCCGCAGCCTGGTGATCTTTTCGACCGTCTGCATGATCGCCGAGATGGCCCTGCTTGCCTTCGTGCCGCTCGGCCACGCCACGCTGCTGTTCGCAGCCGTGGCGCTCAATCGCGTGCTCTCCGGCGCCGCCGAAGCCGCCGCCAGCGGGGCGGACGAGGCGCTGGTCTTCGACTCCCTCGCCGCGGAGGGTCGCGCCGGGGAATGGCCCAGCGTGCTGGCCCGGCTTGGCCGCTGGCAGAGCGCCGGCTTTCTGGTCAGCGGCCTGCTCGGCGGCCTCTGTTACGATGCGACCGCGCTGAGCAAGCTGGCCGGCTTCGTCGGCGTGAGCTGGATGCCCGATCCGAAGATGACCATGCGGTTCCCGGTCTATCTCACGCTGCTGAATGCGCTGGGCGCCTTCTTCATCGCCACGCGCCTGACCGAAACGACGCGCACCTCCCCCGCCGAGCCGGTTTCAGCCGCGTCGACCGTTCGCCTGATGCGCCAGGTCGCGGGCTGGATGTGGGGCCTGCCGCTGGCCGTGTTCCTCGTCGCGGCGGGCCTGCTGCACGACAGCATGATCCGGCTCGTCCTGACCTTCGGGGCCGAATACTACCGCGCCGTGCACGTGCCGGTGGCCGCCTTCGGCCTGCTCAGCATGGCCTTCGGGCTGTTCGGGTTCTTCGTCCCGCCGCTCGGCCGCTGGCTGATCCAGCATGGCAGCGTGCGCGTGAACTTCGCGCTCCTTTCGCTCTGCACCTTGGTCGGCCTGAGCGGGCTCATGCTGCTCATCCCGTGGTGGGGCGTGCTCTTTGGCCTGCTGCTCGGCGCGACCATGTCGCTGCTGAACGTCTTGCTCTCGCATTACCTCAACGCCCTGGCCGATCCCGCTACCCGCGCCACGCTGCTCAGCTTCCGCGGGCTGGCCTTCAATCTGGGCTATGGGTTCGTCAGCCTCGGCTTCGCCGCGCTGCTCAAGGCGCAGCCGGGCGACGCCCCGGCCGCGTTCGCCGGCGCGCTGGCCTGGCTGCCGGGGTATTTCGTGCTCACGCTCGTGCCGCTGGCGCTCTACGCCTGGCGCACCCGCTGCCTGGATCTGCCCGCCGCGCAGCCGGCAGGCGCCGCGAAATCCACGTCCGGCTGATGCCCCTCGTCGAGCCGTCCACCTTTCGACCCCCCTGGTGGCTGCGCAATGCGCATGCCCAGACCTGCTGGCCCACCCTCTTCCGGCGCGCACCGGTGCTGTCGCCCGAGGTGCTGGAGATTCCGACGCCCGACGACGATTTCCTCGAGCTCGATCTGCATCGCGCCCAGCCCCAGCCGCGTCCGACCCACGCGCATCTGCCGGAGCGACGCGTGCTCATTCTCTCCCACGGCCTGGAGGGCAGCGCGCGCTCGAAGTACAATCTCGGGCTCGCCGCCGCCGCCACCACGCAGGGCTGGGATGTGGTCGCGCGCAACTACCGCGGCTGCGGCTCGCGCCTGAACCGCGCCTTCCGGCTCTATCACAGCGGCGAAACCGACGACCTGCGCACGGTGGTCGAATGGGCCGCGCAGCGCTGGGAGCATATCGCCCTCTCCGGCGTGAGTGCGGGCGGCAACCAGACCCTGCGCTACCTCGGTCAGCCCGGCGTGTCACCGGCAGTGCGTCGCGCGGTGGTCTTCTCCGTGCCGTGCGATCTGGGTTCGAGTTCGATCCGGCTAAAGGCCGCGTCCAACCGCGTTTACCTATTCCGCTTCCTGCGCAGCCTGCGGCGGAAGATCCGGCTGAAGGACGGGCAGTTCCCGGGCCGGCTGAATCTGGCCGACCTGGCGCGGACGCGCGATTTCATCGAGTTCGACGACCGCTACACCGCGCCCATGTTCGGCTTCGCCGGCGCACAGGGCTATTACGACACCGCCAGTTCGCGGCCGTATCTGCCGCAGATCCGCGTGCCGACCCTGCTGATCACCGCCGCGGACGATCCGTTCCTGACGCCGGAGTGCTATCCCTACGACGTGGCGCAGACGAATCCCGCCTTCCATCTCGAGGTGACCCGCTGGGGCGGTCACGTCGGCTTCCGCGATGCGACCGGCAAATACTGGAGCGAGCGCCGGGCGCTGGAGTGGCTGGCGGGGTGACGGTGATCGAGCTCGTGGCGACGCGATCGAAAGGGATCCGCAGATTCTGGGGATTTCCGCAGATTTCTTTGGGAACAGGGCCAGGGGATCGAGCGATCGGCGGTCACCGAACTGCCCGCCAACCTTGCGTGAGACACGCGCTTTGGCTTGCCACACCGGAGGCGGCTCCTAGGCTTTCTCAGCCAATCTTCCAATGAGTTACGAAGCGCAGGACGAGCACAAGCCGTTCGGTTACATCGGCGGATATCCGATCGATCTTCCGCTCCTCATCGTCATGGTGCACGTCGGCGCACTGGTGGCGTGCTGTCTCCTGTCAGGACTGGGTTTTCTCCACTGGGTTACTGGTCTGGCTTTTTTGAGCCCGGCGATTCTGGATGTGCATCAGTATTGGAGGGTCGTCACTTACCCTCTGCTGCATCTTCCCGCTGATGGCTGGCAGGCACTCTGGTTCGCTTTTGAACTCTATGTTTTTGCGTTCACGGGACGAGAGGTCGAGCGGTACTTAGGCCGACGATTCTTCTCGTGGCTGTATGCGGGGCTAGTCGCTGCGATTCCTGCCGCCCTGCTCGTAGCGTCTCCATTGGTAGGTCCGACCGCCGAACACGGCTCTTGGATCATTCACGTGTCGTTTCTGGTGGCGTTCGCAGTGATTTCCCCCAGTTCCATATTTTGCTGGCTGCCGGTGAAATGGCTAACCGCTTTGATCCTCGCCGGACATACGCTGGCCGCGATCGCCAAGCGGGACTTCTCCCTGCTGATCGGCTTGTGGACCTGCACGGCGATCACGTACGTCGCTGTGCGGCGGGCGGGTGTTGGCGAGGGCCTCGATATCTTTGCCGGTTTGCGCGAGCGCTTCCGCCGTCCGCCTCCTCCAGTGCGCTCCAAAACGAAATCTCTCTCCCGGCCACAGCCCACCGAGGACGATGCCACGATGGAGTCGGTCGACGCGGTTCTGGAGAAGATCTCGCAGCAGGGCCTCGGCAGCTTGACCGCCGGCGAGCGCGCCACACTCGAGCGGGCCCGCGCGACCTTGCTGAACAAAGGCAAGAAGTAAGACTAACCGAGCGGGCGGATCGGCCGGTCGAAGACGCAGGCAATCACAGCCTCGTCGACCCCTTCGCACCTTCGCGTGCCCCTTCCCCCTCGTCGCCTCGCTGCTCCCTTCCCGAAAGCGGCACGGCGCGGGTCGCTCGAAGCTCCCCGCTTCCGGCCGCACTCCAAAGCACACGGCCGACCGGTTGCCCGGTCGGCCGTGGGTCTCCTCAATCTGAAAGCGCCTACTTGGCCAGCAGTTCGGAGATCTTCTTGTCGAGCTTGACCGAGTCCGCCGCAAAGAGGCGGATGCCTTCGGAGGTCTTCTCGGTCGCCATCTGGTCGTCGTTGAACTGCCAGCGGAAACTCTTCTCGTCGGTCGCGACCTTCGGGATGTCCATGGCCTGCGCCGCCTCGGGCGAGAGCACGCGCGTGACCGGGTCGTTCGACTTCGCCAACTCGGCCAGCAGCTTCGGGCTGATGGTCAGCAGGTCGCAGCCCGCCAGTTGCAGGATCTCGCCCGCGTTGCGGAACGAGGCTCCCATGACTTCCATCGGCGAGCCGTGCTTCTTGAGGTAGTTGTAGATGCGGCTGGTCGACTGCACGCCCGGATCCTCGGTGGGAGCGTAGTCGCGGTTGTTGGCCTTTTTGAACCAGTCGAGAATGCGCCCGACGAACGGCGAGATGAGCTTCACCCCAGCCTCGGCACAGGCCGCGGCCTGCACGACCGAGAAGAGCAGCGTGAGGTTCGTATTGATCCCCTGCTTCTGCAGGATCTCGGCGGCGCGGATGCCCTCCCAGGTGGAGGCGATCTTGATCAGCACGCGCTCGCGGTCGATGCCCTCCTTCTTGTAGCCCTCGATCAGGTCCAGGCCCTTCTGCACGATGCCGGCGGTGTCGAACGACAGGCGCGCATCGGTCTCGGTCGAGACGCGGCCCGGCACGATCTTAAGGATCTCGACGCCGAAGAGGATGAGAATGCGGTCCGTCACCTTCTCGATCAGCGCGTTCCCGGTTAGCGACGAGCCCTTCAGGTCACGCACCGCGTGCTCCAGGATCTCGGCGTAGCGCTCGATGTTGGCCGCCTGCAGGATCAGGCTCGGGTTGGTGGTGGCATCCCGCGGGGAGAATTCCTTGATGGAGGCGAAATCGCCCGTGTCGGCGACGACGACGGTGAACTTTTTGAGCTGTTCGAGTTGGTTCATGTGGTGGGGTAAAGCGTGGTGTGGGAGCGCATCCTCCCACAAGGCATTCCGCCAGAGAATGAAAAACTTCCGGGAGCCGGGGGAGGTAGGAGGCAGGATTCAAGAACCAAGACTCAAGGAAGGGGCAAGGAGGAAGGCATAAGGAATAAGGAGGAAGGGAGTGCGCAGGCTCTCGCTGATCGTCCACCCGTTGCTTTCATCGACAGGTCCTGCGGCGTTCACTCCGTAGGGACAGAATGCTTACTTAGAGTTTCGAACTTCGGACTTCCTTCGAGTTTCGAGCTTCGAGTTTCGAACTTCCCGCAGGGCCTTATCGGAGCGCCTCGAACACAGGATGCGAAAAGTACCGCTCCATGCGGTCGGGCAGGACCGTGACGACCGTCTGCTCGGGGCGCAGTCGGGCGGCCACCCGCTCGGCGGCGACGAGGTTCAGGCCGGAGCTGGGGCCGACGGGATACCCCTGCTTCCAAAGCCGGTGCGTCGCGGTCAGGCATTCGTTGTCGTCCACGGCCAGTTCCTCGAGGTCGGGCGCGACGCCGGACTCCTTCCAGTCGGCGTAGAGGCGCGAGCAGTTCTCGACCACTCCAGGCACCTTGGAGCTGAAGCAGAGGCTGCAGCACTCCGGGTTGCCGGCGAAATCGCTGGCCGTGCGCGGAATGGCGGCGACCGGCTGAGTGCGGCAGCCCGCAGCGTGGAAGCCCTCCCAAAGTCCTCGCAAGGTGCCGCCGGTGCCCACGCCGCTGATGACCGCGTGCACGCTGAGTCCGTCGAGCTGGGCCAGGATCTCGGCCGCGGTGTGGATGCGATGCGCCTCGACGTTGTCGAGATTCTCGAACTGCCGCGCGGCAAAGGCGCCACTCTCGCGGGCAAACGCTTCCGCTGCCGCGATCACCTCCGGCATGCCGCCGGCCACCCGCCGCACGCTGCCGCCGTAGGCTTGAATCATGAGGCTGCGTTCGTTGGTCGCGCTTCCGGGGATGAAGGCCACGAAGCGCAGGCCGAGCTGCGCGCAGGCCAGCGCGAGGGCAATGCTGGTCGAGCCGCTGGACGCCTCCACCACGGTGCTGCCGGCCTGCAATTCGCCGCGCCGCCAGGCTTTCTCGAGGATGTGGCGCGCGATCCGATCCTTGGTCGAGCCGCTCGGATTCAGAAATTCCAACTTCACCCAGAGCTGCGCGCCCGGGCCAGGCAGCCGGACCAGCGGCGTGGGGGCGATGCGGCCGAGATAACGGGCGGGCGGAAGCGTCTGGGTGCTCATGCGACGGGAACGAGGGTGCGGCGATGCCGCTCGTAGATGGCCACCTCGCGCACCCCGCAGTCCCGCATCACCTCGCCCAACCGCGCAAAATTCTCCCCCAGCTGCACGTGGGAATGCGCGTCGGAAGCCGTGGTCACCGGAATGCCCAACTCCAGCGCGCGGCGGATGATCTTCGGCTCCGGATAGATCTCCCGCACGGTCTTGCGCCAGCCGGCGGTGCTCAGCTCGATGGCCAGGCCGAGGCGCACGATGCACTGCAGGAGCGGCTCGATCAGCACGAGCACATCAGTCTCCGGGCGGTGCCCATGGATCTTCACGAGGTCGAGATGCGCGAGGCAGTCGACCACGCCCGATTCCGCCATCCGCTGCACGCGGGAGAAGTAGTCGAGATACGTCTCGTCAACGCTGCGACCCGCGAATTGCCCTTCCTCCCCGGTCGAGTCGAACATCCGCGGCTCGCCCAGGTAGTGCACGCTGCCGAGCACGAAATCGAGCCGGTCCCAATACTTCTCCACCCAGGCCCGGCCGAGACCGCCGGTGACCGGATCGTTGTCCAGCTCGATCCCCGCGCGGATGGCGAGGTCCGGATTGGCTGCGCGCACGCGGTCGAGCGCGTCGAAATCGACCCCCGCGTGATACCGGTCGTGGTCGGTCAGCGCGATGTCACGCAGCCCCGCCGCCCGCGCGGAATCAGCCCACGGCTGCAGCAGTTTTTCGTCGTAGGGCTGGTCGCGGTGGCCCTGCGGGTGGGAGTGGTAGTCGGAGAAAAGCACGAGAGAAAAAGGTTCAAGAATCAAGATTCAAGATTCAAACCGTTTTAAGGAGTAAGGTCTAAGTTGGGCGTACGTGGAGCGGAGGCACTCTTCTTAACCCTTCCTCCTTAGCACGGTTTGAATCTTGATTCTTGTCTCTTGAATCTTCCCCTCACGGGTCGAGGAACTTCCCCGGATTCAGCAATCCCTTCGGGTCGAGCGCCTGCTTCACCGCCAGATGCAACGCGTGGTTCTCGGGGCTGACCGCCTGCCGCCACCAGCGTTTCTTCGCCAGGCCGATGCCGTGCTCGCCGGTGATGGCGCCGCCCCAGGCGATGACCTGGCGGAAGAGATCGTCCAGCCCGGCCTCGACCTGCGCGTGCACCACCGGGTCCTGGTAGTTCGCGGCCATGATGTTGACGTGGATGTTGCCGTCGCCGGCGTGGCCGAAGGACGCCACCGCGTGGCCGTGCCGACGTTCCAGCTCGGCGGCGAACTCCATCAGATCGACCACCCGCCCGCGCGGCACCGTCACGTCCTCGTTCAGCTTGGTCAGTCCGCTCGCCTTCAGCGACTCGGAGAAGGCCCGGCGCAGCGCCCAAAGCTCCTCGACCTCCGCGTCACCGAAGGCCGTGCGTACGTGCTGCGCGCCGCGACCGCGCAGCAGCTCGGCCAGCGCCTCCAGCTCGTGCTGGATGGCGGCAGGCTGGCCGTCGAGTTCGAGCAAAATGTGGGCATCGCCCGCGGGCAGGCGGCCGGCGCCGAGATGTGCCCGGGCCGCGCGCAGCGTGAAGGCATCGGCGATCTCCAACGCTGCCGGCAGGTGCCCCCCGGCGAAGATAGCCTCCACGCCGAGCGCCGCCGCGCGGACGTCGACGAACGCCGCCGCCAGGGCCGCGCGCGCCGGGGGATGCGGCAGGAGCTTGAGCGTGGCTTCGGTCACGACCCCGAGCATTCCTTCGCTGCCGACGAAGAGCCCGGTCAGGTCGAAGCCCGTCTTGTTCTTGTGCGTGCGGCCGCCGGTGCGCACGACCGTACCGTCCATCAGCACGACCTCCAGGCCGAGCACGTAGTTGCGCGTCACGCCGTATTTCAGGCAGCGCGGGCCGCCCGCGTTGGTCGCGATGTTCCCGCCGAGCGAGCAGTTCTTGAGGCTGGCGGGATCGGGCGGATAAAACAGCCCGAGCGCGCGCGCGGCCGCCTGCAGCTCGCCGGTGATCACGCCCGGCTCCACCACCGCCACGAAGTCCTGCGGATGGATTTCCCGGATGGTCCGCATGCGTGCCACCGAGAGCGCGATGCCCCCGCGCGCCGGCACAACGCCGCCGACGTAGCCATAGCCCGCCCCGCGCGGCGTGACCGGGATCCCGTGTTCGTGGGCGAAGCGGAGCGTGGCCGCGACGTGCGCGGTAGATTCCGCCTGCACGACCACCGCGGGCGACTGCGCGGCGAACCATTTGTCGCCCGCATGGGCAGCCAGGACGGCGGTGTCGTCCGAGACCACCTCGGCGGGCAGGATGGTGCGCAACTGTTCGGTCAGCGTCATGGCGTGGCTTTAGGCGTCGCGGCGGCCGATGCTCTCCATCCGTTGGCGATCCGCCGGCGGGAGTGCGGCGGCCCAGGCGGCTTCGTCGCCGGGCTCGGGTAAAATGTGGCCGAACTCGACCATCGCGCGGCCAGGCAGTTCCGCGAGATAGACCCAGATCGCGTGGGTCGGCGCGGCTGCGGCTTCGGCGATGGCGGCCACGAGCCGGCGCAGAAGCGTTTGCCGATCGACCGCGCTGCGGCCCGCGCGGATGTGCCCGTGCACGAAAATCTGGTCGCCCCGCAGCGGTTGGCCGCCCACGAACCAATCGCCCTCCGCGACGCTATGGAAGATGACCTCCGCGAAGTAGCCCGGCGCGCCGGTCACCTCGTGGTGCGTGCGCGTGATCGCCTCGGCCACCGCGGCTTTCTGCGCGGCGCTCAGGCGACCGGCGGGGGCGGTGCAATGATAGGTCGGCATGCCCGCATTCTGCCGCGCTGCCGCTATTTGAACAGGGCCAAGGCCACCAGCGCGGACAGGACCCCGGCGGCGAGCAGCCAGCCGCTCCAGCGGACCGCCCAGTATTCTGGCGCAATCGCCTGAGCACTGCGACGGGCGAAGAAGGCGGCGAGTCCGAAGGGCAGCGCGAATACGAGATTGAAGAGGTAGGTCCAGAGCCAGCTGGTGAGGAGGAAGATCACGCTGCAGCCGAGCGCGAGCAGCGCCCGGCCACGAACGGACGAGGACCGTGCCGGATCGAGAGCCATGACCGACGTTAGCGCCGAGCGGTCGCAGGCGGAAGTCGCACCTTGCCGGCCGCGTCGACGAACGCATTCTTCGCGCCATGGCCAAGCCTTCCAAGCGCATCCCGACCGATGGCGGCGCGCCGCTGACGCACAATCCGTTCGGCGCGCTCAGCGCGGCCGGGCTGCCCGCGGGCCCGGAAGCGGCGCCTGCCGCCGCCACCCCCGCACCGCCGAAGCAGCGCGGCCGCGTGGAGATTCGCCGGCAGACCGCGCACCGCGGCGGCAAGACGGTCACGGTCGTCAGCGGGTTCGTCGGCATTGCCCTGGCCGAGAAGGAGGAGCTCGCGCGCCGCCTGCAGAAATCGTGCGGGGTCGGCGGCACGGTGAAGGACGGCCAGATCGAACTGCACGGCGATCAACGTGAGGCGGTCGTGCGGATGCTGACCGAAGCAGGCTTTCGCCCCGTGTTGGCCGGCGGCTGAGCGCAGTGGCTCGGAAGCACCTTGCCGCCCCCCGACCCGCCGTTAGGCTGGCCGCGTGAATCGGCTCGTTTCCGCCCTCCTCGCGCTCGCCTTCATCGCCGTCTGCGTCGTCACGCTGCTGCGCTCGCCACGCACCGGCGGCTCCAAAGATCCGGGTTCCGCTGGGCCGACCCCGACCGCGCAGGAGCCGAAACGCGCCGGTGGACCGGAACTCGCCATCACGGTGGTCAGCGGCTTCACCAAGAAGACGTGGCTCGACGAGGCCGTCGCGGCTTTCAATGCCAAGGCGGTCGCAGTCGGCGGTCGGCCGGTCAAGGTCACTGCCTCCTACGCGAACAGCGGCGACGCCCTGCGCGCGATGCAGGAGGGCTCGCTCAAGCCCACGCTCTGGTCGCCGGCCGACGGTTCCTGGTTCATCCAGGCCAACGACTGGTGGAAGGGGCAGACGAACAAGGAGCTCTTCCCGAGTTCGAAGCCGCTGGTGAACGTCCCTCTGGTTATCGCCATGTGGGAGCCCATGGCCCGCGCGCTCGGCTGGCCGAAACCCATCGGCTGGGCCGACCTCGCCGCGCTGGCCAAGGACCCGCAGGGCTGGGGGCGCTACGGACATCCGGAATGGGGCCGCTTCACCTGGGGACATCCGCACCCCGATTCCGCCAACGGCTTTCAGACGATGGTCTGCATGGTCTACGCGGTCACCGGCAAGACCTCGGGGCTGACGGCCGACGATCTGCGCAATCCGACCGTCCGAGCGCGGCTGACGGAACTGGAGCGCTCGGTCGAGCACTACGGCATGTCCAGCCGCTGGATCGATGACTTCATGCGCGCCAAGGGCCCCGCCTATCTCTCCGCCGCGGCGCAGTACGAGAACAACGTCATCGAGGGCAACCTGGCCAGCGGAGGCAAACCGTTTCCCCTCGTCTGCATCTATCCGAAGGAAGGCACTGTCTTCAACGAGAACCCCATCGCCGTGCCCGAGTCCGACTGGGTAAAGCCCGCCGAGCGCGAAGCAGCGCAGAAGTTCATCGACTTCCTCCTCACCGCCGAGCAGCAGCAGGCGGCCGTTGGCAAGGGCCTGCGCCCGGCCGGCCGCACCGATGCCCCTGGCGGTCCGTTCACCGCGGCCAACGGCGTGGCCGAGGCGCTGCCGCAGTTTCCGGCCTTCGAGGTCCCCTCCCCGGCCATTCTGAATCGGGTGCGCGACCTCTGGTTCGAGACCAAGAAGCCGGCCAGCGTCACGCTCATCATCGACGTCTCCGGCTCCATGCGCGGCGAGGCGATGGAGAAGGCGAAGGAAGGCGCCATCGGCTTCCTCGATCAAATGTATCCGCAGGACGAGATCGAGATCATCGCCTTCAGCAGCCAGATCACCGTCATCGCCTCGATGGGCAAAGTCGCCGCCATTCGCGAGGCCGCGCGCGAGCGGATCCGCGGGCTTTTTGCCGGCGGCGGTACGCGGCTGTACGATGTCACCGCCGAGGCCCTGCGGCGCATCGGCGCGCGGCGGAAGGCGGATCCCGACCGGCACTACGGGCTCGTGCTCATGACCGATGGCATGGACGAAGGCAGCACGATGAAGAAGCAGGATTTGATCGACCTCCTGCCGCGCGACGACGCGCCCGAAGTGGTCAAGATCTTCACCATCGGCTACGGCGCGCAGCCCGATAAGTACCTGCTCCGCGAGCTCTCGAACCGCACCAATGCTCGTTCCTACGAGAGTTCGGCCAAAAACATCCTGCAGGTCTACTCCGAGCTGGTGGCCAATTTCTGAGCGTTCGAGCATGCACGCCTCGCTCCGTCGCTGGTTCAATCCGCTCGGCCTGACCGTGCTCGGAGCGGGCGTGGCGACGGCGGCCGCGACCAGCGAGTTCTGGCTCGTGCCGATGGCCGTGGTCGGCTGGGGCCTGCTGGCCCTGGGCTACGACCGCGGGGCGGCGGCAGAGCCCGGCGATGCAGGCGCGGAGGCCCGCGCCGCCCTGACCGGTCCCCGGGCGCAGACCGAGCAGCGACTGCGCAAGCTGGCCGCGAAGATCGGGCAGGCCGTGGCCGAATCGACCCCCGCCGTGCGCGTCTGCGTCGAGGAGCTGCCCGGCCTGGCCCAGGCGTTGGTGGAGGAATGCCGGGAGCTGCTGGCCAAGTTGTCCGCGCTCGACCTCTTCCTGGCCGAGGCCGAGGGCGACCAGCCGCGGCTCGAGCTCGAGCGCGTGCGGGCCAACGAGCGGGCGGCCCGCGATGAGTCGGTGCGCCAGCGCTGGGCCCAGGCGCGCGTCGCCGCCGAGGCGCGCCTGGCCGAGTTCGCGCAGATCGAGACCAACCGGGCGCGCATGGAGGCGGAGCTGGCCGAGGCCGAGACTCGGCTAAAGCATGTGCATTCCCGCATCGTCTCGCTCGACTCGCGCGACGAGGAGAGCCTGACCGGGCTGGCCGGCGAACTGCGCGGCGCGCTGGGCGAGCTGACCCAGCAGATCGCGGTCAGCGACCGCGTGCTCTCGGACGCGCCGAGGCCCGTCGCCGACGGCTCCGGCCCGCGGACCCCGCTGGCGCAGTGATCGCCCGGCCCCTCGTGGCGTCAAAGGCTGTCACGACCGCTTGACCAGCGCGGCGGGCGGCGGCAAGCGGGCGCGTGCCCTGGCTTCGCATATTTCTGCTCAGCGTACTCCTGCTGCCGCTCGCCGGACTCCCCGCGCAGGAGCCGGATCCGCTCGGCGCGATCCGGCGCGCCTTCTCGGAAGGTCGTGTCGAGGATGCCGAGCGGCTGCTGGACGAACTCCTGACGAGAGACCCGGCTCAGCGCGAGGCGCGCCTGCTGCGGGCCGATCTGCGGGCCAATACCGGCCGCCACGCCGAGGCGATCGAGGATGCCAGTCGCGTGTTGGAGCAGCAGCCGGACGACGCCAAGGCGCTGACGATCCGCGGCGCCACCCGCATTCAGACCCGGGACTACGCGGGCGCGGCGCAGGACCTGGATCAAGCCGTACGGCTGGCTCCGAAAGAGCCGGTGCCCCGGCGCTGGCGCGGCGTGGTCCGGCACCTGCAGCGGGACTTCCGCGGCGCGGAGGCCGATGAAACCGCGGCGCTCCAGCTCGATCCAAAGTACGTCGACGCGCTGGTCGCGCGAGCCGAGTCGCGCTCGGAGCTGAAGAATCTGACCGGGGCGATGGCCGATGCCGATCGCATCGTGGAACTCGCGCCGCTCGATCCGCGCGGCCGCGTCGTCCGGTCCCAACTGGCCATGCGCCTCGGCCGCTTCCGGGCCGCGCTGGACGATGCCGCCAAGGCCTACAGCCTGGCGCCCGCCTGGCCGGAGACGCTGCAGATGCGGGCCTCGGCCTTCCTCGCGGTGGGCGACTGGCGCTCCGCGGTGGCCGACATGCGCGTCCTGCTCGAGCGGGAGGTCCCGGAGGCGGATTACCTGCGCCTCTTCATCTGGACCGCGCAGTTGCGGGCCGGCGAGCAGGCGGCGGCCGACCGGGAGATTCAGGAATACGCGAGCGCCCGGCCCATCACCGGGGGCGACGACTGGTCGGCGCGGCTCATCCGCTTCGCCTGCGGCCTGCTCGAGGAGGCCGACATCCTCAAGGCCAGCACCGAGCTGCGCGGCCGCGCTTCGCCCGAGGGCCAGCAGGCGGAGGCCTGCTTCTACGCGGCCATGCGACGACTCGCCCAGGACGATCGGGCCGGCGCCATTCGTCTGCTCAAGCGCGCCGTGGCCAGCAAGGCGGATCAATACACCGAATATCAGCTCGCTCTCGCCTTCCTGCCCGAATTGGAGCGGCCGGCCAAACGACCCGCGAAAGCCACGCCCAAGCCAGCCCCCACGCCGAAGAAAAAGCCGAAGGGCGGCAGCGATCCCGAGAACCGGCCGGTCTAGCTCGGGGGCCGGAGGTTTGAACTTTCCCCGGCGGCTCGTCCCGCTAGGCTCGCCTTCAAGATGCGCGCCTTATTCTGCGTCTGGTTGTTTCTGTTCGCCGCCTGCCTGCCGGCGGCAGCGGAAGTGGATGGGGCTCTCGACCCGACGTTTGCTCCGACGTTGCGCCGACTCGGGCCGCCCCAGCAGATCCTGGCCGCTCCGGACGGGCGACTGCTGGTGACCGGTGAGTTCACGCATCTCCACGGGCGTCCCGCCGCGGGCGGGGCGTGGCTGACGGCCGGCGGCGAGTTCCTGAGCGAGTTCCGGCGCGAGGCGGCGGCAACGCGCGACGTCCCCGTGGCGATCTATCCCGATGGCAAGGTCCTGGCCATCCGCGAGGGCACGACGCTGGCCGCGAACCGCCTGGTTCGGTTGCTGGCGACCGGGGAGACGGACGCCACGTTTCAATGCGCCGAAGAGGGAGTGCTGCGCGCGCTGATCCTACCCGATGGCCGCGTGCTGGCCCGCTTCGTGCGCAATGTCGCCGGCTCCCGCATCGAATTCCTCCGGCTGCGGGCGGATGGCTCGGTCGACCCCAGTTTCGTCCCGCCCACCCCGGCTCCGTTCTTCGGTTTTCACGCGTTTGTGCGGCTGCCGGACGGCCGAATCCTGGCCCGTGGCACGACGGCTTTGCGCCGCACTTTCTACCGCCTGCAGCCCGATGGCGCCCTGGATCTCTCCTTCCAATACACCGGGCCCGACGTCGACCCGTTCCTCGCCAACAGCTACCGGGACGAACTGCTCGTGGCCCCGGACAGCCGCATTTATGCCTACTACGTCAAGCGCTCCAACGATCTGGGCGCCGGACCGCCAGCCCGACGTTTGCAGAAGGATGGCGCGCTCGATCCGACCTTCCTGCCGCAGGCGGATCTCGGGGACGTGACGAGCGCCCTGGCCCTGCCCGACGGCGGACTGCTGCTGTGTCTGGGCGGGATCTCACCGGCCATTCTGAGCCTGCGGGCGGATGGCTCGGGAAATCTCGGCTTCGGCTCGTTCGGCCGCCTGGGCCTCGCGCCGCGAATCAACGTCTTCCCCCAGCTGCTGTCGCGCCCTGGCGGGGCCGTGCTCGCAGGCGACTTCGAGCTGGTTGGACGCCGGCCTCGCACCGGCCTGGCAGCGATCGATCTCGCCGGGCAGGTCGATCCCAACTTCGCCACCGGCAGCGGAGCGGAACGCGGCGGGGCCAGCGTGACCGCCGTCGCCACCGCGCCCGCTGGTCAGCTGTGGATCGCGGGCGACTTCACCAGCATCGATGATGTCCCGCGGCGCGGGCTGGCTCGGCTGCAAGCCGATGGGCGCCCTGATCCCGCCTTCACTGCGGGGCTCCAGGCCGATGTCTCCACCGGTCCGCTGGCGGAGGACGGGGCCGGCGGGGTCTACGCGAAACTCGCGCTCTGGCTCGATTCCGACGCCCGGCCCAGCCAGCCGGCGCGGGCGCTGTGCGACGGCCTCGTGCATTTCCTGCCCGACGGCTCGCTGGATGGCGGGTTTGTCCCGCCAGCCGAATTGGCGGCGTCGGTCTTCCGGCGCTTTGGCGGCATCGAACAGGTGCTACGGCAACCCGACGGACGCCTGCTGGTGCGGGCCCGGTTCGATCTGGGCGGCGGCAACCTGGCCACCCGCGTCGTCCGACTGCGGGCCGACGGGGCGCGCGAGGCCGGTTTCGAATTGCCGGGCGATGGACTCCTGGCTCTGGCCCCGAGCGGTCGCCTGCATGTCGGTCCCCTGGCCTTCCGGCCGGATGGGTCGCCGGACGTCGACTTTGCAGCCGACACGAGTGCCATCCGGTGGCCGCGCGTCCGGGCGCTGACCGTCGATGCGGCTGGGCGGCTCCTGGTGGCGCAGGCGCACGATCCGACCGAGGTGCCGCCGGCCGCCAGCCTGCACCGCCTGCAGCTGAACGGCGCGCTGGACTCGACCTTCCGTACCTTCCGCGCCCCGTTTGGCGAAGGGCTGTTTCGCACGTTTCGGGCCCTCATGCTTCAGCCCGACGGCCGCATTCTGGCGGGCGGAGCCTTCCTGAGCTACGCCGGCCGGGAGGTGAATTCGCTCCTGCGGCTCACCGCCGATGGTCTGCTCGACACCTCCTTCTCCGCCGGCTCCGGCCCGTATGAAGGCCTGCCGCGTCTGCTCGAGGGCCGGGAGGATATCGCCGGTCAACTGCGGCAGCCGGACGGTCGGATCATCGTCCACGGTTCCTTCCAGACCTTCCAGGGGCAGCCGCGGTCCGGCGTGGCGCGCCTGCTCGTGGCTCCAGCCGCGCCGGCGCCGTCAGGGCTCGTGGGCCGGCTGGTCAACGTTTCGACGCGCGCCCAGGTGGGGCTCGGCGATCAGATCATGATCGGCGGCTTCGTGCTGCAGGGCACCGGTACACGCCGGGTGGCGATCCGGGCCCTCGGGCCCAGCCTGACCGCGCTCCGCGTGCCCGATGCGCTCGCCAATCCCAGCCTGCGGCTGGTCGATGCGGCCGGCGTCACCGTGCTCGAGAACGACGACTGGCTCGACAGCGGCGCCGCCGAGACGGTGGCGGCCGCCGGCCTGACGCCCGGCGACGCGCGCGAGTCCGCACTCGTCGCCACTCTCGGACCCGGAGCCTACACCGCGCTGGTCCGCGGCGTGGGCGGGACGACCGGCGTGGCGCTCGTCGAGATCTACGATCTCGATCCGCCCGGCCCGCTTCGGCTGGTGAATCTCTCCACTCGCGCCGTAACCGACAGCCTGAGCCTGCGGCCCTCGACGGGTCCGACCATCGCCGGCTTTGCAGTCCGCGGAGGTCGCGCCAAGCTGGTGCTGCGCGGGATCAGCCGTGGCCTGGCCGCCTTCGGGATCTCGGGTCCGCCCGGCTACGTGCAGGGCCCGCTGATGCTGGCGAACGGAGATCTGCTCCTGCCCGATTTCCAGCAGGCGCTGACCGGCTTCTCGGCTTCGGACCTGGCCGCCACCGGCCTGACTCCGGCGGATAGCGCCGACCGGGCAGTCCTGCTGGAGCTGCCCGAGGGCAACTACACGCTCATCCTCGAGCAACCCTTTCAGCGCGGCGTGGCGGTGGCGGAAATCTACGAAGTGCCGACCTCCGCCGCACGTCCCCCGCTGCGCTGAGCGCGTGGCCGAAACGGTCGTTTCCCGGTCAGTGCGGCCATGCGGAGGTCACGGCAGGCTGGCCCTGCCATGCGCAACGACCCCTCCATCATCGCCGCCCTCACCTCGTCCCCTGCCTTTCCCACCCGCGCGCCGGGGCTGAATCGGCGCACGCTGCTCAAGCTTTTCGCGCTCGCCGGCGCAGGTCAGCTGGGACTCGGCTCCGCGTCAGCCGCAGCGGTCAAGCCCACGCCCAACGGCAAGCCGGGCGACTTCGACTTCCTCAGCGGCAATTGGAAGATCAAGAACCGCCGGCTCAAGGGCAAGGAATGGGACGAGTTTCCCGGCGAGGCCACGGTCTACGGGATCTGTGGCGGGGTCATCAGCGTGGAGGAACTGCGCATTCCGGCGCGCGATTTCAGCGGGCTCGGACTGCGCCTGCTCGACGTCAAAAACAAGCTTTGGGCCGACTTCTTCGTCAACGCCAAGAGCGGAGTCCTCGGAACCGTGCCGGCCTGGGGCAGCTTTGTCGACGGCGTCGGGCGCTGGGATTCCGACGAGACGGAGAACGACAAGCCGGTGATCTACCGCGGCGTCTGGGATCAGATCACCCCGAACTCCTGCCGCTGGTATCAGGCCGCCTCGCGCGACGACGGCAAGACCTGGGAGGAGAACTGGGTCATGCACTGGACCCGCGCCTGAACGGCGCGGCGACCAAGCCGAACGCATTACGCTCCGTTCTTCGCACCCGCCCCGGGAGGCCGCTGCATCGTGTAGCTGCGGCCTTTCCAGGTGACGCCCTTCTTCGCGCTCAGCCGCCAGCTGTTCAGGCCGATGGCCAGCGCCAGGAGGTGGCCGAAGGGATGCAGCAGTACGCTGCTCCAGGGCGTGTGAAAGCGGACCGCGTGGTAGGCGCGCAGGCCAAGCACCAGCCCCGCCTGGGCCCAGATCCAGGGCGCCCAGGCGGCGCCGGTGAACGAGAACGGCAGCAGCAGGAAGGGCAGGATGAAGCAGGCGAACTGCATCGTGCCGAAGAAGATGAAGGCACCGATGCGCTCGTCGAAGGCCGGGCGGATGTTCTTCGAAAATCCCTCCCAGAGTTCGGGGAACGACGTGTACATCCGGCAATGCACGATGTCGGCGCCGTCGCAGTTCAGCAGGCGCATTCCATCGGCGAAGCGCGCGGCCACCTGACGGCCCAGTTCGACGTCCTCGACGAGGTGATCGCGCACGACCTCGTGGCCGCCGATGGCGAGATACGAGGCGCGCCGGAAAAGCAGGAATTGTCCGACCGCGCCGCCGACCGTCCACCACATCCGCCGCGGGAACAGTCGGGCCAGACGCGGATACTGCTGCGGCAGCGCGCAGAGCGCATGCGGCATGAAGGTGGCGATGAGCAGCCAGATGAACGGAATGACGAGCCGCTCCGACCAAGTGCCCATGTGCTGACGCGGCCAGGCGGAGAGCAGATCGCGCCGACTCTCGATGGCCTCAGCCACCGCCGTGGAGATGCCGTGCGGTTGATGCTGCGTGTCCGCATCGACGAAAAGCAGATAGTCGCCCCGCGCAGCACGGCCGAGCTGCTGGCAGGCCCAAGATTTGCCCGTCCAGCCTGGCGGGAGCGGCTCGCCGCTGAGCAGACGCCGCGGAGCGTCGGGTTCGCGCCGGAAGCCGCGTTCCTCGGCCACCCGCGCGGTGCCGTCGGTTGAGTGATCGTCGAGCACGAGGATCTCGCAGCGCGGATAATCCTGCGCCAGGAGCGAGTCGAGACAGGCCGGCAGCCGCAGTTCCTCGTTCCGCGCGGGAATGAGGACCGAAACGAGCGGCGGCTCGCGCAGGTCGGCCGCGGTGCGGCGGCGCGGACGTCGAAAGACGAACGCATTCAGGAACGTCGAGCCCACCCAAAGCAGCAGGAAGCTTGTGACCGCGACCTGCCACCAGAACCCGATGGCCCAGTTCATGGCAGCGCGCGGCGCAGATGCCAGCTCGTGGCCTGTTCGTAAACGTGGCCGATGCGCAACAGTCGCTCCTCCGCCAGCGCGGGCGCGAGGAACTGCAGGCCGATGGGCAGCGCCCGGCCGGGAGCGGTAGTTTCATCGAAGCCGCAAGGCACGCTCAGCCCGCAACCGCCGGTCAGGTTGGCGGCCACGGAGAACACGTCGCTCAGATACATCGCCAGCGGGTCGTCCGACTTTTCGCCGAGCCGGAATGCCACGTCGGGCGTGGTCGGGCAGACGATGGCATCCACCTTCTCGAAGGCCGCGGCGAAATCGCGTCGCAGCAGCGTGCGGACCTTCTGCGCCCGGAGGTAGTAGGCATCGTAGTAGCCGCTCGAAAGCACGTAGGAGCCGAGGATGATGCGGCGTTTCACCTCGGGTCCGAAGCCTTCGGCGCGACTGCGCTCGTATTGATCGCGCAGGCCGTCCGGCTTCTCCGTCCGACGGCCGTACCGCACGCCGTCGAAACGCGCGAGGTTGGCCGAGGCTTCGGCGGTGGCGATGATGTAGTAGACGGCCAGCGCTTGCGGCGTGTGCGGCAGGGAGACCTCGACGATCTCCGCCCCAAGTTGCTCGCAATGGCCGACCGCGCGGCGCACTGCCTGCTCGACTGCCGGCGCGATGCCCGCGACGAAGTACTCCTTTGGCAGTCCCAGCCGCACGCCGCGCAGATCGCGCGCCGAGGCCAGCGCACCGAGGTAGTCGGGCACGGGCGCCGGCAGCGTGGAGGAATCGTGCGGATCGGCGCCCGCCATCGCCTGCAGCAGCGCGGCCGCATCGGCCACCGACTTGGTCACCGGTCCGATCTGGTCGAGCGACGAACCGTACGCCACGAGTCCGTAGCGCGAAACGCGGCCGTAGCTGGGCTTGAACCCCACACAGCCGCACAGCGCCGCCGGCTGGCGCACGCTGCCGCCGGTGTCCGAGCCCAGCGAGGCGAATGCGGTGTGCGCCGCCACTGCGGCGGCCGAGCCGCCCGAAGAGCCGCCGGGCACGCGGGTCGGATCCCACGGATTGCGCGTCGGTCCGCGCGAGGAGTTCTCGGTCGACGAACCCATGGCGAACTCGTCCATGTTCAGGCGCCCGAACGGGATCGCGCCGGCCGCGCGCAGTCGGGCCACGGCGGTCGCATCGTAAGGCGCGACGTAGCCGGAAAGAATGCGCGAAGCGCAGCCGCAGGGCTGGCCGGCGGCGCTGATGACGTCCTTGAGCCCGATGGGCACGCCGCCGAGCGGCAATGCCAGATCGGCTGCCTGCGCCGCTTTGCGCGCCGCAGCGGCGTCGAAACTGAGGTAGGCATGGATCTCGCGATCCACGCGGTCGATGCGCGCCAGCAGGGCGTTGAGCGCGTCCAGCGGGGTGAAGTCGCCGCGGCGGAAGCCCGCGCGCAGCTCGGCAATTCCCAGAAATGGCAGCTCGGCCGGGCTCATTCGATCACCTTCGGCACCATGAACAATCCGTTCGCCGCGCGCGGGGCATTCGCCAGAGCCTGCGTGGCCGTGAACGACTCGGCCACCTCGTCCTCGCGCAGCACGTTCTGCAGCCCGCCCGGATGCGCGGTCGGCTCCACCCCCTCGACATCGACCTCCTGCAACGCGGCCACGTATTCGAGGATCTGCCCGAGCTGCGTCTGATAACGGGCCGTCTCCTCCTCCGTCAGGGCCAGTCGCGCGAGCTGCGCGACGTAGCGCACATCGATCTCCGGCGTGCTCATGACTCGCTCAGCTCAGGGCACTCCAGAGCATGAAAACCACAATGATCAGGAAGATAACCAGGACCCAGGTCTCCTGCTTCATGGTCTTCTGCTCGACCTTCAGCTTCACCGCACGCCGGGGGCCGGACGAGCGCCCGGCGCCCGTGGGGCGGGTCTGATCGAAAAAGAGTGCATTCTTTTCTGCCTCGGAGCGGGCCTTGCGTTCGGCCTCCGCGCGTTCCTCGGCCCGGCGCTGCGCTTCGGCGAGCTGGCGCGGGCTGTCGGCCACCTTGCGCTGCAGCGCTTCCATTTCCTCGCGCAGCCGGCGTTCCTCGGCCTCGAGCGCGCTGAGCTTTTCCTTCACGACCCCCGCGCCGGATCCGGGCTCGGGGCGGGAGGAAGGCTTCTTCTTCGACATCGGCAAAACAGCGGGGCGTGGCGCACACAAAGCGGACATCCCGCGCCCCCGGCAAGTGGAAACCCGCGCGGGAAAACTTTTCCGCTTTTGCGCTTGCGCCGGAGGGCGAAATCAGGGCGTGGAGCTGCTCCTGAAAACGAGCGCGAGAAGGATCAGCAGGCACACCACCAGCAGCGGCAGCGTGAAGGCGAAACCGGCCTGCAGCCAGCCCACGAACGTGCGCTCCGACTCGCCCCGCGCACCCGCCGCCGTCGGCGAGGTCTCGGGATCGGTTTCGTCGTTCAGCAGCCGCGCGCGCACGCCGTCGTAATCGGCCCGGGCGGCGTCGAGCAGGCCGAGCGCGCGGGTCAGCTCACGGGGCGCGTCCGACTGGGACCAGGCGCTGACATCGATGCCCTGCAGCCCATCGAGATGCCGCTGCAGGCTGCCGCCGGCCTGCTCCAGCTGCTCGGCCCGGCGGCGCGCATCGAGACACTGCTGCTGCAGCACCACCAGGGCGCGGGTCAGACGCTCGGTCAGGTCGCTCGTGTTCGTCTCCACCTCCGATTGCCGGCGGGCCAGGTCCTCCAGCTCGCGCTTGCGGCGCTCGAGGTGTTCCTGCTCGCGCTTGAGCGCGGCCAGCTTCTCCTGCGTGCGCTGCACGTCGCTGGCCAGCTGCTCGGGCGTGAGCGCCGCGTCGGACGGCGCCGCCTCCTCGCTGACTTCCACGCCGCGCGCCGGATCGGCGGCGAGGCTGACGTTGAGCTTGCTGGCGTAGCGCGAGGAAGTGGGCGGCTGCATGGGCGGGGTTGCTGGAAGATGGATGATGGCGGATGGGCGGGCACGCAAGCACCGAGCAATCGGTGTTCCAGACACTTCGGTCCATCCGCCCGCCCGAGACTTATGTTCGCTGATGAATCCCTCCGCCAGCGGGAGTTCCCCGTCACGGCCCATCAGATCTTCCTCGCCCACGCCGCCGTCACCGCCCTGCCGCGCGCGGTGGCCCAGGCGGAGATCGACTACGTCACCGCAGCCTCGCAGCGCGAGAGCGACTACGCCTGGGTGGCCGGCGAGGTGCGCCGCACACGCGCGCTGGCAGCCCAGTTTCTACCGGGCGCGAGCCCGGAGGAGATCGCGCTGCTCGGGCCGACCGCGCTGGGCCTGAGCCTGTTCGCCGCCGGACTCGACTGGCAGCCGGGCGACGAGGTCGTCTATCACGCCGACTGCTACCCGGCCAACGTCTACCCCTGGATGGAGCTCGCCCGCCGCAGCGTGCGCCCGGTCGCGGTGCAGACCGAGCGCTACGGCGAGATCACCTGGGAGGTGGTCGAACGCGCCCTGACGCCCCGCACGCGACTGGTGGCGCTGGCTTCGGCGCATTTCCTGACCGGCTTCCGCGTCGATGTCGACGGCATCGGCCGCCGCCTGCACGAGCGCGGCATTCTCTTCTCGGTCGATGCGATCCAGACGCTGGGCGCATTCCCGCTGGACGTCACGCACGTCGACTTCCTCTCGGCCGACGCGCATAAGTGGATGCTCGGGCCGCTCGCCATCGGCATCGTCATGGTCAAACGCGCCCACTTCGAGCGCCTGCGGCCCATCCTCCTCGGTGCCTCCAACGTCCGCTGCCCGGAATTCATCGCGCAGCCCGAGATCGTCTTCCCCGACCGCGCCGAACGCTACGAGCCCGGCGTACTCAACGTCGCTCCGCTCCTCGGCATGCGCGCGGGCCTGGAGATCCTGCACCAGGTCGGCGTCGAGCAGGTCGCCGCCCGCATTCTCCACCTCAAACGCGAGCTGATGCGCGGTCTCGGCCCGCTCGGCTTCGAGGCCATCGCCCCGGTCGCCGGCCCCGCCGCCGCCGGCCTGCTCACGCTGCGCCACCCCAGCGCCGACCCCGCAGCGATCTACCAGGCCTGCAAGGCGGCCCACATTGTCCCCAGCCTGCGGAGCGATCGCGCCGGGCAGAAGTATCTGCGGTTCTCTCCGCACTTCTACAACACCGAGGCCGAGCTGGCGCGGGTGGT
>JAFEGM010000080.1:0-479 GCA_018240025.1 Verrucomicrobiota bacterium
CGCGACCGGCCGGAGGACATCCCGCTGCTCGTGTCGCACTTCCTGCAGAAGAACGCCGCCCAGGCGGGCATCGAGCCGCGCAAGATCGAGCCCGAGGCGATCGACCAGCTCTGCGCCTACGCCTGGCCGGGCAACGTGCGGGAGCTGGAGAATGCGATCGAGCGCGCCTCGGCGCTCTGCGACGATGCCACCATCCGCCCGGCCGATCTGCCGCCGCAGGTGCAGGGCCGCGTGGCCCCGGTTTCATTCAAGGAGTCGACCGCCGCCCTGCCGCTCGATCAGCGGCTGGACGAATTCGTGGCCCAGCGCGAGCGCGAGTACATCGACCACATCATGCGCCACCACAGCGGCTCGCGCGAGAAGACGGCCACCGTGCTCGGCATCAGCATGGCCACGCTGTATCGGAAGCTGGAATTGAAATCGCGGAAGAACGCCGACGCTTGAAGTTTGGCCTTCGGCTTTGGTCGAATCGAGGACGA
>JAFEGM010000080.1:626-31030 GCA_018240025.1 Verrucomicrobiota bacterium
AGGACGACGAGGACGACGACGAGGGCGCTATCTAGGGGGATGTGGGGGCGTTCAGAAGGCGCACCCGTAGCGGAGCGGGGTTCGACGCGGGGGGACGGACGTAGGGCGGTTGGTCCCAGTCGAGGCCGAGGCGCAGGAGTTCCTGGCGGACCCGCGGGAGGTCCCAGACGTAGAGACGGAAATTCATGTATTGCACCAGGCGGCGGCTATTCACGCTGAAGGCGGCGGCGATGATGCGGGCGCCGGGCAGGTGGCCGAGGACGCGCTGGCTGGCGGCATCGACCAGGCGCAGGCGTTCGTCGTCGGCCAGGCCGAGGAGCGAACCGTCGCGCGCGAAGTAGAAGTCAAAGGCGGCCTGCGACACGCCCTCCCGCGCCGCGAGCGTAGGCCACCGGTAGCAGATCGTTTGGTCGCCGCCGCTGGCCCAAAGCCAGGCCCCATCGGGCGAAAAACGGACCGAGCCGTTCGGGCCGAGATTGAGGCGCCGATGCAAGCGGCCGGTGGCGAGCTCCCAGACGTAGGCATCAGCCGCCGAGGCCTGCTCGCCCTCGCGCTCGGCCGTGGCGAGATAGGCGCCGTCGGGGCTGAGCGCGCAGCTCGGCTCGGCCTGCATCAGAAACGTGCGCAAGGGCTCGCCGCCGGCCAGCGGTACGACGGACACGGCGGGCGGCTCGTCGGAGAACATGGCGACCAGCGGCGGGTCGCCCGCCACATCGCCGACCAGGAAGCCGGGCCGCGCATCGATCTGCACGGGCGGACCGAGCTCGAGTTCCTGCTCGCCCAGCCAGCGGAGCGTGCGGCGCCACGTTCCGCTCTTTTCGTCGGAATAGACCAGCGCATCGGCCCGTGGAGCGAAGCGCACCGAGTGGACCTCGTTGTGCGTCCCGGTGAAGAGCGCGACCTGCTGCCCGTTGCGCACGTCGAAAAGGCGCACACCGCTGCGCGCCGCCGAGACGAGGAGACGTCCGTCGGAGCTGAAATCGAGGCACGACCGCACGCTGTAGTAGTCGCCCGGCGTGGCGCGGAACCATTCCTGGCGCAGATCGCCCAGGCTCAAGGCCAGCACGGTGGTGGTGCGATCTTCGGAGCCCAAGGCCAGGCGCTGGCCGTCGCGCGAGAAACGCAGGCAAGGCTCGCCGAACCCGGACGGGATGATGAGGCTGCAGGTGCCGTCGTCGGCATCCCAGAGCCGGACCGTGCCGTCGCGCGAACTGGAGGCCAGCCAGCGTCCGTCGGCGCTCCACGCCAGCAGCGCCGGCGAGGAAACGTGTCCGCGCAGCACGACCGGCGGCGTCTCGCGCTGGACCTCGAAGAGGTAGATGCGGTTGTCGAAGCAGGCCACGGCCAGCTGCGCGCCGTCGCCGCGCCAGGCGCAGTGCAGGACGCTGGCCGGCAGGGTGAGCGTGCGGTGGACCTGCCCGGTGGCGCGCTCGAAGAGCTGGAGCTTGCGCCCGCGGACGCCGACCGCCGCGATGAGTCGATCGTCCGGCGAGCAGGAGAGGAGGCTCGGCTCGAAGGGGCAGGCCAGACGGCCGGTCTCGCGCCCCGTCTCGGCGTCGTGGAACGACAGGCCTCCGCCGGGCAGCCCCACGGCCAGTTCGCGGCCGTTGGCGGTGAACCCGAAATCGTAGGCGAAGGCCTCGTTGATGGTGCAGACGGGCCGGCCAGTGAGCTCGAACAGACAGGCGGCGCGGTCGAGAGCGTAGACCCGCACGCGATCGTCCGAGAAGCGCACCGCCACCTTGGTATCGTCCGGGCTGAGCGGCGCGATGTAGCGCACGCGGGGCAGCCCCTCCGGCATTTCGAAGCGCCGCAGCTCGCGGCCCTGGGCGTCGGACAGCACCAGCCGGCCCGCCTCCGCCTCGGAGACCACGCGGCCGAGTTCGGAGTCGTGCACCAGCGGCGAGTTGAAGGCGTAGCGACATTCCACCGGCCGGCCGCGGCGGGCATCGGGCAGAGCCAGGGCCCGCAGCGCCTCGTCGCGCAGATCCAGCCCCGGCCGCAGCGCCGCGGCGCGGCCGAGCGCTTCCAGCGCCTCGAAGCGCTGCCCGAGCAGCCCGGTCAGCTGGGTGGCGCGCGCCTGGGCCAGCAGGGCCGCACGCAGCTGCTCGGTCTTCTCGGCCTCGGCGCGGACCAGCCGGCGCGCCGCCACGGTCGAGCCGATCGCCACGGCCACGAGCAGGCCCAGCGAGAGCGCCGCGAGCGTGGCCACGAGCCGGTTGCGCTTGGTCCAAAGCCAGACCCGCTCCGCGCTGGAAACGGGCCGCGCAGTGATGGGCCGGCCGCCCAGCCAGCGCTCGAGATCGGCCACCAGCTCGCCGGCCGAGGCGTAGCGCTGCGCGGGTTCCTTGGCGAGGCATTTGAGGCAGATCGTCTCGAGGTCGCGGGGAATGCCGGGCTGCAGTTCGCTCGGCGGCACCGGATCCGCCGTGGCCACCTGCTGCATCGTCTCCAGCGGCGTGGCGCCGCCGAAGGGCGCACGCTGGGCCAGCAGTTCGTACAGAATGGCGCCGAGGCTGTAGACATCGGTCGCGACGCTGAGCACCGACTGCCCCGCGGCCTGCTCCGGCGACATATAGGACGGCGTGCCGAGCACCCCTTCGAGCAGCGTGGCCGCGCTGTCCCGGCCGAGCCATTTGGCGATGCCGAAGTCGGCCACGAACGGCTGCCGCCGCGCATCGAGCAGGATGTTGGCCGGCTTGAGGTCGCGGTGGAGAATGCCGCGCCGATGCGCGTGCCGCACGGCTTGGGCGATGAGCACGAGCAGCTTGGCCGCCTCGCGCGGCCGCCCGCCGTAGTCGCCGATGTGGCCGGCGAGCGAGCCGCCCTCGGCCCACTTCATCGCAATGAAGGAGTCGCCCCCGGCTTCGGCCGCCTCGTACACCGGCAGGATGTGCGGATGGTCGAGGCTGGAGATGGCTTCCGCCTCCGCGTGGAAGCGCGCCCGCATGGCCGGCGTGGCCGCCGCGCCGGCGCGGAGGACTTTCAAGACCACGCTGCGGGCCGGGTTGTCCTGCCGCGCGAGATAGACCACGCCCATGCCGCCCCGGCCGAGCTCCTCCACGATGACGTAATTCCCCAGCCGTCGCCCATCGGCCGGGGCCGACCCGTCGGGCGGCAGCGCTTCCAGCCAATCGCCGGTCCAGGTCTCGTCGGAACGCACCGGCTGCAGGGCCGCCTGCGCCGCGCACGTCCGGCACACCCCGGTGCGGCCGCCCACCACCGGGCGCGGCTTTCCGCAGCCCGGGCAAAGCTCCGGCGCCCCCTCCGGACCGCTCATGACGCGGCGTCCGCCACCGGCGCGCGGCGGGCGAGGAGACTGAGCAGGTGGCGCAATTCGTCGTCCACCTCGTCATCGGAGCCGACCGTGTTGACCACTTCCTCGCGCAGCACTTCCCGGAAGCGCGTGCGCATGCGGTTGAGCGCCGTCTTGAGCGTCGGCAGGAGCAGGCCCACCCGCTCCGCCAGCACCGCCAGCGGCTCGGCCTCGCCGGCCAGTGCGCCCTGCAGTTCGAGGAAAATGCGTTCGCGCCCGCGGGCCGCCGCCTCCGCCCGCAGCCGGGCCAGGGCGCGATCGAACAGCTCCGCGGCCCAGGCGGCATCGTAGCTCTCCTCCGGCGTGATGTGCTCTTCGGCCGCCACGCCAAAGGCCTGTTCGTAGGAGACGAAAGCCACCGCGCCACCCCGCTTCTGCGCCTGGGCGCGGCGACGGTCGCTGCGCAGGAAATTCTGCAGACAGGTCAGCAGGTAGCTCCGGAAGCGTCCGCGCTCGGGGTCAGCCCGGGCGATCAGCTTGTGTTCGAGCAGGTGGAGGAAGAATTCCTGCACCAGATCCTGCGCCGCGATGGGGTCGCGCACCCGGTGCTGCACGTAGCAGTAGAGCGGCTTCCAGTAGGTCCGGCAGAGCTGCGCCAGGGCCTCGCGCGAGCCTGGCTCCTGCGTCTCGGCCGAGGCGGCGACCAGCGTCCAGCGGGTGGTCGCGAAGACGCCGCTGCCGTGGGAATCCGCCGGGAAATCGATCATGGGAGGGTCAGGATAACCGCGAAGCGGCGCGGCTGTCACGTGTACGTCACCGGTCGCGGCCAAGGTTGCGGCGATCTGCCGACGAAACTTCCATCCTCGTCGTGCTCCCACCCCCGGAGACCTTCCGGGAGCTTGGGCAGCCTGGGGCTCGAACCCAGAACCTAATGATTAAGAGTCATTTGCTCTACCATTGAGCTAGCTGCCCTCCCGGTTCGCGGGATGGGGAAGATGGGCAGGAAGCGCGCTCGCGCAAGCGAATTTCAGTGTACCTTGAACTTTGCCGCGAGCCGGGGCACAGAAGGCGCTGGAATCCGACTTCCATGCTGCCACCCACCCTTGCCGCTCTCTCCCCCGCGCCGCTGCTTGCCGAGGCCTTCAGCGTCGGCCTCATCGCGCTGGCCGCGGTGCTGGGGGCAGTCTGCGCCTTTCTCCTGATGCGGCTGGCCGCCGAGAAATCCGGCCGGGCGGCGGCGGACGAGAAGGCCCGCGCGGCGGAAGAGGAGCGGGATCGCCTGCGCGACATGCTCCGGGCAGCGGCCGACACCGCCGCGCAGCAGGCCGTACTGGAACGCGAACTCGAGGACGCCAAAGCCGCCCTCCAGAAGGCCTCGGTCAGCGCGCTCGACGCCCGCTGGCTGCAGCTCGTGGCCAAGCTGGTCGGCTCCGGCGCCCATGAGGTCAACAATCGGCTCGGCGCGGCCATCCTCGGGTCCTCGACCCTGCGGGAGAAAATCGTCCATTTCACCACCAAGTTTCAGACCCAGGAACTGCTCCGCAGCGATCTGGAGACCTTTTTGGCCCAGGCCACGGAGGCCACCGGGTTGGTCGGCCCGAATCTCAAGCGCGCGGCCGACCTCATCGGCGGCCTGAAGCAGATCGCCGCCGACCAGCTGCCGGGCGTCTCCCGCCGCTTCGAGCTGAAGAGCTACCTCACCACGGTGGCCGCCGCGGTGCAGCTGGTGCACAAGCACAGCGGGCTCGAGATCACGGTGGAAGGCGTGGAAGTGCCGCTCGACCACCAGCCGGCCCTCTTCGCACGGATCGCGGCCGAGATCATCACGCTCATCGTCGAGCGAAGCTTCGGCGCGCGCCGGGGCGGGCGCATTCAGATCGCCACCCAGCATCTCGGCACGCGCGCGGCGGTGCAGTTCGTCGACGATGGCTCGCCGCTGCCGCCCGACGTGGTCCAGGCCATCAATCAGGCACACCTCCGCGCCCACGCCATCCCCGCCCAGCTCGCCCCGCTGCTGGGTTTGGTCCTCGACGGCATCGGCGCCGCCATCCGGGCGGGGACCGAGGCCGAGACCGGCCGCAACGTGATCCGTCTTGAATCCGGGCTTGAAGCGCCGCGCACGGCGTAGAAAGCTGCCCGGTTGTGACTGCCGCCGAAGCCCCTCTCACCTTCGCGCGCGAGCCGGCTCCCGCGCCGGCCGCGCCGACCTCTCCGCAGGAGGCTTTCTGGAAGGTGATGGTGGTGGACGACGACGAGGACGTGCACCGCGCCATCCGCCTGGGGCTGAGCGGTTTTCGCTTCGACCACCACCCCGTCCAGATCCTGGATGCCTCTTCGGCGGCCGATGCGCGCGAATTGCTCCGGCAGCACCCGGACACGGCGGTCATTTACCTCGATGTCATCATGGAGGAGCGCGACAGCGGCCTGCGTTTCGTACGCGAGCTGCGCGAGTCGCTCGGCCACCGCCTGGCGCGCGTCATTCTCCTCACCGGCCAGCCGGACGAGATCCCAGAGCACACGGTCATTCAGCCGTACGACATCAACGACTACAAGAACAAGACCGACCTGACCCAGCAGCGGCTGCTCACCACCACGACCACGGCGCTGCGTACGTATCGCGATCTTTACCACATCGAGCACCTGCGCTCGCTGCTGGAGCGCAAGGTCGAGAGCCAGATGGACGAGCTGCGCGAGAAGAACCGGCAGCTGGAGGATGCGCTCAAGGAGCTGCAGCGCATCGACGGCGAGAAGAACACGCTGCTGGGGATCGTGGCGCACGATCTCAAGAATCCGCTCTCGGGCATGGCCGGCCACATCCAGCTCCTGCTCGACGAGCCCGACCTCCGCCGAGACGAACGCGAGGAGAGCCTGCGGACGCTGCAGAACGGCGTCACCGGCATGACCGAGTTGGTCAAACGCCTGCTCAATTCCAACGCGGTCGAGCGCGGGGAGATCATGATGAATCCGGAGCCGGTCAATGTGGCCGACCTCTGCTGCCTGGTGGCCCGGAACTACGCCCTGCGCCTGGTGAAGAAGAACCAGCAGCTGGCGGTGGAGGTGTACAGCAACCGGCCCATCGCCTGGTGCGACCGCGCCCTGGTGCACCAGGTCATCGACAACCTTTACTCCAACGCCCTCAAGTTCTCGCCCTCCGGCAAGCCCATCCGCGTGCGGGTGAAGGACGATGCCCCCACCGGCGGCGTGCGCATCGAGGTGCAGGACGAAGGGCCCGGCGTCAGCGAGGAGGACATGCCGCGGCTGTTCCAGAAGTTCACCCGCCTGAGCGCGCGCCCGACCGCGGGAGAGGATTCCACCGGCCTCGGACTCTCCATCGTGCGCGCGCTAGTCGAGCGGATGAACGGCCGCATCTGGTGCGAGAGCGAGCCGGGCAAGGGCGCCACCTTCCTCGTGCAGTTGCCCGGCGTGCGCGCCGAAGGCCCGAATCTGCCGCCCTCCCCCGCCCCTGCCGCCGCCACGCCATGATCGAACTCGAAATCTACGCCCCCGGCGTGCGCGACCTCTCCAAGGTGCTCGAGCTCGACCATTCGCTGAGCGAGATCGGCGGCCTGCGCTGCAAGGTCGATCGCAACCACGATCTCGTGTACCTCGAGTTCGACGAACCGGTCACGACCAACGTCACTCAGCTGCAGGTCATCTTTCGGCGCGTCGGCCTCGTCCCGCGGTTCGTGGGCGAAGTGGCGGCGGAGCTGAGGGGAGAGGGGTGAAGGAGGAAGGCGGAAGGAGGAAGGATGAAATTGGGCGTCGGCAGCCCATCTGCTGATTCCGCACAGCAGCCCGCAGTAGCGCGAAGAGAAGCGCGATCTTCCCTGCGCAGAGCCCGCCGCCTCCGCCTCCGCGTTCACTAGGCTAGCTGCGCCGCCTCCGCTCACGGATCGCCGCCGCTAAGACCCCAAAACCCGATCCTCATCTGCTCGCTCCGGGTCGTCATCCTTCATCCTTCATCCTTCATCCTTCATCCTTCATCCTTCATCCTTCATCTTTCATCCTTCACTCCACCAGCTGGTACCAGTTGTTCCGGCGGCGCGGCTCGTAGCCCATCTCGCTGACCAGCTTCTCGATGCCCTCCGCGTCGATGCGGAAGCTCGTGCCGGCCTGGCTGACGACATTCTCCTCCATCATCACGCTGCCGAAGTCGTTGGCGCCGTAGCGCAGTGCGAGCTGGCCGATCTTCGGCCCCTGCGTCACCCACGAACTCTGCACGTTGGGGATGTTGTCGAGGTAAATGCGGGAGAGCGCCTGCATGCGCAGATACTCGGCGGAGCCCACCGGCGTGGCCTTCAGGACTACGTTTTCCGGCTGGAAGGTCCAGCAGATGAAGGCGGTGAAGCCGCCTGTGGCCGTCTGCTGCACCCGCAGCCGACTGAGGTGCTCGATGCGTTCCTCGACCGACTCGACGTGCCCGAACATCATGGTCGCGCTCGTGCTCAGACCGAGCTCGTGGGCGATCTCCATGACCTTGAGCCACTGGTCGGAATTGCACTTCAGCGGTGCGATGCGGTTGCGCACGCGATCAACCAAGATCTCGCCGCCACCGCCCGGAATCGAACCCAGGCCGGCTTCCTTGAACTTGGCAATAACCTCGCGCAGCGGCATCCCGAACACCTCCGCGAAGTGGTTGAACTCCGGCGGGCTGAAGGCGTGGATGTTGATGTGCGGATACTTCGCCCTGATGTGCGCGAGGAGGTTGAGATACCAGTCGATCGTCAGCTTCGGGTGATGCCCGCCCTGCATCAGGATCTGGATCCCGCCGACCGCGGTCAGTTCGTCCAGCTTGCGGTCGATCTCCTCCAGACTCAGCACGTAGTGGTCGTCGTCCTTCTCCGTCCGATAGAACGCGCAAAACTTACAGTAAACGTTGCAGACGTTGGTGTAGTTGATGTTGCGGTCGATGATGTAGGTAACGATCTCGTTGCCGCGCCCGCCGTGGGCCTCCTTCTGCGCGAGCTTTCGGCGATGGTCGGCCAGCGCGCCGAGATCGGAGAGCTCGACATCGCGATAGAGCGCCAGCGCGTCGGCATCCGAAATACGCTCACCCGCCAGGACCCTCTCGATCAGCGCCGGATCGGCCTGCCGGCGGCCGTTGAGGGTGGAAACCGGCCGTTCCTCCAGGATCGCACTCATTAGAAAAACTAATGCCTGCGCCGCGCAGGGCAAGTGGGGAGGTGGGAAAGGTAGAGGTGAAAGGTGAGAGGTGAGAGGTGAAAGGCGAGTGGTGCGTCGGCAGCTAGTTGTGGCAGCCGCAGCCGGTGCCGCAGCTGGCGCCTGAGCCGGAGCCGCCGTCTTTCTTGAGGAGGCCGTAACCGCCTACGATGACTCGGCGGACGGGCTGGCCCGTCTCGGGATGTCGCGTCAGCGGCGCATCGTTCATGCTCTGCCGCACCTCGAACTGCACCGGTTGCTCTTCCGGCGCGGCGGGAATGGTCTCGTAAACGTAGGTGGCCATGGCTTCGTCGGGCAGCATCCGCGCGCCCCGAACCCACATCAACTCCTCGCCCGGTCGCCACCCCCCACTTTTCACCTCTCACCTCTCACCTTTCCCCTCTCACGCGACCCGCCCGGCGTGGAAGGGATTCCCGGCCTTCTCGAGCCGGACGGTCGTGAGCGGGCCGTGGCCGGGGCAGAGGATGGTTTCGTCGGGCAGGCTGAGGATCTCGCGGCGGATGGCGCGCAAAGCGCTCTCGTAGTAGGCGGCATCGACCCCGCCCTGCGAGCCGGCAAAGAGGGCATCGCCGACGATGGCCAGGCGCGTGGCCAGGCCTTCGACGACGTAAGTCAGACCGCCGGGGGAATGGCCGGCCGTGGCGCGCGGGGTGATCTTCAATCGGCCGACGGCGGTGCTGGCGCCCAGCGACATCGGGATGGTCCGCGGGTCATTCAGCCGCTCCTCCGCGGAGGAGAAGATGGGCGCCTTGGTCACTTCGCGCAGGCGGCGCAGCTCGGCGATGTGGTCGGGGTGCGTGTGGGTGAGGAAGATCTTCTCGATCTTCACGCCCACGGTCTTCGCCTGGCGGAGCAGCCCGGAGCAGTTCGCCCCGGTGTCGAAGGCGACGGCGGTACCGGCGGCCTGATCCCAGCAAAGGAACGAGTTCACGAACATGTCCTCGAAGGGCGTGGTGAACATGCGGAAGCCCTCCGCCGGCCCATGCACGACCGGCTCGTATTTCCCCTCGGCCAAGGCCTGCAGCGCGGCTGCATCGAGCCCGAGCACCGGGCAGATGCGCTGGATGGTCGCCGCGTCCTGCCCACCGGCCCGGAGCGCCTGGTAGTCAGCCAGCGGGAGGTTGGCGCGACGGGCGACTTCGGCTTCATCGAGCCCCAGTCCGCGCTGGGCTTTGCCGAGCACATCGGCAGCGGAATCTTCGAGGGGAATCATGCGAGGGCGGCACGTTGGCAGGGTGCCGACGCGGATCAAGCTCGGGCGGGCTCCGAGACCGCATTCTCCTGCCCCGACTCTGCACCGAGGAGCCGTGGGTGACGAAGATGTAATGACGGCCACACGCGCTGCCCCCAGCGCTCCCACAGCCAGCTGAGCAGCCCGACCGTGAAGATGGCCACGGTGGCCGCGAAGAGCGCGGTCACGAGCACATCGCTCGGATGATGCGCGCCGACATAGACTCGCGAATAGCCGGTCAGGGCCGCCACGAAAAAAGCCGTCCAGCCGCGTCGGAAGCAGAGCGCAGCAACGGTGGCGGCGCAGAAGAGATTCGCCGAGTGGCCGGAGGGGAAAGAACGCCCCTTGCCGGCGGGCACGCCGAGCGGCTCGGAGTTGATCCGGACCTCCAACGCCTTGAACAGCGAGAGGGCGCGGAAGGCGGTGGTCGAATCGAGATCGATCCAGCGCACCTGCGACAGGTGCTGGTTCGGTCGCGGCCGATCGAAGACCGGCTTGGCCAGACCGACCAGCCAGTTCACCACCGCCATGGTCACGGCCAGCAGCACGAGAAAGGTGCGGGCTTGAAAGCTGCCGCGCCAGGCGATCACGACCGCTGCCAGACACAGGAACGGCAACCAGAAATCATAGCTGGAAAAGACGGCCATGACATAGTCGGCCACCGGATGGGTCCAATCCCGATTGATGAGACGCAAGAGTCGGTCGTCCATGAAGCAGGCCCATGCTAAGCTCACCGATGCGCGGACGAAACCTTCTGTTTGCCCTCACCTGCCTCAGTCTGGCGCTCTCGGCCCCCGCCGCCGACTATCCCAATGCGGCCGAAATGCTCAAAGCCGTGCGCCATGCGCAGTCGGGCCAGCGGGCGCAGCTGAAGGGCTCGCTCACCGCCCAGCCTGCGGACACCAGCATCAGCATCCGGCCGACGGAGGCCAGCTTCCGCTTCAAAGCCGAGGGCCCGGTGCTGCGATACGAATTCAGCGACCCCGATCCGGTCACGCTGCGCATCTCGCTGGGCGAGAACGACTCCGAGCTGATGCAGAGCGGCAGCAGCCGCGACGGCAAATACACGCCCGCGCAGTTCGCCCGGCGGGTCATGGGCACCGATCTGACCTACGAGGATCTGGCGCTGAAATTCATCTACTGGACCAAGGCCCGCATCACCGGCGAGGACCGGATGAAGACGCGCCCGGTCTGGCGCATCGAATTGCAGCCGCCCGGGCCCGGGCGGTCGGCCTACGGGGAGGTCGTGGTCTGGGTGGACAAAGAAAACGGCGCGCTCATGAAGGCCGAGGGCTTCAATCCGGCTGGCAAGCTGATCAAGCGCTTCGAGGTCGTCTCGGCCCAGGTCATTCAGCGCGCTTGGTTCCTCAAGGAGATGCGGGTGGAGACGGTCGATCCCGCCAGCGGCAAGGTGGTGTCGCGCACCAAGATGGAAATCCAGGCGCCGGAGTGACCAATCCAGGGGCTGCATTTCCGTTTTCCGCCCGGCCGATTTCGGGCATTTTCCGCCCCCGATGGACCGCCTTCTGCTCGCCTGCTCGACGCTCTGCTTCCTGCTGGGCTTCGCGCGGGCGCTTTTCACGCTCGGAGCGGGGCGCTACCAGACGTCGCGTTTCCAGTTCACCGTCATGCTGGCCGGCTTCGCGCTGCAGTCCGCCTTCCTCTACGTGCGGGGCCAGGAAATCGGCCGCTGCCCGCTGACCAACATTTTCGAGCTCCTGGTCTTCCTCAGCTGGGCCACGGTGGTGTTCTACGTGGTCATCGGGCCGACGTACCGACTCTCCCTGCTCGGCGCCTTCACCGCGCCACTGGCCTTCGCGCTGCAGACGCTGGCTTTCGTGGCCGGCGACACCACGCCGACGCGCTCGACGGTGCCGATCAATGCCTGGCTCGAGGCGCACGCGGCCTTCTCCATCCTGGCCTACGGCGCCTTCCTGCTGGCGGCTTTGGCGGGCGCGATGTTCGTCATCCAGGACCGGCAGCTGAAGAGCCGGCAGCTCGGCGCCTCGTTCTTTCAGCTCCCGCCCATCCAGGCGCTCGGGGTGGCCAATGCGCGGCTGCTGCTGGCAGGCTTCGTCCTGCTCAGTATCGGCATGCTGGCCGGCTTCGGCGTGGGACAGTCGCCCTCGCCCTACAAACTCGGCTGGTCGATCGGCGTCTGGCTGCTCTACGGCAGTGTCCTGCTGCTGCGCTGGCGGCGGCACCTGGCCCCGCGCCGCGTGGCGCTCATCTCCATTGGCGCGGCCGGGCTGGCCATGATCACTCTTTCGGGCATCACGTTCATCGCGGAGGGTCGACCCGCGCGCAGCGCGGCGGACCGCGTCACCCCCTGGCGTCCGGCATGATCCTGAGCTGCTACGGCATCAGCCACCACGAGGCCTCGGTCGAGGTGCGCGAGCGCTTCGCCCTCGGCGAACACGCCTCGGTCGAGGCCGGGCGCGCGCTCTGTGGCCCGGGGCGGGCCGACGAGATGGTGGTCCTGTCGACCTGCAATCGCACCGAATACTACTCGGTCGCGCCGCGCGCCGCCCGTGAGTTGGTCGAGGCGGAGGTGCAGGGCAACCTGCCCACGGCCGGCTTCCTGCATCACGAAGGCGAGGCGGCGGTGCGGCATCTCTTCCGGGTGGCCTGCGGGCTCGATTCCATGGTCCTCGGCGAGACCGAGATCCTCGGCCAGGTGAAGAAGGCGTATCAGAATGCCAGCGGCGGCGGCACCACCTCGCGCTTCCTGAACAAGCTCTTCCAGCGCAGCTTCCAGGTGGCCAAGCACGTGCGCAGCCGGACCGCCATCACGCGCGGTTCGGTCAGCGTGGGGTCCATCGCGGTCGACCTGGCCGAGCAGATCTTCGGCTCGCTGCGGGAGCGCAAGGTCATGATCGTGGGCGCCGGCGACACCGGCGAACTGACCGCCCGCACGCTCCGGTCGCGCGGGGTGCAGAGCCTGTTCGTGGCCAACCGTTCCTTCGAGCGGGCCGATGCCCTGGCGCGCGAACTCGGGGGCCGGGCGCTGCATTTCGACGCCTGGGAGCAGGAGATGCGCGATGTCGACATCCTGCTCAGCTCGACCTCCGCGCCGCATTTCGTCATCACCCGCAGCAAGCTCGAACCCGTCATGGACGAGCGCGCCGACCGACCGCTCTTCCTCATCGACCTGGCCGTGCCGCGGGACATCGAGCCGAGCGTCAACGAGCTCGACGGCGTTTACCTCTACGACATCGACGCCCTCCAGGGCATCGCCGCCGGCGCGCTCGAACGCCGCCGCGCCGAGCTGGCGGAATGCGAACGGCTGATCGATGAGCACGTGCACGATTTCATGACCTGGCTGGCTCGCGAAACCCCGCGCGTCGGCTGGGAGCGCTTCCTGCAGCAGCACCGCGCGGCCCAACTGACCAAGCTCAACAGCGCCTGACGCCGCGCCCCTTTCTTCATGTCGGATCGTCCTCTCGTCCTCGGCACGCGCAGCAGCGCGCTCGCCCTCGCCCAGACCACCCTCGTGCGGCAGGCCCTGGCTGCCACGCATCCGGAACTGACGGTCGAGGTGCGCGAGTTCAAAACCACCGGCGACAAGCGCCAGGATCTGAGCCTCGCCTCGGCGGTGCACGGCGATGCCGGGGTGAAGGTCGAGAAGGGGCTGTTCACCAAAGAGCTGGAGGAGGCGCTGCTGGCGGGGCAGATCGATGCCGCGGTGCACAGCCTCAAGGACCTGCCGACGACCAATCCGCCGGGCTTGGAGGTGAGCGCGGTGCTGCCGCGCGCGGCCACCGAGGACGTGCTCATTCTCAAGGCCGGGGTCGATCCCGAGAATCCGCTGGCCGCGCTGCCGCCGGGCGCGGTGGTCGCGACCAGCAGCGTGCGCCGCATGCTGCAGCTGCGGCATCTGCGGCCCGATCTGCAGGTGGTGGAGGTGCGGGGCAATGTCGGCACGCGCCTCGGCAAATTGCGCGCCCGGAGCGACTGGCACGCGCTCATCCTGGCCCGGGCTGGCCTGGAGCGGTTGGGCCATGCTCCCGCCACAGGCGTGCTGCGGCACGAGGACGCCGAATTGCACTGCGCCATCCTGCCGCAGAGCCTGATGCTGCCGGCGGTCGGCCAGGGGGCCATCGCGCTGCAGACGCGCGCGGACGATTTCCTGACCGCCTCGCGGCTCGACGCCATCAATCACCGCGAGACCCTCGCGGCCGTCACTGCCGAACGCGAGATGCTCCGCCTGCTCGGCGGCGGCTGCCAGGCGCCGGTCGGCGCGGCCACGCGGCTGGTCGGGCGCGAGCTGCAGCTGCGCGCGCTGCATTTCGCCGAGGAAGGCCTTCCGCCCCGCGCGGCGGAAGTCCGCGGCGACGCGGGCGATCCGCACGCGGTCGCGGCCGCGGCGGTGGCGGCGCTGCGGGGCGCCTGAGCGGGCCACCCGCCACGCCGGGCGTTCACGGCACTTTCTTCGTTTCCAGGAATTCGTAGATCGTGCCGTCGCCCTGATCGACCCGCATGGTTGCGACGTTGCCGTCGGGCCCGTTTTGGAACGTGAACTGAATGTCCTCGTTCTTGAGGAAGAAGCGGTGCTCCCCTTCCGCGAAGACCTCGACCTTCGCGTCGCCGGTGCGCTCGACCATCAGCCTGCCGCGCTCGCGGGTGAAGACGAAGCGGGTGGGCGGATACAGCGCCTGGTATTCGCCCAACACCCGCTCGACGGCGGCCGGGGGCACGTCCACCGCGCGACGGGGCCGCGGCAGCTCGTAGGGCGCACCGAAGGCGATCGCGGAGAGCGCGCGACTGATCTTGCCCGAGGAGCCTTTGCCGTTGTTGCTCAGGACGATGACCGTCAGACGCTCTTTGGGAAAGCGGGAGAGGTAGGTCAGGAAGCCCGCCAGATTGCCGCCGTGGGCGATCTCCTCCCGCCCCGACTGCAGGCTGATCCAGACGCCGTAGCCATAGCGCTTGCCCGGGTAGATCTCGCTCACCGGCGTCTGCATTTCCTCGATCGACCGGCGTGAGAGCAGGCGCTCCGAGTACAACGCCTGATCCCAACGCAGCAGGTCCTCGGTCGTGGAATAGATGCCGCCCGCCGCATAGAGACGGAAAAGCTCGGCGTAAGGCACGTTGGCGAGCGGCTCGCCGGGCAACTGGCTGTAGCCCGTGGCCCGGTGCGGGATGATCCGGCGCGGATCCTCGTAGCCGGTCTGCTTCATTCCGAGCGGCGTGAAGATGTTCTCCTGCAGGAACTCGCCGTAGGATTTCCCGGAGAGCCGCTCAATGATCAAGCCGAGGATCGTGTAGCCCGGATTGGCGTATTTGAATTTCTCTCCCGGGGTGAATTCGAGCGGCTTCTTGCGCATCGCCTCGAGCCACTGATCCCACGGCACGGGCAGCCCGCGCAGGGCGCCGATGTCCGCCGCCGAAAGACCCGGCAAGCCTGACGTCATGGTCAGGCAATGACGGATGGTGATCGCCTCCCAGGCCGGCGGGCAGTCGGGGAGATGACGCGAGATGGGATCGTGCACGCTCAGCCGGCCGCGCTCCTGCAGCAGCAGGATGGCCGCGGCGGTGAACTGCTTCGTGACGGAGGCGAGGCGGAAGACGGTCCGGGGCTGGTTGGGTACGTTCAGCTCCGCATTCGCCAGCCCGTAGCCCCGGCTGAGGATCGGCCGCCCATCGCGCGCCACGAGGATCGAGCCCGTGAAGCGCTCGTGCTCGACCGCGGCCTGCAGATAGCGCTCCATCTCGGCGCGGATCTCCCGCGCCGACCGCGGGCGGGGCTCTGCCGCCGGGGCTGACCAAGCGAGGAGGGAGCAGACGGCCAGGGCGGCGAGCGGGAGCGGCTTCATAAAATGTGAGGAGGCAGGAGCGGAGACCGCGATTCTGCCCTGCTTCCGACGCGGAGGGACAGACGACTTGAGGGAAACTCCTGCCGCTCGACAGCGCCGCAGCCCTTTGGAATGCTGCGCCACAGCTCCCGCCATGCTCAAACCACTTCTGCTCCTCGCCGGCCTGGCGGTCATCGTAGGCGCGCCCTTTGCGCTCAAGCCGAAGGTCAATCTGCTGGTCGCGGCCGATCACACGCTGGTCATCATCACGCCCCACAACGAGTCGATCCGCACCGAGTTCGCCCGCGGGTTCCGCGAGCATTACAAAGCCAAGCACAACCGGACGGTGCGCATCGACTGGCGGGTGATCGGCGGCACGAGCGAGATCACGCGCTACCTGACCAGCGAATACGAGTCCCGCTTTTCCAACCACTGGCGGCAGACCCTCAAGCGCCCCTGGACCGACGAAGTCGCGGCCGCCTATTCGAATGCGGCCATCAAGCTGCCGGCCGATCCGGCCATGGATACGCCGAGCCAGGCCGCGCGCCGGGCGTTCCTGGAGAGTAAGGTGGGTATCGGCATCGACCTATTCTTCGGTGGTGGAAGCTACGATTTCGACCTGCAGGCGCGTGCCGGACGCCTGGTCGATTCCGGGGTGCTGCAACGCCACCCCGAGTGGTTCGGCGAGCACTGCATCCCGCAGTCGCTGGGCGGGGAGAATTACTATGATCCCAATGGGCACTGGGTCGGCACGGTGCTTTCGGGCTACGGCATTCTCTCGAATCTCGATGTCCTCAAGCGCATCGGCGTTGCCCAAGCCCCGACGCGCTGGGCTTCGCTGGCGGCGCCGGCCTTCCGGCGGCAGTTGGCGCTGGCCGATCCGACCAAATCCAGCGCCGCGGCCAAGGCGTTCGAGATGCTCATCCAGCAACAAATGAACGACATGCTGGCGGAGGGGCAGGCACTGGCCAAACCGAGCGCCGACCCGCGGACCCTGGAGCAGAATGCGCGGGACGAGGGCTGGCGCCGCGGCATGCAGTTGCTGATCAAACTGGGGGGCAACACGCGCTATTTCTCCGACACCTCGCAGAAGCCGTCGATCGACGTCGGCGCGGGCGATGCCGCCTGCGCCATGGCGATCGATTTCTACGCCCGCCAGGAAGCCGAAGCCTCGGCGCGCCGCACGCCCGAGCCGCGCATCGTCTTCCTCTCGCCCAGCGGCGGCACCAGCTACGGAGTCGATCCGATCGGCCTTCTGCGCGGCGCCCAGGAGGAGGAACTGGCCAAGGAATTCATCGATTACGTCCTCAGTCTCGAGGGACAGAAGCTCTGGAACTACCGCCGAGGGACGCCTGGGGGGCCGCAGCAGTTTTCCCTGCGCCGCCTGCCCATTCGCCCAGAGCTCTACGGCCCCGAGCACCAGCCCTTCATCAATGATGCCGACGTGCGGCCGTATGATGAGGCGCGCAACTTCACCTATCGGGCCGACTGGACCGGCCACCTGTTCCGGCCGATGAGCTTCGTCATCCGGGTGATGTGCCTCGATTCCCACGAGGAGCTGAAGGAAGCGTGGCGCGAGGTGATCGCCGCCGGCATGCCGCCCGAGGCCACGCGAACCTTGCTCGATGTGTCGAAGGTGGACTACGCCGCGGTCAGCGGTCCGATCCGCCAGACGTTGGTTTCGGCCGACAAGATCGACGAGGTCCGCCTGGCGGACGAACTCGGCACCCATTTTCGCGAGCAGTATCGGAAAGCCACCGAGTTGGCACGGGCCCGGAAGTGAATACGCCCTACCGCCCCGGGCGGCCGCAGGCCCCCACCCCGCGCGCCTTCCTGGAAGAGGCGGAGCGTCTGGACGATCTAGCTGCGTTGGTCCGCGGCACCATCACGGCCGGGCTCTACGAACCCGATCTGGCCTTCGCCGAGGCCTACTGCCGGCGGCTGGCGCGGCATTGGAACTTCAACGTGCGCGGCAATGCCCTGCAGGGCCTGTGGCATCTGCTGCGACGTCGCGGAGTGGCCGAGCCGGCCGACCTGCTGGAGGTCATTGCGGAGGCGCGGCGCGACGAATCGGAGTACGTCCGCGGCCAGGCCGAGGAGCTGGCCGAGGCGCTGATGGAGGCCGGATGGGGCTGACACGATTCGCTCGAATGCCGGGCGCATTTTCCCGTCCGACCCCTAGATGGCCTCCATGACGCTTTTCCGCCCGCGCTGAATTCGAGCGGATGCAACCCTTCCGGCGTCATCTTGACCGTCCCCGCACTTCCGCTAGCGTCGCCACTCGCTCTTCCCCTGGGGAGCGCCCGAACCTCCGATGATGAAGCCCCGTACCGCGCTCTGGCTGCTCTCTGCCGGACTTTTTTTCATTCCGCTCCGCAGCCCCGGCCCCATCATCATCACGCCCGGTGAAGGCGCGGTGTACGTCCCGCCCGGCGGCGAAGCGGCCGCGGAAAAGGGCAGTGCGGGGGCCCAATACGACGCCGCCCTGGCCGACGAACGCGCCGGGCGGAAGGATCGCGCTCTCTCCGGGTATCGCCTGGTCGTCCGCCGCTATCCGCGCAGCCCGCAGGCCTCGAACGCGCAGTACCGCATTGCGTACATCCTGGAAAAGCAGGGCGACCTCGAATCGGCCTACCGCGCCTACGTCAAGCTGAACAAGGACTATCCGCGTTCGGACGATTTCACCGCCTCGCTCGAAGGCCAGATGCGGGTGGCCAATGCCTATCTGGAAGGCCGCCGCGCCAAGCTGCTCGGCATTCCCACGCTGCCCTCGATGAGCCGCGCGGCCGACATGTACACGGCCATTCTGAAGAATGCGCCCTACAGTCGCTACGCGCCGCTAGCCCAGTTCAACCTGGGGCGGGCGCGGGAAAAGCAGGGCGATTACGCCAATGCCATCGCCAGCTATCAGGTCGTGATCGACAAGTATCCGACCAGCGATGTGACCGACGACGCGATGTTCCAGATCGGCTACGTCTACATGCACATCATGCGGACCGGCTCCTACGACCGGAATGCGGCCAAGTTCTCCCGCGAGTACTTCGAGGACTTCCTCGCGGCCTACCCGAAGCACGAGAAGGCGGGCCAGGCCCGGGAGTACCTGCGTTCGCTGACCACCACGCAGGCCCGTTCCTCGCTGGCCACGGCGCAGTATTACGACAAGCAGAAGATCTACAAGGCCGCCGTGATGCACTACAACGAGGTGGTGCGCACGATGCCCGGCACGAAGGACTCCGAGGTCGCCGAGAAGCGTCTGGCCCAGCTGCGCACGAAGCTCGGCGAGGAGTTCTTCAAGAATCCGATCCTGGTCCCCGGCAAGCCCGATCCCAAGCGCATGGCGGAACTGCAGGCGCGCGGCATGGGCGCCGGTCTGGTGCCGCCCGGACAAGGCGGCGCTCCGGTCTCCCGCCTGCCTCCCACGGCGCCAGGAATCGAAACCCCGCTGCCCGGTCTCGAAGGCCCCTCGCCCGAGCCCGGCCCCGGCGGCGGTGTCCCCGGCAGCAATTTCGACCCGACCAATCCGTTCGATGCGCCCACATCGCTGGGACCTGCACCGAGCGCCCCGTCGTCGACCCCGACGCCCGCCCCCGAGGCGACGCCGGCGCCCACGCCCTGATCCATGCGCGGCTCCTTCGTTGCCCTGCTGGCCACGCTGGCCGGGCTCAGTCTGTCCGGCTGCGCCGGCTACCAGCTGGGGCCGGCGAAGCCCGCGTATCTCTCGAAAGTCCAGTCCATCTCGGTGCCGACCTTCCGCAGCGAGGTGCTGGAGCCGCGAGCCGAGACGCTGGTCACGAGCTCAGTCATCAAGGAGTTTCAGCGCGACGGAACCTACCGCATCGCGCCCGAAGGCCGCGGCGATGCGACGCTGCTCGGCACGATCGAATCGCTCGAACGCACGCCGGTCCGCACTGTACGCGGCAACGTCCTGCAGCCGGCCGAGTTCGTACTCGAAATGAAGATCCGCTTCGAGCTCCGCGAAGGCGGCAAGGACGGGCGCGTCATCGACGGCGGCCGCGTTTCCGGGACGGCCAGCTTCTTCGCCAGCACCGATCTGACCCAGGACCAGCGCCAGGCCATCCCGCGGGCTGCCGAGCAGGCGGCCGCGCGGCTCACCGGCCAATTGAGCGAGGGCTTCTGATTCGATGTTCCTGCTCAATCCAGCCGCGCTCTTCTTCGCCGCGCTGGTGCCCGTCATCGTCGCGCTTTACCTGCTGAAGGTACGCCGCCGGTCCGAGACGGTCTCGACGCTTCTCTTCTGGCGCAAGGTCGCCCTGGAGAACCGCCGCCGCGCACTCTGGCAGAAACTCCGCCGCCCGCTTTCGCTGCTCCTGCAGCTGCTGCTGCTCGCCCTGGTGCTCCTCGCGCTGGCGCGGCCGGAGTGGTCGATCTTCCGCGGCCAAGCCGCCGGCGCGACCGTTGTGCTGCTCGACGCGCGGGCGCGGCTGCAGGCCATCCGACCCGACGGCCGCACGCGGTTCGAAGCCGCCCGGGAGGCCGCCGCCGGCTGGCTGCGTCGGGCCTCGACGCGGCAGCCGGTTGCTCTGCTCGTGCTGACGGGCGTTCCGCGGGTGGCCGCGCCGCTGGCTCCTGAGGGCAGCAGCGCGCTGGCCGCACTGGAGCAGCTGACCCCGACCGATGCCACCTCGCCGGCCGAGCCCGCCTTCGCTCTCGCCCGGACGCTGCTCGAGGCCAGCGGCAGCTCGCCCCGGCTCATCTGGATCTCGGACGAGCCACCGACGCTCGCGAACTCGCCGGCCCTCCCGGTGGAATGGATCCGAGTCGGCGAGGAGGCGGACAATGTCGGCTTCACCCGTTTCGCGCTCCGCACCCGTCCGGACAGCCCGGATTCCGCCGAGGTCTTCTTCAGCCTCGCCAACCGGGGGCGCGGCGCAGTCCGCGGGCAGGTGGAGCTCACGCTCGACGGCCGTCTGGCCGACACCGTGGCCGTGGCCCTCGAGCCCGGCGCCAGCCGGAACGCCACGCTGGCCCTGCCTTCGCTGGCAGCCCAGCCCATCAACGCGCGCGGCCTGCTGGCGGCCCGCTGGCGGCCCGACGACCGCCGCGCCGACGCGTTGCCGTCCGACGATGTCGCCTACGCCCTCGCCCCGCGGCCGCGCCAGCTGCGGGTGCTGCTCGTCACCGCCGGCAACGCCTTTCTCGAGCGCGCGCTGGCGGCCGACGACAATCTGCGCGTCGAACAGCTCCAGCCTTCGGCCTACACGCCGGCGCTGGCCCGCGCCTTCGAGGTCGTCATCCTCGACCAAACGACCCCAGGCGCAGAGGAACTCGCCGCCCTGCCGCCGGGACGCTTCCTCTATCTCGGGCATTCGCCGCTGGGCCCGAATGGCCCTGCCTTCGATCGCCCCGTGGTAGGCGAAGCCGACACCACCGATCCGCTCCTGCGCAACGCCGACCTCCGGGAGGTGAATTTTCTGCGCGCCGTCCGTCTGCCGGGAGCGCTGCGTCCCGAGCGCCGCGCCGGTTGGCGGCTGCAGGCCCCGCTGCGCTCGCCCGACGCTCCGCTGGTCCTGACCGGCGAGCGGGAGGACGGCAGTGGCCAGCGTTTTGTCGCGACGGCCTTCGGCGTGGCCGACTCCGACCTTCCCCTTCGAGTCGCCTTTCCGGTCTTTCTGGGCAATGCCCTTCGCTGGCTGGCGGGCGAAACCGGCAACGGAGGAGAGGCGCTGCCCGCTGGCACGCCCCTCCGGCTGTCGGCCGGCGAGACCGTCTCCCGCGAGCCCCTGCGCGAGGTCGGCGGTGCCGAGCCGCCGGCCAGCCCGCAGGCCGGCCCGGCCACGGTCGCGCTGACCCGGAACGGATTCTACCGGCGCACCGCGGCCGACGGGACCGAGACATGGCTGGCCGTCTGCACGCTCGACGAGGCGACTACGGATCTGCGTCAACCGTCAGCTTCCGCCGCGGCCGGGGCGGATCGCCCTGCGCCACTGGTCGTGTCCGTCGCCTGGCCGCCCTGGGTTTGGCTCGCCGTGACCGCCCTCGCGCTCAGTCTCGGCGAGTGGCTGCTCTACCATCGACGCCGCACCGAATAGGATGAACCCCATGCCGCCCGTCCTCCCTGCCGTCGTCCGCGTTCCCACCCGGCTGACCACCCGCCGCCTCGTCATCCGCACGCCGGTTCCGTCCGATGCGCGCGAGCTCAACGCGCTGATCCGCGAGTCGCTGCCTGAGCTCAAGCCCTGGCTGCCATGGGCGCAGAAAGAGCCGGCGCTGAGCGAAACGCGGGCCTTCATCAAACAGCGCACGGCCGATTTCCGCGCACGCTCGCATTTCATGTTCCTCGTCACCTCCCGCCGCAGCGGCCGCCTCCTCGGGGCCATCGCCCTGCTGCGGATCGACTGGTCCGTGCCGAGGATGGAAATCGGCTACTGGTGCGGCACCGCGCACACCGGGCGCGGCTACATGACCGAAGCAGCGCAGGTCGTGGCGGAACTGGCCTTCGAGGACCTCGGAGCGCGCCGCGTCGAGATCATTTGCGATGCCCGCAACCGCGCCAGCCGCGGCGTGGCCGAGCGGCTCGGTTTCCGGCTCGACGGCACCCTGCGCCACGAACGCCGCGCCCCGGACGGGACACTGGCGGACTCGTGCATCTTTTCGGCCACGCGCTGAGGTCCGCAGCCAGTGCCGGCGGCAAACGGGCGCAAAAAAACGCCGGGCCCGCGGGCCCGGCGTTTGGAAATCAGGTTTGGCGAAAGGCGCTCAGCTCTTCAGCTTTGCGATGGCCGTGGCGCGGTCCTTCTCGATGCCGGCGAGCGTGTCCATTTCACAGGCCACCAGCACCTTCTGCACGTCCGGCCGCGGACCGGCGAAACACATCTTCTGGCCCTTCTTTTCGAGCTCCTGGATGGCATCGAGGAACAGGCGAACGCCGAAGGAAGAAATGTAATCGACGCCCTCGAGGTCGACCACCACGGGCTGGCCGCGGCCGGTGACCGCACTGCGGAAGGAGGATTCGATGTCCTGAACGGCTGTGAGGCCCATGTGCCCCGCAAGTTCAACCACCGTGACGCCGTCTTTGGAACCGAGATCGTGTAGCACCATAGGAAGGGAAGAGCTGAAGTGTCTCGCGGGTTGTAGCACATGCGCGAGGAGGTTCTACAAAAAAGAACCGCCCAGCCGCGGAGCGGACGCGATTCCCACCCGCGCTCAGGGCTCGAGATCGACGATGCAACCGTCCGGAACCACGCGCCAGATTTCCTCGATTTCTTCGTTGGTCACCGCCACGCAGCCGGCCGTCCAATCCCGCAGCCGGTGGGCCGCCCCGATGGCCCCGGAGCCGTTCGGCAGTCCGTGGATGAAGATCTCGCCACCCGGCGAACGCCCGGCGGCGCGGGCCCGGGCCGCATCGGTCCGGTTCGGGTAGGAGATCTTCAGCGAGAGGTGGAAATCGCTCTTCGGATTGCGCCAGTTGATGTGGTAGCGCCCCTCCGGCGTGCGGCCATCGCCCTCGAACTGTTTGTGCCCCTCCGGGCTGGGGCCGAGTGCGACGCGATAGGTGCGCAGTTCCTGACTGCCCCGGAAGAGCGTCATTTCCCGCGCCTGCTTCCGCACCCGCACTCGGTCGGCCACGGTGCCCGGCGGCAGCGGCGTGGGTGCCGGCGTGGGGGTCGGGGTCGGAGTTGGGCTCGGCGTCGGGGGCTGATCCTGCACGGTGGGAGTGGGAATCGGTGGCGGCGTCGGGGGCAGGTCCCCGGCGCGAATGCCGGGCGTCGGCGTGGGCACGGCCCCCAAGCGCGGCGGCAGCATGCGCCCGGGCTGCGGCCATTTCCACCAGACGAAGGCGCCCGCGGCGGCGGTCAGCAGGAGGAATGCGGGCAGCAGGAGACGTCGCGACGAAGCCACAGCGGATGTTCCTGAGACCGTGCGCAGTCCGCGCCGTTCAGTGCAGATTCGCCCTTGGCACCGCCTCCGGCCCGCGGTATCGCTCCGGGATGGATTCCCAAGACCCGCAGAGCGGCGAGGCACTGCCGCCGAAGACCATTTGGATCACGCTGGCGATCGCGACCGCCATCCCCTTCATCGCGCTCTTCGTCCTGGCCGCGCTCATGGTGGCGACGAACTTCAATATCATGAACTGGATGGAGTAACGGCCCCGGGCCGCTCCGCCATTTCCGCTCAGTCGCTCAGTCCAAAGCCGTCAGCAGTTCCGCCACGGCCTCGTAATCGCTCAGGTTCTCCACCGCCGCGTCCGGTTCGCAGCGCTGCAGTTCGGCCAGCGCATGCCGCCCGGTGGCCACGGCCAGCACGCGTGCGCCGCAGGCCCGCGCACAGGCGATGTCCCGCGGGGTGTCGCCGATAATCCAGGCCTGCCGACCGAGATAGAAGCGCCCGGTGTGCGCCTCCGCCCGGCGTAGGGCGAACGGACCCAGCTCGTTCCGGTCGCTGTGGTCGTCGGCATAGGCGCCGAAGGGGAAATGCTCCCACAGCCCGTAGTGCTGCAGCTTCAGCCGCGCGCCCTCGGCATAGTTGCCGGTCAGCAGTCCGAGTTGCACGTGCTCGTGCTCCCGCAGTTTGGCCAGCAACTCGTGCACCCCGGGCAGGACGCGCCCCTGCCGGGCGGGCAGCCAGCGCTGGAGGCTGGGAAAATAGCCGCCGCGGAAGCGCTCGAGGTTCTCGATGGTGTGATCGATCCCATGCAGGCCGAAGAGCTGCCGGATAATGCCCGAATCGGTCGCGCCGGAAAAGTCGACCCGCGAGAGATCGTCCTCCGCCCCGAAGACCGACTGCATCGTCTCGCGAAAAGCCAGCAGCCCGGCCTCGCCGGTCAGGATGAGAGTGCCGTCGATGTCGAAAAGGAGAAGCCGCATGCGCGCGCTTCGCTCAAATCGCGCCCTTTCGAAACCGAAATCCGCCGCGCTCTGTTCAGATCTGCTCCAGCGGTTTGACCGCCCGAAACGGCCCGCGGATCTGGCGCAGGTGCGTCAAACCGATGGCCAGCGCGTCGGCGGCGTCAGCCGTCGGGGTCTCGGTCAATCCGAGCAGGGCTCGCACCATGAAGGCGACCTGATCCTTCTGCGCGCCGCCCCGGCCCACGATGCTCTGCTTCACCAACCGGGGGGCGTATTCGTAGATGGCCAGTCCGCGCTCGGCGGCGGCGATGAGCGAGGCGCCGCGCGCAGCTCCCAGCGTGATGGCGGTTCGATAGCTCTGCACAAAGATCACGCCCTCGACGGCGCAGCATTCCGGGGCGTGCTCCTCGATCAATTCGAGCACCCGGCGCCGGATGGCCACGAGACAACCCGAGGGGAGCAATTTGGGCGCATTCGCGATGGTCCCGTAGGCCAGCGCCCGCGCGCCGTCGCCGCGGCCGGACGGCTCCACGATGGCGTAGCCGGTCGCGCGGAGGGAAGGATCGATGGCCAGCACGCGCATGGGATCGCATCGCCCAGAGCGGTGCGGCTGTCGACGTCCGCGCCGGGCAAAAAGAAGGCCGGCCGCGGTCACCCGCCGGCCGGCCTGAAATCAGGAGGGTGCGCTTACTTCTTGGCCGCCTTGCCCTCGATGGCCACGAGCACTTCCACCTCATCGCTGATCGGCCCGACCATGAAGGTCACGCCGAAGTCCGAGCGCTTGAGCTTGAACATGACCTCGCCGCCCGCCAGCGCGGTGCCGTCCGGCCCCTTGCCGAAGCCGATGACGCGGAACTCGGTGGTGATGGACTTGGTCTGGCCGCGGAGGGTGAAATCGCCGGTGACCGCGAAGAGCTTGTCGGCCTTCTTCTCCACCTTCGTGCTCTTGAAGGTAATGGTCGGGAACTGCTTGGCATTGAGGAAATCCGGGCTCTTCAGATGCTCGTCGCGCTTGGCGTTGGCGGTGTCCACGCTCTCGGCCTGGACCTCGATGTTGACCGAGCTCTTCGAGGGGTCGGCCTCGTTGAACACGACGCTGCCCGACACCTTGTTGAAGCGGGCGTAATTCTGTCCGGCACCGAAGTGGATCGCCCGGACGAAGACATACGAATGGACCGGGTCGACGTTGTAGGTCGTTTCCTGCGCGGTCAGGGAGGAGGCCGCGGCGGCGAGCGAAAGGAGGGCAAGAGTCAGCTTTTTCATGGTGGTGGAGCCGGAACGATGAGGATTCGGCCGAAAATGCAACCCGGATTGTTACCGAAGCGTCGGGACGCCGCCGTTTCGAGTTTCGGGTTTCCGGATTCCAAAACGCCCGCATAGTCCCGGCCCTTTCCAGACCGCGTCCCGCTTCCCATGAATCTCTCTTTTCAGTGGCTCCGTGAATTCGTGCCCTTCGACGGCACCCCGGCTCAGCTTTCCGATCTGCTCACTTTCGCCGGCGTGGAGGTCGAGGACGTGCGCAATCGCGGGGTGGACATCCCGCAGGTGGTCGTGGCGCAGATTCTCGAGTCGAAGCAGCACCCGAACGCCGACCGGCTGAGCGTCTGTCAGGTCGACGACGGCAGCGGCCAGCCGCGCCAGATCGTCTGCGGCGCCAAGAACTACCGCGTCGGCGACAAGGTCCCGCTAGCGCTGCCGGGGGCGGTCCTGCCGGGCGACTTCAAGATCAAGGAAGGCAAGCTGCGCGGCGAGAAGAGCTCCGGCATGCTGTGCAGCGCACGTGAACTCGGGCTCGGCGACGACCAGAGCGGCCTGCTCATCCTGCCGGCCGAGGCCAAGGTGGGCGCGCCCATGGCCGAGCTCTACCCGGCTGAGACGATTTTCGAAATCGAGATCACGCCCAACCGGCCCGACCTGCTCTCGCACGTCGGCGTGGGCCGCGAAATCAGCGCGCTGACCGGCCGCGCGCTCACGGCGCCGCCGGCCGAGGCGCCTGTCACGGCGGGCGACGCGGGCATCGGCGTGCGCATTCTCGCCGAGGCGCGCGAAGCCTGCCCCTACTACACCGCCACCCGCATCGACGAGGTGAAGGTCGGCCCCAGCCCGGCCTGGCTGCGCGACCGACTGGAGAGTGTCGGCCTGCGCTCGATCAACAACGTGGTCGACGTGACCAACTACGTCATGCTGGAACTCGGCCAGCCGCTCCACGCCTTCGACCTGGCCAAGGTCGGCGGCGGCGGCATCGAGGTGCGGCTCGGACGCGCGGGGGAGAAATTCCACGCGCTCGACGGACGCCACTACGAGCTGCAGCCGCACCATTGCGTGATCGGCGACTTCGCCGGCGAGGCCGACGGTCTCGGCGGCGTGATGGGCGGCGAAGGCTCCGGCGTCACGCCGGCGGCCACGTCCATCGTGCTCGAGGCGGCCTACTTCCGGCCCACGCTCATCCGCCGCACCTCGCGCGAACTCGGGCTTTCGTCCGATGCCTCCTACCGCTTCGAACGCGGCGTCGACGCCGCCGGCATCCGCCGCGCCGCGGCCCGCGCCACCGCGCTCATCCTGCAGGTGGCGGGCGGCACCGCCCGGCCGTTGGTCGAGGTGGGCGACGTCAGCGAACTGACCGCGCCGCGCACGGTCGGGCTGCGCCACGCGCGGCTCGAAGCGCTCATGGGCATCGCGGTCGAGCCTGCCCGGGTCGACGCCATCCTCACCGCGCTCGGGCTGAGCAAAGTCGCCGAGGGCTGGAGCGTGCCGAGCTTCCGGCGCGACCTCGAGCGCGAGGTCGATCTGATCGAGGAAATCGTCCGCGTGATCGGCCTCGACGCCGTCCCCGGCCGCGCGCAGGGCCGCATCGCTCCGAGTTCCGAGACCGACCGCGCCTACGACGCCGGCATGGCGCTGCGCCGCACGCTGGCCGGACTCGGGTTCTCCGAGGCGCGCAGCCTTTCGCTCATCGCCGCCCGCGACGTCCCGGCCGGCGCCGCGGTGCTTTCGCTGAAGAATCCGCTCAATGAGGATCAGGTCGCGCTTCGCCCCACCCTCCTGACCGGCCTGCTGGCCGCCGCCGCCCGCAACACCCGCGCCGGCAGTCCGGATCTGCGCCTGTTCGAGCTCGGCCGCATCTTCCCGCCCGGCACGCCCGCCGGGCAGCGCGAACCGCTGCGCCTCGCGCTCCTGCTGACCGGCTCGGCCGCACCGGCCTCCTGGCGGGGCGGCGCAGCTCGCGCGCTCGATCTGCACGATCTCCAGGCGGTGCTCGAGCGCCTGCTGCCGCCGGGCGCCCGACTGGCCGTCGAGCGCACCGAGCGGGCGGGCTATCCGCTGGCGGTCGAACTGAAGCTCGACGGCCGCGTCCTCGGCTTCGCCGGCCAGCTCGAGAAAGCCCAGGCCGACGCGCTCGATCTGCGCGCCGCCGTCTTTGCGGCCGAACTCGACGCCGATCTGCTGCTCGCCCAGACCGCCGCGCAGGCCGTCTTCCAGCCGCTCGACCGCTTCCCCGCGGTCACGCGCGACATCGCGCTGCTGGTCGATCGCAGCGTGACGCATGCCTCGATCCATGCCGCCCTCCGCGCCGCGCAGGAGCCGCTGCTCACGGCCGTCACGCCCTTCGACATCTTCACCGACCCGACCGGCGCCAAGATTCCCGCCGAGAAGAAATCGGTCGCCTATTCCCTCACCTACCGCGCCCCCGACCGCACACTCACCACCGACGAGGTGAATGCCGCGCACAGTCGGGTGAAGTCCGCCTTGGCCGGCGGCGTCGCGGTGCAGTTCCGGGAGTAGTCGCGTCCGCGGTGGCGTGGGCAGGGGTCCACAGATTTTCAGGATTTAACGCAGATTATTTGGTAAAATAATTCCAAAAACTCGCAACTGACAGCCCTTCTCCAGATCTGCGTCGAATCCCCTGCCTCTGCGGACCGCCACCAGAGTTTTCCGATCCTTATGCCCTTCCCCTTAGAACGGTTTGATTCTTGATTCCTGTCTCTTGAACCTTCCCCTTCCCCTCTCCCACCTCAACGGCCGCTGGGAACCGCAGCGCGCCATTCTCTCCGGCAGCGAGATTCCGCGCGAGGCGCTGCCGGGGCTGGCGCTGGAGCTGACGGATGGCGCGTATCGCGTCGGCCACGACTTCGGCCGCGTGGTGCTGGTGGAAGTCGGGCCGCCGCTGGCCATCGACATCATCGGCGAGTTCGGCCCGAATGCCGGCCGCACGCTGCACGCCATTTCGCAGCTGGAGGGCGACACCTACCGCGTCTGCTACGAACTCGGCGACGGCCCGCGCCCGACCGAATTCGCCAGCCCGCGCGGGGCGATGCGGCTGCTGATCGAATTCCAGCGCGGCTGAGCGCTCAAGCGCGCACGAAGCGGGCGGCGAAACAGCCGTAGGCGGGGAAACGGGCATCGACCCAGGCCACCTCGGGACGCCCGAGGAATTCCTGCACGGCGCCCTCCGCCTCCGGCCCTTCCACGATGCGGGCATCGAGGATGTCCTCCGCGCTGGAGTAGGCGCGCAGCGTCAGGCGGCGAACGAAATAGCTGAGCGGATCCTCCGGCGCGAAAGGCAACCGATCGCGCACCGGTTCGTCGGCGGCCTGGGCCAGCACGAAGACCGGGCCGAATTCCCGATAGGGTCCGCGCGCGGTGAACGGCGAGTAGCTGGCGAGGATGATCTCCTCGCCCGGACGGGCGCGGCGGAGGGCATCGCGGCAGGGCTCTCCGCCCTGCGCCGAGAAACTTCGGCGCACGGGCTGGTCGAGATCGTCGAGTCCGGTGGAGCGCACGCGCTCGAGGTAACCAGGGCGAAGCGGAAGAATGCGATAGTGCATGACCGAACCCTGCCGCGGTGGCGGCGACCGACTTCCGAAAAACCGACGCGGTCTTGCCCGAACGCCAAATTTTCTCGCCTGCCTAGGTCGCGGGCTGGGCAGGCCGCGTTCCCTCCAGGATCACGCTGGCCTGCGCCAGGAGGCGCGAATGCGTCAGCGAGATGACGGCCCGCTCCACGCCGAGGTCCTTAGCGCAGCGCGCCGCGTGTCCGCTCAGGCGCAGGGTCGGGCGACCGTCGGTATCGCGCACCACCTCGATCTCCTGCCAGCCGGCCTGCCCGCCGATCCCGCTCCCGAGCGCCTTGGCGGCCGCCTCCTTGGCCGCGAACCGCGCGGCGAAATGCGGGGCCGGATTGCGCTGGGCCTCGCAATAGGCGCGCTCCGCCGGGGTGAAGAGCTTCTCGCGAAAGCGCACCCCGAAGCGCTCCAGCGCCTCCGCCACCCGGGCGATTTCGACCAGATCGATGCCGTGTCCGAGGATCATGCCGCCAACCTACGCGTGCGGGGCCTCGATCAGCCGCAAAAACTGCCGGACCGAATTCTCCAGCCCGACCTGCAGCGCGTGGCAGACCAGCGAGTGCCCGATGTTCAGCTCGTGCAGGTGCGGCACTTCCGCCAGGAAGGCGGGCAGATTCGCCAGACTCAGCCCGTGGCCGGCATTGACCACCAGGCCGAGCGAATAGGCCAGCCGGGCGCCGCTGGCGAGCCGCTGCAGTTCCGCTGCCCGGGCGGCCGGGTCGGCCGCATTGGCGTAGGCCCCGGTGTGCAGTTCGATGACCGGTGCCTGCAAGGCGGCCGCCGCCCGGATCTGCGCTTCGTCGGCATCGATGAAGAGACTGACCCGGATCCCCGCCGCGGCGAAGGCCTGCACGGTCGGCTCCAGCGCTGACCGCTGCCCGGCCGCGTCGAGTCCGCCCTCCGTCGTCACCTCCTGCCGATGCTCCGGCACCAGACAGACATCCTCCGGCCGCTCGCGCAGGGCGATGGCCACGATTTCCGGTGTATTCCCCAATTCGAGGTTCAGCTTCGTGCGGATCACCTTCCGCAGCGCCGGCAGGTCCGCGTCCTGCAAATGCCGCCGGTCCGCCCGCAGGTGCACCGTGATCGACTGCGCCCCCGCCCGCTCCACCGTCTGGGCCGCGTCTGCCAGGATCGGCTCCGCATTGAATGCGTAAGGCGCCGGCGAATACCGCGCCTGCCGCAGGGTGGCGACGTGGTCGATGTTGACTCCGAGTTGGATGCCCATGGTTCCGCCAAGTGACGTCGCGAGGCTGGAAATGCAATCTGGAGTGCGCCTTGCTCCCCCGC
>JAFEGM010000080.1:31081-31696 GCA_018240025.1 Verrucomicrobiota bacterium
CTCCGCTCCTCCGCTCCTCCGCCCGCCGTCACCCAAAGGTGCGACAACCTCTGTCGGAACCCATCACCCAGGAATGGGCAACATGTCGCTTCTGTAACACTGAAAAACCCCTTGCCCGTAATCACCATAACGGTTACTACGGCGCTCCCGGTTCAGAGCCCGGGCTTCCCTGTTTGAACTCATGCGACGTTATCTAGCTCTCTTTCTGTCCGTTCCGCTCGCGCTTCTGATCTTTACCGCGATGGCGACGGCGGATTCCCGCACCGCGTTTGTGAAGCTCGCGGACGGTTTCGATTATCCCGTGGGCAAGCCCAACGGTGAAGGTTATTATGTCTCGCGCGGTTACCGTCCCAACGGTCACCAGGGCGAAGACTGGAACGGCAACGGCGGTGGCGACACCGACCTCGGCGATCCGATCTACTCCATTGCCAATGGCATCGTCGTCTTCGCGAAGGACGTGCGCATGGGCTGGGGCAATGTCGTGATCGTCCGTCACAACTACCGCGACGCGGACGGTTCGATCCGTTCGGTCGATTCTCTCTACGGCCACCTCGAGCGCATCATGGTGCGTGAGAACCAGCAGGTGAAGCGCGGCGACCAGATCGCCACGATGGG
>JAFEGM010000081.1:0-29394 GCA_018240025.1 Verrucomicrobiota bacterium
GAGTCGCCCGTGTGCACGCCCATCGGGTCGAGGTTCTCGATCGAGCAGACGAGGATGCAGTTGTCCGCGCGGTCGCGGATGACCTCCATTTCGAATTCCTTCCAGCCCAGGAGCGATTCCTCGATCAGCACCTCGCTGACCGGCGAGAGATCGAGCCCGCGCGCCACGATGGCCTCGAACTCCTCCTTATTGTAGGCGATGCCGCCGCCCTGGCCGCCGAGCGTGAAGGCCGGGCGGATGATGAGCGGATAGCGGCCCGCCAGCTGCGCGATCTTGCGGGCCTCCTCGAGATTGTGGGCCACGCCGGAGAGCGGCACGTCGAGCCCGATCTTGAGCATGGCCTGCTTGAAGAGGAGTCGGTCTTCGCCTTTTTGAATGGCCTCGGCATTGGCCCCGATGAGTCGGACGCCGTGCTTGATGAGCGCACCGCTGCGCACCAGATCCATCGCGCAGTTCAGCGCCGTCTGGCCGCCGAGCGTGGGCAGAATGGCGTCGGGCCGCTCGCGCTCGAGGATCTTCTCCACGATGGCCGGGGTGATCGGCTCGATGTAGGTCCGGCTGGCGAACTCCGGATCGGTCATGATCGTGGCCGGATTCGAATTCAGCAGGACGACCTCGTAGCCCTCCTCGCGCAGCGCCTTGCAAGCCTGGACGCCCGAGTAATCGAACTCGCAGCCCTGTCCGATCACGATGGGGCCGGAGCCGATGAGGAGGATTTTCTTGAGGGAAGGATTCTTCGGCATGGGCGCGGGCAGCAGGCTGGGCGCGGAATGTGCCAGCCAATCCGGGATTTCAAATTTGAGATTTCGCCGTGGACGCACTTTTCCGGGCACCGCCTTTTCCGCACGGGGGCGGCTCGGTGCACGCATTTCCTTGCTGACTTCGGCCGATGCCTGCGCTACCACCCGGGCTCTACTCCTCCCCGGGTCATGCTACTGGAACTGGTTGCCTTTGGGGCGCTGATCGCTGCGGTCGGCGCCATCGTCCTCGCCCTGCAGGGCGGGGGAAAATTCACCGCTCTGCAGACCGAGATCGACGGCCTGCGGCGTCGCGTCGACGAGGCCGAAAAGTCCCAGCGCGCGGCCGAGCAGAAGGCGGAGGCCGCGGCCGCCGCGCTGCGCGAAAAGGTCAGCAGTGAGGTCGACGGCCTGCGGGCGCAGTTCGATCGCTACAAGAACGTGTTCAACGCGCCCACGCCGCGTCCGCCCGGCCGCGGCGCGTCCGACGCCGACTACGCACCGGGCTCGTTCGCCGGAGAATGAGGACCGCCCCGTCTCGAGTGTCTCCCGTCTCCCGTCCCGCCGACCTGCGGGCTGGCGTCCTGTGCTAGGCTCGCGCCATGAGCGCATTTCTGATCCACTACGCCGGCCATGTGCAGGGCGTGGGCTTCCGCTATTCGGTCAAGCAGCTGGCCGCCGGCTTCGAGGTCACAGGCACGGTGCGCAATCTGCCGGACGGGCGAGTCGAGCTGCGCGTGCAGGGAACCGGCGACGAGGTCGAGGCGTTTCTGCAGGACATCCGCGAAAGCGGGCTGCGGCATTACATCCATGAGGAGACCCGCGCGGCGACCGAGCGCGATCCGCACCTCGCCGGCTTCGTCATCGCGCACTGAGCGATAGGCATCTTCCGCGGGGCGCAGATGGCAGTGGCCATTGACGGCCCGCGGCACCCGCGTTGGTGTGCGGCTCGCCCGGATGACTCCCGCCATTTCGATCCGCCATCTCAGCAAGGTGTTCCCGGTGCCTTTCCGCCGCGAGCGGGTGGTGGCGGTGGAGGATCTGTCGCTCGAGGTCGCGCCGGGGCAGGTCTACGGCCTGCTCGGCCCTAACGGCTCCGGCAAGAGCACGACCATGAAGATGGTGCTCGGGCTGGTGCCGCCGACGCGCGGCCAGGTGGAGGTGTTCGGGGTCGACGCCGATCGGGTCGAGAGCCGCGTGGCGGTGGGCTTCCTGCCGGAGAATCCGTATTTCCAGAAGTTCCTGACCGGCACCGAAACCGTGGCCTTCTTCGGCCGACTGGCCGGCGTACCCAAGCGCGACCTGCGCGACCGCGCCCGCGAGTTGCTGCGCCTGGTCGGGCTGGAGGAGGCGGCGGATCGGCGGCTGAGCGGCTACTCGAAAGGGATGCTCCAGCGCATCGGCCTGGCCCAGGCGCTGGTACAGGAGCCGCGCCTGCTTGTCTTGGACGAGCCGACGGCGGGGGTCGATCCGGCCGGCTCGCGCGACATCAAGGACCTGATCCTCAAGTTCAAGGACCGCGGCATCACCGTCCTGCTCTGCTCGCATCTCCTCGCGCAGGTGCAGGAGATCTGCGACCGCATCGGCATCCTGCACCGCGGCCGCCTGGTCTGCGAGGGGCCGCTGGCGGAGTTGATCGAGAAGCGCGCTCAAACCGAGCTGGTGCTGGAGAATGCGCCAGCCGGATTGCTGGCGGAGATCGAGGCCGCGGTCGGTCGGCACGAAGGCGCGCGACTGCTGCATCGGCGGCATCCACAGGCCTCGCTGGAGGAGTTCTTCCTGACGGTCACCGGCGACGAAAAAAAGCCGTGAGCATCGCGCCCCAGCGGCACGATGCCCACGGCACCCGCTCCTCCAGCGGTAATCTGCTCGGCGCTCGCGCTGAGGACGCGGCGCTCTGTTTCGGATAGCGCAGAGGAGAGGCGGCACGGCTCAGCAAAATTCCCGCCAGCGGGTTTCCCCGGCCAAAAACGCGGGTGCACGCCAGCCCCGGCGCATCCAACTTCCGGGCGTGTCCACAGCCGCCCCGCTTCCCGCTCACCGCCTGTTCTCGCCGGCGCGCGTCGGAGCCATCGCGCGCAACACGCTGACCGAGCTGACGCGGCAGAAGGTCTTCTACCTCCTGCTGCTCTTCGGGCTGCTGCTCATCGGCTCGTCCGTGCTGCTGGTCCGCTTCTCGTTCCAGGACCAGTTCCAGATGCTCAAGGACATCTCGCTCGGCGCGATGTCCATCTTCGGCAGCCTGCTCGCTATCCTGGCCACGGCGGCGATGCTCCCGCGCGACATCGAGGAGCGCACGCTCTACACCATTCTCGCCAAGCCGGTGCCGCGAGTGGAGTACGTCCTCGGCAAGTTCCTCGGCATCGCGGGCATGCTGGCCTGCGCCCTGTTCCTCATGGGACTGCTCTTCCTGCTCATCCTCTTCGTCCGGGAGCGCGGGGTGGAGGCGGAAATGGCCGCCTCGCTCAGCGGGGATGCGGCGGCGCTGGCCGCCCAAATCGAGACGCTGCGGGCGCAGGTCTTCCATCCGAATCTCCTCGCGGCGGGCCTGACCATCTTCGCCAAGACCTGCGTGCTGGCCGCGCTCACCCTTTTCGTCAGCACGTTCGCGACGTCGCAGATCTTCACCGTCTTCATCGTCACGACCGCCTATTTCATCGGCCACTTTCAGGCCACCGCCCGCGAATACTGGCAGGCCATGGGCGGTGCGGCCTGGTCGAAGGCCTTCGCGGGGTTCGTGGCCATCCTGTTCCCCGATCTGCAGATCTTCAATCTGGTCGACGAGATCGCGGTCGGCGTGGCCGTGCCGCTGGCGCTGCTCGGCAAGACTCTGGTGCTGGGCGGATTCTACGTCCTGATCTACCTGCTGGCCGCGCAGCTCGTGTTTGCGCAGAAGGAGCTCTGACCCCGACCCATGCTGCGCCGACTGCTCCTGGCCCTCGCGCTCCTGCTGCTCGTCGGGGTCGTCCGCCTGCCGTTCGAAACCGCGCTCCAGGCCGAGCAGCGGGCGGCGGGCTTCCACGCCGCGCGGGTGGGGCTCGATCTGCGGCAGCGGCTCGGCCAGACCGGCTTCCTGGCCGCGCTTTCGGGCTGTCGGGCGGTGGTGGCCGATCTCCTCTGCATCGAGGCCTACTCCGCCTGGGAGCGGGTCGAATGGGGCCGCCTGAACTGGCTCTTCGAGACCGCCTCCTCGCTCCAGCCGCGCGCGCTCTTCATCTGGGAAATGGCTTCCTGGCACATGGGCTACAATGCCTCGCGGGCCGCCCGGGAGGATCCGCGCTGGAAGCTGGAGGCCCAGCGGCGGCGGGCGGAGCGGCAATATCTCGAGCTCTCACGCGGCTTTCTGCAGCGCGGAATCGCCGCGCTGCCGAACGAGCCCAAGCTCTACGAACTGCTGGGCACGCTGGAGCGCGACAAGTTCAACGACCCCCTGGCCGCCAGCGTGGCGTATGGGACCGGCGCGACCCTCCCGGGCGCCAAGGGCTATCTGCGCCGCTTCTCGGCGTACTGCCTCGCCCAAGTGCCCGGCCGGGAGGTCGAGGCGCATGCCCGGCTGCGGGCGCTCTACGACCTCGGGCCCCAGGAGCATTTGCCCACGCTCCTGAAGGAAATGCGCCGGTTGGAAGAAAAACTTGCCCTGCCGCCGGAACAAAGAATTTACAAAGACCGCTGAGCCGGCATTTATTCAGCCTTCAGTCCCGCCCCCCGATTTTCGTCATGCGCATAGCCCTGTTCGGAGACATTCATGCCAATCTGGAGGCGCTGAATTGCGTGCTCGACGACGCGGAGAAGCACAAGTGCACCCATTACGTCTGTCTGGGGGATGTGGTCGGCTACAACGCCAACCCGCACGAGTGTGTGAAGATCGTGCAGTCGCTGGAATGTCCCGTCGTGAAGGGCAACCACGACGAGCAGGCGGCCATCAACGACTCGCTCGAGGGCTTCAATCCGCTGGCCGAGGAGGCGCTCAACTGGACGCGCAACCACCTCACGGCCGAGGACCGGAAGTGGCTGAACGACCTGAAGATGGTTCGGCAGGTGCGTGATTTCACCATCGTCCACGCCACGCTCGATACGCCGCATCGCTGGGGCTACGTCTTCAACCAGCTCGACGCCGCAGCCAGCTTCACCTACCAGACGACCGGGGTCTGCTTCTTCGGCCACACCCACGCGCCGCGCGCCTACATCAAGGATGGGGCGATCGTGAGCGTCGCGCTCGACAAGATCACGTTCGAGATGGGGAAGAAGTATTTCATCAACATCGGGTCCGTGGGCCAGCCGCGCGATGGCGACTGGCGGGCGGCCTATACGATCTACGACATCGAGTCGAACAGCATCCAACTGCGGCGTCTGGAGTACGACATCCAGACCGCCCAGCGGAAGATCCTCGAGGCCGGCCTCCCGCGTCGCCTGGCGGATCGGCTGGCGATCGGAAAATAGGACCCGGCTGCGCCGGAAAGTTCGAAGCTCGAAGTTCGAAACTCGAAGGAAGCGCCGAAGACCTCAAGCTTCGGCGCAAGCCCTCGGCCAAGTTCGCGGTCGATTTCGCGCTGGTCGGTAGCGGCTCCCCGCCGCTGGAATCTTCCGAGAGTGACGCCTCGCTGCCACCTGGCATCCTGCCCGCCCGCCGTGTGAGCACCCAGCGCATCGTCCTGCTCAAGCCGAGCTCGTTCGGCGACATCATCCACACGCTGCCCGCGCTGGCCGCGCTCCGCCGGGCGCATCCGCGGGCGCATCTCTCGTGGGTGGTCAATGCGGAGTGGGTGCCGCTGCTGGAGGAGATCCCGGCGCTCGACGCCATCCGTGTCTTTCCGCGCCATCGCTTCCGCGGGCTGGGCGGGTTGCTCGCTTTCCGGCGCTGGCTGCGCGAGGAGCCGCGCAAGTGGGGTGCCGACCTCGTGCTCGATTTCCAGGGGCTGCTGCGCAGCGGACTGATCGCCCGGGCGATCGGAGGGCCGCGCATCGTGGGGCTTTCCGATTCCCGCGAAGGCGCGCGCTTCTTCCATTCGGAAGTCGTGCCCGTCGGCGGCGTGCAGCATGCGGTCGATCGCTACCTCGTGCTCGCTCGGGCCGCCGGGGCCCGGGCAGACGCGGTCGAGTTTCCGCTCCGCGCCGGCCGGCCGCTGGAGGCGTTTCCGTGGCGCGATGAGCGTTTCGTGGCCCTGCACCCCTTCTCGCGCGGCCAGGGAAAGTCGCTCACCGCCGCACAGACAGCCGAGCTCGCGCGCCTGCTCCAGCCGCACCCGGTGGTCCTGCTCGGACGCGGTCGGGCGGAGGGGATGCGGTGGCCGGACAACGTACTCGATCTGCTCGACCGCACGAAGCTGGACGAACTCATCTGGGTCCTGCGGCGGGCGGCGTTCACGATCAGCGTCGATTCCGGCCCGATGCATCTGGCGGCGGCCGTCTCGCCGCGGGTGCTCGGCATTCACACCTGGACTGACCCGCGGAAGGTCGGGCCATACCCTCGCGACGCGCAGGTCTGGAAGGGCGGTCGGATCGTGCGCGTGGCGGAACTGGGTGCGCAGGAGAAGGCCTGGTTCGAGCGCGGTGAGCTGCCAGGAGCCAAGGATCTCGCGCAGATGGCGAAGGCTGTGCGGCTCGAAATGCGCTGACGGCTGCCGAAGCCGATCGGGCAGCTACTTCCCGTCGCCCAGCAGCCGCTGCAGATCGCGGCTGATGGCGTCGGGCTGATTCAAGTGCGCGTGGAAGAAGCGCAGGGCGTAGCGGCCCTCGGGATCGACGGCGTAGACGAAGTCGGAATGCAGGACGCGATACTCCTCGTCGTCGCGTTTGGGCGGGCGGACTTCGTATTCGGCGCCGAAAAACTTCGCCCCCGCGGCGATCTGGGCTGGGGTGCCGGTCAGGCCGAGGAGGCTGGGATCGTAGAAGGGAAGATAGCCTTTCAGCGTCGACGGGTCGTCGCGCGGATCGACGCTGACGAACACAGCCTTCACCCGCTCCTGCAAAGCGGCCGGCACGGCGCGGCGCACCGCCGCCAACTTGCCGAGGGTGTCCGGGCAGACGTCGGGACAGCGGGTGAAGCCAAAGGTCACCAGCACGACATTCCCTTTCAGCTGCGCGATCCGGAACGGCTGGCCGTCCGCGCCGGTTCCGCTCAGTTCGGCCACCTTCCGTTCGCGCTGCGGTTGCCCGAGAAAGCCGCGCGTGTCGTCGATCGCGCGCATGCGCTGGATCGTCAGCCAGAAGGCTCCGACGATCAGGCCGAAGACCAGCGCCGCGAGCGCGGCCAGTTCGATGCCGTTGAGCGAACGCGGCGGCGCAGTCGGAACGGGGGAGGGCGCGGGAGGGTGACTCATCGGATCAACGGAAGACCGGGGCGGTGACGGTCACGGTAACGTCGCCCGGCTGGAAGCGCAGGACAAAGGTGGCGGGCTGCCCGGCCACGGGATGCGACTTCAGCTTCATCAGCATGAGGTGGTCGCCTCCGGGCTTCAGCTCGCGCTGGCCGCGCGCCGGGATTTCCAGCTCGGGCACCGTCTCCATGCCTTTCATCCCGCTGGCGCTGGTGGTCGTGATCATCGGTTCCACCAGACCGGCAAACTCCGCGCTGCCGCCGACCAGCTTGATGGGCTGATCGGTCAGATTCTCGATGATCATGTAGGCCGCCGTGGCGGTGGCCGTCTTCGGCACGGCCCGCACGCGTGGATTCGTGATCTTTACCTTGGCGGGCGGGGCCGGCTCGGCGGCGGGTGCGGCGCACGCGAGCAGCGCGGTCAGGACGAAGGCGAGGGTGGTCGATGGATACTTCATGGGTTTGCGGTTTGGGATGGGAAAGGCGTTGGTCCAGTTGTGCCGCCCGCGCCGAATCTGGCGGGGCGATGCCGCATGGGGAAACGCGACCAGTCCGCACCGGGATCGTCGCGCAGGGTCTCCGGCAGCGCCTGCAGAACTTCGGCCTCGAGAGCGGGAGCGAGCGCGAGGTTGGCGGCGCGGGCGACTTCGAGCGTGAGAAAGAGATCGCCCAGACGCTGGGCTGGACGCAACTCGGCGGGGAGCAACTCCGCGCCCTGTCGGGAAAGAAGGCGCAGATACTCGCCCAGCGCGGTGCCGCTGAACCAGGGCTGGCGCAGGCCTATCACGTTGTAGGCGGCGTCCCACTCGATCCACGCATTGGCCAGCGTGATGACCGGCCCCGGCGGTGGCTCGGGCAACGTACCGGCCACGAGCAGGGCGACGCCCTCGGCGTGGCGCAGGAGCGGATCTCGACAGCCGCCGTGGACTCGCACGCGCGCAGTCGCGGCGGCGATGCGTTTCCAATCCAGGCGCTCCATTCCTCGCCCGCCGACCAGGCCGATGATCGGCATCCCCGCGTAGAAATCGCCCCGCACGACCCAGGCCTCCGGGAAGACCGCGCGGAAGGTGCGGAAGATGGCATCCGCCTGCGGCCGGGTGATCTGGTACAGCGGCAGCCATTGGCAATAGAGGCCGTCCGGCTGCAGGGCGCGCCGCACCGCTTCGAAGTGCTCGCGGCAGAAAAGCCGCCCTTCGCCCGTGCCCCAGGGCAGGAAGAGATCGCCCGCGATGACATCGAACTGGCCTGGTCGCTCGCGAATGACCCGACGGGCGTCGCCATGGGTGAGGCGGACGCGCGGATCGCGCGCCACCTGCCGATTGAAGCCCGCGAACTGCTCCGCGGCGAAGCTCAGCACGAGGGCGGAGAGATCGATGCCCTCGGCCGCTTCGAGGAGCGGATCGAGCGTGGCACCCGCCAGCGAACTGCCCGTGGCCACCCCCAGCGTGGCGACGCGGCGCGCCTCGCCGTGCAGGAGCATCGGCAGCAGCGTCTGCCGCTCCTGATTCACCTGGGCGCGTGAGCCGCCCAGCGTGTAGGTGTTGTTGAGGACGATGCGCAGATCGTCCGGCGCGCCGCGCAGCACGGCCGCCACGCCTTCGCGGCCAGTGGCCAGCGCCTCGACCCGATCGCCGCGCGCGAGGCCCACCGAGGGCAAGTGCGCCGCCCGCCAGCCGAGCGGCGCGAGGAGCAGGAGCGTCGGTAGAGCCAGCGCCCAGCGCCAGCCCTGCGGGCGCAGCATTAGAGCGCAGGCATAGCCGGCCCCGATGCCCACGAGCGAGAGCCAGAGGCCGCCGAGCGGGAACAGCAGTCGCTCCGCCAGTTCCGCACCGAGCCAGCCTCCCAGCCCGTTCCAGGCCAGCAGACGTCCGGCCTCGATCCCCCCGGCCAGTCCGCGGCGCAGAACCAGGGGAAAGAGCAGTCCGGCCGGCAGGAGCGCGATGCCCAGGGCAGGCAGGCCGAGGAAGGCGGCCTCGGCGAGATAGCCCGGCAGCGGCTGTTGAAAATCGAGGTAGTTCAGGCGGCCGCGCAGCGTGTGGAGCAGAAAGGGCTGCGTGGCCGTGCCGAGTGCCGCCAGGAGGAGAGCGGTCGGCAGCGCTCGCGTGCGCAACCGGGCGAGTCGCGGCACGAGCAGGGCGGCGGCGCTGAGCGCAAGCAGCACGAAAACCAGCGTGGCACCGCTGGCGAAGTGCGAACTGACGAGGAACTGGGCCAGTTGGTGCTGCAGCACGACTTCCGCCCCCAGCACCAGCATTCCGGAGACGAAGGCCAGCGCGCAGAGCAGCGGTGCCTCGGACGCGGGTTCGGCCGAGACGACGGGTGCGGCCGTCGGGGCGTCGTCGGTCCGAGCCATTGCCGGGGTCGGCAGCAGGGCGGCGAGCGCCGCGACCAGCAGATTGAGACCCAAGACGACCTGGCTGGCCCCGGCGAGCCCGAGCGACGGCAGCGCCCAAAGCGAGACGAAGAGGAGTCCGCCGATCCCGCCGAGCGTGTTGAGCGCGTAGAGGGTGGTGGCCTGCTCGCGGCCGATCGCCCGGATCATCCATGGCACGACCAGTCCCATGGCGGCAGCGGGCGGCGTGACGAGCAGCAACGGCAGAAGCCAGGCCAGCAGCGAGTTCCCCGGTGGCGGCGGCAGGGCGGCGGCGAGCAGGACGAGCGCCGCCAGCGCGGCGATGAGCAATTCCGCCGCCGCCACCGCGCGCCACGGACGCGGCGTCGGCCGGCGGGCCGCCCACCACGCGCCGAGCGCGAGCCCGAGGAAGAACGCCCCGGTCACGCGCGAGAAAACGCCGGCCTCGGCGCCGAGCAGATCGACCAGCCGGCGCACCCAGAGAAGCTGGTGCGCCAAGCCGGCCGCGCCGCTGACGACACTGAGCGCGAAGGCGAAATGGCGCAGCAGGCCGGGACTCACGGGACGACCAGTCGGTAGTAGCGCTTCGCCGTGCCGTTGGGCGGGGCGTCGGTCGTGGTGAGGGTCGCGCCGGTGCCGGCGAGGAGCGTGCCGGTCAGCGGCGCCCAGTTCGCCAGGTCGGGCGAGACATCGATGCGGTAGTTGACCCCGCTCTGCGAGGCCCAGCTAAGCGTGACCGCGCCGTTGGCGGCGTTGCGCGACATCCCCAGGTCGGGAATGCTGGCCACGAAGCGCAGCTTGTATTCCGCGCTGGGCGGGTGGATCGGGCCGCCGCCGGGGCCGTTGGTGCTGCGGTCGTAGAAGGTGAAGCCGATCTCGTAAACGCCGGGTTTGTCGACCGTGAAGCCGCGGTTGTGAATGTGGCCGTACGGATCCTCGTCAGGCCCGACCGGTAAACTGAGCGGCTCGCTCAGCACGAACTCGTAGTTGTAGGCCGCCGGCGGCTGGTTGGTGAGAAACGAGACCGTCGGCGTGGTGAAGAAGAAGGCGCGGTTCTGATCCCAGAAGCCGAGTCGCGCGCCGTCCGGCCCCTTCACGCTGCTGATCCGGGCCCAGAGGTACGCGCCGGTGGCGGCGTGACCGGGCTCCGCGATTTCCGCCTGGCCATCGGAGAGCGCGATGAGCGTGAAGTAGTCGTTGGGGAAGAGCGTGCGCGGCGACTCGCCGAGGGCGTAGTAGCCGCCGTAGCGCTGGCCGGTGTTGACCGGCAGCAGGTGGTATTCGGGCCGGATGACGAGCCCGGCGTCCAGGATCTGCAGCGGCTCGCCGGGGTCGGGCTGGCCATTGTTGTTCAGATCGGCCACGCCGAGGGCGAGGTGGTCGTGGGCGGAGCAGACGGACGCTCCGACCAGCAGCAGAGCGAAGAATGAAAAGCGCATGGAAGGCGGCGAAGGCGAGGGAAAAAGAAAAACCTGCGGCGGCGCAGCGCGCCGCCGCAGGTGCGAGTTGGATCAGGCCCGACGGCGACGCGCGCGCCAGAGACCGAGGGCCGCCAGGCTGGCCAGCGCCACCCCGGTGGCGGGCTCGGGGACCACCGTGGTGTAGCCGACCACGAAGGGCGCGCTGTCGGCGTAGATGCCGTTCGCGTCGTGGACGATGTAGGTGACCGTGTAGTTGCCCGGCTGATCGAAGGTCACGTTGCGGCCGTGCATGTGCCCGTAGGGATCGACCGGCGGGTTGTTGACCCCGGTCGGCGCCGTGCCGTTCACGCCCGAGCCGACCAGCAGGGAGAGGTCGGTCAGGTTGAACAAGGCGGTGCCGGACGTGATCCCGGTGCCGATGGTGAAGGTGATGGCTGGGACTGTGGTGCTGGTGGCTTCGTCCCAGAAGCTGTAGGTCGCGCCAGCCGGACCGGTGACCGAGAGCACCTGCACCTGCAGCAGCGAACCCGAGCCGGCGGCCGACGGATGCGCCGGGCGGTAGGTGTTGGTCAGCGGGTCGGAAATGCTGAGACCGTTGCTGACTGCGGTGAAGGTGATGCCGTTGGTCAAGTAGAGCCCGGCGAATCCGCCGGCGGCGGCGAGCGTGGCGTTCTGCGTGGGCAGGTTGGCGATCGGTTGGCCGATCGTCGCGCCGCTGTTCACGACGAAGGCGAGCGCGTCGCCGGCCTGCAGACCGGGCGTGCCGTTGGTGTCGATGACGCCGCCATAGACATGGCCGGCGCGGGCGGTGGTGGTGGCGGCGCCTCCGAGGGCGAGCGCACCGAGGATGGTGCAGAAACGAGAAACGTTGGACATATATCTTACAGAGTTGCGGGGAGCTGGCCCCGCGGGTGTGGTGAAGGGCAAAAACTCACGGCGTCTGGCCGCGAGTGGGGTCGACGAACCGGTCCTGGGGATCGCGGAGGCGGGCTTGTACGCGCTTCCACGTCAGGCTTTCCACGCGGCCGTCGGCGAAGAGGTAGTTGGCGGAGCCGCGATGTCGTTCGGTGCCCACCTGGCTGAGGAAGGCGTCGGCGGACACGGGCTGGCCGCGGTAATCGGAGAAGTGGAAATGATCCGTGTTTTTGTAGGTCTTGGACGCCTCCGCGAACAGGACGGTCTCCCCGGCGCGCTCCAGCGACGCGAGGCGGCTGAAGTCGAGGTCGGGAGCGCCGGCCGGAGCGGGCGTCAGGAAGTCATTGATGACGTAGGTGTAGGCTCGGGTCTTGTCTTCGTCGCAAGGGCAACGGAAGACGACCTTGCCTCCGGCGTAGTTCTGCAGCGCGAGCGTCCAGGATTGCAGCCCGAGGCTGCGCTGATGGGCGCTGGCCGGCAGCGTCATGTCGTTGTCGGCGGCGTAGAGCAGCGAGGCGACGCCCAGTTGCCGCAACTGGTTGAGGCATTGGACGGACTTGCGCTTTTCGCCGGCGACGTTGACGGCGGCAGTGGTGAAGGCGGCGATGAGGCCGACGATGGCCAGAGTGACCAGGAGCTCGATCAGGGTGAGCCCGGACTCCGGCCGCAGAAAACGGCGGGGCATAGAAACAGGGGAGTCGGACCGCGGCGTACGGCCGCGATCCAGATGGATGGAAGCGAGCGCGCGCTCGGCTCAGGAGCGGCGTTCGGGGACCCTCGCAGGACGAGGGCGGAGCAATCGGGCGCGGGGCGCCCGGGGCTCAGGCCATCCGGGGCGGCGGCAGCAACGGCTTTTCGCTGCGGGCCGCGGCCACCTGGGCGAGTTCGGTCCAGGCCCACGCGCGGCAGAACGGCGCGGGCTCTCCGACCACGGCGTGCAGCGCGAAGACCAGCTTCTTGGCCGACGCTCCCGGCGTCGACTCGCCCTTTTGCTCCGCATCCTTCTGCTTCTCGGTCGAGATGGCCTCGCACAGCGCGCAGGGGTGAGCCCCGTCGAAGGTATCGGAGATCGCTTCGTCGAGCGGCCGATCCTGCGCGTAGGACACGATCATCCCGGCCCAGGCGACGCTTTGCAGCACCAGCCAGTGCGTGCCCGTCGCCGAGCAGATCGCGAGCGCGACGAGCAGGGAAACGACTTGGCGCGGCAGGGCAGCCATGAGGCCGGAGATTCGCACGCGGGTCGCGCGCAGACAATGAGTTCTTGCCGCCGTCCCCGCGCCTCCCGACCCGTCCACCCGCTTTGAAGGTGGATCGAGAACTCCATCGGCCGCGTTTCCACCTCCCGTCTCCCGTCTCCCGTCTCCAGTCTCCAGTCTCCAGTCTCCCGGTCTTCAAGCCCGGCCTTTCCCGGCGGTGGGACGAGAGCATGCCAAAACTGGGGAAGCGGCGCCCACCGGAGGGCGGCGGCGACACTGTGGCGCCGTGACTTTCGAACGCTGGCACATCGTCTGCGTTCAGCGGCGCCAGCGCGCGCGGGGCGCGTCCCACTCCCAAATGTTCACCGACCTTCGCCAATCCCTGCGCTCGCTGGGGCGCAGTCCCTTCCTTTGCACCATGGCGATCCTGACGCTCGCGCTGGGCATCGGGATCAACACCGCCATGTTCTCCATCATCGACACCACGCTGCTGCGTGGGATGCCGATGCGCGAAGAGGAGCGCGTGCTGCGGATCGGCCTGCACGACGACGGCGACGATCTCTCCGAGCCGACCTTCCGGGCGCTGCAGCAGCGGCTGACGTCGTTCTCGGCGCTGGCCACCTATGCGGATCGCTCCTTCACCTTCAGCGATGCGAACGGCGATCCCGAGCGCATCACCGGCACCTACATCACCGCGCCCGGTCTGGCCATCCTCGAAGCGCCGCTCGCCTTCGGCCGCTGGCACACGCCGGCCGAGGACGCGCCGGGCGCGCCGGCGGTGGTGGTGCTGAGCCACGCGCTTTGGAAGAACCGCTACCAGAGCGATCCAGGCATTCTCGGCCGGCAGATTCGGATCGACGACGAAGCGTGCACGGTCATCGGCGTGGCCGCGGCGGGGTTCCGCTTTCCGCATTCGCAGGAATGCTGGCTGTCGCCCCGGGGAGCCTTTCTCAAGAGCCCGGCGGAGGATCGGCTGCACAACGTGATCGGCCGGCTCAAGCCCGGGGTGACGCTCGAACAGGCCCGCGCGGAGCTGGCCGCCTTGATCCCGCAACTGCAGCGCGAGCAGCCGGGAGTGAAGGATCCCTGGACCGTGCGTCTGCGGCCGCTGTCGAAGTCCTACGACGATGATCCCAGCATCCTCTGGGTCATGCTCGGCGCGGTCTGCTTTGTCCTCCTCATCGCCTGCGTGAACGTGGCCAATCTACTGCTCGCCCGCGCGGTCGTACGCAGCCGCGAGCTGGCCGTGCGCAGCGCGCTCGGCGCGGGCCGCGGGCAGCTCGTGCGCCTGCTGCTGGGCGAGGCGGCCGTGCTCGCCGTCGCCGGGGCGCTGGCGGGTTGGGGCGTGGCGCAGCTCTGCATGCTCGGATTTCAGCAGGCCATCGTGCACGCCGCCGCGCCGTACTGGATGCAGTTCGGGCTCGATGCCCGCGCGCTCGCCTACACCGGCGGACTGGCCGTCGCGTCGTGTCTCCTCGCGGGCCTGATTCCTGCCTGGCGGCTCTCGCGCCCGGAACTCAATGCGGTTCTCAACGATGGCTCCCGCGGCGCGACCAGCGCGCGGGTCAGCCGCCTCACCCGGGCGATGGTCGTGGGCCAGATCGCGTTCTCGTGTGCCCTGCTGGTGGTGTCGGCGCTGATGATCCGCTCCGTGCTGAAGATGCAGAGCGCGCCGCTCGGCTTCCAGCCGGAGGGTGTCTTCACCGGCCGGATCGGCCTGCCGCCGCGCGATTACCCGAGCAACGAAGCGCGCGCCGCGTTCTACGAGCGGGCCCTGGCCGATTTGCGGGCGCGGCCGGAAGTGGCCGAAGTGGGCCTCTGCACCTCGCAGCCGGTCTGGCACGTGCCGCAGGCGATCGCCCTCGACGGCGCGCCGGCGCCGGCGCCGAACACGCGCGGCCCGGTGGCCGTCGTACGCGAGGTCTCGTCCGGCTTCCTGCCAGCGCTGCAGGTGGCGCTGTTCGAGGGCCGCGGCCTGGCGGACTCCGATCGCGCCGGCGCGCCCGCGGTGGCGCTGGTCAGCCGCTCGTTCGTCGAGCGCCACTGGCCGGGCCAAAGCGCGCTCGGCCGGCGGGTCCGGCTCGGCAGCGGCGCGAGCGAGCGCTGGGTCACCGTGGTGGGCGTGGTGGCCGACACGATGCAAGGCCGCTTCGAGATCAGTCCCCAGCCGCAGATCTACGTTTCCTACCTCCAGCTCCCCGAGCTCCAGCGGGTGACCTTCTTCGTCCGGGCACGGGGGGTGGAGGAGGCTGCGCTCGCTCCGGTCATCCGCGCGGCGCTGCGGGCCCAGCACGCGCAGGTGCCACTCTATTACGCCATGCCGTTCCGCCAGATGCTGTTGGAGGCGATGTTCACGCGGAAGCTCTTCGCCGGACTCTTCGGCGTGTTCGGTGGCGCGGCCTTCCTGCTCGCGATGGTCGGGCTCTACGGAGTGATGAGCTACGGCGTCGCTCAGCGCCGCCAGGAGATGGGCCTCCGCCTCGCTCTGGGAGCCACGGCGCGCGATCTCGTCAAACTCATCGTCCGCCAGGGCGCCTGGCAGCTGGCCTTCGGTCTCGCGCTCGGGATCGCCCTCGCGGCCGGCGGAGCGCAACTGCTCGCGGCCCAGCTCTACGGCGTGCGCGCGCTCGATCCGCTCTCGTTCGTCGCCACGGTCGTGGCGCTGGGCGCGGCCGGCCTCATTGCTTCTCTCCTGCCCGGCCTGCGGGCTTCCCGCACCGATCCGGCTGAAGCCCTCCGCGGTCAGTAGATCCCCACGCTCTCCCCATGCGCTCACTCGTCCGCTCGCTCCTCCGCACGCCCGGCTTCACGATCGTGGCCGTGCTGACCCTCGCCCTCGGCATCGGTGCCAATGCGGCGCTCTTCTCGGTCGTCTACGGCGTCTTCCTCAAGCCGCTCGGCTTCCACGAGCCCGACCGTCTCGTCACCATCTGGAACGAGTTCCCCGAGGCCGGCCTCGAGCAGGCCAATCCCTCCGCGGTGAAGTTCGAGCACGTGCAGGAGAATCGTCCGCCTTCGCTCCAGGGCGTGGCGGCGGTCGCGAACGACGGCTTCAGCGTGATCGGCCGGGGCGACCCCGAACAGATCGGCGGCGCGCGCGCCTCGGGCGGATTCTTCGAGGTCCTCGGCGTGAAGCCGCTCTTCGGCCGGACCTTTGCCGCCGAGGAGGAGAAACCGGGCGGACCGAATGTGGTCCTGCTCAGCCACGCCTGGTGGGTCAAGCGCTTCCAGTCCGATCGCAACGTGCTTGGCGCCAACCTCACGCTCAACGGCGTGCCGCACACCGTCATCGGCGTAATGCCGCCGCTCAGCTTCCCGTTCGCGCAGAGCAATGTCTGGGTGCCGCGCGTACGCGAGGTCAGCTACATGACGCCGGAGCAGATCGAGCGCGCCTCGGGCTATCTGCGGGTGGTCGGCCGACTCGCCCCCGGCGCCACGACCACTCAGGTGACGAATGACCTCGCGGTCGTCGCGCCGCGCTACCTCGCCCGCGGGCCGGAGCGGGTCGATGCCAAGACCAAGCTCACCGCCTATCCTTTCCACCAAAATCTCGTCCGGGATATTCGGCCGATGGTCCTGCTGCTGGCCGCCGCCGTGGGCAGCGTGCTCTTGGTGGCCTGCGCCAACGTGGCCAATCTCATGCTCGCCCGGCACAACGCGCGGCAGAAGGAGAACGCCGTCCGCCTCGCGCTCGGCGCGCCGCGGAGCGCGATCATCCTACGCTTCGCGGGCGAGGGCATCCTGCTGGCGCTGGCCGGAGCCGCGCTGGGGCTGCTGGTGGCGCGGCTGTGCCTGAGTGCCATCCAGGCGTGGGGCGCGGACATTCTCCCGGCCGCGCTGGAGATTTCGATCAATCTGCCCGTGCTGCTCGCGGCCGTCGGGCTGGCCGTGCTGACGGGCGCCGCGCTCGGCCTGGTGCCGGCCTGGCAGCTGGCGCGGGGCTCGGCGCTGGCGGCGCTGAACGAGACTTCGCGGGGCTCCAGCGGCAGCGCCAGCCAGGGCCGCATTCGCGCGGGTCTGCTGGTGGCGGAAGTGGCGGTTTCGCTCGTCCTGCTGGTCGGCGCGGCCCTGCTGCTCAACAGCTTCCTCCGCCTGAGCCAGGTGAATCCGGGCTTCCCGGTCGAGAACCTGCATGTCATGGGCGTGAGCATGCCGCTGGCGCGCTACCCCGATCGCAACGCGCAGGCCACCTTCACCCAGCGCTTCCTCGAGGCCTTGCGCGCCCAGCCGGGCGTGCGCGCCGCGGGCGGCTCGGGCGGCGTGCCGTTCGACGGGAACAACTCGTTCACGCCGGTGGCCGATCCCACCAAGCCGATGCCCGCGCCGGGCGAGCGGCCGCTGGCCCTGCGCCGGCCCATCACGCCGGGGTACATCGCGGCGCTCGGCGTGCCGATCCTGCGGGGACGCGAGTTCACCGAGCGCGACGGCCCCGAGGCCACGCCGGTCTGCCTGATCACCCGCACGGCGGCGAAGCGCTTCTTCGGCGACGTCGATCCGATCGGGCGCACGCTCGTGCTGGGCATCGCCAGCACCCACCGCGAGATCGTAGGCCTGGTCGAGGACATCCGCTCTCAGGACCTGGCGACCGCGCCGCGCGAGGAGTTCTACATCCCGGCCTCGCAGGTGGGCGAAAACAACCTCGCTTTCGTCGTCCGCACCGAACTGCGCGGGCTGGCGGTGGCGAATGCGTTCAAGCAGGCGCTCGCGACGATCGATCCGCAGGTGCCGACCAATCCGGTGCAGACGATGGCCGAGATGATGCGCCAGAGCATCGCCACCCGTTCGGTCGCCATGCAGGCGCTGGGCGGCTTCGCGGGCGTGGCGCTCCTGCTCGCCTCGCTCGGCATCTATAGCGTGCTGGCCTATTCCGTCTCGCAGCGGACCAACGAGATCGGCATCCGCATGGCGCTCGGCGCCGACGCCGCCGCGGTGCGCAAGCTGGTGGTGCGCGAAGGCATGACGCTCACCTTGATCGGCCTCGCGGTCGGCCTCGTCATCGCCTTCTTCGCTAGCCGCCTGCTCGGCAATCTGCTCTACGGCATCGGCGGCACCGATCCGGTGACCTATCTCGCCGTGGCCGCGCTCCTCGCGCTGGTGGCCCTGCTGGCCTGCTGGCTGCCGGCGCATCGCGCCACCCGGGTCGACCCGATGAACGCCCTGCGGACCTGAACCGCCGACGAGCTCAGCTCTTCTTGGTCAGCAGTTTTTCGAGATCCTGCAGCACCTTCTGCGGGCCGACGAACTGGCCATTGACGTAGCTGTGCGAGACGACCTGCCCGGCCTCGTCGACGATCACGAGGCAGGGGATGCCCTTGCCGCCGTATTGATCCTTCAGCCGCTTGGTCGTGCCGGTGCGGCCCCAGTCGACCGCGGGCCAGGGCATCTTGTCCTCCTTCATGTACTGCGACTGCATCGCCGCCGACGTGTCGCTGCTGACGAAGACGATCTCGAACTGATCGGCTTTGTCGCGATGCTGCTGGTACCACTGCACCAGCTTGGGCGTGAACTGCCGGCAGGGCCCGCACCAATGGGCCGAGAAATACAACGCGACGTAGCGTTTCCCGGCCAGATCATCGCCTTTCTGGAAGGTGACCGCGTTGTTCTTGAAGCTGACGAGATCGTTCTTCAGCGAGGCGCCGAGCGTGTTCTGCGCGGTGCCGGGACCTTCCTTCGCGCCGAAAGGCACGACCTTCTGGCCCGGCGCCGGGGCGGCGGGCGCTGTGGTCGCTGCAGGCCGCGGGGGAAGGTTCGATGCAGCCGGAGCCGGTTGCTGCAGGCGGGCGAGCTGCGTGGCCGCGCCGGCCAGCAGGTCCGTTTCGGAGGCCGGCAGCGTGAACGGCGAGCGATTGATCTCGAGATGGACGATCGAGCCCTCGACCCGCACCAGCCGCGCGATCTGCCCCGCGGGCAGCTGCATCGTCCCGGAGGGCTGCCCGTTGACGAGCACGGTGATATTCGCCGGCGCCTTCGTGATGACCTGCTTCGGCCAGAGCCGCGGATCCGCCGCGACCCGCTCGACCGTCAGCGCCTCCGCCAGCAGGGAGCCTGTGAACGCCAAAGAAAGGAGAATGCAGCGAAGACTCATTCCGCAGCCTCCCACGCCGCGCCGGAAGGGCAAGCGGGGAGAGAGCGGAGGAGCGGAGGAGCAGGGGCGGAGGAGACGCCGTGGACTGCGCGCAGCTTGCTGCCGCCGTCTCTCAGGCAGCTTGCTGCCGCCGAGCAGAGGAAGAGCCAGCCTGCGGGTCCGATGCAGCCTTCGCGCGCGCCGCTCATAGGCGTCCGCCATTGTCTCATCGAGTCCGCCGCCGCTCCGGAGCCCCGGCCGCGCAGCTCTTCGCTTTAGAGCTCCGCCACCGCCCGAAGCCGCCACGCGCTTACTTCTTCGGCGCCACGACCTTCGGTCCATCGTCCAGCAGGAACCCCACCTTGCCATCGCGGGCCGCCGCCAATTGCGCGGGGCGACCCTGCGCGCCGAGCATTTCCACGCGCCGCAAGGCCTCCGCGGTCTGGCGCCAGTGCGCCAGCGGGCCGTCTTCCGCAGCCGCGTCGGGCGACCACTTGGCGCGGGGCAGTCGCACCACCCAGCCGAAGCCGCTTCCGCCGAGGCGGTAGAGGTGCACGTAGGCCATCGCTGCCGTCACGGCCGTGGCGCGGACTCCGTAGCTGGAGGGCGTCGCGTTGGCGGTTTCGAGATAGGCCAGCGGGACCCAGCGGGCGGCCTCGAGGCTCCACGCGCCCTCTTCGTCGGAGGCGGCCTCGGGCGCGACCAGCCGACCCTGCCAGAGATCGCCGCGGGCGCCGAAGCAAAGCGTGCCGTCGGGCGCGAACGACGGGCCATCCAACTCTCCAACCCGCCGCGAAAAAACGCGCTGCACCCGGCCGAGCTTCCGCACGTACAGACGCAAGGCGTGGAGCTTCTCGCCGCTCTCGCGTCCGACTTCGCCGGTGAGCAGCACGTTACCGCTGGCGGGATCGACGGCCAGATCCTGCCAGGCGAGGTCGGGCCCCGCCTCCACCCAGCGCTCGAAGGCCGCCGCGGCGGGCGATTTGCGCCAGAGGGCGTCGGACGTGAGCGCAATCCAGCCGTCGGCCTTGGTCGCACCGACGGCCAGCACGCGGCCCGCGAGCTCGGCCGGCAACTTCACCTCGCGCGTGCGCCCGGGACCCGCTCCGATGGCCAGCCCCTGCTCGCCGGTCACGACCGCGAACTCGGTCCCCGCATCGTTCCAGGCCGCTTCGCCAGCCTCGCCGATTCCGCTGCCAAAAAGCGCCAACAGCCCGCCAAACAACGCCGCCAATCTCATGGCAGCGTCCATCGGCTCCCCGCTGCTGCGGTCAAGGCCGGTGACTCTCGCGACCCGCCAAATCCGCTCACAGCGTCTGCTCGGCCCGGCGCGCGGCCGCGGCCGTGCGCACCCGCTTCACGCCGAAGAGCGCGAAATTCGTCAGCAGCACGACCAGCACGAAGATGCCGCCCATCCAGAGGAGGATGCGGGTGAAGGCGCGGTCGGCGATCGACATCGGCAGCGCCGCCGGCACGCTCACGATCTGCGCGCCCACGATCTCGTTCATCTGCCAGCCGAATCCGTTGGAGGAGCCGTAAATCTTGATCATCTCCGGCGGCGCGCGGTCCGGCGTGCTGTGGCAGACCAGGCAGCTCGCGTTGGTGATCTTCAACGGCTTCCCGATGTACATCATCTTGCCGCCTTCGCCCTGTCGACTGCCGTAGAGCTCGGTCAGGTCGGGTTGGGCGCGAAATTTGTTCACGATGTCCGCCTCCCAGTCGACGGTGCGGTCGCGCGGATTGGTCGGATTCAGCGTGGCTTCCTTGTAGGTGTAATCGGGGTATTGCCCGCGGAAGTAATTGAAGATCTCGGTCGCCGAATAGGCCGGCACCGACTGCGGATGGAACTCCGCCTCGGGGATCTCGCGCGGCCGCTGCTTGACGCTCTCGACCACGATCTTCTGCGCCACCGCCACCGCCTCCTTCTGCGCCGGGTCGGTCAGACGCTCGCCGGCCGCCTGGAAGGCCGCGGGGAGATGCCGGTCGATGGTCTGCTGCAGTTCGCTGCTCACGCGGTCGAACCGATACCGCTCATGCTCGAGCAGCGGCGCGATTTGCTTGGTGGTGTAGGAACGCGCCGCCGTCGTCGTTTCCATCATCACCCGCGCGTTCTGCAGCACCTCGTCCTGCGCGTTGCGCTGCAGCTGCTGGCGCACCACGAACCCGGTCACGCCGAGCGCGACCAGCATGATCTGGACGAAGAAGACGTTGAAGCTCAGGACCGAGCGCATGGGAGCGATCTTCAGGGGTCGGTCGCGATGACGCAACGAAAGCCGACGTCGTCATGGCGAAAGCTGGGACTCAGGCCGTGGCGCGCGCCGATCCGCAGCAGCTGCGCATCGGAGGTCAGCCAGGAGCCCCCGCGGAGCACCCGCCAATTGGACTCCGCATTGTAACGGTCGCTGCTCCACTGCCAGACGTTGCCGGTCAGATCGTAGAGTCCGCTCGCGCTGGGCTGGAAGCTGCCCACCGGCGCGGTCCGTTCGAAGCGATCGCGGTAGCCCACCAGCGTGCTGTCGGGTGGCAGCTTCGCCTCCGACCCGGCCAGATTGGCGACATCGGGCGGCGGCGGCCAGGCCGTGCCCCACGAGAACGTGTTGGGCGCGCTCTTGCCGCGCTGCTCGGGCGTGGCGTCGGCTGCGGCGGTCTCGGTGTAACCGACGAACGCATTCCACTCCGCGTCGGTGGGGAGTCGATACCGCCGTCCCACCGGCAACAGGCCGGCCTCGCGCTCTTTCTTCGTCAGCCACGCGCAGAAGGCTTCGGCGTCGGTCGCATTGACCCCCACCACCGGATGCTCGGGCGTCTGCTCGAAGCCCGGATCCTTCCAGCTGCGGCGGGCGTTCGGACCGCGCGTGCCGAGATCGTTGACCGCGAACATGCCGCCGATGGCGTCATACTTCGTGGCTTCGAAGAACGCGGTGAAATCGCGCAGCCGCACCGGCCAGATGGCGGCGTGGGCGGTGCCGTTCTCGCTCGGGACGAATTTCATGCCGAGCGAATTGGTCCAGGGCTGGCCGACCACCAGCGGCATCGCTTCGAGCTTCGGCGCGACCGTCGGCCGCTGGCGTGCGGCGGAGCCGGTCGCATTCTTCTCGGGCCCCCCTCGCGGCCAGAAAAACAGGGCCAGCAGGATCGCGGCGGCCGCCGCGGCGAGGCCCAGCAGCGGGAACCTCGACGAACCCGCGGGTGCATCCTCGCCGGCTCCGACCGCAGGCTCCGATTTCGGCAACGCGCCGGAAAAGCTCGTGCCCGAGCCGAGCGCCCGCTTGGGCGCATGGGCCAGGGCGGTGCCGACCACGCTTTTGCGCAGGTCGGTCACGAAGTCCGACGGATTGAGATAACCGCCGCCTTCGTCCTTCGGCGCGCACAGGCAGCGGCGGAGGGCCACGTTGCCGGATTCGTTCAGCGAGGAAAGCGGCGTGTAGCGTGAGGCATTCGGCTCCAGCCAATTGCGCGTGGGCCCGCCGAGCAGTTCGCAAAGCAGGCGTCCGAAGCTGCGCGGATCGGCCCCGGAAACGAGCGAAGGGACGCCCGCGGCGGCGCTTTCGGAGAGCACGGTCTCGTCGACGTCGTGCTCCACCGCTTCGAAGAGATCGGCCGGCAACACGCGCGGCGGTCCGCCCGGCGTGCCTTCGGGCGTGGGCTCAGGCATGCGGATGTGCGCCGGGTCGAGATGCACGCCTTCCCAACCCTCGGCCCGCAGCGCCGTGTGCGCGGCGGCCAGCGGCTCCAGCACATCGAGCGCCTCGCCCAGGCTGAGCGCGCCCTGCTCCCGCATGACGTCCAGCAGCGTGCCGCCATTGACGCCCTCCAGCACGACGTAGCCGCTGCCGTCGGGCGCCACGCCCATCGACTGCGGATAGAGCAGCGCCGGGTCCTTGCGCGCGGCTGCCTGCCAGCCCGCGAGCCGCGGGCGGAGGCCCTCGATCAGATTGCGCGGAATGAGCCGCACGATCCAATCCTGGCCCGCCGGATCGGCCGCCACGAAGGTGTTCGTGCCGAGGCGCTGATCGAGCCGCAGCCCGCCGCCGAGCACCGTGCCGACGGCCAGCGTGCCGACCTCGCAAGTCGTGGCCAGATCGGTCTGCGAGCCGTCGAACTCGGGCGAGGCAGGCTTCTCCTCCGCCGGCATCGGGAGGGTCGAGGCGAGGTCCTCCGCCGCTTCGTCGGCCGAGGGCAGCGCGCGCAGGCAGGCCAGAATCTCGTCGCGCAATTCCACCGGCGTCTGCTGCCGCTCGTGCGCTTCCTTGTGCAGCATGCGGCGGAGCAATTTCGTCACCTTTTCCGGCAGCGGCGGCAGGACCTCGAACGGCGGCGGCTTGCCCAGATGCTCGCTGATCACCCGCGCCATCGAAGTGGCGTGGAAGGGCGGCTTGCCGCTGAGCAGGAACCAAAGCGTGACGCCGAGCGAGTAGATGTCCGAGCGCGTGTCGACCGGCAGCCCCTCGAGCTGCTCGGGGCTGGCGTAATACGGCGTGCCGAGGAAGCCGCCGCCCGACGTGCGCGTCAGCGCATTGCCCAGCGCGCTGCCGTCGACCGGCTCCAGCTCCTTCTCCACCGCCTTGGCCAGGCCGAAGTCGATCACCTTGACCAGGATCTCGCCGTGGTGGCGCATGATCATGAGGTTCGAAGGCTTGATGTCCCGGTGGATGAGCCCGACCGCATGCGCGGCGATCAGCGCGCGGGTGACCTGGAGCGTCAGCTCCAGCGCCAGCGCCGGCGCCAGCGGACCCTCGCGCACGATCAGCTGCTCGAAGGTTTCCCCTTCGATCAGCTCCATCGCATAGAAGTAGTTTTCCACCCCTTCGTGGCCGAGGTGGTAGATCGTGGCCACGTTCGGATGCCGCAGCTGGGCCGCCGCCCGCGCCTCGCGCAGAAACCGCTGCCGCGCCCGCTCGTCCTGCAGGAACTGCGGGTTGATGACCTTGAGTGCCGCCGGGCTGCGCAGGTTCGTGTCGAACGCCTTGTAGGTCACACCCATCGCGCCACGCCCCAGCTCCCAGGGCGTGCCGTCCGGCCGCTGGGGAACCTCGTAGTGTTGGAAGCGGACAGACATGCGGCGATGCAGCGGCGCGCAGGCTATAAGTTCCATAGCCGCGGTGCAAGCAGAGGCGCTGCCCCGAGCTGGCCACAGGCGCGGAAGTAGTCCGCACGCTCCGAGTGCGGCCGCTCCGCAAAGCGCAATGGCCGCGAACGCGCGCCAAACGCCGTGGAGTGCGCGCAGCTTGCTGCCGCTGTCCCTCAGGCAGCTTGCTGCCGTGGAAGGCGAGGCGGACGCGCGCCCCGGGGGCGGAGGGGGCGGAGGGGGCTCACGCGAAGCCGCGAAGGCGCGAAGGGAAAGTTAAAGGAATCCACGTCACCCCATCACCCCATCATCCCATCACCCCATCACCCCATCATCCCCTCACCCCATCACCCCATCCTCCCCACGCCCCATCACCCCACCCCCCCCCCCCCCCCCCCCACCCTGCCCCACCTTCCGCAATCCCCCTCCCACCCCCCCCCCCCCCCCCCAACTCCCTCCACACCTCCCTCCCCCCCCCCCCCACCCCCCCCACAACCCCCCCCCCCCCTCCNNTCACCCCGTCACCCCGTCACCGCAGCCCCCCGTCTTGTCACCCGACGCCCGCGGAGAGACGTTGGCGCCCATGTCCCCACGCATCGCCATCATCGGAGCCGGCCTCGGCGGGCTCAGCGCGGCCACGCGGCTGGCCCGGCGGGGCGCGCAGGTCACCCTGTTCGAGCGCAATCCGGGCGTCGGCGGCAAGCTCAACTGGCTCGAGCGCGACGGTTATTCCTGGGACATGGGGCCGTCGCTCCTGACCATGCCCTACGTATTCCGCGAGTGGTTCGCGGAGCTGGGGGAGAGGCTCGACGACCATCTCGAGCTCGTCCCGCTGCGCTCGACCTGCCGCTACCGCTGGACCGACGGCACCGTCATCGACGAGGACGCCGCGTTTTGGGAACGCCCCGAGGTCGCGCGCTTCCTGCGTTACGCGGCCGGGCTCTACGACATCTCGGCCGACGCCTTTTTGCATCATCCGCTGGAGGAATGGTGGCGTCAGCTCCACCCCGCGTTCCTGCCCAAGCTGCGCCACCTACCGAAGATCGCCAGCCTGCGCACCATGGCGCAGACCACCGAGCGCTACTTCCCGCGCGACCCCCACCTGCGCCAGCTCTTCAACCGCTTCGCCACCTACAACGGCTCCTCGCCCTACATCACGCCGTCGGCCTTCAACATCATCCCCTACGTCCAGGCCAAGTTCGGCGGCTGGTACGTCCGCGGCGGCCTTTACCAGATCGCCCAAGCCGCCCTCCGCCTGGCCGAGAAGCTCGGTGTCGACGTCCGCCTGAACACCGAAGTCACCTCCGCCCGCCCGACCACCACCGGCTGGGAACTGACCACCGAATCCCACTCCCACTCCCACTCCCNNCCTTCTTCCTTCCTCCTTCCTCCTTCTTCCTTTCCCACCCCCCATCCTCCTTCTTCCTTCTCTTCCGTCGTCTGCAATCAGGACGTCCTCGCCGCCCTCCCGCGATTCCTCCCGCCCGCCCTCGGCGACGCCTTCCGCCGCTCGCACCTCGAGCGCCAGCCGCTCTCCATCTCAGGATTCGTCATGTATCTCGGCGTGGCCCGCGAATTCCCTCAGCTGGACCACCACAACATCTTCTTCTCCGACGACTACCCGCGCGAGTTCCGCGAGATGTTCGAGGCCAGGGACCCCGCCAGCGAGCCGACCATCTACGTCTGCATCCACAGCAAGTCCGATCCCTCCCGCGCCCCCGCCGGCTGCGAGAACTGGTTCGTGCTGGTCAATGCCCCGCCCGTCGACCCCGCCCATCCGCTCGATTGGCCCGCGCTGGCCCAATCCTACGGCGACCGCATCCTCGACCGCCTCGAGACCCGCTTCGGCCTCGCCGGCCTGCGCGCCGCCGTCCGCGTGCGCGAGCATTTCACGCCGCCCGATTTCGTCACTCGCTACGGCGCCCTCGGCGGCGCCCTTTACGGCTTCGCCAGCCACAGCACCATGAGCGCCTTCCGCCGTCCGCCCCTGCAGGCGAGGGGGGTGAAGAATTTCTACTTCGTCGGCGGCTCCACCCATCCCGGCGGCGGCCTCCCGCTGGTCGTGCTGAGCGGAAAAATGGTGGCCGAGAAAGTCGCGCGAAGCCTCTGAGCGCGGCGGCGGGGAGGCGGAGATACCAAATTTCCAAAATGGGCCAAATTCCCAAAGGGACGAGGAATCCAACGCTCGCACACGACTGACGCCCTCCCTCTGGACCTGAGCCTCTTCTTCTCTTCGTGCCTTGGTATCTTGGTGTGAGACCATTTCCAGCTCGCTCTCGCGCTGGAGGTTCTTGCCCGGCCTCGACGCGAGCACCGTTTGCCGGCATTCTCGCATTGCCAGCCTCGTCCGCCGCGGGTGAAATGCGCTCCGCATGGCCCTCTACCGCAATCCCGACCCGCCCGCCGAGTCGTTTTGGGTGACCATCGCGGCCATCTGGGTCCCGCTGCTCGCGCTCTTCTTCTGGGCACAGGATGCGGTCCCGGTCGGCGGGCTCATCCTCCTCGGGATCGCCTTCAACGTGGCCGCCTTGGCGGGGTTGTCCTTCCTTCGACCCGAAGGTCGGCCGGGCCTGGCCGAACAAAGGCAGCTCGCATTCTTGGGCTTCCACCTGCTGGTCAGCGCTTCTGCCAGTGCCGTTTGCCTCGTCCTGGCGATCGCGGTCAGTTTGCTCCTCGTCGCGTTGCTGCCGAGCGCTCCGTCGGCGCCTGCATCGGAGCCCCCCTGGGTGAAGTGGATTTTTTCTGCCACTGTAGGTCTCCTGTTCCCACGCGTCCGCCTCTGGCTCGAGGAACGCCTGCTCGCCCTGCTGGCTCGCTGCAGGGAACGCCGCGCCGATCCCGGCCGCTAGGGAAGGAGTCAGCGCGGGCGCGAGCGACCTACCGCCGCGAACGCAATCCCGCGCCGCCGAGGACGGAGAGCGTGACGCCCAAAGCGAGCAGGCGCAGCCAGCCGGCGGGGTCTTCGGGGCGGCGGTCGAAATCGAGCACCGGGGCGGCATTGAGCTCCAGGCGGGGATAGCGCCGAGCGAGGGCGTCGAGGGCGCGGGAGCGGTGGTCGAAATGGTCGCGCAAGCGGAGGCCTTGCACACGGCCTTGGTCGGCGGCGGCGCGGAAGGCGGGGAGGCGGTCGGATTTCAGCCAGGCCACGGCGACGACTTGGCCGCGGCCCGTCGGGCGGGGCGAGGGGAGGGCCAGCGGGACGGCGATGGCCTGCCAGGGGCGTGAGCCGCGACCGCCGCCGACTTCGAAGCGGGCGAGATCGTCGTAGGCGGGCGTGGCACCGAGCAGGCGGAGGTGGCGATTCGCAGGCAGGCCGCGGGTCGGTAGGTCCGCGGCGGGGAGTTCGGTGGGTTCGGCCTCGGCGCCGAACTCGCGGTAGAGATTGACGCCGCCGTACGAAACGAAAATCGCGCCGAGCAGGAGCAGCCCGAGCGCGATTTTGGAGAGAGGGGAGTCGAGCATCGTCTGGTCGGGCGACGCTCGCCGGGGCGGGGCAATTACCTCGCTTCCGCGATGCACTCGATCTCGACCAGGCAGTCCTTCGGCAGGCGCGAGACTTCGACGGTGCTGCGGGCGGGGCGGTGCTCGCCGAAGAAGGCGGCGTAGACGCCGTTCATCTTGGGGAAGTCGGCGAAGTTCTTGAGGAAGACGGTGGTCTTGACGATGGCCGTGCGGTCGAGGTCGCGGGCCTTCAGGACGGCCTCGAGATTCTCCAGCACCTTCTGCGTCTGCTCCTCGATGTGGCCGGGGACGAGGTCCATCGTCTCGGCGTCCATGGGCGTCTGGCCGGCGCAGAAGACGAAGCCGCCGCTGACGATGGCTTGGGCGTAGGGTCCGATGGCTTTCGGGGCGGAATCAGTGTGCAGGGTTTCCATGGGGGATCGGATATAGAGAGGGAGAAGGCGGTGTCCAGCGGGGGAAGATTGGCCTGCGGCTTTGGGTCGGTTCGAGGACGAGGACGAGGACGACGACGAGGACGAGGGGGGAAGTTTGGCCTGCGGCTTTGGGTCGATGCGAGGACGAGGACGAGGACGAGGGGGGAAGATTGGCCTGCGGCTTTGGGTCGATGCGAGGACGAGGACGAGGACGACGACGAGGACGAGGGGGGAAGTTTGGCCTGCGGCTTTGGGTCGATGCGAGGACGAGGACGAGGACGAGGGGGGAAGTTTGGCCTGCGGCTTTGGGTCGATGCGAGGACGACGACGAGGACGAGGGGATGGTTGGCCTGCGGCTTGGTCGATGCGAGGACGAGGACGAGGACGACGACGAGGACGAGGGGGGAAGTTTGGCCTGCGGCTTTGGTCGATGCGAGGACGACGACGAGGACGAGGGGATGGTTGGCCTGCGGCTTGGTCGATGCGAGGACGAGGACGAGGACGACGACGAGGACGAGGGGGGAAGTTCGGACCGAGCGAAGCGAGGTAGCCTCTCGAGCCTCCATGACCAAAGAGGCAACCTCGAAGGAAACTCGCAGATCGAAACTCGTAGACTCCGCGGGCGCTGCCGCCGGCTTGGGAAGGACGGGGGAACAGAATCGTGGAATGAACTGAGGAAATCCGACACAGCTTGTGCCGAGCAATGCGCGGGACACGGTGGAGCGATGCAAAGGATTTGTTCTGCGCTGGCTCTTGGGTTGGTCTTGGCGCTGGGGTTTTCCGGCTGCACGACGCCCATCGTGCTTTCGGACTTTCACATCCTCGGACGCAAGAAGCCGGGCGAGGTGACCGAAGCGGTCGCCGCCGCGCTGCTGCCGCTCGGGTTCCAGCGTATGCCCCCACTGCTCAATCCGCCGCACGAACGCTTTTCCTTCAGCTACCTCTCGCGGCATGTCTTCGATCTGACCAGCCCGCGCCGCCCGCTGGACCGATTCCGTGGACTGGCAGAGTTGCACGTGGTCGTCGCGGCCGAGGATCCCGAGAAAATCGTGATCTTCATGAACGTGCGCGAGGGGACCGGCGACCTGGCCATCGCCGACTTTGTCGCGGAGAAAATCGCGGAGGGACTGCGCGCCCGTGGTTACCGGTATCGCATCCAAAGGGTGCAAACGACGACCATACCGAACATCATTTAACCTTCACCGGCGCGCCGTGTCGCGGCCCCCCTCCGGCTGTTTTCGGGATGCGGGATCATCCTCGTCGTCGTCCTCGTCTTCTTCGTAGCGACTACGGCCGGAGGCGGATTCTCCCCTGACCAGCCGCTGGGGACAGCGGCTGCCACTGCTCGTCCTCGTCTTCTTCGGAGCGACTACGGCCGAAGGCGGATTCTCTCCCTGACCAGCCGCTGGGGACAGCGGCTGCCACTGCTCGTCCTCGTCGTCGTCCTCG
>JAFEGM010000081.1:29463-30074 GCA_018240025.1 Verrucomicrobiota bacterium
CCAAAGCCGCAGGCCAATCTTCCCGCGTTTCGGGTCATATCGCGGCTCGTGTCTCGCGTGGCGGCCTGGCCCGCGCTAAAGGCCCGCCCTTGCCATGGACGCCTCTGCCTCGCCGCTCATTCCCGCCAGCCGACTCGAAGACATCGACTTCTCGCACGACGAAATCGCCCGCTACTCGCGCCATCTCATCATGCCGGAGGTGACGCTGGCGGGGCAGAAGAAGCTGAAGGCGGCGCGCGTGCTTTGCATCGGCACGGGCGGACTGGGTTCGCCCATCGCGCTCTATCTCGCGGCGGCGGGCGTGGGCACGCTGGGGCTGGTCGATGCGGACACGGTCGATTTCTCCAACCTGCAGCGCCAGATCCTGCACGGGACGAAGGACGTGGGCCGCTCGAAGCTGCACTCGGCGCGCGACCGGCTGGCGGACGTGAATCCGAACGTGCGGGTCGAATTGCACGAGGCGCTCTTCACGGCGGCCAATGCGCGCGAGCTGGTCGAGCAGTACGACCTGGTCATCGACGGGACCGACAACTTTCCGACGCGCTATCTCTCCAACGACATCTGCGTCTTCCTCAAGAAGCCGAACATCTACGGCTCCATCTTCCGCTTCG
>JAFEGM010000082.1 GCA_018240025.1 Verrucomicrobiota bacterium
GTCGGGCTCGGCGTCGCCGTCGGAGTCGGCGTACGCGTAGGTGTCGGCGTACGCGTGGCGGTCGGCGTCGGCGTGGGCGTGAATGTCGGCGTCCGCGTCGGGCTAGGTGTCGCCGTCGGAGTCGGCGTGCGCGTAGGTGTCGGAGTCCGAGTGGCCGTCGGCGTCGGCGTTTCCGTCGGAGTCCGCGTCGGCGTGGGCGTGAATGTCGGTGTCCGGGTCGGGCTCGGCGTCGCCGTCGGACTCGGTGTGCGCGTAGGTGTCGGAGTCCGCGTGGCCGTCGGCGTTGGCGTGGCCGTCGGCGTTGGCGTGGCCGTTGGGGTCCGGGTCGGCGTTGGGGTGAACGTCGGCGTGCGTGTCGGGCTCGGCGTCGCCGTCGGACTCGGTGTGCGCGTGGGCGTCGGAGTCCGCGTGGCCGTCGGCGTTGGCGTGGCCGTCGGAGTCCGCGTCGGCGTGGGCGTGAATGTCGGTGTCCGGGTCGGGCTCGGGGTCGCCGTCGGACTCGGCGTACGCGTGGGCGTCGGCGTCCGCGTCGGGCTTGGCGTCGCCGTCGGAATCGGCGTCCGCGTAGGTGTCGGAGTCCGCGTGGCCGTCGGCGTCGGCGTTTCCGTCGGCGTCCGCGTCGGGGTGGGCGTGAGCGTCGGCGTGCGGGTCGGGCTTGGCGTCACCGTCGGAGTCGGCGTGCGCGTGGGCGTCGGAGTCCGTGTGGCGGTTGGCGTTGGCGTGGCCGTTGGGGTCCGCGTCGGCGTCGGGGTAAACGTCGGTGTACGCGTCGGGCTTGGCGTCGCCGTCGGAATCGGCGTCCGCGTGGCGGTGGGCGTTGGCGTCGCCGATGGGGTCCGCGTCGGCGTCGGGGTGAACGTCGGCGTACGCGTCGGGCTCGGGGTCGCCGTCGGACTCGGCGTGCGCGTCGGGTTCGGGGTCGGCGTGGCCGTCGGGGTCGGCGTGGCCGTCGGGGTGAACGTCGGCGTCCGGGTCGGGCTCGGGGTCCGCGTTGCGCTTGGAACTGGCGTAGGCGTCGGGGTCCGCGTTGGCGTCGCCGTGGCCGTCGGAACCGGCGTGGGCGTCAGCGTTGGAGTCCGCGTGGCGCTCGGAGTCGACGTCGGACGCGGGGTGGGCGTCAACGTCGGCAAGGGCGTCGGCGTGAGGCTCGGCAGCGGCGTCCGTGTGGGCGTCGGCGTCACCGTCGCAGTCGGACGCGCCGTCGCTGTCGCGGTGGGCGTCGGCGAGACCGTGGGCGCGGCCGTCGGGGCGGCGGTGCGCGTCGGGGTCGGCGTCCGGGTGGGCTGCAGGGTGGCGCTCAAGGCCACGGTCGGCGTGGGCGTGGACGTGGGAACATCCGCCCGCGGCAGCGTCGGCACCAGGAACGGCACGACCGTCGGGGTCGGGGTCTGGGCCATGGCCAAAACCAGGGGCGTGGGCGTCGCGCGGGCGACCAGCGGCGCGGCGCCGCGGGCCTGGGCTTCGGTGATCCAGCCCACCCGGGCCAGCGCGTCCGCGTACACCGAGTCGACCGCGGCGGGCACGCTCGCCCGGACGCGCTCCAGGAGTTCGTTGCCGCGGGCCAGATTGCCGTTGTAGTAGGCCAGGCTGGCTTCGGCATACTGGCGCGCCGGCGCATTCACCCCGCCGCGAAAGCGCTGCACATAGGCGCGGGCGGCTTCGGCCCGACCTTCCAGCAGATACGTCAGGAAAACCTTGAACTGAAGCAGCTCGCCCTCGCGCTGCTGGGAGCGCGGATTCAACTGGTCGAGCAGCGTCTCATAGCGGCTGCGGGCCGAGGCGTAGTTTTTGTAGAGGAAGGGCAGCTCGGCGTGATTGAAGCGCGCGCTCCACAGGCCCGGATCCACCTCCATGGCGCGCTTGAAGGCCTTCTCCGCTTCGTTGAAATCACGCCGGCGAAGCGCGATCAGGCCACGCAGATTGAAGGAGTCGGCCTGGTTGGGCTCGATCGCATCGGCCTGCTCGAGCAGCGCGATGGCGCCGTCGAAATCGCGCTGCTGATAGCGCGCCGCCGCCGCCAGGTACTTCGACATGAAGTCCGAGGAAGGCGGCTTCCGGGTCGGCGTCGGCGAAGGCGTCGGCAGTGGCACCGGCGTGGGCGTCGGTCGGTTGGTCTGTCCGGGCACGGCCAGGGCCAGCGCGCCGAGGAGCGCGCCGCACAGCAGCAGCATGGAAGGACGAGAGGCCAAGGGCGTCGCAGAGAGAAACGGAGCCGGCCATTGAAGAATCCTTCCCCCGCCGTGGCAACCGCCCGCTGCAGGGGAATGCGGAAATCCCGCGTCAGGGTCTGAGACCCCGGTTCGCGATGCCGGCTGTCTGCCCGGTTCTCCGCTGGCCAAAAACTGCGGCCGCCACCCGGCCGGAAAGCTCGTCCCACGCGTGGGACGAAATCATTCCGTCCGCGGAATGCCGATCTTGCTCAGACACTGTTTCCCAGCCTGTCGAGGGCACTGGCCCAGAGAAAACGGCCATTTCGCCGAGGTTGGCACGGGGGTTGCGCAAAGGGCCGCCGAATCCGCCGCCGCCATGAAAAAACTCCCGCCTCTCCATCGTGGTCCTGTCCGCCGCCTCTCCCTCGCGCCGTTGATCATCTGCCTCGGCGCTCTGGCGCTGCCGGCCGCGTGGGATCTGTCGCAGGCGCGCAATCCGGCGCGTCCGACGCTCTCGGCCCTACATTTCGGCGCCATGCCTTCGGCCGGGGCGGCCTGCGGGCAACCCGCGGGCGACGATAAGACCGGCCATCGCGAGAGCCGGCCGACCCCGATCTGCCACCCGGCGTCGCCGAAGGCTCCGGCACCTTCGTTGCCGAGCATCAATCTCGGCACGCTCCAGAGGCTCTTCTACTGATTTCACCCCCCCACAGCGGCCACTCCCCAACACGTCCGCCAATGACCAGCATCGCCAGCCACTCGCGCAACATGGAGAATCCCGGAAGCACCACGGGCACGCACGTCACCCCCAAAGTGGTGCCGGCCTTCACCCAGGTCTCCACCTCCATGGACATCCCCCGGCCCGACCGCTCGCGCCAGAAGCGCAACCAGCGGATCATGTACGCCGGCGGCGCCGCCATCGCGCTGGTCCTGGCCACCATCGGCATCTCCCGTCTGAAGCCGGCCGCTCCGCTGGTCGAGCGCAGCTCGGTCTGGGTCGATACGGTCAAGCGCGGGCCGATGGTCCGGCAGGTGCGCGGCCTCGGCACGCTGGTGCCGGAGGACATCCAGTGGATCGCCGCCCGCACGGAAGGACGCGTCGAGAAGATCGTGGCGCGCCCGGGCAAGGCGGTCGAGCCGGACTCGGTCCTCTGCATTCTTTCGAATCCCGAGCTGACCCAGGAAGCGGCGGACGCCGAGCTCAACGAGAAAGCCGCCGAAGCCAAGCTCGCCAGTCTGCGCGTGCAACTCGAGGGCCAGATCCTCGACAAGCGGGCGGAGAACGCAAAGCTCAGGTCCGACCTCGAACAGGCCGAGCTCCAGCTGGCGGTGAACGAGCGCCTGGCCAAGAACGGTCTCGTCTCGGACCTCGACCTGAAGCTCAACCGCGTGCGCGCCGCCGATCTCCGCGCCCGTTTCGAAATCGACATCCAGCGCCTGAAGTTCTCCGAGGAATCGCTCCGGCCCCAGCTGGCCGTGCAGGAGGCCGATGTCGCCCGCCTCAAGGCCGCTAGCGAGCTCAAGCGCAGCCAGGTCAGCGCCCTCCAGGTGCGCGCCGGCATGAGCGGCGTGCTCCAGCTGCTGCCGGTCGAGGTCGGCCAGCGCGTCACAGTTGGGCTCAATCTCGCCCGCGTGGCCGATCCCTCCAAGCTCAAGGCCGAGGTGCGCATCGCTGAAACGCAGGCCAAGGACATCCAGATCGGCCAGACGGCCAGCGTCGACACCCGCAATGGCGTGGTCGCGGGTCAGGTCATCCGCGTCGATCCCGCCGTCACTAACGGCACGGTCAAGGTGGACATCTCGCTGACCGGCGACATGCCCAAGGGCGCCCGCCCCGACTTGAGCGTCGAAGGCGTGGTCGAGCTCGAGCGCCTGGCCGATGTCATCTATGTGGGCCGTCCCGCCTACGGCCAAGAGCGCGGCAAGGTCGGCCTCTTCAAGCTCAGCGAGAACGGCAGCGAAGCCTCCCGCGTGACGGTCGATCTCGGACGCTCCAGCGTGAACACGGTCGAAATCGTGGCCGGCCTCCAGCCCGGCGACAAAGTCATCCTCTCGGACATGACGAACTGGGATGCCCACGACCGCGTCCGTCTGAACTGATCCCTTTCTCCCCAGCCCCCGAGGCCGCGCTCGCCTGCGGCCCCAAGATTATCTCCTAATTCTACCTCCAACTCCCGGCACCATGTCCCTCATCAAGCTCGACGCCATCACCAAGGTCTTCCTCACCGACGAGGTCGAAACTCACGCGCTCTCCGGCATTCATCTCGACATCCAGAAGGGCGAATACGTCTCCATCGCGGGCCCCTCCGGCTGCGGCAAGTCCACGCTCCTTTCGATCCTCGGCCTGCTCGATACCGCCAGCTCGGGCGTGTATGAGCTCAATAGCCGCCCGGTCACCACGCTGACCGCCTCGGAGCGCGCGCGGGTCCGCAACCAGGAGATCGGCTTCATCTTCCAGAGCTTCAACCTGATCGGCGACCTCAACGTCTACGAGAACGTCGAACTGCCGCTGACCTACCGCGGAATGTCGCCCGCCGACCGCAAGGCGGCCGTGACCGCAGCGCTCGAGCGCGTCGGCATGAGCCACCGTGCCCGCCACCTGCCTTCGCAGCTCTCGGGCGGTCAGCAGCAGCGCGTGGCCGTCGCCCGCGCGTTGGCCGGCAAGCCCAGCGTGCTCCTGGCCGACGAGCCCACGGGCAATCTCGACAGCCGCAACGGCGAGGCCGTCATGCAGCTGCTCGGCGAACTCCACGGCGAGGGCGCGACCATCGTCATGGTCACGCACGATGCCCGCTTCGCCGGCCACGCCCAGCGCGCCATCCATCTCTTCGACGGCCGCGTGGTGGACGAGACGATCGGCCACGGCGGACAGGCGCCTGTCGTCGCCGCGGTCGCGGCCTGAACCGAAAAGGATCCGGGCTGAAGGTCGGGGAGGAAGGGAATTGCCTTCCGCCCGCGCTCCCTTCTTCCTTTCTCCTTCGTCCCACTTCCTTTTCCTTCCATGGCTTTCATCTCGCTGAAGGGGCTGGAGAAATCCGTCCCCACCAAACCCAGTCCCACCTGGCTGCTGCGCCGCATCACGCTCGACATCGCCGACGGCGAGTTCGTGACCATCATGGGCCCGAGCGGCGCGGGGAAGTCCACGCTGCTCAACATCCTCGGCTTCTACGACCACAGCTGGGAAGGCGAGTACTGGCTCAATGACGAGCCGGTCCACAAGCTCAAGGCCAAGGACCGCGCGGCGCTGAACAAGGCCACGGTCGGCTTCGTCTTTCAGCAGTTCCATCTGCTCGACGACCTCACGGTGGCCGAGAACATCGAGGTCCCGCTGCGCTACCGCGATCTCAAGTCGAGCGAACGCGAGGCCAAGGTGGCCGACGCGCTTGATCGCTTCGGCATCGTGGGCAAAAAGGACCTCTTCCCCTCGCAGCTCAGCGGCGGACAGCAGCAGCTCGTCGCCATCGCCCGCGCCACCATCGCCGCGCCCAAACTGCTCCTGGCCGACGAGCCGACCGGCAACCTGCACAGCGACCAGGGCCGCGAGATCATGAACCTCTTCAAGAAGCTGAACGACGAGGGCACCACCATCATCCAGGTCACGCACAGTGAGGAAAACGCCGCCCGCGGCGACCGCGTCATCCGGCTGAAGGATGGCTGGCTCGCGACCTGACCGGCCGCCTCTCCCAATTTCGACCTCCCACCTCGTGCCGAACGCGCTCTGACCGCACTGCTGCCGGGGCGCGTCGCCCATCACCCGACCGCCCATGACCGCCGCCCTGCGCCAGCTTTGGCGCTACCCCGCCTTCTCCGCTCTCGCCATCCTCGTCCTCGCGCTCGGGATCGGGGCGAATGCGACCATCTTCGGGTTCATCGATGCGCTCATGCTGCAGTCGCTCAAGGTCGAGCGCCCGCAGGACCTGGTCGGCGTCTTCGACCAGAACAAGCTCAAGGAGCGCGAGTACCGCGGCATTTCCTACCCGAACTATCAGGACCTGCGGGCCGCGCTAAAGCACCCTGAGTCCCTCGCGGCCTTCAACCTCAGCCTGCTCGGATTGACCGAGCGCGAGCAGACCAAGCGCGTCTTCGCCGGTCTCGCCACCTCCAACTTCTTCCAGGTCATGGGCGCCCCGCTGGCGCTCGGACGCGGCTTCGAGAAGGCCGACGACGTCTCGGCCACGGCCTCGCCCAGCCTCGTGCTGTCGTATCCGCTCTGGCAGCGCATGGGCGGCGATGCCGCCGTGCTCGGACGCACGCTCATCGTCAACGGTCAGTCGTTCACCGTCGTCGGCGTCACTCGGGCAGGCTTCACCGGCACCTCCGCCATCATCAGCCCGGAATTCTGGGTGCCGATCGGCCTGACCGACCTGCTGGCCGACCTCGTCAGCGCCGAGACCGGCCGCAAGCTCGACGACCGCGCCAGCCATCGTCTGATGCTGCAGTATCGGCTCGCCCCCGGACAGACCATCGAATCGCTCAACGCGGAGCTGGCCGTCCTCAGCGCCCAGCTCGAAGCCGCGCATCCGGCAGAGAACCGCGATCGCCGCTGGGTCGCTTCGAAGCGCTCGCTCCTCAGCGTCAGCACTTCGCCGGGCACGAACGAAAGCCTCGCGCCGGTCGCGTTGCTGCTCTTCAGCATGTCAGGCGCGGTGCTCCTCATCGCCTCGCTCAATCTGGCCAACATGCTCCTCGCCCGCGCGTCCAGCCGGCGGAAGGAGTTTGCCGTCCGCGCGGCGCTCGGCGCCGGTCGCGGCATCCTCGTACGGCAGCTGTTGACCGAATGCGTGCTGCTCGCGCTGCTCGGCGGCGCCTTCGGCCTCGTCGTGGCGATGCTGGCCAACCAGGCGCTCATCAGCGCGCTCGGCCATGCGGTGCCATTCTCCATCGCGCTCGAGGTGCGGCCCAACCTCTCGATCTTTGCCGCCACCTTCGGCTTCTGCCTGCTCGCCACCGTGTTGGCCGCGCTCGGACCGGCCTTGAAGGCCTCGCGCACCGACGTCGTGCACGACCTCAAGGAGAACGCTGCCGACGACCGCGGCAGTGTCCTGCGCGGGCTGCGCTCGGTCTTCGCGCCGCGCAATGCGCTCGTCATCGCCCAGGTGGCGCTCTCGCTCGCGCTGCTCAGCGCGGCCGGCATGTTCGTCCGCAGCGCGGCTTCCGCGGCCAAGGCCGATCCCGGCTTTTCCGTCGGTACCGGTGCCCTGATCGAGATCGATCCGGGCCTGGTCGGCTACGACGAAAAGGGCGGCCGCGAGGTCCTCGCACGGCTGGTCAGCCGGCTGGCCGGCGTACCGGGCGTGCGCTCGGTCTCGCACGCCAGCGCCGTCCCCTTCGGCGTCATCCGCTTCGATCGCGCCCTGCGGGTGGTGGGCGAAGGCGGGCCGGCCAAGGAGGCCATCAGCGCGCCCTTCACCGTGGTGGGACCGAACTATTTCGAGACGGTCGGCCTGCCGGTCATCCGGGGCCGCGGCTTCAACAGTGCGGAGATGGAGCCGAGCGACGCCAACACGTCCATCATCCTCGACGAGGTGCTCGCGCGCCGACTTTTCGCCGACCGCGAGCCGCTCGGGCAGACGGTGGAAATGGTGCGCCAGACGGTCGACAACGACGGCGAGCAGGGCGGCGGCGTGCGCGCGCAAGTCGGCACCGGCGCCGAGCCGCGGCGAACCTACACGGTCGTCGGCATCGTCCCGCCACTGCGCTTCTCGCTCTTCGACAACGGCCGCGGCGGCGCATCGTTTGTGCCGGCCGGCGCAACTTACATGGCGCTGTCCATGCTCCACGTGCAGACGGCCCCGGAAGCCGGCAGCGAGGCGGAGGTGAAGCTCCTGCAGACGCTCCGGCGCGAGATCGCCGCGGTCGATCCGCGGCTGCCGGTGCTCAGCCTCAAGACGCTGCGCTCGCACTACGCCGACAACTTCGAGGCCTGGCTGCTCAAGCTCGGCGCCCGCGCCTTCTCCGTCTTCGGCCTGGCCGCGCTCTTCCTCGCGGTGGTCGGTCTGTACGGCGTAAAATCCTACGTGGTGGCCCGCCGCGCACGGGAGATCGGCATTCGCATGGCCCTCGGCGCCGGCCGCAGTTCGGTGCTCGGCCTCATCCTGCGCGAAGGGCTGCTCCTCATCGCGCTCGGGGTGGCGGTCGGCCTGCCGCTGGCCATCGGCGTCGGACAGATCCTCAGCTCGACCCTCTACGGCGTGAGCGCCTTCGATCCGCTCGCGCTCGGTCTCCTGCCGCTCCTGCTCTGCGCCGTGGCGGCGGTCGCCAGCTACCTGCCGGCCCTGCGCGCCACACGCATCGATCCTGCCCGCGCGCTGCGCGGCGACTGATCCGCCCCTCTCCCCGCTGCTCTCCCCAGTCCAGCCACTCGCCCGCCATGAAGAGTCTCCGCCAGTTGCTCCGCACGCCGCTGTTCACCGGCATCACCATCGGCACGCTCGCGCTCGGCGTGGGCGCGGCCGGCGCCGTCTTCGGACTCTACCGCGCGGTCGCCGGCTACCGCCTGCCCTTTCCGCAATCCGAGCGCATCGCGGATGTCATTTCGACCAACCTGCCGAAGTATCCCGTGTTCCGGAACAGCGCGGGCGATTTCACCAGCTGGCGGGCGGGCGCGCCGGATGTCTTCGAGAGTCTCGATGTGACCAATGCGAAGTCGGCCACGCTGATTCTCCGCAAGGGCCCGGTGCGCACGATTCTCGGGCAGGTCACGCACACCTGGTTCCAGTCGCTCCGGCTCGATCCCGTGCTTGGACGCCCTTTCCGCGCCGAGGAGGATCGCGCCGGCGCGGGCCGCGTCGTGCTCATCAGCCACAAGCTCTGGCAGTCCGAGTTCGCGGGCGCGAGCGACGTGCTCGGAAAGAGCCTCAACTTCGATGGCGAGGCGCATGAGATCATCGGCGTGATGCCCGCGGGCTATCCGCTCGGCCGCTCGGAGGAGATCGCCTGGCGGCCGCTGGCGATGTCGGCCGAGATGGCCGCTTCGCACGACTCCCGCTATCTCCGCGTCCGCGGCCGCCTGCGCGACGGAGTCACCTTCGAGCGCGCGGAGCAGCGGCTGAACGAGATCGCGGTCCAGCTCGAGCGCGAGTTCCCCGCCACCAATCTGAACTGGCGGACCAGAGTCTTCGCCGCCAACGAGAGCCTCATCGCCCCGGCCCGGCCCGCGCTGCGCATGCTGCTCTTCGGCGTGGGCCTCGTGCTGGTCGTGCTCTGCGCCAATCTCTCCACCCTCGTGCAGGTCCGCGCCGCCGAGCGCCGTCGCGAGGTCGCGGTCCGGGCCGCGCTCGGCGCCAGCCGGGCGCAGCTGATGCGCGAGGCGCTGCTCGAATGCCTGCTCCTCGGCGGCCTCGGCGCCTTCCTCGGCTGCTGCCTGGCTCAGCTCGGACGCGACGCCCTCCTGCGGCTCGCGCCCGCGGAACTGGGCGCGCTCTTCCCCGGCGGCGCCGGATTCGACCTGCTCAGTCCGCTCATCGCCACCGGCGCGGCGCTCAGCGCCATGCTGCTCTTCAGTCTGCTGCCGCTGCGACGCGCCGCCCAGGACGATCCGCTCCAGGCCCTGCGCGGCGGCAGCGCCATCGGCGGCCGCAGCCTCTCGCGTCGACTGCTCGTTGCCGGCCAGCTGGCGGTCACCGTCGTGCTGCTCAGCTGCTCGACGCTCCTGTTCGCCGCTTTCCTGCGCGCGGCCAAGCGCGATCTCGGCTACCAGCCCGACGGCGCGGTCATGTACGATGTCAGCCTGCCCCGCGCGGCCTATGGCGACGGCGCCGCCCAGACGCGCTTCGTGGACGCCTTCACCGAACGCGTCCGCGCCCTCCCGGGCGTCACCGCCGCCGCCGCGGCCTTCATCGCGCCCTCGCAGGGCGACTGGCTCACCAGCGTGCAGCCGGCCGGCCGCACCTACGCGCGGAACGAGGAACCGCAGGCCTTCCTGCAGCGCGTCAGCACCGATGGCCTCGCTGGCTTCGGCTACCGCCTGCAAGCCGGGCGCTGGTTCACCTCAGCTGACGCCGCCGGCGAGCAGGTCGCGGTCATCAGCGAGCGCCTGGCGAAGCAGGAGTTTCCAGCAGGAAATGCGCTCGGACAGCAGATCAGCGTGGGCGGCGTCGATGCCGCCGGGAAGTCGCGCGTCATCGTCGGCGTCGTGGCCGATATCGTGCAGCTCCAGCCCTCCGACCGCGTCCCCCTGCTCGGCCATGTGCTCGTGCCGTTCGCCCAGGCACCGTGGAATCAGTTCTCGGTCGTAGTCCGCTCGACCCGCTCCGGCGCGACGCTCGACAAGGAAGTGCAGGCTGCGGCGCTGGCGATCGATCCGAACCTCCCCGTGGTATCCATCGGGCCTTACCGCGAGCTCGTTTCGGAATCGCTCCAGCTCTCGCGTTACGCCATCGGCCTGGCCGGCGCTTTCACCGGCGCCACCCTCCTGCTTTCGATCGTGGGCGTCTATGGGATCGCCGCCTACTCGGCCTCCCGCCGCACGCGCGAGTTCGGCCTGCGGCTGGCCCTCGGCGCTGCGCCGGGGCATCTCGCCCGGCTCGTCTACCGCGAGGCCTTCCTGCTCTGCGCGCTCGGCGCGGCGGTGGGCGTTCCGGCCGCCCTCGCCGTGGGCCGGTTCCTGCGCAGCGTGATCTACGGCACCGCCAGCTTCGATCCCCTCCTCTTCGCGCTCTCGCTGCTCGCGCTGGCCGGCTGCGTCCTCTTGGCCGCCTGGCTGCCCGCCCGCCGCGCCGCGCGGGTCGACCCCACCGAGGCCCTGCGCTCGGAGTAGGGCGGGCCGGGGCGAATCAAAAGCTCCTCGGACCAGCCCTGCGAGATGGCGCAGCGGGGAACTTCCGTCGCGTGCGCCTTTCTCTTCCGTCCGACCGCTCCCGCTCCTCCCAACCTGCCGCCTTGACAGTCCGGCGCTCCCGCCGAACGACGGCTGCGCTTGGTCATGCCTGCCCCCGCTTTGTCCGATCCCCCGTCGCTTCGCCCGGCGGTGGCGCGACTGCTCGCGCGGCACTTCCTGGTCCACCTGCGGACGGAGGTGCAGAAGCCGGATGAGGTGCTGCACGAGGTCTTCACCGACTGGCCGGTACGGCGCATCCTCCATGACCTGATCGAAGGCGTGCAGGCGGAGTTCGGCCTGACCCCGGACGATCCGCTGCCGGACATCAACATCATCGAGATCTGGACCGACCGGAGCGGCAACTTCGCCTACGCCGACTCCGCGTTCGTCACCTACAACGCCTTCTTCTTCCAGCGCCTGCTCGACCTGCGCGACGGCACCGCTGAGAGCCGGACGCGCATGTTCGCCACCATGGCGGAGGGCTTCCGCAGCTTCGACTACGAGGGGCGCGGCTTCACCAGTTCCCTCTTTCTGGACACCGAGAGCGTGATGCGGGAGGTGCTGCGCGAGACGGTCCGGCAGCATCTGCCGGAGGTCGCCGCCGAGGCCGAGGCGCTGATCGTGGCGCAGAGCCGCATCTTCCAGACCGGCCTGATCGAGTACTTCGAAGGGCTGCTCAAGACGACCCTGGCCGAAAACGTGCGCCTTCTGCACAACATCCTGCCCGATCCGGTCGTGACCGAGCTGCAGCAGAAAGGCTTCGTCGATCCCGTGCATTTCGAAGACGCCGCCGTCCTGTTCACCGACTTCGAGAGCTTCAGCATCCTGACCGAACACCTCGCGCCGGCCGAGGTCCTGCGACGGCTCGACCTCTACTTCACCGAGTTCGACCGCATCGCCGCGGCGCACGGCCTGGAGAAGATCAAGACCATCGGCGATTCCTACATGGCGGTGGCCGGCGTGCCGCGGCCGCATCCCGACGCCGTGGCCGCCGTCTGCGACGCCGCCTTGGAAATGCGCGCCGCCTCCGACCGGATCTCCGCCGGCTTCGGCCGCGAAGGCTGGCGCATCCGCATCGGCCTGCATGTCGGCCCGCTGATGGCGGGCGTGATCGGCAAGCAGAAGTTCAGCTACGACGTCTGGGGCGCGACCGTGAACTTCGCCAGCCGCATGGAGTCCTCCGGCGAGCCGGGCCAGATCAACGTCTCGGCCGATCTCCACGCCCGCGTCCGCGAGCGTTACCGCTGGCAGCCCCGGGGCCATCAGCCCGTGAAGCGCCTCGGCACCGCGGAAATGTTTTTCCTGCTCGGGCGAAAGACGGGCGATTTCGCGGAAGTCGGAGCGTGAGGAGAGTCCGCCGATTTCCGGCCTGAACGCGGATCCGGGGAGTGGACGCACCGGCCGCTCTCAGCTAACCCTCGGGTCGGTGACATCGGGATCAGGGGCAGGGCGACAGAGGCAAACGCAGCGCACATCGCGCCTGAGGGCTTCTTCCTCCTTCCCCCGGCCCACGCTTTGTCGCTTGAATCTTCTCTCCCGAACCTTCACCACGACCCATGCTCTGCCGCGTTGCCGACTCGCTCTTCTGGATGAGCCGCTACTTCGAGCGCGCCGAAAACAACGCGCGCATGCTCGACGTGAACCTGCAGCTGCTGCTGGACTTCGATCCGCACGGACTGCCGACCACACCGGACCAGGAGTGGCGCTCAGTCATCGCCACGCTCGATGACCAGGAGGCGTTCGGAAAGCTGCGCGGCGAGGCGACGGCGGAGTCGGTCATCGACTACGTCACCTTCGAGCGCGAGAACCCGAACTCGATCCTCTCATCCGTCCACCGCGCCCGGGAGAATGCGCGCAGCGTCCGGGAGCAGATCTCCTCGGAAATGTGGGAGCGACTGAACGAACTCTACCTCTTCCTCAACGACGTCGGCGCCCGCGCGCGCTGCCAGGCGGGGCCGCACCAGTTTCTGCGCCACATCGTGGACCAGTCGCACCAGTTCATCGGCACGACCGATGCCACCATGGCGCACGGCGAGGGCTGGGACTTCATCCAATGCGGCAAGATGATCGAGCGGGCCGACCGCACCTCGCGCATCCTTGACATCAAATACCACATCCTCCTGCCCAACGGCGAGCGCGTCGGCGGCAACATCGACAACATCCAGTGGATGGCAGTTCTCCGCTCCTGCAGCGCGATGGAGGCGTACCTTAAACTCTACGTCGGCGAGGTTGCGCCGTGGAAGGTGGCCGAATTCCTCATCCTCAACGACCTCTTCCCGCGCTCGATCCGCTTCTGCGTGCAGCGGCTCGACAATGCCATCCACCGCATCACCGGAGTGGACGAGAACCGCTTCTCCAACGAGGCCGAACGCCTGAGCGGCAAGCTGCGTTCGGAGCTGAACTACACCACCACGACCGACATCTTTCAGACCGGTCTGCACCAGTATCTCGACGGCACCCAGCTGCGCTTGATCGAGATCACGCAGGCGCTGCAGGAAGAGTACTTCGACGGCGCCTATGCGACGGCGGAGTTAGCGTAGTCCGCACTCTCCGAGCGCGTAGTCCGCACTCTCCGAGTGCGGCTGGTCGCTTGGAATCCAGCGCCCGCGGACGGGAGACCGGAGACCCGAGGCCGAAACGGGAGCGCAGAGGCCTTCCGGGACGCGCACAGCCTCAGCGCGCCCGAGGCTCGGAGAGTGGCCTCGATGACATCGACTTCATTTGCGCGCCGCGCGGTCGGTCGTTGGCTTTCCACCGGGAGTTCCCACTATGAAAACGAACCGACTTCTGACGACGCTCGCCGCCCTGAGCGTCACCCTGCTGGGCGCCTGTTCCAGCACCGAAACCAACACCGCCTCCGCGCGGGCTGCCGCCAACGAGGCGCCGCGTCGGAGCTACTCACAGGACACCCTGAAGAAGACCGGCGAAGACACGGTCGGCCGCGGACTGACCAAGGTCGATCCGTCGGTGCAGATTTCAGGCGGGCGCTGAGTTTCGCGGCCTTAGACCGTGCGATGTCGTCGTTCCGCGGGGCGACGAGCCGCACGATATTGGCGCGCCCAAGCGTTCGAGGTCGGTGGGAGGGCACGCTGCGCGCGCAACCCACCCATCCGGCAAAGATCACGCTGATCTGAAGTCCACAGATTCAGCGGATCACCGCAGATTCGTCCGGCCGGCCGATCCACTACCTCCACGAGCTGCGTTCATCCCGGAAATCTGCGGACCGTCCGACTCCGGCCTGCGCCCGATTTCCGGTTTCGAATCCGTCCGTTTCGAGCGATGCGAGGCGCTCCATGCCAGCGCCGCGTGAACTGCCCATCTATCAGCTCGAGGAATCGATCGCCCTCCACCTGCGGGCCACCAACCGGCTGATCCTGCAGGCCCCGACCGGCTCGGGCAAATCGACGCAGGTGCCGCAAATGCTGCTGGAGCACGGCTTCCTGCCGGACGGCAAACGCGCGGTCATCCTGCAGCCGCGACGTCTGGCGGCACGCATGCTGGCGGCCCGGGTCGCGCGCGAGCGAGGCGTCAGCCTCGGCGGCGAGGTGGGCTACACGATCCGCTTCGACAACCAGACCTCGCGCGAGACGCGGCTGCAGTTCGTGACCGAGGGCATTCTGCTCCGGCAGCTGCTCAGCCAGCCGCTCCTGCCGCAGGTGGGCGCGATCCTCTTCGACGAATTTCACGAGCGGCATCTCTTCGGCGACATCACGCTGGCCCGCGCGCTCGACCTCCAGGAGCGGCATCGGCCTGACCTGAAGCTCATCGTCATGTCGGCCACGCTCGAGACGGGCGTGCTCGAGAAATACCTCGGCCCGCAGTGCGAGACGCTGACCTCCAGCGGACGCACCTTTCCCGTCGACATCGACCACCTGCCCGCGCGCGTCGCCGCCTCGCAGGCGCCGGTCTGGGAGCTGGCGGCCGACGAATTGGAGCGGCTCACGCCCGAGTTCCCGCAGGGCGATGCGCTCGTTTTCATGCCGGGCGCCTACGAGATCTCGCGCACGATCCAGGAAATTCGCACCCGCCGCACCCTTGACCGCACCTGGGTCGCGCGGCCGCTGCACGGCGAGCTTCCGCCGGCCGAGCAGGACGCCGCGCTCGCGCCGGTCGGCGAGGCCGGGCGCCGCAAGGTGGTCGTGGCCACGAACGTGGCGGAGACTTCGCTGACCATCGACGGCGTGCGGCTGGTCATCGACTCGGGTCTGGCGCGCATCGCCAAGTTCGATCCCTACCGCGGCATCAACACGCTGCTCATCGAGAAGATCAGCCGCGCCTCGGCCGATCAGCGCGCCGGTCGCGCCGGCCGCACCGCGCCGGGCTTTTGCGTGCGGCTCTGGACGCAGGACGACCACTTCGCGCGCGCCGCCCAAGAATTGCCCGAGGTGAAGCGACTCGACCTGGCCGAGATCGTTCTCACGCTCAAGGCCAGCGGCGTGCGCGACGTCCACACCTTTCGCTGGCTGGAGGCGCCCGAGCGGCGCTCGCTGGAGCGGGCGGAGCGCCTGCTGGAGAGCCTGGGGGCGATCGAGCGCGACGGCGGCGACATCACCGAGCTTGGCCGCCGCATGCTCGCCTTCCCGGTCCATCCGCGCTACGCCCGCATGTTCCTGGCCGCCGAGGAGCGCAAATGCGTACCGACCATCGCGCGCCTGGCCGCGCTGACGCAGGGCCGGCCGCTCTTCGTCCGGCCCGTGGACAAGAACACCGAGAGCGCGCGCGAGGATCTGCTGGGCCGCGAACGCGAGAGCGACTTCTTCCTGCTGCAACGGGCGCTGCGCTTCGCGGAGAAGTCGAACTTCGATCCCGGCCGCCTCCGCCGGCTCGGCATCCACGGACTGGCCGCCCGCGCGGCCTCCGATCTGGCGGAGCAATTCCTGCGCATCGCCCGCGACGAAAAGCTCTCCACTGAGCTCGAGAGCGCACCGGCCAGCGCCGACGTGCGCAAGTGCATCCTGGCTGGCTTCGCGGACCAGGTCGCCCGGCGACTCGACAGCGGCACGCTCCGCTGCGCGTTGGTCGGCGGCCGGCGCGGCGTGCTGGCGCGCGACAGCGCGGTGGATGAGGCGCCGCTGCTGGTCATCGGCGAAGTCCGGGAAATCGAGGGTCGCGACGCCGAGCTCAACACCCTGCTCAGTCAGGCCACGGCGATCGAGGAGGATTGGCTGCGCGAGCTCTTCCCCCGCGATTTCCGCGACGAGGACGAGCCCGTCTACGACGCGCAGCAGCGGCGCGTCTTCCTGCGCCGACGCCGCTATTTCCGCGATCTCCCGCTGGCCGAGAAGCTGGTCGACGACTTCCCGCGCGATCTCGCCGCCGGCCTGCTCGCCGCCGAGGTCCACGCCGGCCGACTGCGCTTGGAGCACTACGACGAGACGGTGGAGCAGTGGGTCGCGCGGCTGAATTCGCTCGCCCTCTGGATGCCCGAACTGGAGCTGCCGCCGCTGCAGCAGGAGGATCGCCTGCCGCTGCTCGAACAGCTCTGCCTCGGTTCGTTCACCTACAATCAGATCAAGGATCTTCCCGTCCTGCCGGTGTTTCGCACCTGGCTCAATCGGCAGCAGCAGTCCTGGCTCGACGAATATGCGCCCGATCGCCTCGACATCCCCGGGGCGCGCAAGGCTCCCAAGCTCCGCTACAGCGGCACCGCCGAGCCGCCCGTCGTGGCCGCGCGCATCCAGGATCTCTACGCGGTCGAAGGCGGCCTCTACGTCGCCGCGCGCCGCGTCCCCGTGACGATCGAGGTCCTCGCGCCCAACATGCGCCCCGTGCAGATCACCAAGGATCTGGCCACCTTCTGGCGCGAGAGCTATCCGAAGCTGAAACAGGAGCTGTCGCGGCGGTACCCCAAGCACGAATGGCGGTAGGCAACGGGTCCGCAGACTTTCAGGATTCGACGCAGATTCTTAGCCAAATCAAGGCCACGTAGCCGAAGTCTGCTCTAGCCGATCTCCGCAGAGGATCTGCGTTCAATCCTGCCAATCTGCGGACCTTCAGCCTCACCGCCCCGCGCCCCGGCGCTTCGGCGGCTTCGCTGCAGCCTCCAGCGCATCGATCAACGCCAGCACGGTCGCGCGGCGCGCGGCATCGGTCCGCCAGAGGGCGTAAACATGGCGGGTCAGCGCCGGGCGCACCGGAATCGCGCAAAGTCCTGCCGGCATCGGCCCGCGCCCGAGCCGCGGGATGACGGCCACCCCTAGGCCAGCCGACACGAGCGCGAGTTGCGTGGGATGCTCGGCCGCGTTGTGGACGATGTTCGGCTCGATCCCGCTGAGGCGGAGCGTGAGCACGAGCCAGTCGTTGCAGACCGAGCCGGCCTCCCAGCTGATCCAGCGTTCGTCCACGATTTCCGACAGTTGCACGCTACGGCGCCGGGCCAGGCGGTGATCCTCGCGCACCACGAGATCAGCCTCGTCGTCGAGCAGCGGCCGCCGACTGAGCTGCTCGGGCACGACCAGCGGCGAATTGAACCAGTCCTGCACGATGATGGCGTCGAGATCGCCGCCGATGAGCGCGGCCATCGCGTCGCGCGGCTCGCATTCCTGCAGCCGCACCGTCAAGCGCGGATACTCGCTCTGCAGCTGCGCCAGCGCGGTCGGCACCAGGCCACGCGCCGAGGTGGGGAAGGCCCCGAGGTGAATCTCCCCCGCGATCGCGCCGCTCAGTGCCTCGATGTCCGCATGCGCCCGCTCCAGCCGCGAGAGCACCTCGCTGGCGTGCGGCGCCAGGACCTCAGCCGCCTCGGTCAGGCGAATGCCGCGCCCATGGCGCTCGAGCAGCGCATGGCCGAGTTCGGCCTCCAGCTTGCTCAGCTGCTGGGAGACCGCGGAGGGGCTCAAATGCAGCTCTTTGGCCGCGCGGGTTACGGAGCAATGCGCCGCCACGGCGTGGAAGCAGCGCAGGCGATTGAGATCGACAAGGTGGAGCATGTTTTAGAGCAACTTAACGATGCACTGAAAAACAATTCACTTTTTCCGAACGGGCAAGGGCCGTTCGTCCGGCATGCAAACTTCCTGGCTGCGCTCGGCGGGTGTCGCCTCGCTCGCTCTCGTCCCGGGCATCATCTGGGGCGCCTCTTTCCTCTTCATCGCCGAAAGCCTGGCCATCCTGCCGCCGATGGGCGTGACCTTCGCCCGCGTGGTGCTCGGCTTCGGCACGCTCGCGCTCTTCCCTTCGGCCCGCCGGCCGATCGAGCGGGCGGACTGGCCGATGATCGCGCTGCTCGGCCTCGTCTGGCTGGCCTTCCCGCTGTCGATGTTCCCGCTGGCCGAGCGCCACGTCAGCTCCGGCCTGGCCGGCCTGCTCAACGGCGGCACGCCCATCTTCGCCGTCGCCTTCGCCGCGCTGCTGGCGGGCCGCTGGCCCGCGCGGGGTGCGTGGATCGCCCTCGTGGTCGGCGTGGCTGGCCTGCTGCTCATCTCGATTCCCACCCTCGGCGAAGGCGACAACGCCGCCTTCAGCGTCGGCCTCATCCTCGCCGCCGTGGCCAGCTACGGCCTCGCCATCAACCTCGCCATCCCGCTCCAGCGCCGCTACGGCGCGCTGCCGGTCATCTGGCGGGCGCTCGGCGTGGCCGTGGCGCTGACCGCGCCTTTGGGCCTGCCGGCTTTGGGAGAATTCCAATGGGCGCTCAAGCCCTTCCTCTGTCTGCTCTCGCTCGGCGTGCTCGGCACCGCCGTGGCCAACGTGCTGGCCGCCACCCTCGCCGGCCGCTACGGGGCGAATGCCGGCGCCTCGGTCACCTTCATCCTGCCCATCGTAGCGATGCTGCTGGGCGTCGGCGTGCGCGGCGAGACGCTCTCGCCCTGGGCCGTTCTCGGCGGCCTGGTCTGCCTCTCCGGCGCCTGGCTGCTGGCCCGCGCGCCCAGAGCCGACACCCCGGCGTCCGCGCGAACTCCGCCGCCCGAGACGGCGGTCTGCCCAGCCTCTGCCCGTTCCACCTCGCACTGAGCCATCGCCATGACTCCCGAATACGCCGTCCTCTTCATGCTCTCGCTCGCCCTGGCCGCGGTCGGCGCCGCGCGCCTCGCCATCGCCGCCCGCATCCGCGCCGATCTGCGCCGGTCCGAGCGCGAACTACCCCCCATCGCCAAGCCCGCACGTCCGCTCGCGCCGTCGGCCCCGGCTCCATCGCCGCCCCAGCCGCGGATGCGCCCGTTGTGCAGCCGAGCCTGCGTGGCGCCGGCCTCGATGACCACCCCGGGCTCGGCGCCCACATTGAGCGTGCGGGCAATCGAGTAGCCGTTCAAATCGACCGTGATGTTCGAGCCGGCCACGGTGAGCCCTGGCACGGTGCCATTGCCGGCGAGATCGGCTGTCAGGTAGTAGGGCCCGGGCGTCGTCAATGTCTCGCCGGCCGCTGAGATCGGACGGCGCGGCTCGAGTTGATCGAGCGTCCGCATCGCGGGCGCGGGCGGACCGGGCGGCAGCAGGCTGCCCTGAGCGCGGACAACGTGGCGCGGCGCGACGGCCAGGAAGACGATCAGCAGGAGAGGAGCGGGGAGTCGTTGCATGCGCCCAAGTGGGATCGGCGGCGGGCGAATGCACGAGCGTTGCGACGAGCGGTAGCAGGGGAGCGACGAACGGTCGCCGCCGGCCGGGCGTTGCGGGCGCCTCCGCACTTGCGGGCCGGGGGCCGGCATCCCAGCATCCGACGATGCATGCGATGCCTTCGGCCGAGGTGGAGGAGTTGGAGCGGGTCCGCCGGCTCTGCGATCCGGCGCATACCGCCCCGCCCACGCTGACCTTCGCGCCGCGGCCTGGGGCTTTTCTGCGGGGTGCCTGGAATCTTTGGCTGGGCTCGGTTTTCGCACCCCTCCTGCTGGCCACGGTCCCGGCCATCATGGAGGCCACGCAGCTCGAGCACGCGCGCGACGTCGTGGCGCTCGACCGGGCCCTGGCCGAGGCCCTGCCCGCCGAGGCCGCCGCGCGCAGTCGGGAGGCCGGGAAGCTGGCTGCGGAGTATTTCGGCGGTCTGCGCGGCTCGCGCTGCGCGGCCCGTCTGGCCGAACTGACCCAGGTCGGCGGCGCGTGCCACGCCAGCGCTTTCGCCCTGCGCGCGGCGCTCTATCATGTGTCACCACGCGCCGCGCTCCTGGCGCTCGCCTGGCAGGAATGGCAGGGCGGATTGAACAACTCCGGCGCCGCGCCGTCGGATGCTTCCACCGAACTCGCCCTCGCGCAGGCGGCGCTCCTCATCGACGCCCACCTCCGCCGGACGATTTCGAGCACGCCTTTTGCTGTCACCGCGTTCTGATCCGCAATGCCCGCCGCTCCCGACATTCTCGAGCAAACCGCGCAGTCGACCCAGCTCGACACGCCTTGGAACGTGGTCGTGCACAACGACCCGATCAATCTGATGAGCTACGTCACGCTCGTCTTTCAGCGCGTCTTCGAATACCCGAAGGAAAAAGCCACCAAGCACATGCTGGAAGTGCACGAACTCGGGCGCTCGGTGGTCTGGACAGGGTTGCGCGAGAAGGCCGAATTCTACGTGCAACAGCTGCATCAGCACCTGTTGCTCTCGACCCTGGAGAAGTCCGACGGAGCATGAGGATGCGCCGCGAAAAATCCGGCGGCCTCGCGCTGACCGGTCTCGATCCGTTCGCCGTCCAGCTTCTGCGCGAGATCCCCGAGGCGGGCGCGGACTCCGATCCCGCCGTGCAGGCGCGCCTGCATCCCTCGCCCGCCGGCGGCAAGCTGCAGGCCGAAGTGGAGCCCGACTGGGAGGAGTACGTGCGACCGGAATTGCGTTCGCTCTTCGAGGAGGCCCGCACGGTGGTGCAGCGCGATCTCTCGCGCATGAAGGCCGAAATCGTGGCCCAGCCCGATGGTCCGGCCGAGCCGACCTTCCGCCTCGCCATCCCTTCGCGGAACTTCGACGCCTGGCTCAGCGCGCTCAATCAGGCCCGCCTCGCGCTGGCGGCCCGGCATCATTTCACCGAGGCGGACATGAACGACCACGCGCGCTTCCCGATCGCCAGCGAGCGGGACTTGCGGCTGTTCCAGATCGATCTCTACGGACTGATCCAGGAAATGATCGTCCGCCGCCTGGCCGGCCCCGACCTGCGCCCCGCCGCCGAGCCAGACGCGGATCTTTAGTAGTCCGCATTCTCCGAATGCGGCTTCTCACGAAGCGGAAGAGCTGGCAGGCCGAGGCGAGAGAGGAGACTGGAGACTGGCGACCGGAGACGGGAGACCGGAGACTGGAGACTGGAGACTGGAGCCCGGAACATAGCGCCCCACAGTTCCGCGACTGGTGCAGGAAAGGCGTGTGTCACCGCTTTGACGCTGCTCTCTGGCCGCCGATGATCGGCCTCCCCCTTAAAGCTTATGTCTCGTTCACTCCAACTCGCCCTGGTCGGCGCGCTCGCGCTGCCGGCCTTCCTCGCTGCCCGCGACAATCCGAAATTGAAATACCCGGAATCGAAGAAGGTCGACCAGGTCGACGAGTACCACGGCAACAAGGTGCCCGATCCCTACCGCTGGCTAGAGGATGCCAACTCGGCCGAGACGAAATCGTGGGTCGAGGCGCAGAACGGAGTCACCTTCGCCTTCCTGCGCGGCCTGCCGGATCGCGAGGCGCTCAAGGCGCGGCTGACGGAGCTCTACAATTTCGAGCGTTACTCCACCCCGTTCTCCGAGGGCGGGCGCTACTTCTTCTCCAAGAACAACGGCCTGCAGAATCAGAACGTCATCTACACGGCCGGCAAGCTGGGCGACCAGCCCACGGTCCTGCTGGATCCGAACACGCTGGCGGCCGACGGTACGGTCTCGCTCAGCAGCTATTCGATCAGCGAGGACGGCAAGACCATGGCCTACGGCGTGCAGACGTCGGGCTCGGATTGGATCGAATGGCGCGTGCGCGACGTGGCCACGCAGAAGGATCTGACCGACAAGATCGAGTACTCGAAGTTCAGTGGCGCGTCGTGGACCGCTGACGGCAAGGGCTTCTTCTATTCCGCCTACGACAAGCCGGACGAGTCCTCGCGCCTGCAGAAGGTCAACTACTTCCAGAAGCTCTGGTTCCACAAGGTCGGCACGCCGCAGAGCCAGGACGTGCTGGTCTACGAGCGCAAGGATCAGAAGGATTGGGGCTTCGGCGGCACCGTCTCCGATGACGGCAAATTCCTCGTCATCCGCGTCTCCCAAGGCACCTCGCCGAAGAACCGCCTGTTCTACCGCAAGCTGGACGGCGGTCCGACCGCGCAGCCGGTGGTCGAGCTGATGCCGGAGCCCGACGCGCTCTACCAGTTCGTCGGCAATGAGGGCGACGTGCTCTATTTCCGCACCGACAAGAACGCCCCGCGCCGCCGCGTCATCGCAGTCGACACCTCGAAGAAGGGCGCGGCGCCGGTCGAGCTCATTCCCGAGGCGAAAGAGTCGCTCGAGTCCGTTTCCTTCGTGGGCGGCAAGTTCATCTGCACGTATCTCAAGGACGCCGCCTCGGTGGTGCTCGTCTTCGACAGCAAGGGCAAGCGCGTGGGTGAGGTGAAGCTGCCGGGGATCGGCACCGCCACCGGCTTCGCCGGCCGCGCGAACAGCACCGAGACGTTCTTCAGCTTCACCAGCTTCACCGCTCCGGCCTCGTCGTATCGCTACGATCTCAAGACCGGCGCGGTCACCCCGGTGTTCCAGCCAAAGGTGAAGTTCAATCCGGCCGACTACGTCACGGAACAGGTCTTCTACAAGAGCAAGGACGGCACCAAGGTGCCCATGTTCATCAGCTACAAGAAGGGGATGAAGAAGGACGGGAAGAACCCGACCTACCTCTACGGCTACGGCGGATTCAACATCGCCATCACGCCGTCCTTCTCGGTCGCGAATCTCGTCTGGATGGAAAAAGGCGGCATCTTCGCCGTGGCCAACATCCGTGGCGGCGACGAATACGGCGAGGAGTGGCACGAGGCGGGCACGCGGATGAAGAAGCAGAACGTCTTCGACGACTTCATCGCGGCCGGCGAATACCTCGTGGCCGAGAAATACACGTCCAAGGAGCACCTCGGCATCGGCGGCGGCAGCAATGGCGGCCTGCTCGTCGGCGCGGTCACCAACCAGCGCCCCGACCTCTTCGCTGCGGCGGTCCCGGCGGTGGGCGTGATGGACATGCTCCGCTTCCAGAAGTTCACCATCGGCTGGGCTTGGGTGAGCGACTACGGCTCGTCCGAGGAGAGCCCGGAGATGTTCAACTACCTCAAGAGCTACTCCCCGCTCCACAACATCAAGCCCGGCGTGAAGTATCCGAGCGTGATGGTCACGACCTCCGATCACGACGATCGCGTCGTCCCGGCCCACAGCTACAAATACGCCGCCGCGCTCCAGGCCGCGCAGGGCGGCGACGCGCCCGTCCTGATCCGCATCGAGACCAAGAGCGGCCACGGCGCCGGCCGGCCGACTTCCAAGATCATCGAGGAAGCCGCCGACCGCTGGGCGTTTTTGTGGAACGCCCTCGCCCCGCAGAAGCCGAGCGTGCCGTAAGTCTTTCGCAGGCCAAGGCTGACAATTCCAGGCCCGGTCGCGTGAGCGGCCGGGCCTTTTTGCGCTCGCGATTCGACCTGCCACGCTCGAGCACGCCGCCCGACCTTCATCCTTCCTCATTCTTCCTTCTTCCTGCCCACCGACGGGCTCTGCTCCTTTCGCAGCATATCGCGCCCCGCCGCTGTGCGCTTTCCTCGCGGCATGCGTTTGCTTCCTGCTGCTTTCGCCGTCTTCGCCCTGCTTGCCGCACCCGCGGGGGCTCAGACGATCTACACCGTCGACTTCGACTCCACCGCCGACAGTACGACCACGGCGCCCTTCGTGGGCAGCGGCACGATCGCCATCGGAAATGACCCGGGAGCCGATGGCACGTTCGCGTACTCGGCGCTCGGAACGGTCACGTTTTCGTTCACGTTTCCCGCCTTGGGGTTGACCTTCACGAACGCGCAGATCAGCACGCCGACGAATCAGATCCTCTTCCGTTCTCGAACACGAATGCGATCGGCAGTGGGCCCCTCAGCGGGGCCATCGACTTTGGGAATTTCGGCACCGGCCTGTCGTTTCAACCGCCCGGACCGCCGCCGGGCACCGGGCTGGACCAGTTCGCCGTCCTGACCCCGAGCGAGTTCGTGATCGGCAATTACTACGCCTCCACGCCGGTCGCGGCCGTCCCCGAGCCCGGAACTTTCCTCGCCGGCGCCGCCGCTGCCTTCCTGCTGGGCGCGTGCGCGCGCCGGCGCAGGACGGCGAACTGATGCCGGGTGCGAGCTCCCGCTCGGTGATGCGAGGGACAGCCTCGGCTTGAACGCGAGGAGCGGGCCCGCCCACCGGGAAGCCAAGACTGACCTCGGTTACGGAGCGGATTGCAACGTCCATCGCTGCGCAAAGCCGCCGCACTCGGAGAGTGCGGACTACGCTCCGCGTCGCCGCTCCTGGCCTCCGGCCGTCATTGCTCCGGACGGATCCAACCGCGGAGGAGCCAGGTCCAGGCCGCCACGAGCACGAGCCAGGCGGGGTGCAGCAGGAGGGCGCGGAAATCGGCCAGGAAGTTCGCCTGCAGCGCCGCGAGCGCCTCCGCTCCGGTCTGGGCGCCGCTGGCCGCCAGGCCTACGGCCAGTTCGCGCGCCACTGCCGCCAGGCCGACCGCTGCCTGCCAGCCCGCGGCGGCGAAGCCGAGCGACCAGCCGCCGAAGGCGAGCGCACCGAGCGCGAAAACGCCGAGCGCGAGGCCGCAAAAGATGCTCAGGCTCACGACGCCGACCGTGATGCCGCCGAGGGCGATAGGCGCCACGGCCGTACCGCCGAAAGCCAGCAGCGGGCTGACCGCGAGATCGCCGACCGCGATCCACCCGACGGCCGCCCGCTCGCGCCAGGTGCGTTGCGGCGCCAGGTTCCAGGCAAAGGCGAACAACGGGAGGCCCAAGAGCCGGGCACGCGTTTCGTAGCGCCGGCCTTGCCGGACTGGAGGGACCCCGCGTGAGGCGAGTGCGGCGTCGGTCGTGCCGGTTTGAAGGCGCAGGCGGTCGATCTCGGCCGCCAGGCGCCGATCGAACCAGAAGATACCGCCCAACAGCAGGGCGAGCCACGCGGTCACGCCGAGGACGATCCAGCCGGCCGCAGGCACATAGAGCCGCCCCGCCGGGATCAAGGCTGCAGCCAGCCCGAGGCTGAGCACGAGACAGAACGGCAACACCTGGCCGCGGACGCGCCGCAGAATGAGGCGACGCTCCTCCTCCGAGCGCGCCCCCGCCGCCGCCGCGCGCGTGCCGAACCAGGCGAAGGTCAACCCGATCAGCGGCCCGACGAACGGCGCCAGTCCCACCTTCGCCAGCATTCCCGGGGCCGCCGTGGCGAGCGGCGGCCCGCTGGTCGCGCCGCTGCTGACGAGTCCGCCACCGATGACCACCGCGGCGCTTGCGCTCGTCGCCGCGACCAGCGGCAACGCCACCATGACCGCGAGCGTGAACGCTGCGCCCGGTCGGGACCGCGTCAGGCCCGATTCCACCACGCTGGCCAGTTCCGCGCGGAGCAGCGCGCGACCGCGGGAGAGCCGCTGGCGCACCGTCTCCTCGGAGAGCTCCAACGCTTCCGCGACCTGCGCGGTGGATTGCTCCTGCCGATAAAACAGGATGAGCGGCTCGCGGTATCCGTCGGGCAGCGCGGCCAGCGTGCGCCAAAGCAAGGCCGCTTCCTCCTCGCTCACCGCCCGCTCCGCGGGGTCGGGCTCGCGCGCGGCCGGCTCAGCCACGTCTTCCAGCGACGCGGCCGGCCCGCCGCGCCGCTCCTCGCGGCGCGTGGCATTGGCCGAGAGCTTGCGCACGATGCCGCAGAGCCAGGCGCGGAGCTTGTCCGGCTCGCGCAAATCGTGCAGGCGGCGCCAGGCGGTCACGAAGGTCTCCTGCGCCAGATCCTCCGAGCGGGCCAGGCTCCCGCAGGCACTGTAGGCCAGCGAGCAGACGAGCGTCTGGTAGCGCTCCACGATGCCCGCAAAGGCCTCGCGGTCGCCCGCGCAGGAGCGCTGCCAGAGCTGGGCATCGGAAGTCACGGAGAGAGGGGCGAGCGTAGTCATCGGCGGCAGGTGGCCGCGAGCCGCGAAAACGTGACAGCGTTTCGAAGCTTTTCGACGCTACCGGGGCGCGGGTCGATCTCCGGGGCTGCGCCGTAAGAGAAAACGGCCTCAAAGAACACAAAGAAACTCAAAGAAGCTGCCGGTCCGATGGCGGGCCACCCCGCTTTTAGTCCAGCTGGGACGCGGCGTCGCGCGGGCGACTGGCCCGCGGATCGCAGGAGGATCCCTGGCCAGACCTTTGAGTTCTTTGAGTTCCTTGAGGCTCAGATTTCCGTGTCCCTTAGCGCCCGCCGAAACTCCAGGTCGCCCCCGCGAAGAAGGCGCGCCCGGGATTCGGGTAGCGTGGCACTTCCTCGTAGCGGCGGTCGGTCAGGTTCTCGACCCGCGCGAAGAGGCGCAGCTGGGCCGTGGCCTGCCAGTGGGCCCACACACGCAGCACGGTGTAGTCGGGCACGTCGCTGTTCGGCGCGCCGAAGTTGAGCTCCTCGCGCGCATTGACGTAGCGCAAATCGAGCCCGACTGCGGCGCGTTTCCGCGGCGTACCGGACTCCGGCAGGAACTGGTACGACGCGCCGGCGGTGAGCGTGTTGCGGGCGCGGCGCGGCAGGCGGGCGCCGTCGGGCTGGCTGATGTCCGCAGCGCTGGTGCGACGGGCGTCGAGATACGTGTAGGCGGCGCGCAGCTGCAGGCCGTCGAGCGGCTCCCAGCGCACGAACGACTCCAGCCCCTGCGTGCGGGCGCGGCCGAGATTCAGCGTCTCGAAGAAGTCGTTGAACCCGATGATGTTGGAGAGGCGATTGTAGAAATAGCTCGCGCCGAAGACGACCCGCCCGCCTGCCAGGCGCTGCTCGAAGCCGGCGTCGAACCCACGGCTCTTCTCCGGATCGAGCACGTCCGTATTGAACCGAAAGATCTTATCCTGCGGCGAGGGCGGGGCGAAGCCGGTCGCGTAGGAAGTGCGCAGCGTGAGGCCCAGCTTCGCGAAGACGTAGCTCCCTGCGACGCGCCAGGTGCCGATGGTGCCGAAGTCGTTGAAATGCTCGACCCGTCCGCCGAGCACGAGCAGCAACCCCGGCAGCGGACGCAGGCTGGCCTGGGCAAAGCCCGCGTAGCTCTCGGTCACGTCGCGCAGATACGGCTCGCCGAAGCTGGCCGGGTAGAGCGGACGATACTGCTCGGCCTTGGTGCGGCCGTAGTAGCCGCCGGCCGTGAGCGTGAGCCAGCGGGTCAGCTCGAAGTCGCCCTGCAGATCGGCCTGCGTGCGGCGGAAGACCGCCTTGGTCGGATTCGAGCCGAGCAAGGAGTCGATCTGCGGATCGTTCACCTGCTCCTCGCGATCGAGCGTGAAGACCGCGCGCAACTTGATCGCGCTGGTCGTCTGCCATTCCACATTGGGCGCGAGCAGCCAGCGCTTGGTCAGCAGGTTGTCGGTCGGCGTGGGCGCATTGGTCGGCCCCGGATTGCTCGCATCGTCCCGCGAGAAGGTGGCCAAGACCCCAAGACGGAAGTTCGGCAGCGCGCGCGGGGACCAGCCAAAATTCCCGAGGAAGCTGGTGGCGCGATACTGGTTGTTGGGCCGGTCGTTGTCGGTGTCGAGCCGGGCACCCGCGACGAGGAAATCGACCTCGCCCAGCTTGCCGCTGGCCTGGGCGCGCTCGCGGAAGGTACCGAACGAACCGCCCTCGAACGAGAAGCTGCCGCGCGGCGCGCCCTGGCCCCGCGACGAGAACAGCTGGATGCTGCCAGCCAGCGCCCGCGGGCCGTAAAGCGTGGATTGCGGGCCGCGCTGGACCTCGATGCGACCGAGCCCGGTGGTGGCGAGATCGGCGAAGTTGAAGGCGCCGGCGAGGCCCTGGTTGATGGCGATGCCGTCGAGCAGCACCTGGGTGTGCTCGCTCTTCAGCCCGCGGGTGAAGACGCTGGTGACCTGACCGGGGGTGCCGGTCTGGACGACATCGAGTCCCGGCACGTCGCGCAGGGCGTCGGCGACGGAGTCGATCTGCCGATTCTCCAGGTCTTCCGCGCGAAGCGTGGTCACGGCGGCGGGGACTTCCTCCTCGGGCAGCGGGAGGCGGGTGGCGGTCACGACGACCGGTTTTTCGTCGGCCCGGAGCGGGACGACGCAGGCAAAGACGGCGGCGCCGAGCAGGGCGCGGCCGCGCAGGAATGGGATCATGTAGGTTGGGTCGGCGGAAAAGCCGCCCGACGACCGCGCGGCGAGGCCGCGAGCCAGCAGGGACAGGACTTCTCCGGTGTTTTCAGGCGAAACAACGTCGGGCCTTCCGCTTCGGCGGGGGCTCGTGGAGCGCGGCTCGGGCAAGTATTCTGACTCCTGGCTTCGCCTTCCCCCGGCCTTCACCGCTCGCCCGCGGTTGGCGGGTTCGCGATTGGCTGCTTGCGCATCGGGGGTCGTATCCAGTTACAGCAGCGCGACTGTTCCCGGTTTTCACGGGATTCCATGCGCCGAGCCACCCCGGACCGCGTTGCGGCGGCCCGGGAGCGATGTCGAAAAGAACAAAACTGCCCGCCCGCATCGCACCGCGGGCAGCGTCGGTCAAGCATCCGCCCCGGCGGTCGACGACGAAGCAAGGGAAAGACCCTACGCTGCATTCTCGTCTTGCCCCACGCGCCGGCCTCCCTTTCATTTCCCTAATCAACATGAAGACGCCCGTCCTCCTTCTCGCGGCCCTTGCGGCCAGCGTGTTCGTCCAGGTCAGCCCGGCGCAGGAGCCCAATGTGCGCGCCCGGCGTACCTTCGTCCTGCCGCGTCCGCAGACGCCGGCTCCGAAGAGCGAGCCGACGATCGACGAAGGCAGCCGCACGGGCGGGGTCATCGGCCGTGTCACGCGGGCCGACAACCCGCTGCAGCTCATCAATCCCTTTGCCCCGGCCCGCTACGGCAGCGGCGAAAAGATGACCGACGGCAACAAATCGCAGGGCTCGCAGTCGCCCGGCGAAGAGGAGAAGCCGAAGGTGATCAAGATCTTCAGCTACGAGTTTTGAGCGGGCGGCCCAATGCGGCTACTATTCATCAAGCCGAAGCTAATTGGCGATGCACTGCTGATGTCGCCTGCGCTCCGCGCCGCTAGGGCGAAGTACCCCGCAGCAACGATACACGTTGTTTGTCGCAGCGGAAGCGCGGAAATCTTGGATGGGTGCAGCGAGATTGATCGTGTTTTCGCAACCGCCGCACCGAGCTCAGACGGTCGCGAACGGCGTTTGGCAGCCGAGCTTGCCCTAATCCGAGAACTGCGGCGCGAGTTCTACGATTGGGCATTCGAACTCAGCGATACTGATCGCGGCCGCTTTCTCGCACTAGCTGCCAGGGCAAATGGGCGGGTGATGCATTCATTGACGCAAGATCGGCGAAAACGCGCTCTCTTCCACTGCATTTGGCAGCTGTCATTCCGCCAGGTGGAAGGCATTACACACCAAGCCGTCCATTCTACCTACGCCGATTGGTTTCTTGTTAATCAGGTCCTTGATCTTGGCCAGCAACCGGCGAGTCTTTCGTATCGGCCTTGCGTTTTTGACCCGATTCGTGCTGGTCTTGCCGAAGTTGAGCCGGTACTGCCTGCCAATCGGCTCGTAATTCACGGTGGAACGCGGCTACCCAGTAAAGCGTGGCCAGATGCCCGATGGGTGGCCTTGCTTGAAGCCGTAGCCGATAGATTCGATGCCGTGTTTCTAAGTTTTGGCCCTTCTAAACGCGAAGAAGATTTTGCTCACAGACTGACACTCGTTCGACCCACCAAGATCTTTTGCCCCAGTTTTACGCTTCCGTGGCATCAACTCGCGTCTCTCCTTCAAGGAGCGAAACTTTTCGTCGGCGTTGACACCGCCGCAATGCACTTAGCCGTTGCATGCGGCTGTCCAGTTGTGGCTATATGGGGACCAAGCTCTGCAATAAGGTGGGGGCCTTGTGGCCCGCGTGATCGCGTGGTGATCGGAGGGAAAATTGTGAGTCCGCCCTTCTCGAACAGTTGCGGCTATTCTCCCGACCGTCAGACAACTGAAAATTCTGTCGAGGACGTCATCTTGGCAATTCAATTGTTGCTGTCTGAACAAGGCTAAACATACCTCAATTCATGCTATAGAACTCTGATATGATAGTTTGGCCTAACCACTGTGAAACAATAACAGCCCTGCATGACGCGCACACGGAAGCTTGGCATGGCCACAGAGCGTCTGTTTCTATGACTGACAGTTTTTCCATGATCGTGATTGAAAACCATAGACGTAATTTTGATCTTTGGCATGTCGAGGACGAAGCCCGACGCGAAGATCTTGGCATCGATCACGTCTACCACGCTAAACGTAAGATCGATCGTCTGAATGCGGAGCGGAATGACCTCGTTGAGCGGATCGATCAAGCTCTTATTGAGATGGTGCCCGTGGCCATTAACGCACCTCTCAACTCGGAGACACCTGGACAAATTATCGATAGACTATCGATCCTAAGTCTAAAGATCTTCCACATGGCAATCGAATCCATGCGGGCAGACGCAGAGCCTTCCCATCGCGAAAACTCGGGGCATCGATTAGAGGTACTTTTTAGGCAGCGGTCGGATTTGAGTCGGTGCCTCGGTGAACTCATGACGGAAGTTTCCCAAGGGCGACGTGGCTACAGGATATATTTCCAATTCAAAATGTATAACGATCCGGCGTTTAACCCTTCGTTGTATGGACAGCGGACTAAACAAACCTAGCCTCTCACTCCGATCTGGGATAGAGAATTAGAGCCTTTCAATGTCGGCTGTTTCTCCCGCTGGTTGTGTAATCACAGGTGGGTAATGACGCCTGACGCGGCAGCTCAAGCAAATCTTTCTGCCGCTGGTTGCGGGCTTCGCCCATTGGTAAAGAGACTCCGCCGATGAAGCGCGCCGCGCCTGCCAAGATCAATCTGTCGCTCCGGGTGCTGCGCAAGCGCGCGGACGGATTCCACGAGCTCGAGACGCTGATGGCTCCGCTGACGCTGGCCGACGAGCTGACGTTTCTGCCGCGGCGTGCGTTTCAGGTCACCTGCTCGGACCCCTCGCTGCCGACGGACGAATCGAACCTCGCCGTGCGCGCCGCCCGGCTTTTCCAACAGCGCACCGGCCGCGCGACCGAGGTTCGCATCGAGCTCGAGAAGCGCGTGCCGCACGGTGCCGGCCTCGGCGGGGGCAGCAGCGATGCGGCGGCGGTGCTGCTCGGACTCAACGATCTGTACGACCTGCGCCTGCCCCGCGCCGAACTCGCCGCCATGGCCGCGGAGCTGGGTTCGGACATTCCGTTCTTCATCTACGAAGCGCCGGCCTGGTGCCGCGGGCGCGGCGAACGGGTCGAGCCGACTGCCCTGCCCGCGCCCGTCCCGCTGCTGCTGCTCAAGCCGCCCTTCCCGGTGCCGACGCCCGACGCCTACCGGCACTGGGCCACCTCGCGCGAGCTGCCGGGCATCGACTACGCTCCGCAGGCGCTGCCCTGGGGCCTGCTGGTGAACGACCTCGAGCGTCCGGTCTTCGAGAAATACGTGGTGCTCGCGACGATGAAAATGTGGCTGCGTGCCCAGCCGGAGGTGGCCGCGGCGCTGATGTCGGGCTCGGGGTCGACCATGTTCGCGGTGCTGAACGCCCCGGCCGGGGCGGCCGCGCTGGCCGAGCGGGCCCGGGCGGAATATGGCGAGTCGCTCTGGACGTGCGCCGCGTTTGCGCAACCCTCGGCCTCCGCATGAGCGCAGCCACCATTCTCCACGACCGCGGGGTCATCGCCCGCTACCGCGCCTTCCTTCCCTGCATCGGTCCGCAGACTCCGGTCATCTCGCTGAACGAAGGCAGCACGCCGCTCATCCATTCGCCCAAGCTCTCCGCACTGCTCGGCCGCGGGGCGCAGGTGTATTTGAAATACGAGGGGCTGAATCCGACCTGCTCGTTCAAGGACCGTGGCATGACGGTGGCGGTCTCGAAGGCGGCCGAGGCCGGGGCGCAGGCCGTGGTCTGCGCCTCGACCGGGAACACCTCGGCCGCGGCTGCGGCTTACGCGGCTCGCGCCCGGCTGGGCTCGATCGTCCTGCTGCCGGCCGGCAAGATCGCGCTGGGCAAGCTCGTGCAGGCTTTCGCCTACGGCTCGAAGGTCATCGCCATCGAGGGCAATTTCGACGACGCGCTGCGGCTCGTGCGCGAGCTCGGCGAGGACCGCACCAGCGGCATCGCGGTGGTCAATTCGATCAACCCGTTTCGGCTCGAGGGACAGAAGACCGCCTCGTTCGAGATCATCGAGGAACTCGGCGAGGCACCCGACGTCCACTTCCTGCCGGTGGGCAATGCCGGCAACATCACCGCGTACTGGCAGGGCTACCGGGAATGGCACGCGCTGGGCAAGGCGGGTCGCCTGCCCCGCATGGCGGGCGTGCAGGCGGCCGGAGCTGCGCCGATCTTCCACGATCGCCTGGTCGAGGCGCCGGAGACGGTGGCCACGGCGATCCGCATCGGCAATCCGGCCAGCTGGGACGGGGCCCGCGCCGCACTGCGGGAATCGGGCGGCCACATCGACGCCGCCACCGACGCCGAGATTCTCCACGCCCAAGCCTGGCTGGCGCGCGAGGAAGGCATTTTCGCCGAACCCGCCAGCGCGGCCTCGGTGGCCGGGCTGTTGAGGGCTCACGCGGGAGCGTCGACTGCGTTCCCGCTGGCCAGCCTGCCGGAGGGTGCCAGCATCGTCTGCGTCCTGACCGGGCACGGCCTCAAGGACCCGGAGATCGCGAAGGCAGGACTGCCCGAGATCCGCACCGTGCGGGCCGAGAAGGCGGAGATTCTGCGGGCGATGGGGGCCTGAAGCGGGAGGACAACGAGGGCAACAGGATGGAGAGGACCAAGGACAGCGGAGTAGCTCTTTCCAGCGTCCTTCCCGTCCTTCAGCGTCCTTCCCGTCCTTCAGCGTCCTTCGCCCCCAGCCATTCGCCCGCCTTTTTGGCGATCCAGGACATGACCAGCGGCTTCAGCACCGGCAGGAGCCAGCGCCCGACGGTCGCCACCACGCCGAAGGCGGCGCCCGCGGCCACAGGCTGAGCCACCGCCGCAGCGGCCTCGGTGGCCGCCGCTTCATTCGCGCGCAGCTTGCGCGGCGGGGCGACCACGACCTTGGGCCGACGCACCCGGGCCACCAGCAGGATGACTCCCAAGCCGGCCGCCGCGCCGCCGATCCACCAGGCGGGGTTTTGGTGCACCGAATGCTTCAGCCGCGTTTTGAAATCGAGCCCCTCGCGGACGCCGCCGCCCGCCCGGGCCATGGCGGCGCGGGCGCGGGCGAGTTCGAGCAGCAGCTGGCGTTTGCGTTCGGCGTCGTCCATGGCGGCAGCATTCAACGAGACTCGTCCCGAATTCCTTCCGGGCGCATCGGCAACTCGCGCGTCAGCCAGTCGCGGTCCTTCCGCAGCTCGGCCAGCGTTTCGGGGAAGGCCGGCCGCAGCACCGCGGCCCGAATGCCGAGCGCGCAGAGGAAGGCCAGCAGGAAATGAGCGGCTCCGAAGGCGGTCGTGATCACGATCCAGCTCCAGCCGGTGAACGCCTGCACCAGGAAGGCGAGGCCGAGCACGAAGAAGAAGTAGCCGAAGATCAGCCCGACCAGCGCCACGACCAGAAAGACGAGCGCCCGACCGTAACGGGAAAACGCCTCCCCGGATTCGAGCCCGGCGAGTTCAATCCGCGCGGAGATGTAGCCGACGAAAGCCCCCAGCAGATGCCGGAGGCTGTCGAAGAGTCCCGGAGGGGACCCGGCCGGAGCGGGGCGCGGGCCCGAGGGCATCAGCGCCGGAACAGGATGCCGAGGACGAAGCCCACGCCGAGCGCAGTCAGGACGGCCCGCACGGGGTTCTCCTTGATGTACACCTCGGCGTCGTCCTGGAAGGTGCGAGCCTGATCGCGGGCGGTGGAGTAGTAATCGGTCGCCTGAGTGCGCCACTCCCCGGCCCGGGCCTGGGCAGCGTGGCGGAACTCCTCGGCCTTGGCGGCGGCGGCTTCGCGCCATTCGTTGGCGCGGGCCGACGCCAGATCCTTGAACTCCTGGGCCTTGGCGGTGGCGGCCGCCTTGATCTCCTCGGCGGCCCGTTTGGCGTGGGCCTTGCCGGTCTCGAAACGGCTCTGGGCTTCGGCGCTGGACTCTTCGGGATTGGGATTCTCGTTGCTCATGGTCTGGAGTGGAAAGGGCAATCCTGCTTCGTGGACGGGCGGATCGCCGGTGGCATCATTTCTCGCGAAAGGTAATGCGCGCCTTGGTCAGGTCGTAAGGGGAAAGTTCGACGGTGACGCGATCCCCCGGGACGATGCGGATGAAATGCTTCCGCATTTTCCCCGAGATATGCGCGAGCACGATCTTCCCGCCAGGCAGTTCCACCCGGAACATGGTGCCCGGGAGCACTTCCTTGACCACGCCTTCGGCGGCGATCGCTTCCTCTTTGTCAGACATTCTCAGTAATGTGCCCGCAGGCGGCGGAAGTGCCAAGGAAAGATGAGGGAGACGTCGGTCTTCCGTGATTGAGTCGGGTCGGGAAGTTCGAAGCACGAAACTCGAACCGAGCGAAGCGAGATGGCCTCTCAAGCCAAATTGACGACAGAGGCAAACTCGAAGGAATGTGAAACTCGAAGTTCGAAGATCCGCCTCCCGGTTCGATGACTCCTGCAAACAGGAGCCCAGATTTCCCGTCGGCGTTTTCGAACTTCGAACTTCGAACTTCGGACTTCCTTCGAGTTTCGAGTTTCGTTCTTCGAGTTTTCCTCCAGGACCCTTGCGGCCCGGCCCCCGCGCCCGGAACGTCCGGCATGCGTTGGTCTTTTCCCGTCGCCCGGATCTCGGACATCGAGGTGCGCATTCACCTGACGTTCCTCCTGCTCCCGGCTTTCTTCGGTTTTCAGGCCTGGCAGACGGGCGGGCCGGCGGGGGCGCTGAATGCGGTCGTCTTCGTGCTGCTGATCTTCCTCTGCGTCCTGTTGCACGAATTCGGCCACGCCTACGCCGCGCTGGGCTACGGCATCCGCACGCCGGACATCACACTCCTGCCCATCGGCGGGCTGGCACGCCTCGAGCGCATGCCCGAAAAACCCTCGCAGGAGTTCGTCATCGCCATCGCCGGGCCGCTCGTGAACGTGGCCATCGCCGGCGCGCTGGCGCTGGCCATGGGCGGACTGCCAGCTTTCCGGCCGGACCGGATTTTCCTGCCGGATCAGCACCTCCTGCTCCAGTTGTTTAAGGTCAACGTCTCGCTCGTTCTCTTCAATCTCATCCCGGCCTTCCCGATGGACGGTGGACGCATTCTCCGCTCGGGCCTGGCCAGCTTCCTGCATTACGGCACCGCCACGCGCATCGCGGCGACCATCGGGCAGTACGCCGCCTTCGTGCTCGGCTTCCTCGGCGCGGTGAAGGAGAGTCCGATGCTCTTTCTCGTGGCCGTCTTCGTCTATCTGGCGGCCGATCAGGAAGCCAATCTCGCCACCCTGAAGGACTTCGCCAGTTCGCTGCGGCTGCAGGATTCGATGCTGACCGAATTCCGCTCGCTGCGCGTCGGGGCCACGCTCGGCGAGGCGGTCGACTTGGCGGTGCGCACCTCGCAGAACGAATTCCCGGTCATCGAATCCGACGGCCGGGTGCGCGGCCTGCTGACCCGCGGTCGACTCCTCCGCGCCGTGAAGGAGGCCGGCCCGCAGGCTGCCGTGGCCGACCACATGCACGCAGACATCGAACTGGTGCCCTACTTCGCGCCCTTCTCGGTCGCGTTCGATCGCCTCCAGACCAGCCCCTGCCCGGCGGTGGCCATCGTCGACCGCTCCGAGCGCCTCGTCGGCCTGCTCACCGCCGACTCCCTGGAAGACCTCATGACCTTGCGGGAAGCGGCGAAGCCTCGCTGAGGCTCGGCCTAGGCGATAGGGCAATAGGCAGTAGGCGATAGGGACAAGCGAGGGGAACTGCCTGCCCTCCCCCTTGCCCGCTTGAAGCCTGCCCCGAGCATGTCATCGTGCGCGCGATGAAGCTACTTCTCACTCGTTGCTCCGCGCTCGTGCTGGCCGCGGCGGCCTTAGGGCTGAATGCTTGCACCACCGTCGATTCCGGCGGCGGCGGCGGTAACTACAATGTCGTGGCCCGCCGGCCGAACAATCCAGCCGCTGTCCGGGTCAAGGTCTCGATCCGCAATCAGGCGGTCTACGTCACGGAGGGCGACCGCGTCCTCATGGCCGCCGCCACCTGCGTGGGCACGGCCTCTAACCCCACGCCGAAGGGCAATTTCACCGTCACCCGCAAGGAGGCCGGCAAGCGCTCGTACACCTACGGCTTCTGGGTGAAGGGCGATCAGATCATCGCCGGCACGTCCCGCAAACCGGTTCCGGGGGCCCGCTATGTGGGTTATCCGATGGCCTGGTGGGTCGAGTTCAAGGCCGCCTACGGCTTCCATGAAGGTTACGTGTGGCCGGTGCCGCGCACCCACGGCTGCCTGCGCCTGCACAAGACGGTGGCGCCCAAGTTCTTCGCGCTCACCCGCGTCGGCACCCCGGTCAGCATTCAGGACAGCCAGCCGGAAGATGCGACCGTCGGCCGCGGTCTGCAGCGCCCGACCGACTACAACGACCCCGATCCTCCGGGCTCGTTCCTGATCTCGGCCCGCGCCTTCCAGCCGCCCGCCGGCGAACTGCTCCAGTAAGCGAGCCTTCCATTCCGAGCCGTCGGACGCGAGTCCGGCGGCTTTTTCGTTTTCCGCGACGAGCGCAGGCTCGTCCGGACCGCTACGGAAGCCGCCGCAACGACGCCTTGGCCTCGAACCAGGCGGCCTCCTGGCGCAGCTCGACCTCCTGGGGCCCGGTCCGGCGGACCTTCTGCTCGATGGTTCCGCCCAGCCACGGCAGGCGATAATACGCTGATTCCCCGTCTCCTCGGACACGACCGGTGCCGCCGGGGAAGGTACGCACCCGCCAGAAATCCGGCGCCAGCCGCTGGGTCATTTCCACGACCAGTTGGCGACCGTCGGCCTGGAGGTGGAACAGCTCCACCCCGTGCAGGGCCGGCAGTCCCAGCACGCGCACCGAGGTCGTGTGGCGGACCAGATCCGGCCCCGCCCAGGCGACGCTCGTGTGCATTGTGCCGCCCTTGAAGCGATGCATCATTCGCAACCGCAGCCGGTCGAGCGGCGCGCGCACATGCACCTTCAGCGCGGTCGGATTGGTGACCGCGAAGCGATACCGGCCCGCCCAACGGCCGCGCATCGACTCATAGTAGCGCACCGATTCCGCCCCCGGCGCGAGCGCTGCCGGGGTTTCAGGCCGGGGAATGAACGTGGTCGAAGGCAAGCGGAGAATAACGGTTAGGCGGAATATCCAGTTTTGGCCACTATTTTGCGCGCGGCTGGCTTCCGCCGGTAGGACTCGTTCCCCCTGTTTGTGCATGGCTGCCGCGCCGGCGGCGGGACAGCGCCGCGCACTTGCGCGGAGTGGGAGAATTTGCCCACAGCTCGGACCCAAGGGCCCGACCCACCTCCGGCTGGAGTCATGGCGGCGATCGTCTCCGCCCGTCCTGCCGTTGGCGTTTGGACGCACGACACCACCGTCTCCAATTTGACGCCGCTTCTGGAGCGGCTTATTCTGGCGGCCCGACTGATCCCGACTCAGTGCCGGCCGCGAACCCTCGCGGCGCTGCGTCAATGGGCTCAGTCTTTATTTTCTATGAACAGCGAACTGATTGCCGCCTTCGATTACTACGAGCGCGAAAAGGGCATCAAACGCGAGGTCCTCGCGGAAGCTGTCGTCAGCGCCCTGCGGACGGCCTACATCAAGCGCTTCGGGGAACCGAACGAGCTGCGCATCGAGCTGGCGCCGCGCACGGGTGACATTCGCGTCTTCGTGACCTGCAAGGTGGTGGAGCGCGTGTTGAACGACAATCTCGAGGTCGGTCTCGGCAAGGCCCGCCAGTTCAAGCCCAGCGCGCAGTTGGGCGAAATGGTCGAGGTGGAGATTCCCGCCACGAGCTTCGGCCGCATCGCCGCCCAGACGGCCCGCCAGGCCATCAGCCAGCGCGTGCGCATGGCGGAGAAGGAGATGCTCTTCGAGGAGTTCAAGGACCGCGCCGGCGAAATCGTGACCGGCACGGTGCGCCGCTTCGAGCGCAGCGATGTCATCGTCGACCTCGGCAAGTTCGAGGCCGTCATGCCGCATTCCGAACGCGTCTCGACGGAGGATTACAATGTCGGCGACCGGCTCCGCGCCTACGTCCTGGCGGTCGAGAACGGCGCCGGTGGTCCCAAGATCATCCTCTCGCGCAAGCACCAGAATTTCGTCCGCCGCCTCTTCGAGACGGAAGTGGCCGAGATCGCCGACCGCACGGTCGAGATCCGCGCCCTGGCCCGCGAGGCCGGCTACCGCACGAAGGTCGCGGTCCATTCCGCCAACGACAAGGTCGACCCGGTCGGTGCCTGCGTCGGCGTGAAGGGCAACCGCGTGAAGAACATCGTCCGCGAGCTCAACAACGAGAAGGTCGACATCATCAAGTGGCACTCCGAGCCGCGCGAAATGGTGCTGGAGGCCATCAAGCCGGCCAAGGTGAAGAACATCGTCCTCGTGCCCGAGAAGAAGACGGTCATCGTCAAGGTCGACGAGGACCAACTCTCGCTCGCCATCGGCAAGCGCGGCCAGAACGCCCGCCTGACGGCCAAGCTGACGGGCTGGGAGATCAGCATCGAGAAGGACGAATCCGTCGCCCAGCAATTCGGCAAGAAGGTCCACGCCGCCGCCGCCGGCCTGGTCGACGCGCTCGGGGTCACCGAGGCCGAGGCCGATGCGCTGGTCAATGCCGGCATGGGCGATCTCGAAACCCTTTCCTCCGTGGATGCCGACGACATCACCGGCTCCACTTCCATCGACGCGGAACGCGCCGCCTACATCGTCGAGCGCGTCCGAGCCCGCCAGTCTTCCACGTCGGTCGCGGGCTGATGCCCGTCTGACCGCCAGCCCATTTGCTCTCGCCCATGCCCAGCCCTTCCTCCGGATCCAAGTCCCCGACTCCGCGCAAGCGCACCACGCCTGCCTCCACCAAAAAGGAGGGTACGGCTGCCAGTGCGCCCGCGCCCGAGGCGAAGCCGGTGGAGCCGCCCAAGCCGGTCGAGACGCTGTCCCTCATCGACGACGAGCCGAAGAAGCCGCGCGTCCCGAGCACGAAGCCCAAGACTTCGATGTTCCCGCCGATCTCCAAGATCAAGGCGGCCGCGCAGTCCAAGGCCAAGCCCGCCCCCGAGCCGACGCCGGCCCCCGCGGCCCTGCCGCCTCCGCCGCCCAAGCCGGTGGTGCTCGATCTGATCGGCGGCAAACCGGAAAGGAAACCTGCCCCGGCTCCCGCCCCCGCGCCCGAACCGGCCGCCCCGGAGCCCGCTCCGAGCGCCGAGAGCGGAGCCAGCACGCCGCCACCGCCGGCCGCGCCCGTTGCGGCTGCAGCCCCCGAAGGCGAACCCGACGGCGGTGAGCCGGCGGCCGACAAGATCGTCCACATCAAGCCGCCCATCGTGGTGAAGGCCCTCGGCGAGGCCATGGGGCTGAAGGCGTTCCAGGTCATCAAGGACCTGATGTCGATGGGCATTTTCGCCAACCAGAACCAGACGGTGGAGCCCGACGTGGCCGCCAAGGTCTGTACCCTGCACGGCTACACGTTCGAGGTCGAGAAGCGCGAAAAGGGCGCGGGCGTGCACAAGCCGGAGCCCAAGGTGCTCGAGCCCGTCGCGCCGGTGCCAGTCGTGGTGACCGACGAATCCGAGGTCCGCGCGCCGATCGTGACCTTCATGGGCCACGTCGATCACGGCAAGACCTCCCTCATGGACGCCATTCGCAAGACGCGCGTGGCGGCGGGCGAAGCCGGCGGCATCACCCAGCACATCGGCGCCTATCGCGTCGAGGCCAACGGCCGGCCCATCACTTTCCTCGACACCCCGGGCCACGCGGCGTTTACCGCCATGCGCGCCCGCGGCGCCAAGGTCACGGACATCGTGGTCCTGGTCGTGGCGGCCGATGACGGCATGATGCCGCAGACCATCGAGGCCATGAACCATGCCAAGGCGGCCGGCGTGAAGATCGTCGTCGCCCTCAACAAGATCGATCTCGCCTCGGCCAATCCCGACCGCGTGAAGGCGCAGCTGCAGCAGCACGACCTCGCGCCGGTGGATTGGGGTGGAAACACGGAAGTCTGTCCGGTTTCCGCCACCAAGGGCCTGGGCATCGACCATCTGCTCGAAGTCATCACGCTCGAAGCCGAGCTCATGGAACTGAAGGCCAACCCGAAGGAGCCGCCGCGCGGCACCGTCGTGGAAGCGCAGGTCGAGGCCGGCCGCGGACCCACCGCCACGGTCATCGTCCAGCGCGGAACGCTCAAGGCCGGGCACGCGTTCATCTGCGGCCGCTTCTGGGGCAAGGTGAAGGCCATGCTCGACGACCGGAACAAGCCGGTCAAAGAAGCCGGTCCGTCCGTGCCGGTGAAGATCGTCGGCTTCTCGGGTCTGCCCAATGCGGGCGACGAGCTGGTCTTCTTCGCCAACGAGCGCGACGCCCGCGAACTGAGCGAGCAGCGCCTCGAGGACATCCGCACCAAGAAGCTGGCGCCGCCGCAGCGCGCCAGCCTCGAAAGTCTCATGTCGCTCATGCAGGGCGACGGCAAGAAGGTCCTCAAGCTCGTCCTCAAGTGCGACGTGCAGGGCTCGCAGGAGGCGCTCGTCGCCTCGCTCAACGAGATCAAGAGCAAGAAGGTCGAGTTGGAATTCGTGCACACGGGAGTCGGCCCGATCACCGAGAGCGACGTCCTCCTCGCCAGCGCTTCGCAGGCGGTCATCATCGGCTTCAACACCAAGCTCGAGAGCGTGGCCGTCTCCACGGCCAAGCGCGAAGGCGTGCAGGTGAAGCTCTACTCCATCATCTACGAGCTCATCGACCAGGTGAAGGACGCCATGGCCGGTCTGCTCGACCCGGAAACGCGCGAGTCCATCATCGGTCACGCCGAGGTGCGCCAGGTCTTCGACCTCACCAAGGGCCGCGTCGCCGGCTGCTACGTGACCGACGGTCGCATCATGCGCAGCGGGCGCGCCCGCGTCCTGCGCCGCCGCCAGGCGGTCTACGACGGCGGCCTGGCCACGCTCCGCCGCTTCCAGGACGACGTGAAGGAAGTGCGCGCCAACTTCGAATGCGGCATCAAGCTCGGCGATTACGACGATTACGAAGTCGGCGACATCATCGAGTGCTACACGCTGGAGAAGGTCGCTCAGAAATTGTAACCTTAGTGCTGGCCGACGCGCCGCGCGGAAAGCTCGAAACTCGAAGTTCGAAACTCGAAGTCGGTAGCGGGAATCCGGTGCGCGAAAGGCCGGCGTTCCCGCCATGAAGAATCGCCCCCTCCGTGTCCAGGAGCTGATCCGCAGCGAACTCGGGCAGCTCATCCTGCGCGAGCTGCGCTTCACCGCGAAGCTGGTCAGCATCCACAGCGTCAGCGTCACGCCCGATCTGCGGCACGCGCATATTTACATGAGCGTGATCGGCACGCCGGCCGAACAGCAGGAGGCGCTGACCAAGCTGCAGGATAACCGCAGCATGCTGCAGAGCGGCCTGGCCAAGCGGGTCATCCTCAAATACACCCCGCAGCTCGCCTTCCATCTGACCAACTCGATCGAGCGCGGCGTCCGTGTGGTCGAACTGCTCGACGACCTGCACATTCCCCCGGCCGAGGACGAGCGCCCGGAATACGAGGTCCGCTGACCGACCGACCGCCGCCTGCCATGAACGCGCCCTTCGACGAGATCGCCTCCGCCTTCCGCAAGTACGAGTCGTTCTGCGTGATGAGCCATCACCGGCCCGACGGCGACGCCTACGGGTCGCAGCTGGCGGTCGCGCTCTGCCTGCGCGAGCTGGGCAAGGAGGTCGTCGTGTGGAACGAGGACGGCTTGCTGCCGAAGTTCGCCTTCCTGCCGCATTCGGAGCTCATCCACGCCCCGGCCGAGGAAAGCGAGCGCCGCTCGTTCGACTGCCTCGTCGCGGTCGACTGCTCCACCTTCCTGCGGCTCGGCCGGCCGCTGCGCAAGCTGGGCGAGGTCAAGCGCACGCTCAATCTCGACCACCACCACACCAACGAGCGCTACGGCAACGTGGTCCACATCGCCGACGCACCGGCCACGGGCGAGCTGCTCTACGAGCTCTTCGCCGCGACCGATCTCCCCTTCACGCGGGCCATGGCGGAATGCCTCTTCGTGGCCATCAGCACCGACACCGGCTCGTTCCAGTACCGCGGCACCAGCGCCCGGACCTACGAGATCGCGGCCGACCTCGTGCGCCGCGGAGCCGATGTCGCGCGGCTCTCGCAGGCCTGCTACGACACCCAGCCGCTGCGCCGCACGCAGTTGCTGCGCGAGGTGCTAAATGACCTCCAGCTCAGCGCCGGCGACCGCGTGGCCACCTCGGCCGTCTCGCTCGCCCAGGCCGCCGCGCTCGGGCTGCAGCCGGGCGACACGGAGGACATCATCAATCACCTGCGCGCCATCGACACGGTGCAGGTGGCGGCCTTCTTCGAGGAAATGCGCGTCGTTTCCTCCGGCCAGCCGGCCGTGCGCACCAGCCTGCGCTCGAAGAGCGAAGCCTACGACGTCAGCGCCATCTGCGCGCAGTTCGGCGGCGGCGGTCATCGGCTCGCGGCCGGCGCCCGCATCGGCGGCACGCTCGCCGAGGTGCGTGAGCGCGTGACCGCGGCCATCCACGCGGCCCTCGGCGCGGCCTAAGCCGGCGCCGCCTCTTCCCCCTTTCTTTGCATCCATGACCCGATCCCACTTTCACGGCGGCGCCGAGCCCGATGGCGTCCTTCTCGTCGACAAAGCTCCCGGCATGACCTCGCACGACGTGGTCGCCATCACCCGCCGCGCACTCAACACGAAGAAGGTCGGCCACTGCGGCACGCTCGATCCGCTCGCCACCGGCCTGCTCATCGTCGTGCTCGGCCGCGGCACCAAGATTCAGGATCTGCTCATGGCCGAGGACAAGGAGTACGTCGGCACCATGCTGCTGGGCGTGACCACCGACAGCCAGGACGCCGACGGCCAGCCGGTCGAGACGAAGCCGGTGCCGGAGGGACTCGACCGCCCGCAGCTCGACGCCGCGTTCGAGAAATTCCACGGCGATCTCTACCAGCTGCCGCCCATGGTCAGCGCGATCAAGAAGGACGGCGTGCCGCTCTACAAGCTGGCGCGCAAGGGCCAGACGGTGGAGCGCGAGCCGCGCCTCGTGCACGTCTATGCGCACGAGATTCAGGCCATGCGCCTGCCGGAGGTCGATTTCCGCGTGGTCTGCAGCAAGGGCTTCTACGTCCGCACGTATGCCCACGACATCGGCGCCACCCTCGGCTGCGGCGCGCATTTGAAGAGCCTGCGCCGCACCCGCTCCGGCCGCTTCACGCTCGAACGTGCCGTCACAGTGGACGAATTGAAGAACGCCCCGCGCGAGCAACTGCTGCAGAAGATCATCAGCCTGCCCGAGGTCTCCCGCCTGCGGGGAGCGTAAGGCAAGGAAGAAGGCGCGAGGAAGAAGGAAGAAGGGGAGTTTGGCCGGCGGCTTGGGGGATTCGAGGAGGAGGACGAGGACGAGGACGAGGACGATTCCGCGACTTGGTCCTCGTGCTCGTTTCGGCGCCCTTCGCGGTCGCCTCTGGGCGGCTCAGGTTGCGCTTGGAGGCGGGCGGACGAAGTTTCTCCCAAACGAGGCGCCGGCGCTTTCATCCTTCTTCCTTCATCCTTCTTCCTTCCCCCCGATGTCCGTCCGCACTGCTGGTCTGGTTCTCCTCGCGGGCGGAGTCGTGCTCGGCGGTCTCGCCGTGCGGCAGGCGCGCTCCGGGCCGCCCGTGGCGGCGCCGACGACCGCGGCGGTGACAGCGACGCCGGCGCCTACCCCTGCACCCAAGCCGAAGGTTCCGGTCGCGTACACCTACGAAGTGGTGACGAGCTACGCGCACGATCCGCAGGCCTTCACCCAGGGCCTGATCTGGCAGGACGGGGCCTTCCTCGAGAGCACCGGGCTGAACGGCCAATCGACGCTGCGGCGGGTGGAGGCAGCGACGGGCAAGGTGCTGCAAAGTGTGCCGGTCGAGGCGGAGTACTTCGCCGAGGGCATGACGGTGCTGGGGCCGCGGGTGTACCAGCTGACCTGGCAGCATCAGAAGGGCTTCATCTACGATTTGGCGACCTTTCAGCGCGTCGGGGAATTTCGGTATGCCGGCGAAGGCTGGGGGCTGACGACCGATGGCAAGAGCCTCATCCTGAGCGACGGCAGCGCACAGCTGCGCTTCCTCGATCCGCAGACCTTCGCGGTGCAGCGGACCGTCTCGGTCAGCGTCAATGGCCGGCCGGTCGACAAGCTCAACGAACTCGAGTTCATCAAGGGGGAGATCTTCGCCAACGTCTGGATGACGGACTTCGTCGTGCGCATCGACCCGGCCGACGGATCCGTCACGGGCATCGTCGACCTCAGCGGGTTGCTGCCGGTGGTCGCGCGCCCGCCCGAGGCCGATGTGCTCAACGGCATCGCCTACGACGCGGAGAAGGACCGGATTTTCGTGACCGGCAAGAAGTGGGATCGCGTCTTCGAGATCCGGCTCAAGGCGAAGTAGCCGCGCCGGCCCGACGCTGCGTCAGGATCTCGTCGTAGATCCCGAAGATGTGCGCGAAGCGCGCGTCCCAGTCGTAGCGTGCAGCCACGGCGCCGGCGGCCTCGCGTCCGAGGGCGGCGAGGTCGCCGCGGGCGAAGTCCTCGATCGCCTCGGCCAGCGCCACGGGCGTGTTCGCCTTGGCCCAGTGCTCGCGCCCGGCGAAGCAAAGTCGGTCCATGCGCGTGCCGGCAATGCCACAGACGGGCGTGCCGCAGGCCTGTGCCTCGAGCGTGACCAGTCCGAACGTCTCCAGCACGCCCGGATGCACGAAGAGATCGGCTCCGCGATAGATTTCAGGCAGACGCTCCGCCGGCAGCGCCGGCAGCCACGTGACCTGCCCGGTGGCGGTCGCCAGCGATTCGATGCAGTCGCGCTCGTTGCCCTCGCCCACGATGAGGAAGTGGAATGCGCCGGGGCCGCGCCGATGCAGCTCCGCGAAGGCCGCGGCAAGCGTGCGGACGTTCTTCTCCGGGGCCAGACGGCCGACGTACGCGAGCACCCGGCCCGCGTCGGCCGGCCGCTCCCAACGCGGTCCATCGGGTCGAAAGAGCGCGGTGTCGACGCCCAGCTCCGCCAGCACCGCATTGCCCACGCCCCAGCCGCCGAGCGTCTCGATCAGCGCCGGCGAAGGCACCAGCGTGCGCGCGAAGCCGCCGTAGACGCGCCGCGCGTAGCGTTCCGCCCCTCGCACCACCAACCCGCCGAGGAACTCCCCCAGCCAGCGGCGCACGGGCTTTTCGACGTACGCCTCGATGAAATGCGAGTGGTAGTAGCCGGTCACCGGAATGCCCAGGCTGCGACCGACCGCCTGGGCGCGCCAGGCCAGCTGATACGGATCGCTGCATTCGATGAGATCGGGATGCTCCGCCTCCAACACGCGCGAGACCGCCTCCAGGTCGAGAAGCGCTCGATACTGCGTCGAACGCGAGAGCAGCGGCGAGCGCAGGAAGTGGATGCGGCAGGTCGCATCGCCTTCCACCTGCGTCTCGGCCCCGGGCACGATGAGCACGTGGCGATCGCCCGGCCGGCGGCGACGGAGATAGGCCGCCTTCTCGGTTACGTAGCGTTTCACCCCGCCGCTGGCCGGCGAGTAGAACTGGGTCAGGTCGCAGAACTTCACGGCGCGGAGCAGCGGGAGCAGACACCAGATTGCCCCGCCTGGCGAAGGGGTCGGTGCCGGCCCACCGGTCGGCGCCGGAGGTGACAAAATGCGAACCGATTTTCGCTCGATTTTCCCGCCCGGTCGGCGATGTCCGGCCCAGGGGCATTCCGCCCCGGACACAACTCCTTCGCACCATGGCATATCAAGCTCTCTACACCGCCGTCGCCACTTCCACCGGAGGCCGCGACGGGTCGACCGAAACCGACGACGGGGTCGTCAAGCACACGCTCTCCACGCCCAAGCAGATGGGCGGTCCGGGCAAGGCCGGCGCGACCAATCCGGAACAGCTCTTCGCCTGTGGCTATTCCGCCTGCTTCGCCGGCGCGCTGGGCTACGTCGCGAGCCTCGAAAAGAAGCGCCTCGAGGGCGTGAAGGTCACGGCCCACGTCTCCTTCGGCAAGGAAGACAGCGGCGCCTTCGCGCTGGCGGTGAAGCTGGAAGTGCACGTCGACAACCTCGACGCGGCCGATGCCGAGCGCCTGGTGCATGCCGCCCATCAGGTCTGCCCTTATTCCCGCGCCACGCGCAACAACATCGACGTACAACTGGCGGTGGTCTGACGCCGCCCAGGCGGGGAGATCCGCGCGAGCGATTGCGCCGGCCTCGCTCTGGTGTAGCGGGCGAAGTCCGTCCCAGCCCGCATGGATCTCCCCAGCTTTGTCAGCGACCTGGCCCTGAGCCTCGGGGCCGTGTTGCTTGGGCTCTGGCTGCTGCGCACCAGCCTGCTGGCCCGCTCGCTGCGCGCCCTCGTCTTTCGCCGGCCCGAGCTGCGCCTGCTGGCGCCGGAGGAAGCCCCGCTCTATCTGCGGGAATGGGCCGCCGCCGTCGGTCCCGGATTGCAGGAACTCGGTTTCGAGGACGACGGCCCGAGCGAGGTCTGGGTCATCACGCTGGCGCCGGAGAAACGCTGGAACTGGCGCCATGAGGTGGCGGGCACGACTGTCACACTCGCCCTCGAGCCCGGCGCAGGCCAGGTGCCGCTTTGGAGCCTCCGCACCGACCTGACGGACGGATCGGTGGTGGTCACGCTGAATACCGCGCCGACCCGCGACCCACTCGAGACGCCAGGCATTCACCTGGAATGCGTGCCGACCGGCGCCTTCGAGCAGGTCTGGACCCGCCACCTCGATCGGGTGCAGGCGCAGGTCGATGCCACCGGGAGCGCCCCGCGCCCGCTCGATCGCGCCGCCGCCGCGGCCGCTTTCGCCGACGCCTCGGCGCGCGTCTGGGCGACGGAAGCAGCCGCGCGCGACCGCTACGAGCAAGTCGGCGAAGACGGCCTTCGCCTGCGCTGGACCTGGCTCTTCCGCCGGGCGGCGCGCGATTTCGTGCAGCGCCAGAAGACGCTCCAAGCCGCGGTCAAGGCGACTCCGCCGACGGTGGCGCCGAGCTTGTCCGAGCCCGCCCGCCTCGAACTCGACCTGGCGCTGGCCCAGCGGCTCGAAACCATGCGGCAGGCGCGCCGGCTTTCTCCGCGAGCCCGCCTGCTGGTCAGCGCAGCCTCGCTGGTCCTTTTCCTCGGACTCATGGCGCGGCGAGACAGCCTCGAGTTCGCGCTCCTCCTGACCGGGGCGCTCGTCTTTCACGAGCTCGGGCATCTCGTGGCGATGCGCCTTTTCGGCTCGCGCGACACATCCCTCCTCTTCATTCCGTTTCTCGGCGGCGTCGCCCTGCAGAACGACCGCCCGGCCACCAAACCGTGGCAGGAGGTGATCATGCTGCTCGCGGGCCCCGTGCCGGGACTCGTGCTCGGATTCGCCCTGCTCGGCGCGCTGCTCGTGCTGCCGGCGGCGGCGCTCCCCAGCTGGTCGTGGATGGCCGTGGCCGTGCTGCTGACGCTGAATGCCTTCAATCTGCTCCTGCCCATTGCCCCGCTCGACGGCGGTCAATTGCTCCAGACCGCCTTCCTCGGCCGGTTCCCCCGCTTTGCCGCGCTTTTCCGCAGCGCCAGCGGCCTTGGGCTGATCGCGCTGGCCGCCTACTTCGGCAGCCCGCTCTTCGCCCTGCTGGGCCTCTTCTTCGTCTCGCGCTTGCGTCAGGAATGGCGCACCGCGGACGCGCTGCTCGATTTGCGTCGGACCGCTCGCGCGGAAGGCTTCCGCTCGTCCGAGGAGGAACCTTGGCTGCGCCGCGTGCTGTCCCGACTGCACGCAGTGCCCGCGCTGGCGTCGCAGGACGCAGCGCGCGTCCTGGAGGCCAAACGCCTGACGCATCTGCTGCGCCAGCCCGCGGCGGGCTTTGGAACGATGCTGCTCGCCGCCGCCGGCTGGAGCCTGCCCTTCTGGCTGCCGTTCGCCGGTTTGCCGCTCTTGAACAGCTGGGCCCTTGCGGAACGCGAACGGGCCACGATCGCCGCGCAGGCGGCCGGCCTGCCGCGGGAGCGCCAGGTCGAGGCGGCCCTGCGCGACCGCCTGAGCAAACTCGCGCCGGAGGACGACGCCCGGCCCGACTACGTCGCAGCCAGCGGCCAGCGGGGTCGCGGAGAATCCCAGGTCAGCGGAGTGCTCACCCCGCAGGCCTGGGACGCGCTGGTGCGCGGCTCACAGCGGAAATTCTGGCCCCGCCCGCCGACGGCTCGCGGCGGGCCCCTCGCCCCCGAGGAGAACCTGGTCGAGCCGGATGCGATCGGCGAACTGCTCGGACGACGCCTCGAACAGGCGCTTTCGTCGGATGATCCGGCGCCCCTCGCCGAAGTTTCGCAGACGGCCGCCCGGGTCTTCGCCCAGCTGCGTTCCTCCCCCCGGTTCGACGCGGACCGCGCGGTGCCGGAGCTCGTCGGTGCCTGGTGCCGCGGCCTCGAACGCGCCTTGGTCCTGCGGGCTCGCCAGCGAAAGCCCGTGCCGCCGTCGGTCGCTGGGCTGTTGGTCGGCAGTCTGCCCGCGGACGAAGCCTTGGCGCAGGAGTTGCGAAATGCGCTCGGCCTCAGCTTGGCACATGCCGAAGCCTCGTGGGATCGGGCGCTGCCGCGCCCTTCTCGCCGATCCGACTGGCGCACCCTCGCGAGCGACGCCTTGGTGGCCCTGTACGAGCCGAGTCTTTTGCGCGAACAGACGGAGGCGGCCCGTCGCCTGGCCGAGTTTGCGCAAGGCTGGGCCGCGACCCCCGACCCGTGGCTACGGCTGCGCACTTTCCTAAGCCACGGGAAGGAGGATCTCGCCACGCGACATCTCCGGTATCGTGCCCGTCTTTGGGCCACCGCCGCGGTCGAGCTGGATCTCGCACGGGGTGCTCTTGCCTGGCATGCCAACTGGGTCACTTCCGGGTCCCCGCCGGCGAATCTCGAGCAGATGCAGGCGGCCTGGTTCCAACGACCCGCGGAACATCCGCTGGATCGCCGATCGTGGAATCTCGAAGTCGCCGCCCGCGAGCGCTACCGCTTGGTTCTCGCCGCCCTGCCCCCTTCGCAGCGGCAGTCTGGCGACGTCGAAGTGGAGCCGGACGACTTGACCACCTGGGAGCTGAGCGACCTCAAGCGCGGACGTTAGCGCCTTCCGTCGGCAAAGCGTCCTCGACAGCTCGCCCGCCAGCGCGTCAGGCCCTACGCGGGATCTGCTTTCGACACGTCCATCCCCACCGACGGCGCCGATGCATCATAACTCCCACTGAGCGCGTCCGTATCTCCAATCTCCCGTCTTCAGTCTCCCGTCTCCGATCTCCCGTCTCCGTCGCCAACCAGGTCTCCGATCAACCCCGCCGCCGCTTGCCCCCCGCGGCATTCTCTCCACCTTTCGACCCGTGAAACGGCTGTTGCTTCTTCCCGCCCTCGTCCTCGTCTCTGCGGCCAATGCTCAGAATGCCCCGCAGGCGCCGCTGGCGACCGAAGCGGCCGCGGTTTACGCCGAATCGCACCGGGTGCTCGATCCCGCCAAGCTCCCGCCGGCCCTGCGCAGCGTCTTCAATCGTCTGGCCGAGGCCGACACCGCGGTCATTCCGTTCATCGAGACCCGCCGCATGGGCATCATCAAGCGTCCGGTCGAGCTGACCGGCACGATGCGGTATTCCAAGAAGGCGGGCCTGAGCATCGCTTACGAACAGCCGAAGCCGCGCGTGCTGATCATCGACGATATCGGCCTGATCGAGCGCCAGCCTGACGGACGCGAGCGCCGCATCGCCAAGAACGACCGGCCGGAGTTGACCGTGCTGACGGACGTCTATCTCAATCTCCTGCGCGGCCGGCCGGTCGGGCTCTTCGGCGTCTGCGAGGTGTATTTCCTGGGCGATTCCAAGGGCTGGCAGATCGGTCTGATCCCCAAGGACGATTCGCTCCGCCGCCATACCGGTCGGGTCCTGATCGGCGGTGCCGGGCGCGAGATCGCGCAGATCGCCAACCTCCTCGAGAACGGCGACACCCGCATGCTCCGCCTGAGCAAGAGCGAGATCGATGCCAAGTTCAGCCCGTCGGTCTTCCAGAGCTATTTCCGCACGACGGCTCCGCAGGGCGGCGAGGGAGAGTCCCGCTAAGTCCGATTCGGGCCCGTCGAGATCGTCCGGATGGATGCCGCGCCCCCGCCGCGTCTCGCCCCATGGTGGGCGACGCTGATCCTGGCGGCGTTTTGTGCCTTGGGGCTCTACACCCTGCTCGGCCTGCAGCAGGCAGCGCGGCGGGTCACGGTCGACGTTCTCGACCTGCTGCCGGCCGATCAGCGCGATCCGGCCATCGCCCTGGCCCGTCAGGCGGCGGTCGGTCGGCCCGGCCGGGCCATGCTCTTTGCGCTCCACGACGCCAAGGCCCCGCAGCAGGCGCCCCAGGCGGCCGCGCAGAAGTTCACGACCGCGCTGCGCGCCGAGCCGAAGCTGTTTCGGGCGGCCTTCTGCGGATTCGATGCGCCGGCCCGCGAGCGGCTGACCAAATTCTTCTTCGATCAACGTCTCGCCTTGCGCCTGCCCGTCTGGTTCGAGACCAAGGCTCGCGCCTGGCAGGCGGAGGGCAAGGCCGGCGCGCCCGATCCTGCCTGGATGGCGGAGAAAACGGCCGCCGAGTTGCAGGAGTTCCTGGCGACGCCGGAGGCGATGGCGATGTCGGATCTCATTCCGCGCGATCCCCTTCTGCTCCTGCCCACCTTCCTCGGCGATCTGGCTGACCTGGCCGGCAGCGGATTGGCCACCGGGGCGGGCAGCGGCGACAGCGGCCTGACCGCCACCGGGCCCGACGGGATCGCCTATGCGCTGGTCCACGCCGAGATCGGAGCGTCGCCGCTGGAGGAATCGGGGCAAACGCCCGTCTTCGCGCTGGTGAAGGCGGCGTTCGAACAGATCCGCCAGGCGCACCCCGAGGCGGATCTGCGCCTGCGCATCGGCGGCACGAACGTCCTCGCAGCCGATACGCGGGAGCGGGTCTCCGGCGAGATGCATTTCCTGACCAACCTCTCGCTGGGCGGCATGATCCTGCTCCTGCTGTTCGCGTTCCGCACCCCGCTCGCCTTCGTGCACCTGCTGCTGCCGATCCTGACGGCCATCACCTGGGCATGGGCGGCCTGCTTTGCGCTCTTCGGCAATGTCCACCTACTCTCGGTCATCTTCTCGACCATCCTGGTCGGAGTGGCCGTGGACTACGGCATTCTCACGCTCGGCTACGGCGAGCCCGGCCGCACCAGCCTGCGCGAGGCCTTGGCCCGGAATCGCCTGACCCTCACGATGGGCTGTCTCACGGGGGTGAGCGGATTCCTCTTCATGCTGACGAACGAGTTGCCGCTGCTGCGTCAGATGGGGCTCTCGGTCGCGCTCGGACTGCTCTTTTCGCTTTCGATCTACTTCCTCTACCTGCCGTGGATGCCGGCGCTGCGCCTGCCGCCGGCCAGCGCTGCGGCCACGCATTTCACGCCCGGCGGCCGACTCTGGCGCGCGATCCTCATCGCCCTGGCGGCCAGTGCGACGCTGGTGGCGATCGCCTCTCCGCGTTGGGGCGACAACATCCGCTCCTGGCAGCAGGAGAATGCCAAGTTGCTGGAGGATCAGCGGGCCATTCGCGCGCTCTTCGGCCGCAGCACGGAGGACACGGTCGCCCTCAGCATCGGTGACGATCAAAAGGCCGCCCTGGCGCGACTCGAATCCCTCAACGCACTCTGCGCCCAACGCCGGACGCCGCAGGAGCGCTACCTGAATCTGGCTCGTGTGCTCCCGTCCCCCGGCCAGGCCGCCGCGGCCCGCGCCTGGTTCTCGGCCCAGCCGAAGTTCGTCGCGCAGTTGAAAGCGGCCTTCGACGAAGCCGGCTTCGAGGGCGAGAGCTTCGCGCCGTTCTTTGCCGATCTGGAGAAGTTCCTGACCAGCGCCAGCCTGCCCGATCCGGCCACGCTCCTGCCGAGTCTTCGCGAGGTGCTTCCGCTGCCGCTGCAGAACCTCTGGAGCGACGAAGGTGCCCGCCCCGCCTTCTTCGCCACCGCCCTCAGCAAATCGCTCTTCGAAAAGATCACCCCGGAGGAGCGCAGCCGGATCGGGGCCACCCCGCTCGACCAGACGCCCACGTTGAATGCGGCGCTCGCCCGCTACCGCGACGCCGCGTTCCGGCTCGCTTCGATCGGTCTGCTGACGCTCAATTTCATCGTCATCTGCATCTACGGCCTGCGTCGCGGCGGCTTCATGGTCGTGCTGCCGGCGGTCAGCGCGCTTTTCGCCACCGCCATGCTCGGTTTCCTCGGACGGGAACTCGGACTGCTCCAGGTGGTCGGCCTGCTGCTGGGCATCTGCCTTTCGAGCGACTACTCTATCTTCCTCGGGAGCCCTGGGTCGCTCCCGACCAATGCCCGCCGCTCGATCCGCCTGAGCGCCTGCACGACGCTGCTGTCCTTCGGCGTGCTCCTCTTCAGCAGCAATCCGGCGCTCCAAAGCCTCTGCCTGACTGTCACGCTGGTGGTTGGCTGTTCGCTCGTGCTTTGCGAAGTCAGTCAGCGACTGAGCGACTGACCGGCCCGCGCTCCGCATCGATCGAGGTCGGTAATCGACCTGGAGTTGGCTAAGCCCAGAAACCTCTCGTTCTCTGGCTTTTTAGCCTTCTTGTCATCACGGCTGGATCTCGCCACCGGGAACCGCTCAGCGCAGAGCCACCGGCGGATCCAGGATCTCCTTCAGCACCAGCGCCCGGCGCAAGGCGGCGGGATCGCCCCGCAGTGAGCGCACGAGTTCCGCGGCCGGCAGCGCGGAGACGGTGCGATGGGCCGTACCCACCGCTACCACGGGTGGCGCGACGCCGAGCAGATCCGGCAGCACGTTCACGTGCACATCGGGCCGGCTCACGTCCAACCGCGCGGCCCCGCGGAAGTCGGCCGTGACCTTGGCGCTCTCGTACTTCGGATCGACCCGGTGCATGTCCCCGGCCAGCACCTGCGGGGACGGATCGGAATCCAGCGAACGCGCCTCCGCCAGAACCGGCGCCGGCCGCGGGGCGGGCTTGGGCATCGGCGGCGGAGCGGGTCGCGACCTCGCGGGGGCCGGCGCAGGCACCGGCGGAGGCAGAGTCGGCGGAGCCTTGGGCGCCGGCGCCACCGGAGCGGGCGGCACGGCATCGGCCGGCAACCCGAGCGCCTCGAAGAACTTGCGCATGCGCTCCTCCTCGGGCGTCGACCCGCCGGGCCGCGGCGGCGGCGCAGGCGGCGGTGCCTGCGTCCGGGCCGGAGGGGTCCTCGGGCCGCCGAAAGTGTCGGTCGGCGGGGGCCCGCCCTTCTGCGCCCGGCTGTCGAAGTAGTTCTTGATGGCCACGCCGATGGCCACCAGGACGAAGATGATGAGTTGTTCCATGTTCGGCGCGAGGTGGGCAGGTGCCGAGGCGGGCTCCGAACCTGCCCTGTGGCGCTAGCGCCCCGGAGCCTGGGTCGAACCCGTGCCGGTGCCCGGATTCGTGCTGCCCGTGCCGGTACCGGCGATCGAAGCGCGCATCTGGGTGTCGCTTTCGATGTTCTTGAGCCGCATGTAGTCCATCACCCCCATCGTGCCGTTCATGAAGGCATGGGCCATGGCGAGCGGGACCTGCGCCTCCGCCTCGACGACCCGGGCGCGCTGCTCGGCCACCTTGGCAATGTTCTCCTGCTCGACCGCGACGGCGGCGGCGCGGCGCACTTCGGCCTTGGCCTGGGCCACGCGTTTGTCGGCCTCGGCCTGTTCGGCCTGCAGCTTGGCGCCGACATTCTCGCCCACATCGACGTCCGCAATGTCGATGGAGAGAATGTCGAAGGCGGTCCCGCTATCGAGGCCCTTGGAGAGCACCAGCTTCGAGATGCGGTCCGGATTCTCCAGCACATCCTTGTAGGACTCGGCGCTGCCGATGCTGGTGACGATGCCCTCGCCGACGCGCGCGATGATGGTCTCCTCCGTCGCACCGCCGACGAAACGGTCGAGGTTCGAGCGGACGGTCACCCGGGCGCGGGCCCGCACGCCGATGCCGTCCTTGGCCACCGCATCGATGGCCGACTTGCCCGACTGCGGATTGGGGCAGTCGATGACCTTCGGGTTGATGCTGGTGCGTACGGCCTCGAGCACCGTCTTGCCGGTGCCCTTGGTGGCCAGATCGATGGCGCAGGCCTTGTCGAAGACGAGGTGAATGTTGGCCTTGGCCGCCGCGATGAGGGCCAGGACGGTGGCTTCGACATTGCCGCCGGCGAGGTAGTGCGCTTCCAACTGATCGGTGGTGAGCTGGATGCCGGCCTTCACGGCCGTGATGCGGGTGTCGGCGATGAGACCGACCGGCACGCCGCGGAAACGCATCGCCAGCATGTTGGAGAAGGACACTGGCGCGTTGGCCAGCTTTGCCCGGATCCAGACGCCGACGAAGTTGAAGAAAACGATCGCAATGATGAGCAGGACGAGTGCTCCGACGATGACGAGTCCGATGATGAGGGCCTGAGGCATGTGACGATCTTGTCCAAATTCGTCGTGCAGGGAATGTGAAAAGTCCGCCATCTTCGTCACGGGCCGGGCCGCGGGGCCGGTCTTCGCGGTTGCCGGAGCGCTGGGAAGGGTCCATCCATTTCCTCTCCGCCTTCCGAACGCTGAAGACCGGGAAATGCTGGCCTCCGGCGGGCCTTTCCTGTTTCTGATGTGGTAGATTCCGCCATGCCCGAGTCCGACACCACCACCTCCGAGGTCGAAGCCGCCGTGTCGCCGGCGGACTGCCCGCATGAGCTGGCCCGGACGCTCAGCTTGTACAAGGGTTTGGTGGAGGTGGCCTCGCTCATCAACGGCATCACCGAGTATCGTCAGCTGCTGACCGCCATCATGGACGTGGCGCGCCGCGTGATCGGCGCCGAGGGCAGCGCGCTCATCCTGCTCAATGCCGACACCGACACGCTGGAACTGGTGGTGGCGCGGAGCGTACGGGGCGAAGGCTTGCTCGCGCCGAACCTGCCGATTCCGCGCACCAGCATCGCCGGCTGGGTCTTCGACAACGCCCGCAGCGCCAACATTCAGGACGCCTACGAGGACCCGCGCTTTCACCGCGGCACGGACGCCAAGAGCGGCTTCCGGACCAAGGCCATCCTCTGCGTGCCGCTGCGGCGCGAAGACCGGACCATCGGCGTTCTGCAGGTGGTCAATGCGGTCGGCAAGGAACACTTCGATGCGCGCGACCAGGAAGCCTTCGAGGCCTACGCGCTGCTCGCCACCACCGCCATCGAGAAGCTGCGCCTGCTGGAACAGGAGAAGGAGGCCGCCCGTTTCGAGCGCGAACTGGGCATCGCCACCGAGATTCAGGAGAGCTTCCTGCCCCGCAGCATGCCGCTGCGGCCAGACCTTCAGTTCGCCGCGCATTACCAGCCGGCGCGTGAGGTCGGCGGCGACTTCTACGACGTCTTCGAGTTCGACAGCGACGAAATCTATTTCGTGATCGGCGACGTGGCCGGCAAAGGCGTGCCCGCCGCGCTGCTCATGGCCCAGTCGCTCAGCTTGCTGCGGCTGATCGTGGCGCAGAATCTCGAGCCCGGCGAAGCCATGACGCGCTGGAACAAGGCCATGTGCGAGCGCATCGTGCGCGGCTTTTTCGTCACCGCCGCGCTCGGACGCATCATCCCTTCCCAGCGTCGGATGGAGATGGCCTGCGCCGGTCATTGCCTGCCGGTGCTGGTCAAGCCGGACGGCACGGCCAAGGAGATCGAAATCAAGTCCCGAGCCCCGCTCGGCATGCTGGCGAACAAACGGTACGAGACGACCTCGATGCAGTTCGAGTCGGGGGACTGGGTCGCGTTTTACACCGACGGCCTGAGCGAGAGCCACGGTCCCGGCTCACAACTGTTTGGAGTCGATCGCATTCTGCAGTCGCTCAGCCGGCCCTTCGAGAATTCCCAGGAGATCCTGAATGCGCTCTCGGAGGCCGAGATCAAGCATCGGGCTCACCTCGATCCGCACGACGACCTCACGCTTTTCGTCTTCGGCTTCCCGGCCGGCGCCTCGGAGTCGCAGTTCCCCACCGCCGATGTGGTCGTTCGGCGGACCCTCGAGTTCACCAGCGAGAGCGAGCGACTGCGCGATGTGCGTAATTTCGTGCGCGAGTTCATCGAGCAGTGCGCGACCGACCTGCAGGAGGACCTCGATCTGATCGTCCTGGGTCTGGACGAGGCCTGCGCCAACGTCATCCGCCACGCCTATCGCGGCGAGGGTGCGAAGCCAATCAAACTGACCGCGCAGGCCGACGCCCACGAAGTCCGCTTCCGCCTGCGCGATTACGCCGGGCCGCTGCGGCGGGATGAGTTGCAGGGGCGGCCGCTGGAGGACATCCGCCCCGGCGGTCTCGGCCTGCACTTCATGCGCCGCGTGTTCGAGACCGTCGATTTCGCGTGCAAAGGAGACGGCACCGAACTCACCTTGGCCAAGCGACGCTGACCCAAGTCGGCTGCGCCCGCCGTCCGTCTCTCAAAGACGAGCCAGAATCGCGTCGCCCATCGCACGCGTCCCGACGGGCGTCTCGTTGGCGCGCGCAATGTCGCGAGTGCGAAATCCGTCCCCAATCGCGCTCTCGACCGCGCCCTCAATCGCCCGGGCGGCTTCCTCCCGCCCCGCCGTGTGCCGCAACAGCAGTGCAACCGAGAGAATCTGGGCGATGGGGTTGGCGATCCCACGGCCGGCGATGTCCGGAGCCGACCCGCCACTCGGCTCATACAGCCCGAAGGGGCGCTGGCGGGCACTGGGGGCCCCGAGACTCGCGCTCGGCAACATGCCGAGAGAGCCGGCGAGCATGGCCATTTCGTCGCTCAGGATGTCCCCGAACAGGTTCTCCGCGAGCACGACGTCGAAGTCGCGGGGGCGGCGGATGAGTTGCATCGCTGCGTTGTCGACCAGGATGTGATCCAGGCTGACATCCGGATACTCCTGCGCCACTTCGGTGACCGTCCGGCGCCAGAGCAGGCCATTCTCGAGCACGTTGGCCTTGTCGATGGAGGAAACCTTGCGCCGTCGGACCTGGGCAGCTTCGAAGGCGACCCGCGCGATCCGCACGATCTCGGAGCGCTTGTAGATCATCGTGTCGACCGCGACGGTCTCCCCTTTCTCCTCGTGCGTTCCTTTGGGCTGCCCGAAGTAGAGTCCACCCGTCAGCTCGCGGACGCAGAGCACATCGAATCCCCCGCCCACGATCTCGGCCCGTAGCGGGGACGAATGTGCCAGGGCGGGATGACAGCGGGTCGGCCGCAGGTTGGCGAAGAGCTTGAAATGCCGGCGCAGGGGCAGCAGGGCCGCCCGTTCGGGCTGCTCATTGGGCGGGAGCGATTCCCATTGCGGTCCGCCGACCGAACCGAAGAGAATGGCGTCCGCCGCTTCACAGGCCGCGAGCGTGCTGGCGGGTAGCGCGGCCCCGAGTGCGTCAATCGCAGCGCCGCCCACGAGGTGCTCCTGGCATTCGACCTCGAAGCCAAACTTGGCAGCCGCCGCGTCGAAGACGCGGCGGGCTTCCGCCATCACTTCGGGACCGATGCCGTCCCCCGGGAGGATTGCGACGACCAGAGGCGAACCCATGGGGCTCAATTCGTATCGAACACTTCCACCAGCGCCACTCCGCTCGTGCCGCCGGCTCCGCGCACAATGGCCGTGTAGGTGCCGACAGGGAGATCCAGCAGCAACCCAGGTTCACGGTCATCCGCCGGGGCGAACCCGGTGGCTTGGAGAGCCGCAGCGTTGGAGCCCGTCCGCCAACCTTCGTTGGTGGCAATGACGGTGCCGTTCGCATCGACGATCGTCAGCGTGGGCTGGGCGAGCACACCGGGCACGCCATAGGCCGAAAGACTCGGGCCGGTGGCACGCACCACCACCCGGCGGCTCTCCGCGCGCACGGCGAAACCGCCGATCAGGACGTTGTCGCCCTGCTGAACTTTGGCCCGGGTGGAAATGTTGATCATGCGCGGTGCCGCGCGCGTATCGAGGTCATAGACCTCCACGAGTGCCACGCCTACATTCCCCGAAGCCCCAGCCACCTTGGCGGTGTAGGCACCAGGCCGCAGCGTGACGATGAGGGCCGAGTCGGACGGATTTTGCGGGGCGAGGCCGGTGACCACGATGTCGCTCTTGAAGGGATTGGTGGCCCAGCCGGTATTCGCGGTCAGGAGCCGCCCCTGATCGTCGTAGAGTTCGAGCGTGGGCGTCGAGAGGGCGTCCGAAACCCCGTAGGCGCCGAGAGTCGGGCCGATGGCCCGCACGAGAATCCGCTTGTGCGTCTCACCGTTGACCACGAATCCGCCAATGACGACATTCGCTCCACTCTCGACCTTCGCGCGGCTGGAGACGTTGACCAGACGGCCGTCCTCCACCGTATTCTGGATCCGCACGATGTTGTTGAATTCGTTCGAATTCAGCGAGGCGACGAAGCTCCCAGCCACCACGAGGCGATCGTTGGGCTGCAGCACCATGGCGTTGATCAGCACGTTGTCGTTCGACGGCGGCACAAAACTGTTGTCCAGCGTCCCGTCACTGAGCAGGCGGGCCGGATTGAAGCCATTGTTGTTGCCGTTGAACGAGGCGTATTGGCCGCCGATGAAGATTTTGCCGGAACGTTCGACAATGACGCATTTGACCACGCCACTCGGGCCACCCAGGGGATTGTTGAAGCCGGCATCGACCGAGCCGTTGGAATTCAGGCGCACCACGCGGTTGCGACTGGCACGGTTGAACTGGGCGAAGTTGCCCACCGCGAGGATCTTGCCGTCGCTCTGCAGCGCCAACGCTTCGATGGTGTTGTCCGCCCCGGCCCCCGCCTGAAAGGTGGTGTCGATGGAGCCATTTGCGTTCAGGCGCACGATGCGCCCGGCCGCCTGCCCAGCAAAATCCGAGAACGCGCCGGCAACGAGGACTTTTCCGTCGCCCTGCAGCGCCACTGCCTTCACCGAACCGCCCGCGCCGCTGCCAGGATTGAAGCTGGAATCGAGACTGCCGTCAGCATTGAGGCGCGCGACACCGGACCGGCTGGTGCCGCCCGCGCGAGTGAAGGTTCCGCCGATCAGAATCTTGCCATCGGACTGGAGGGCGATCGACAACACTGTGCCGTCCAAGCCAGCCACGAACGAGGTGTCGACGGTGCCGTCGACTTGCACGCGGGCGATTCCGCCGGTCGTCAAGCCGTTGAACTGCGTAAAGCTGCCGCCCACCAGGATCTTCCCGTCGGACTGCCGGCCAAGCGCGAACGCAAAACCGTTCGGGCCGGAGCCGACCGTGAAGCCCTCCGTCGCCGGAGTGGACGGATTGTCCGCATCCACGGCCCCTTCGCTCGTCGTGCGAGCCACGCGAATCGCGGAAGCTGAGTTGTAGGTCGTGAATTGCCCAGCCAGCACATACTTGCCGTCCGGCTGCAGCAGGAGGGCGTTGATCTGGCCGTTGGTTCCGGGGCTCGACTTGTAGCTGAAGTCGAAGTTGCCCGAGACCGCTCCGCTCCCGTCGCCGGAAGTACTGCCGTCGAGACCGCCGGTTTGATTGATCCGCGCAATGGCGGTAATGGCCGTGCCGTTGTAATTCGTGAAGCTGCCCCCGACCACCACGAAACCGTCGGGTTGCTGAAAGATCACGGAGGCGGTGCCGCCGCTGAAACCGAGACCGGGATTGAAGGTGGAATCGATCCGGCCGTCCGTGCCGAGCCGAGCGATCCCGGCCCGCGCGACGCCATTGACCCTGGTTAAGTCTCCGACCAGATAAACCCGGCCGTCCGACTGCAGCGCCAGGTCGGAAATCCCACCGTCAACACCTACCGTGGAGAGGGCGCCCGCATTGTAGCTGAGGTCGATCGCTCCGGTCGACGAAACCCGCACGACACTGCGCCGGGGCACGCCGTTGAAGTTGATGAACGACCCTGCCAGATAAATCCGCCCCTGCGAATCGACCGCCATTGCCTTCACCGAGGCACCACCAGTTTCGCCGGGCTCGCTGCTGGGCTGATTGTTGGTCGCACCGAGTTCAGGATTGAAGGTGTCGTCGGTGCTCCCGTTACTGTTCAGACGCACGATGCAGCGGCGAGCGCGGTCCCCCCAGATGGCGAACTCGCCGCCCACCAGGATCTTGCCGTCGGACTGAACGCGTACGGTCCACACCTTAGGGACCTCCTCGCTGGGACGAACGAAAGGTTGCGAACCGCGACCCACCGCGTCGCTGAAGCTCTGGTCGAGCGAGCCATCCGGAAAAATCCGGCAGATGCCAAAGGCGGAAGAGAACTGGTAAGTGTTGAAGCTTCCGACCACGATGATCTTGCCGTCTGGCTGCAGGGCGATTTGCTGAACCAGCGGCGGATCGGACACGACGATGGAATTGTTCAGATACGGCCCGAGGCCCGGATTCAGGGTCGGATCGAGCGAACCGTCCGGGTTAAGGCGGATGAGACCTCGGAAGACGGCGGGCGGATTGACCGCCGTCAGGTCCGTTTCCCCGACGAAGATGAAGTCACCCGCGGCGATGATCTTGCCGTCAGGCTGCAGAACGATCGAGCGCACGGTGGAACCGAGGTTGGCGGCAATGCCGGGATTGAAGCTGAGATCCAGCGTCCCATCGGCATTCAGGCGGGCGATGCCGTTACGAGGGAACCCGTCGACCGAGGTAAAGCCTCCACCAATGACGATCTTTCCGTCCGGCTGACGCACGGCCGCGGAGACCGAGTTGTATGGGCCGGTCCCCGTGTCGAACACAGCTTGTGCCTCCGTCGGACCCAGCAGCCCCAGGCAGAGGGCGAAGAGAATGGCTTTGATTTTCATGGAGCGAAATGTGGCGGGCCGCTGGAGTGAGCGGCCCGCAGCCATCAACGCTTGCGGCTGGCGGCCGAGTCGCGGAAGCTCACTCCCTTGTTGTCAGGAGCACAATTCGCGCCGGGCTTCGGGTATTCTCCCGCGATCGGGCGGGGCGGAGTATCAATCAGACGGATGGCCCCCTTGGCGTTGTTCCGCCAGCCGCCCGGGTCGGCAAACTCGTCGCCGCTGTTGCGCAGCCCAGTCACCTGATCCTCGAGGCCGGTTCCGTAGGGCTGATTGATGATTGTCGGCGTGATGAAGACGAGCAGATTCCGTTTCACCCGGCTGTTCAGGCGCTCCTGGAACAGATAGCCCAGCACCGGAATGTCACCCAGCACCGGCACCTTGGTCCGCCCCTTGGAGGTTTCGTCCTGGAGCAGGCCGCCGATCGCCAGTGTGCAACCGCTCTTGATGAGCACATTCGACTCGAGCGAACGGGTGTCGATGATGGGGCTGGTGACCGTGGCGCCGCCGAACGAGAACACCTGATCGGCGATCCGGTTGCTGATCTCCGGCTTCACCGAAAGCGTCACGTAGCCATCCTTGTTGATGGTCGGGCGTACCACGAGCGTGTTGCCGAAGGTCTTGTCTTCGAAACCGGAGAAGACGGCGGTGGCTGTCTGCTCGTTGAAGTTCAGACGCGGGACCGGCTGCTTGCGGACGATCTTGATGGTCGCCTCCAGATTGTTGGCGGTCACGATGCGCGGGTTCGCGAGGAATTCAGCGTCCGTATCCTCGTTCAGCAGCCGGAGGGTGGCGGACATCTGGGGAATCGAAAGGATGGCCAGCTGGCCCGCCAGATTTCGTCCAAAGTCACCGATTCCGCCGCTGCGGACGAAGTCGTTCGTCCGAACGGAGCCGTTGGCATTGAACTGCACGCTCGGATTACCATAACCCTGAGCGCGGGTGCCATCCGGATTGTAGAGCGGAATCGTGGTGGTCGTGGGGAGCCCGTTCGCATCCGGCTGGCCGAAGAAAACTTGGCTGCGGTCGACCAAGCCCGCCGGCGCCGTCGCTCCGTAACGGAAGGTCTGCGGCGAGGCGGAACTGCCCAGCACGCCACCCCAGTTGATACCGTAGCTTTGGCGGGGATTGGCCGTCACTTCCACGAGGCGCGCCTCGATCATGACCTGCTTGGTCGGTGAGTCGAGCCGGCGCACGAACTCCCGCAATTTGGGGGCGTTCGACTTGAACTCGGTGAAATAGATCGTGTTCGTCCGCTCGTCGACCTGCGGCTTGATCTTGGCCTGCATCTGCCCCTCCACGAGGGCGACCGCCTTGGCCGCGTTGGCGTAGCTGAAAGTGTAGAAGTCGCTCTCGACGGGTTCGAGCGCCTTTTCGCTCTGATCCTTGACGTAGTAGATGTTGTTGTCCTGCAGGAAGAGCAGGTTCTTCGACTGGCAGATGATCTCGATCGCCCGGACCGCGGTGACGTCTTCGAGTCGGATGGTGACCGTGCTCGGGGTGGCCAGAACCTTGTCGCTGATGACCAGGTTGATGCGGGCCTGGCGCGCCAGGAGGCGCAGTACCGTACCCAGCTCAGTGCCTTCGAATTCACGGGCTCGGGCACCAGCGGCGTCAGGCGCCGCCTGCACACTGGGTTGAGCACTGACGGTCGGGGGTTCGATCGGTGCCGGGCCACCGGCCGGGGGGGGCGCCACCGGGGTGGGGGCTTCAGGAGAAGCAGCCGGGCCCGCGGGAGGCTGATTCTGGGCCAGCGTGGGGGGAGCCAAGGGCGCCGGAGCCAGAGCCGGCGGGGCGCCGGCTCCCGGCTGTTGGGCGTAGGCTGCGGTTGTGAGGCCCGCAAGCAGGGTCGCCACAAGGTGAACGTTGGACGTCTTCATCGCGCGTTGGTAGGTCAAGGTTGAGGCTGCAACTTAAGCAGAAAACACACCAGCCTCGCCGTTATCCAGCGAAATCGTGCGAGTGTCACGCTTTTTTGCACTGTCTCTGTCAAAAAATTTTTGGGTTAGTGTCACTTCCCCGGGAGGCCTCTTTGGCCGCCACGATAAACCGCCGCAGCAAGGCGGGGTCTTTGTGTCGGGGATCTGCGGGCCGCTCCACGCCGCTGGCCACATCCACCGCCGGGGCTTGCACTATCGCACAAGCATCAGTGACATTTTCCACCCGCAAGCCCCCGGAAAGAATCCAGCGCGCCCCCGCATTTTCGCGCGCAAAGCGGGCCGCCAGCGACCAGTCCCACGCCTGCCCGGTGCCGCCTGGGACACCGGGGTGGTAGGCGTCGAGCAGGACGGGAAATCCGGCCTCCAAATACCGGGCCGCTTCGGTCAGGACCTCGACGCCCCGGACTCGCAGCGCCTTGCAGACCGAAACGCCGTCTCGCCCCAGACTTTCCACTTCTGCGCGGGATTCGTCGCCGTGCAGCTGCAGGCAATCGAACCAGCCGGTTTGCCAGATCAGGTCGAGCTCTTGCCGGGACGCATTGACCACCACCGCCACCCGCGCCACCCGGCGGGCGAAGGCCTCGAGCCAGGCGCATTCCGCCAGAGGCAGAAAGCGCTTCGACCCAGGCCAGAGATTGACCCCCACCGCATCGGCCCCCGCCTCGACCGCCAAGGTCGTCTCGGCAGCGCTCGTCAATCCGCAGACCTTGACCTGGCAGCTCATGACTTCGGCCCCACCCGAGGCGGGAGGGAAAGGAGCGTGCGGGCGACCTTGGTCAGCACCCGATCCAGAGTGAAAGGCTTGGCCAGCAGGCCCCGGACCCCGGGTTCGGCCAGCACTTCCTGGGCGCGGGGATGATCGCCGTGCCCCGTCAGCAGGATGAGCGGAGGGAGCGGCGGAATGGGTGGATCGGCGCTTTCGTACACCGTGCGAATGAGCCGGTAAAGCAGCGCTCCGTCCATGCCCGGCATCACGAGATCGAAGACGAAAAGGTCGTAGTGCCGTTTGAGCGCGAGTTCGAAGGCGTACTCCGGGCTGGGTGTGGCGTCGATGTGACAGCCGTCCACCAGAGACGCGAGCGACTCCCGCAGGAGGCGCAGCACGCCGGTGTCGTCATCGACGATGAGGATGTGACGCTCGATGGGATCCACGACCCCTCAGCCATCCCGCAGATGGAGGGTCGATGCAAATGGTGCATCTTGCGGCATGGCATCGACCTCCCTTCACGCCGAACTCGCGGCCGCGCTGCGCCAGCGCCTTGCGGTCATCGGCGACCACGACCTGCGGGCCAGCGACCCGGCGCGTCAGCTTCAGCTTTTGCAGGCCGCGTCCGAGCGCATCACCGAGCTGCAGCAGCGCCTGCCGTCGCCCGTGCCGGGGGAACTCGCGCACTACCTGCAGCGCTGCAGCTACGACAAGGCCCTCGCATGGCTCGAAGCGCATGGCGCCTGGCCGGCCTAGGCTTTCGCGGCCTGCGGATCCATTGGCCAAGTCGGCTGCGCTCGGCTACGCTCGCCGAATGAAATGGACCCTGGCAGGATGGAGCGCCCTCGCGCTGGCGATCACAATCTCCCCGCTGCGCGCTGACGAAAACGCTGATCGCCTCGTGCGCGAGGTCATGGACGCCCACGGCTTCAAAGCCTTCCAGGGAACCCGAAAGCTCGAGTTCAGCTTCGTCGTGGAAGAGCCCGGCAAACCCGCCCCCCTCCTCGAGGCTAGGCACATCTGGGACCTCGCCAAGCAGAAGGCGACAGTCACTTGGCGTGGCAAGACGGTCACGGTCTCGCTCCAGGACCCCACGACCTATGCCGAGGGCGACGGCAAGGCCGCCTATGCACGCTGGGTGAATGACACCTACTGGCTGATCGCTCCCTTCAAGCTGCGTGACCCCGGTCTGACGGTCACCGCCGGCGGGCGCAAGACGGTGGACGGCACCGAATACGAGACCCTCGAACTGTCGTATCAGGGCGTCGGCCTGACGCCGGGCGACAAGTACACCTGGTACATCGACCCGAAATCCAAGCTGCTGGTCCGCTGGGACTACCGCCCCAATGCCGAGAAGACCGTTTCCAGCCCGCGGACGGATTTCGTCACGGTCGGAGGCATGAAGTTTTCCACGCGCCATCCGTTCACCGACAAGGTGATCGTCTTCCGCGACGTCAAAGCCGAGCGCTGATCTCCCATGCCGAACGTCAGCCGCAGCCGATCCGATGCCCGGTTCCGCCGGACTTGGTCGAGCCGCTGGAAGCGGTTCAAAGAGTGGGCCAAGCGCCTTTTCCTCTATGGGCGGCTGGATTGGCGCCGGGCCTCGGACGACGCCACCCCGCTCCGGCTGACCGCGCAGGAACGCGCCGCGCTCGAACCCAAGTTCGAGGTCCAGGCCATTCGTCCGCGCAGTGTCAGTGCCGCCGATCTCGCGCCGACACCTGAGCCGGCGGCCCCGGTGGTGCTGCCGCCCCAGACGCAGAATCCAGGGCCCAGCCCAGCGGGGACCGCGCTACCGATCGACCCCGCCATTCTCGCGGCCGCACTGAGCGCCGTGCAGCAGCAGACCGCGGCCGGTAACCGGGTGGCGGTCGACCCCGCCCAGGTGGCTGCGGCGCTGGAAGCGCTGCAGGCGGCCGGGATCGCGCCCAGCGCACCACCTCCGGCGGAAGGCGGCCATGGGGTCCGCACGGCGGAGGAGCTCCGTGCCGCCGAGCGCGATCACGCCCGCCGGTACAAGCGTCGGCGCAAGAGCCGCTCGAGCCGGGCCCACATCAATCCGCTGACCGCCTTCGACTCCGACAACCTGCCTCCATCGGCCCTCGAAGCGCGGGTCGAGAAGTGGTTCAAGCGCTGAGCGCCGCGCCGAGAGCAGGGAGCGGGGATGCGGCTCGGGTTATCCCTTCAGCCTCCGGCTCCTCCGCTCCTCCGTTCCCGGCATCGCCTACCCGGCCACCTCTGCGACAGGCAGGCACGAGCAGACCAGGTTGCGGTCGCCGTACACGCTGTCGACCCGCGAAACCGCCGGCCAGAATTTGCGCTCCCGCACCCAGGGCAAGGGGAAGGCGGCCAGTTCGCGCGAGTAGCTGCGGTCCCACTTCTCGGCACAGACGACCGCAGCGGTGTGCGGCGCGTGCTTGAGGACATTGCTCTTGCGGTCGCCGCCGTTCTCGATGGCCTTGATCTCGCCCGCGATGGCGATCATGGCGTCGCAGAAGCGGTCCAGTTCGGCCTTGGATTCGCTTTCGGTGGGTTCGATCATCAGCGTGCCGGCGACGGGCCACGACATGGTGGGGGCGTGGTAGCCGTAGTCCTGCAGGCGCTTGGCGATGTCTTCCACCTGGACGTTGGCGGCGCCGAAGCCGCGGCAGTCGATGATGCACTCGTGCGCGACCATGCCCGAGGCGCCGACGTAGAGGATGGGGTAGTGCGGGCCGAGGCGGGTGGCGACGTAGTTGGCGTTGAGGATCGCCACTTCGGTTGCCCGCGTGAGGCCGGCGCCACCCATCATGCGAATATAGGCATAGCTGATGGGCAGGATGAGCGCCGAGCCGTAGGGGGCGGCGGAGACCGGGCCGTAGCTGGTGGCCGGGCCCGCGTCCTCGCGCATCGGGTGGTTGGGCAGGAAGGGCACGAGGTGTTCGGCGACGCAGACCGGGCCGACGCCGGGGCCGCCG
>JAFEGM010000083.1 GCA_018240025.1 Verrucomicrobiota bacterium
TTGTTGATGACGACGATCGGCTTGGCGCCGGCTTCGAGCGCCTTCTTGAGCACGAACTTCGTCTGCGCCTGCGGGCCGTCGTGGGCATCGACCACCAGCAGCACGCCGTCGACCATCTTCATGATGCGCTCGACCTCGCCGCCGAAGTCCGCGTGGCCCGGAGTGTCGACGATGTTGACGTGATAGTTCTTGTAGCGGTAGGCCGCGTTCTTGGCCCGGATGGTGATGCCCTTTTCGCGCTCCAGATCCATGGAGTCCATCATCCGCTCCTCCGTCTTTTGGTTGGCGCGGAAGGTGCCGCTCTGGCGGAGCAGCTGATCGACGAGCGTGGTCTTGCCGTGATCGACGTGGGCGATGATGGCGATGTTCCTGATTGTCTCCATGGCAAACGATGCTAAAGCGCGGGGTTCTGACTGACTGACTGGTGGCTCGCCCTTAAATTGCTGGCCGGAAAATTCCGGCCGTAGGTCCCGCTGAAGCACTCGAGTGAGCAGCTTCGGCCCCTGGGGCCACCGGTTCTCCACTCAAATCTCTGACATGGGCAAGCAATACAACGCAGTGATCAAGCGGAAACGCCGGAAGGCGTATTTGGAGCGCAAAGGTGCCGCGGCGAAGGTCGCGGTCAAGGTGAAGGGTGCGGCGGCCGCCAAGAGCAAGGCCAAGAAAGACGAATAATTCCCTGCCCAACGGAAGCTCGGAGTCGAGGCGACTCCGGGTTTCCGGGCCGGCGAGGCCCCGCGATGTCTTCGTCGGCTCCGGCCTCGGCCTACCTGCTGGTCGACGGCCATTCGGTCATCTTCGGCTGGCCGGAACTCACCCGGCTGCACGCCCGGCGGCAGGAATCCGCGCGGGAGGAACTGGTGCGGCAATTGACCGCCTACCAGGATCGCAGCGGCACCCGCGTGGTGCTCGTCTTCGACGGCCGCGGCGCCCGCGTCTCGGAGCAGACCGAGGAGGGCGGCATCCAGATTTTCTACGCGCCCGCGCACACCACCGCCGATGCGGTCATCGAGCGGCTCTGCTCCAAATACGGCGCCACCCACCGGCTGACCGTGGCCACTTCGGACGCCATGGAGCGCCAGACGGCCTTCAGCTTCGGGGCCGATTCCATCTCGGTCGACACCCTGCGCGAATGGCTCGAGGGCAATGCGCGCGACTTCGACCGCAAGCTGAAGAAGCTGCGCAAGGACGCGCGGGAGTGGCGGTGAGCGAATCAGCGATCAGTCAGGGGCGACGCGAGGGGCGAGAGTCCGCAGATGAGGGGGATCTTCGCAGATCTATTTCGGAACAGTAGGGTCGGATCAGCGGCGCGAGCGATCACCCATCATCGCTACCGACCACAGGCCCAGCGCCTTGTCCGCGAAGCGACCGTCGCCCTCGGTGCAGCCTTCGAGAAGCAGGCGCGTAGGCGCCGGCAGGCCATAAGGGGCGCGCTCGAGATTGAGCGGCCGCCATTGGCCGGTCCAGATGTCGTAGTTCTCCCTTAGGTCGGGAAAGGTGGTGGTGAGGAGCCATTGCGCGCCGCTCGCGGCCAGGCGGGTGAGCGCGCGTTGCACGTGCTCCTCGCTGAAGTGCACGAGGCAGTCGCGCACGAGGAGGAGATCGGCCGCGGGCAGCGGGTCGGAGCCGAGGAGATCGACCACCTCGAAGCGGACGCCGGGACGCGCTGCGCGGGTCCGGTTCTGCGCGATCAGCTCGCCCACGATGTCCCCGCCGACATAGTCCACTTCGGGGCAGGCGGACAACACCTCGGGCATCCAGCGGAAATCGCCGCACGGCACGTCGAGCACACGCCGCACGCCCAGTTCGCGCAGCAAGGCCGGCAGCTCGGCGCGCAGGCGGGCCGTTTGCGCGTGGTCGGAACCGGTGCCGGAAACGCTCTCCCGTCCTTCCCATCCATTGGCGTGATAGATCTTCGTGAAGACCTCCTGCGGCGAACGATTGCGCCACTGGCGCGCGGCCCGGATCTTGCGCAGGGCATACAGTCCGCGCACCAGGCCGGGAACGCGTTTGAGGAGGCTGCGCAGGTCTGACACGAGGCGCAGGTTGACTCCCCGGGGCGCTGCGGCAAGTCGGATCATGGCCGGCCGCCCTCTGCTCATCGGCGACAAGCGCGTCGTCACCCGCGCGACCCAGCGTGTGCTCAACCCCTTCGACGGCACGCTCGTCGGCGAGGCCTGCCTCGGCGGTCAGGCCGAAGTCGAACTGGCCGTCGACGCCGCCAGCCGCGCCTTTGCCCGCACTCGCCGCCAACCGGCCCACGAGCGCGCCGCCCTTTTGCAGCGCGCCGCCGAGCTCATCCGCGCGCATGCGCCGGAGCTCGCCGCCCTCGTGACGGCCGAGTGCGGCAAGCCCATCGTGCTGGCCGAGGCCGAGGTGCAACGCTGCGCCCTGACTTTTTCGCTGGCCGCAGCCGAATGCCTCGTGGCCGCGCCCCTGGCCGTGAACATGGGCGCGTCGCCGGCCGGTCAGGGCGCCGACGGCACGTTCAGCCGTGTTCCGCTCGGGGTGGTGCTGGCCATCACACCGTTCAATTTTCCGCTCAATCTGGTGGCCCACAAACTCGCCCCGGCGCTGGCCACGGGCTGCACGGTCGTGCTCAAGCCCTCGCCGCGCACGCCGCTCTCGGCCCTGCGGCTGACGGAACTCCTGCTGGAGGCGGGCCTGCCGCCGGGGCAGGTCAATTGCGTGGTCTTCGATCCGGCGCTCATCCCGGCCCTGCTGGCCGACCCGCGCGTCCGCATGGTCAGCTTCACCGGCTCGGCCGCGGTCGGCTGGCCGCTCAAGGGCCAAGCGGTCAAGCAGCGCGTGGTGCTCGAACTCGGCGGCAACGCGGCCGCGGTGGTGCATCGAGATGCCGACCTCGCCCGGGCCGTGCCGCAGATCGCGGCCAGCGCGTTCGGCTTCGCCGGACAGACCTGCATCAGCCTGCAGCGGGTCTTCGTGCACCGGGAAATCGCGGCCGACTTCCAGCGTGCTCTGCTCGACCATCTGCGCGAGAAGGTCCGCCAGGGCGATCCGCGCGATCGCGCCGTGCTGGTCGGCCCGGTCATCGACGCCGCCGCGCGCGACCGCATTCTGGCCTGGGTCGACGAGGCTCTGAAGGCTGGCGCGCATCTGCTCACGCCGCTGCGCGTGGGACGCGACGACACCGTGCTCCCGCCCATCGTGCTCAAGGGCATGCCGGCCGGCGTGCGCCTGAGCTGCGAGGAAGTCTTCGGCCCGGTGCTCTCGCTCGAATCGTACGACGACTTCGACGCCGCCCTGGCCCGCGTGAACGACAGCGCCTTCGGCCTGCAGGCCTGCGTCTTCACGCGCGATCTCGCCCTCGCCCGCCGGGCCGGGCGCGAGCTCGAGGCGGGCGCCGTCATCGTCAATGCGGCGACATCGTTCCGGCTGGAGAACATGCCGTATGGCGGCGTGAAGGACAGCGGGTTCGGCCGCGAGGGCGTGCGCTTCGCCATGGAGGACATGACGGAGCTGCGCGGCTGGGTCCTGGCGGCCGACTGAAGTTCGGCAATTCCCGCCGGGCGCTGACGCACGTTCGCGCATTTCTTGCCTCGTCCGTCTTCCTTCACTCCCTTCTTCCGCTAATCTGCCGCTGTGAGCCAAGCGGGTGAACGCCTGGAGCAGTTCGTCATCGACGTGATCGAGGACCGCCGACGCGGGGCCTTCGCCACGGTCGTGCGCTGGCTGCTCCTGCTCCTTTCCCTGCCCTTCAAGGCGGTGGTGCAATTCCGCCTCTGGCTCTATCGCAAACGCATCCTGCGCGAGAGCGCCCTGGGCGTGCTGGTCATCAGCGTGGGCAATCTGACCGCTGGCGGTACCGGCAAGACGCCGGTGACCGAGAAGTTCGCCCGGGCCCTCCACGCCGCAGGCCGGCGCGTGGCCATCCTCTCGCGGGGCTACCGCAGCGAGAAGCCGCCCTTCCGCGAACGCTTCCGGGCCTGGCTCGAAGGCCGGCCGATGCGCGGTGGCGCCACCCGCGTGGTGAGCGATGGCGAGCAGGTACTGCTCGATTCCCGCCTGGCCGGCGACGAGCCCTTCATGCTGGCGCGCAATCTGCCTGGCGTGGTCGTCCTGACCGACAAGGATCGCGTGCGCAGCGGTCGGCTCGCGCTGGACGAGTTCAAGGCCGACACGCTGCTGCTCGACGACGGCCTGCAATACCTGCACCTGCAGCATCGCATCGACATCGTGCTGGTCGACCGTCAGGCGCCCTTCGGCAACGGCCACATGCTACCGCGCGGCACGCTGCGCGAACCGCCGCGCAACCTGCGCCGCGCCAGTCACGTTTTCATCACCAAGTCCGACGGCCAGGGCAATGAGGACCTCATCGCCGAGATCCGGAAGCACAATGCCCGGGCCGAGATCGTGGAGTGCGCGCACCGCCTGACGCACATGGTCACGTTGGAGGGCGAACGACGCGATCTGTCGGAATTGCAGGGCAAGCGAATCGCGGCGCTCAGCGGCATCGCCCGGCCCGAGAGCTTCCATCGGCTCCTGCGCGAGCAGGGGGCGGAGATCGTCAGCGAAAGCGTCTTCCCCGACCACCACCGCTTCCGGGTGCACGAACTCTACGGGGCCGAACGGCGCGCGCAGGAAGCCGGGGCGGAGTTGCTCATCACCACCGAGAAGGATTCGGTGCGCTTTCCGGCCAGCCTGAAGCTGTCCTTGCCGGTTTTCTACGTTCGCCTCGAGATCGAGATCCTGAACGGACACGAGAGCTGGGATCAGCTGGTCGCCCGCATCGCCCAGCCGCCACCGCTGGAACGCGCGGCCAGCGAGTTCTTCGCCTGACCCCGCGCAGCGTGCGTACGCGCGCGAAGGGCGGAAAATGCAGGCCTGCGCGCAACTCGTCGGCCGGAGCCGGGTTGGATCGGCCATGCACAAGCTCGTCACTTCCGCCCTCGTTCTCCTCCTCGCCGCGGTCAGCCAGACCGCCTCGGCCCAGACTGCGACCGACAACCGCAATGCCCAGATCGATCGCCGCCAGGCGCGGCAGCAGGCGCGCATCGACCAAGGCGTGGCCTCCGGCCGGCTGACCTCCAGCGAGGCCGCCCGCCTCCAGCAGCGCGAGGCCAACCTCGACGCCCGCCAGGCCCGCGCGAACGCCGACGGCAAGGTCACCCGCCGCGAACAGGCCCGGCTCAATCGCGCCGAAAACCGCTCCAGCCGCGCGATCTTCGCCAAGAAGCACAATCGCCGCTGGGGCCGCTGAGCATCGCCTGCCTCCTTCCGGCCGGGCGCGGCGCACGCCGTCCGCCCGGCCTTTGCGTGTCCGCACCGACGCCGCTCAGGCGTCCTCGGGCACGACGGCCGCATCGAGATAGCGGCCCTTCAGCTTGATGCCCTGCAGCGAGCGCACCACCTGCTCGGCCTGCTCGGCGCGCACGTCGACGAAGGTGTGCTTGGCGAAGATGTTGATCGCGCCGACCGCACTCCCCGGCACGTTCGCCACGTTGGCGATGCAGCCCACGATGTTGGCGGGCGTGATCTGCGAGAAGTGGCCGATGTTGAGATAGAGCCGCTTCATGCCGGGCTCCGCGCCCCGCTCCTCGCGATGCCGGAAGCGGGGCGGACCGTCCCGCTCGTCGCGGAACTCGCGCGGGCCGGGCGGGCGGAAGTCGCGCGGATCGCGCGGCTCCCGATACTCCCGCGGGCCGCGCATGGGCTCGCGGTCCCGCATTTCAGGGCGCGGCGGGCCATCGCGGCGGGGTCCGCGGTCGTCGCGCTGCCCGCGACGCGCCTCCATCTCGGCCGGATCGGGCCCTTCGAAGTCGCGCTCCTCGCCGCCAAGGTGCATGTCGATCAGCGCGCTCGCGATGTCGGTGCTCTGGTACCCCTGCTCGAGCAGGCGGTCGATCATCGGGTTGTGCTTCTTGTATTCGCCCGAATCGAGCACCTCGCGCAGCGACTCGAAGAACGCGCTCTCCCGCTTCTCCTCCACCTCGTCGAGCGAAGGCACGCGCTCGCGGCGGATCTTCAGCTTGGTGTAGCGGACGATGCTCTGCAGGCGGTAGATCTCGCGGCCGCTGACGAACGTGACCGCGCGGCCCGATTTTCCGGCGCGGCCGGTGCGGCCGATGCGATGGACGTAATCCTCCGCGTCGTTGGGCAGGTCGTAATTGAAGACCACCTCGATGTCGTCGACGTCGAGTCCGCGCCCGGCGACATCGGTCGCAACCAGGAACTCGGTGTCGCGCCGGCGGAACTTCTGCAGCGTCTTTTCGCGCGCCGCCTGGCTCATGTCGCCATGCAGCGAGTCGGCGCTGTAGCCGCGGGCGATCAGGTGGTCGGTCAGCTCATCGACCATCAGCTTGGTGCTGCAGAAGATGATGCCGTAGGAGAAATCGTGGAGGTCGATGACCCGCGTGAGCACCTCGAGCTTCGAGCGGCGGTCGACTTCGTAATACACCTGCTCGACCTGCGGCGCGTTCTGCTCTTTGGCCTCGATGTGCACATGCTGCGGCTCGCGTGCGAACGTCTCGATCAGCCGGCGGATTTCGCGCGGCAGGGTGGCGGAGAAAAAGACCATCTGCCGCTGCTCGGGCACGCTGGTCAGGATCTTTTCGATGTCCTCGCGGAAGCCCATGTCGAGCATGCGGT
>JAFEGM010000084.1:0-33308 GCA_018240025.1 Verrucomicrobiota bacterium
TCCTCGTCCTCGTCGTCGTCCTTGTCCTCGTCCTCGAATCGACCACCGCCGCAGGCCAAACTCCGCGAGCGGAGCTCGCAGCACCGGAACTACTCACCCAAGAGCCTGCTTCGCGGAGCTCGTCCTCGTCCTCGTCGTCGTCCTCGTCCTCGAATCGACTACCGCCGCAGGCCAATTCACCTCGCGTGGCGTTCCTGCGCCCTCGCGAGCCATGCTCCGCTGCCGGCCCAGATGAGAGCGAGGACGCCGCCGACCAGCATGGCGGCGGTGGGATTGCTCGTGACGGCGTCGAAGCCGGCCTTGACCCAGCCGCTGACGGCGTCGCCGCCGCGGTAGACGACGGTGTCGATGAAGCTCTTGGCCTTGTACTTCTGCTCGGTGCCGATGACCGTGTAGAGCATCTCGCGTCCCGGGCGGATGAAGGCGTATTCGCCGGCGCGGCGGACGACCATGATGACGACGAAGACGGCGAAGGTCGGCGCGATGGCCAGCGCGACGAAGCCGCCGACCATCACGAGCGGCACGCCGACCAGCAGCACGCCCAGGCCGAGTCGGCGGGCGACGTGGCCGGTGATGAAGAACTGCCCCACGATCGAGAGCGCCTGCACAGTCGCGTCGATGAGGCCGAAGACGCGGGTCTGGTCGGCTTTTTTCGGGAACGCTTCGGCCACCAACCGGGCCTGCTCGAAGTAGAGGAACGTGGTCACGCTGGTCAGCAGCAGCACGAAGACGCCGATGCCGAGCAGGTACGGTGAGCGAAAGGTGTCGATGGCGCCCGCGAACGGATTGCCCCCGAGACGTTCCGGCTCCGGTTCGGGCGCGAGGTCGGCGGGCAGCGGATTGCGCTGGCGCCAGCGATGCAGCCAGACCGCCGCGGCGCCGCTGGCCACGAGCAGCAGGGCCGAGAGCACCAGCAGGCCCGCATGGCCGATGTGCCCGACGAGGAGCGCGCCGAGCAGCGGTCCGAGCAATCCGCCCAGGCTGCCGCCGCCGGCCGCGAGGGCGAAGAGGCGCTTGGCCTCGCGCAGCACGAAGACATCGACCAGCACGCTCCAGCCGGCCGAGATGGTCAGGAGGTTGAAGACCGAGAGCCAGATGTAGAAGCCGCGCGCGATCCAGACATTGTCCGGCGCCGCCGCCAGCGCCCCGGCGAAGAAGAGCAGGTTGACCGCGAAGAGCCCGAAGAGCCAGGGCACGATGGTCCGGCGGGGGAACCGCCCCGCCACCCAGCCGAACAGCGGCACCGTCGCGAGCGTGGCCACGAACGTGCCGGTGAAGAGCCACTGCAGGTTCTTGATCCCGCCTGCCACGCCCATGGTCTCGCGCACGGGCCGAAGCATGAAATAGCCCGTGAAGAGCAGAAAGAACATCAGCACCCCCGCCAGCACCGCCGGCGCCTCGTGCGGCTCCACGCTGAGGAATCGTCGGGACCACGCCGCGCGGGCGGCGGAGGAGGAAGGCGAGGTCGAGTCGGACATGGCGAGCGGCGGCCGGGGAGAGCCGCCCGCGTGCTCGCCTGTCTGCGCTGCGCCCGCAACGGTCCGAACGTGCGCAACGTTCGGCTGCGGCGCTTTCGCAAGAGCGGGGGGCCGTTGTCGGCCGCTGCCGAATGCGGACGCGGCAGGTGAGGCGCTGGAAACGCTCAGGCTCGGACCGCCGGCGGAAGCGACCGCGTCCCGTTGCAGTGCGGATACCGCGGGCAGCCATGGAACCGCTGGCCTCTCGTGGCCCCGCGCCGCGCTGTGCGTTCGACCATCGGTCGGCCGCAATTGGGGCAGGCGGGGGATGTCGACGGGGCATCCGCGGGCGCCGAGGGCTCGCCGAGGGTCGTGTTCAAGCTGGCGAGCGGAGTATTGGCGCGCACGGCCGCCAGCCGTCGCAGGAGCGCCTGACCATCGACGAGCTCGATCCCGTTCTGCCCCGCGAACGATCTCGCCTCGGCCGTGAACCCGCTGGTGGTGACGAGAATGGCGTGCTGGAAGCCTTCCGCCGTGCTGACCCCGAGGATTTGGTGCAGGACGGGCGCGCCGACCTTTCGCGTGCTGGCCCACCGCTTGCATTGCACCACCGCCGTGTCCGCGCCGCGTCGAAGCCGGAGGTCGATTCCGCCATCCGCGCCTCGGCTGAGCGTTTCCTGCACGGCATAGCCTTCTCGGCGGAAAACCTCGCCCATCAGCTCCTCGAAGTGCTTGGGATCGATCTGCAGGAGCTCCTCCAGCGTTGTCTGCGAGGCGAGCGCCGCCCGCGTTCGCGCTGCGCGGAGCGCCGAGAGCGCGGCCAGGAATAGGAAGAGGAAACCGAAGAGTCGCGAAGCGGGTCCGAACGGTCCGAGGAACGGCCCCGCGGCGAAAACGAGACCGGCGACAGCTGCGGCCACGTACCAGGGCAGCAGGACCAACAGGTGGGCAGGGTGATCGGACGAACGGGGCATTGGAACTGAGCGGGGCAAGGGGGAGGCCGCACCTGGGCGTGGCCGGGGGTGAAGGTGGAGGTCGGTGCCCTTGATGGAGGGATCCATCGCGGGGGTTCATAGATGAACACGCAAGGGCGGTCGGACCGTGACCGGTCAGCCGACGAGTTTTCCGAATACGAACGAGGGTAAGTGCGGCGCTTCCTCGGTTGGATGCTCGTCGGACCTGTCCATCGCAGCCTTTCGCTCCGCCAGTTTGCCGGACCACTTCGCGACTTCGCGCGAGCCTTTGTCAGGCCATGGCGGCGGGACTGCCCGACCTACGCGCTGCGCCGGACCTCGGCCGCCAACTCCCGCAATTCCTCCACGATCGGGTCGTCCGCCGGGGCCCACGCGAGGCTGCCGTATTCGGCCGGAGGCAGCCAGCGGGCCTCGGCGTGCTCGGTCAGCTGGAAATCCGGACGCACGGCGCAGTCGACCAGAAACGGACGCAGGCGGACCAGGCCGAAATCGTAGAGGTGCTCGGCCGGCCGGAGCGGCCGCAGCGGGGCGCTCACCTCGAGGCGCAGCTCTTCGCGCAGTTCGCGGCGCAGGGCCGCCTCGGGCGATTCGCCGGGCTCGATCTTCCCGCCGGGAAATTCCCAGAGGCCGGCGAGCAGCTTCCCGGCGGGGCGCTGGGTGGCGAGAATGCAGCCATCGATATCGCGCAGGACGAGGCAGACGACTTCGAGCAGACGGGGCATGCGGCCAGTCTCGGGCGACGCTGCGCTGCGGCAAGGCGCGGTGCTGCGACCCGCCGATGGCGCAGATTTGGCGGGCTCGGCGGCGTTTCCATCCTTGTAGGGGTGGGGCCGGAAAGGGCATTCTGCCGCGGTGAAAATCCCCCTGATCGCGCTTGCCGCGATGTTCTGGGCCGGCGCACTCGGCGCGGCCAATCTGACCGTCACCACCCTGGCGGACGACGGCTCGGCCGGCACGTTGCGCAGTCGGGTCAGCGCGGCGGCCGCGGGGGATGTCATCACGTTCGACCCCGCGTTGTTCTCCGGCGGAGCCGGCACCATCACGCTGACGGGCGGATCGCCGGGCACGCAGGGCAGCAGCCACATCGAGATCCTGCGCGATCTCAGCATCGTGGGCCCCGGCGCGCGGTTGCTGACCATCAATGGCAACGGCGCCTCGCGCGCCTTCCTGGTGGCCGACGGCGATCAGAACGCGTTCAAGAACGTGCTCATCAGCGGGATCAACTTCACCAACTGCAACGGCGCGGGGGAGGTCACGCCCGGCTCGGGCATCAACCAGGTGCAGGGAGCAGCCATCTACTCGTCGGAAAATCTGACCCTGCGGGAGTGCAGTTTCGTCGGCAACACGGTCAACGGCGCGGGCGGTGGCGTCTTTCTCAGCGGCGGCGCGACCAATGCGACGGTCCTGATCGAGAACTGTCTGTTCGCCAACAACACGGTCACGGCCTCCGGTTCCAATGGCGGCGCCTTCGTGGCCTCGGGCGTGACCGCGACGGTGGTCAATTCGACGCTCAGCGGCAACACCACCGGCAACAGCGGCGGCGGCGCGCTGGCTCAGGCCAATGCTGCGCTCACGTTCCGGAATTGCACCGTGGTCAGCAACATCGCCAACGGCCTGAACGGCGGCGGCGGACTGCGCGTGACGGGCGCCGGGTCCTCGCTCACGCTCATCAACACGATCGTGGCCGGCAACGACTGCCCGAATTTCACCGGCGGCGATGATCTGACGCGCTCGAGTGGCACGCTGACTGGCAACAACAGCGTCATCGGCGACGCGGCCTCGGCCGGCGGACTGACCAACGGCACCAATGGCAACTTCGTCGGCGTGGGCGGGGCCGGCGTGCGCGCGCTCAACACGATCATCAACACCTCGCTGGCCAACAACGGCGGCCCGACGAATTCGCACCTGCTGGCGGCCGGCAGCGTGGCGATCAATGCGGGCGCCAACGCCAACGCCTCGACCACGGCGACCGACCAGCGCGGGGTGGGGTTCAATCGCTTCAACGGCACGGTGGACATCGGCGCGATCGAAGACGGCTCGACTTCGCCGACCTTCCCCGGCGTCCGTCCGCTCGGCGCGCCGGCGCAGGTGAGCAACGCCACCACGCTGAGCTTCACGGTGCCGCCCGGAACCAACCGGATGCTGGCGGTGCTGGCCTCGGATTCCGACCTGACGAACCTGACCGACATCACCGGCGTGACCTTCAACGGCACGCCCCTGACCCGGGCGGTCGTGCGCAACGACGCCGCGGTCGCAGTGGACACAATCTGGTATCTCGCTCTCGGCACGAGCAGCACCGGCGTGACCGGCAACGTGGTCGTGACCAGCAACTTCAATCCGCCCACCTCGGTCGGGGCGATGGCCTTCGAGAACGTCGATCAAACGACGCCGATGAACAACGTCCAGGCCGCCAACAATACGAGCATGGTCAACGCCAGTTCCTCGCTCGCGGTGACCTCCGCGGTGGGCGATCTGGTGCTCGATCTCTTCGACATCTACGAGCCTGGTGGCGTGGGCACGCAGACGCCCGGCGCCGGCCAGGCCGTGCTGCACAACGTCGACGTCCCGGGCGGCAGTCTCTTCGGCTACTACCAGACCAGCATCAAACCCGGCGCGTCCAGCGTGACCATGTCGTGGATCTCCAACGGCACCGCCATGATCCACGTGGCCGTGAACGTGAAGCAGTTCGCCGCCGCGCCCACCGCGACGCCCACGCCCACGGCGACCGCGACGCCCACGCGGACGCCGACGCCGACCCCCACGAACACGCCCACCGCGACGCCGACGCCGACGAATACGCCGACGCTCACGCCCACTCCAACTCCGACGAATACGCCGACGCGGACCCCGACGCCGACGAACACGCCGACCTTCACGCCCACGCCGACTCCGACGAACACGCCGACGTTGACGCCTACGCCCACGAATACGCCGACCTTCACGCCGACGCCGACGAATACACCGACGTTGACTCCGACGCCGACGAACACGCCGACGTTGACCCCGACGCCGACGAACACGCCCACCGCGACTCCGACGCCGACCCACACTCCCACGCTGACGCCAACTCCGACGGCTACCCCGACGGCTACGCCCACTCCGAGTCCGACGCCGTCGCCCACACCCACGCCCACCGTCACGCCGACGCCCACCGTCACGCCGACGCCGACGCCCTCGGGCACGGCGCCGTCCATCACCAGCGCGGCCAGCGCGGTCTTCACCGCGGGCGTCAACGGTTCGTTCCAGGTCACCGCCAGCGGCCTGCCGGCGCCGACGTTCTCGACCACCGGGCCGTTGCCCAATGCGGTCACGCTCACCCCAGGAGGCCTGCTCTCCGGCGTGCCGGATCTGAGCACGGGCGGACAAACCTTCGCCTTCACGCTGGTCGCGACCAACGGGGTCGCGCCCGACGCCACGCAGTCCTTCTCGCTGCGCATCAACCGGCGCCCGACCGGCGGCACGGGCGTGCTCGCCACCACGGTCAATCGCGCCACCAGCGTCTCAGCCACGAAGCTGCGCAACGCCTCGAGCGATCCCGACGGCGATACCCTGACCGTGACCGCGGTCGCCCCGACCAGCGCGCAGGGCGGGACGGTCGTCCTCGCCTCCGGCACGGTCACCTACACGCCGCCGAATGCGTTCATCGGCAACGACTCGTTCACCTACACGGTCAGCGACGGCTACCCCGGCAGCACCGGCACGGGCACGGTCAACGTGCAGGTGAAGGCGGATGCCGGCTCGCTCAACATCGTCTCCGTCTCGACCTCCGCCGGCGGCACGCTGGTCGTCTGTCAGGGCATTCCGGGGTTCAATTACGTGATCCAGTCGTCGGACAACCTGCAGGCCACCTGGACGAATCTGTCCGGCACGCTCACGGCCGACGGGACGGGACGCTTCCAGTATCTCGACACCACCCAGCCGCCGCCGACGCAGCGGTTCTATCGCGCGATCAGCGCGCCTTGAGGATTGGCCTGCGGCTTTGGTCGCTGCGAGGACTCGGAGGGGATTGGCCTGCGGCTTTGGTCGCTCCGAGGACTCGGAGGGGATTGGCCTGCGGCTTTGGTCGCTCCGAGGACGAGGACGAGGACGACGACGAGGACGAGCACGGAGAGCGACGTCCTCGGTGGTGTTGAGGTCACCTCGGCTCGTGCTTGGAGAGCGCTGAAGATTGGCCTGCGGCTTTGGTCGCTCCGAGGACGAGGACGAGGACGACGACGAGGACGAGCACGGAGAGCGAAGTCCACGGTGGTGCTGAGGTCACCTCGGCTCGTGCTTGAAGAGCGAGCAGGAACTCGCACCTGCCGTAGTCCCACTCACCCCAGAGCCCGCGCGCGCAGATCGCCCTCGTCCTGAAGATTGGCCTGCGGCTTTGGTCGCTCCGAGGACGAGGACGAGGACGACGACGAGGACGAGCATGGAGAGCGACGTCCTCGGTGGTGCTGGGGTCACCTCGGCTCGTGCTTGGAGAGCGAGCTGCCGTAGCCCCACTCACCCCAGAGCCCGCGCGCGCAGATCGTCCTCGTCCTGAAGATTTGGCCTGCGGCTTTGGTCGCTCCGAGGACGAGGACGAGGACGACGACGAGGACGAGCACGGAGAGCGACGTCCACGGTGCCGTGGTCCTCCTCGCCTCGTGCTTGGAGTGCGAGCAGGAACTCGCACCTGCCGCAAGCCTACTCACCCCAGAGCCCGCCCTCGCAGATCGTCCTCGTCCTCGTCGTCGTCGTCGTCCTCGAAGCGACCAAAGCCGCAGGCCAATTCTCCCTTCACGGGTTTTTCATGGTCTCTCCACGTCGAATTCACCGTGCAGCCCCTGCGGCGGGCGCGGGTCGACGGGATCTTCGGCCATGACCGAATCGATCTCTCATGGGCGTGGACAGGCGTTGGCCGGTTTGCTGGTGCTCGCCGCGAGCGGGCTCTGGCTGCTGGTCGCGGCGCAGCTCCGCAGTCCGTATTTCTGCGCGCTGCGCGGGCCGCTGGTGGGGCTTTGGCTGGGCGCGGGCCTGGCGGCGGTCGTCTGGTGGCTGCACGGCGGGCGGCGGGTGCGGGTGCGGCGTCGGCATTGGTTCGCCGCGGCGGTGACGCTGGGTGCGCTGGTGAGCGGACAGCAGCAGGTCCAGCACTGGCTCCATCGACGCTGGGTGCTGGCGACTCCGGCCAACCTGACGCCGGTCGGCCGCCATCTGATCGTCGGCTGGCTGGGGCTCGACACGACCCGCGCGCTGGCGGCGAAGGGTGCCATCGCGGGAGTGTTCCTGACCCGACGCGACTTCCCGCCGGGCGCCGGTCTGGCCGAGATCCGCCGGGTGGTCGATGCGCTGCAGTCGGCTCGCGCCGAGGCCGGCCTGCCGCGCCTTTGGATCGCGACCGACCAGGAAGGCGGGCCGGTGGCCAAGCTCTCGCCCGCCGTGCCCGCGCAGCCGGCACTCGGGACACTGCTCGCGGAATTCGATCGTCCCGGGCTGGCGGACGATCCGGTGCGGGCCGAACGCCTCGTCGCGTGCGTGCGCGCCTACGCCGAGCCGCAGGCCCGCGCGCTGGCGGCGGCGGGCATCAACCTGAACTTCGCGCCGGTGCTCGACCTGAAACCGGAGCGGGCGATCGGGCTGCTCGATCGGCACACGAAGATCGACACCCGGGCGCTCGGGCGCGAACCGGAGGTGGTGTCGCTGGCGGGCGAGACGTACGTCCGCGTGCTGGCGGAACACGGCATCACGGCGGTGCTCAAGCATTTCCCGGGACTCGGGCGCGTCGGGGCCGACACCCATCACTTCCGCGCCGAACTGACCGGCTCGGCGGAGGAGCTGGAGGCGCACGATTGGCACCCTTTCCGGACCGTGGCCTCGCGCACCGGCGCGGCCATCATGCTTGGACATGTGGTGGTCGGCGCGGTCGATGCGCGGCAGCCCGCTTCGTGTTCTGCGGCCGTTGCGCGCGGCCTGCTGCGCGAGCGTTGGGGACTGCGCGGACTGCTCGTGACGGACGATTTCTCGATGGCGCCGATCTTCCACGGCCCCGGCGGTCTGACCGAGGCCACGCGCCGCAGCCTGGCGGCAGGCGTCGATCTGATCCTGCTCTCCTACGACGCCGAGGCGGTGTTCGATCTGCTGGCGGAACTATGGAGCGAATGAAGCATCGACGGTGCCGCCGCGCCGTGGCGAACATCTGCTCACCGACTCTCGCCCGATGCTCTCGCCCGCTGCTTCCTTCCGCCTCGGCGCGTGGCTCATCCTTGCGGCTCTGGGCGCGCTCGGCCTGAACTGGCTCTACCCGGAGAGCAGCTCGCTGACGCGGGCGGCTGGCCTGGCCGCAGCGGCGCTGCTCGTGCTGGGAATCGCGCTGCTCGCCGCGCGGCGCTGGGTCTGGCTCGGCGGCTGGATGCTGGCGCTGACCGCGCTCGGCCTCTGGCTCTCCGGTCCGGGCAATCCCGGCCCGCGCGAGGCCCTGCGGGCCGCCAACGTCGAGGCCCTGCGCGGCTACGACGGCGTGGCCTATCGCTGGGGCGGAGAGAATTCGCGTGGCATCGATTGCTCCGGTCTCGTGCGGCGCGGCCTGATCGGAGCGTGTCTGCGCCGCGGTCTGGCCACCGGCAATGCGGTGCTCGTGCGCCACGCCGCCTGGCTGTGGTGGCACGATGCCAGCGCCCGCGACCTCGGCGCCGGCGGCGCGCAGACCTTCGTGCGTTTCGAGGCCGGGAGCGTGCGGGAAATCGAACCGAATCAGCTCCTGCCGGGCGATCTGGCGGTCACGCGCGACGGCGTGCACGTGCTGGCCTACCTCGGCGAGAGTCGCTGGATCCAGGCAGATCCGCAGGCCGGCCGGGTGCTCGTGCTCTCGGCCAAAGACCTGCAGAACCCCTGGCTGCGTGTACCGGTGCGGATCGTGCGCTGGCGCGTGCTGGATTCGGACTAGCAGTGGCAGCCGCTGTCCCCAGCGGCTCTGGGCCAAGCAGCCCTCCGCGCCGTCCTTGGCGATCAGCCCTTGGGACAAGGGCAGGCACTACTCGCGTCGGGGTCGATTCGTGGGAGATTCCGGCATGAACGTCCCTGCCTGTCCGATGTGTGAGATGACCGAAGTGCTCGACCTGCCCGAGCGTTGGGAGTGCGTGACCTGTGGGCACGAGTGGGCCAAGGAGGAGGCGCCGGTGGCGGCGCGGGTGGTGAAGGACGCGCACGGGACGGTGCTCGCGGACGGCGACTGCGTGCAGCTCATCAAGGACCTCAAGCTCGGCGGCTCGCAGGTGCTCAAGGGCGGCTCGCGCTCGAAGCCGATCCGGCTGGTCGACGGCGACCACGAGATCGACTGCAAGGTCGACAACATCGCGGTGAAGCTGAAGGCGTGCTTCGTGAAGAAGGTCTGAAGCCCCGGGCCTGCGGAAGACTCAAGATTCAAGAGCCAAGATTCAGGGAAGTTTCAGGGGGCAAGAAGCAAGGAGAGGGCTGGCGTGGCGCGGGCGGGCCGGCTGGAGCATCGCGCCCGGCCGTGGGGCAGGTCGGGAGCCGCGCGTCCGGACGGGTCGGTGCGAAGCAAGGGTGGAACTTCTCCACGCCATGAATGCGCCGGACCTTGCCTCCTCGATGCCTAATCCGGCGCTGACGTCGGCAGCGCCGGGGCCGGGCATTCGTCGCATTCTCGTGGGCGTGGATGCCTTCGCCAGCGATCAGGAGACGGTGCGGCATGCGCTTCGGCTGGCGCCGAGTTTGGAGGCCGACATCGTGCTGCTGCACGTGGCGCTCGTGCCGATCGACGCCGCCGGCCAGATCGAGCCGATCCCGAGCATGCTCGCCAACACCGACGCCATGCTGGCCCGCGAGGAGGCCATCCGGCAGCGTTCGCTGGAGCAATTGGCCGAACTGGAAGCGAGCGTGCGGCTGGTCTATCCTCGAGTGGAGGCGCATGTCCTGACCGGCGAACCCGACACGCGACTGCTCGACGCGGTGCGCATCTTCGAATGCGATCTGCTCATCATCGCCACCCACGGCTACACCGGCTTCAAGCGCCTCTTCCTCGGCAGCACCGCCGAAAAGGTCGTGCGCCACGCGACCTGCCCCGTACTGGTCGTCCGCCGCGACGGCGCAGCGCAGAAGGATGAAGGATGAAGGGGCCCGCGGAGAACCTTCTTCCTTCCTCCTTGCGTCTTCTTCCTTCTCTCCTCAGTCCAGCGTCTGGCGATAGCGGCGCAGGGCGATCATCACCGCCACGAAGGTGAATGCGGCCAGCGGCCAGAGGTGCGGGAGGACGTCGAAGAAGTCGTTCCCCTTCAGCATGATGCCGCGGACGATGCGCAGGAAGTGGGTCGTGGGGAAGATGGAGCCGACCCACTGGGCGAACTTCGGCATGCCTTCGAACGGGAACATGAAGCCCGAAAGCAGCAGGCCGGGCAGAAAGAAGAACTGCGACATCTGCATCGCCTGCATCTGTGTGGTGGCGATGGTCGAGAAGGTGAAGCCGACGGCGAGCGAGGCGAGGATGAAGAGGCCGACCAAGGCCATGAGGAGCAGGAAGCTGCCTTCGAACGGCACATCGAAGAGGACCTTCGCCATGGCGAGGCAGAAGAGCGCCTGGACGTAGCCGACCGCCACATAAGGCATGACCTTGCCGAACATCAGCTCGAGCGGCCGGACTGGCGTGGTGAGCAGGTTTTCGAGCGTGCCGCGCTCGCGTTCCCGGGTGACCGAGAACGAGGTCAGGAGCGTGCAGGAGAGCGAAAGCACCACGGCGAGCAGGCCGGGCACGGTGTTGAACTGCGTGATGCCGTCGGGGTTGTAGCGGGCCTGCACGCGCAGTTCGATGGGCGGGGCGACGAAGTTGCCGGCACTGGCGGAGGCGCCGACGAGATCGCGCCCGAGCGTCTGCTGGGCGATGCGGTTGAGCGAGCCGATGGCATTGCTGGTGGCCGAGGGATCGGTCGCATCGGCCGCCACCAGCACGACCGGCCGCTCGCCGCGGACGAGCTTCTGGCTGAAGTCGGGGGGGATGACGACGAGGAACTTGATGCGGCCCTCGGCCAGCAGGCGGTCGCCCTCGGCCTCGCGGCTGAAGGTCTTGGTGACCTCGAAGTATCCCGAGGTCTTCATGCCCTGAATGAGGCTGCGCGTGTATTCGCTGGCATCGGCCGCGACCACCGCGGTGGGCAGGTGCTTCGGATCGCCGTTGATGGCGTAGCCGAAAAGGATGAGTTGCATGAGCGGCAGCGCGATGACGAGGCGCAGCGTGACCGGATCGCGGCGGATGTGGCGGAATTCCTTGATCAGGACGGCCAGGGCCCGCGAGAACGAAAAGGCGAGGTTCATGTCAGGGCGTGGCGAAGTTGTCCGAGGCCTGGTCCATCAGGCGGATGAAGACATGCTCCAGCGCAGTGGGGATGGGCGCGACGTGCGTGTCCGGGCGGGCCGCGAGCGGCGCGACCGCGGCGGCCACCGCGGCTCGGTCGATGCCGCCGAGGTGCAGCGCGCTGCCGAAGGGAATGACCAGCTCGACCCCCGCGGCGCCGCGCAGGCGGTCGGCCACCTCGGCCAGGTTCGGCCCGGTGACCGCGTAGATGCTCAGGCCCGCTTCGCGCACGATTTCCTCCGAGGTGCCGCGCGTGACCAGCTTGCCATACGCGATGTAGGCGAGCGCGTGGCAGCGCTCGGCCTCGTCCATGTAATGCGTGCTGACGAGGACGGTCATGCCGCCGGCCGCGAGATGATGGAGATGATCCCAGAAATCGCGGCGGGCCTTCGGATCGACCCCCGCCGTCGGCTCGTCGAGCAGGAGCAGCTTCGGGTCGTGGATGAGGCAGGCCGCCAGCGCGAGGCGTTGCTTCCAACCGCCCGAGAGCGAGCCCGCCGGCTGGGCGCGGCGGCCGGTCAGGCCGAGCGACTCGAGCGTCTCGGCCACGCGGCGGCGGCGATCGGGCACCTCGTAGACGTGGGCGATGAACTCGAGATTCTCCTGAATGCTCAAATCCTCGTAGAGGCTGAACTTCTGGGTCATGTAGCCGACCTGCCGTTTGATGAGCGCCGCGTCGCGCCGGAGGTCGAGGCCGATGCAGGTGCCTTCGCCGGCATCGGGCGTGAGCAGGCCGCAGAGCATGCGGATGGTGGTCGTCTTGCCGCTGCCGTTGGGTCCGAGGAAGCCGTAGATGAGCCCGCGGCGGACCTGCATGGAGAAGTCGTCGACCACCTTGCGGCCGTTGAACGATTTGGTCAGCCCGCGCACGTCGATGGCGTTGGGCGAATCGGCGGTCGCATTCACAACGTCACCTCCACGGGCAGGCCGGGCGGGAGCTTGGCCGCGTCGGCGGGGTTCTCGGGGCGCGCCTCGACGAGGAAGACGAGATGCGCACGGTTCTCGCGGCTGAAGACGTAGGGCGGCGTGTATTCCGCCTGCGAGCCGATGCGGGCCACGCGGGCCGGGATGGTCGCGCTCTGGCCGTCGGCCTTGATCCGCACCGGCGTGCCGAGCGTGAGCGCGGCCAGGCGTTCCTGCGGGACGAAGAAGCGGACTTTCACATTTTCCGGCGGCAAAATCTCCACCACCGGCACGCCCGGATTCACCATCTCGCCGACCCGGAAGAAGACGTCGGTCACACGGCCTGCGGCCGGCGCGGCCTGATCCTTTTGCGCCAGCTTCCATTGGGCCTGCGCGAGCACTCGCTCGGCCGCGCGGAGATCGGCCTCGGCGGCCGCGATCTCGTCCTCGCGGGCGCCGAGCTGGCCCTGCTCGACCGCCGCGCGCAGCTCGGCCACCCGGGCCCGCTCGCGGGCTTCGGTGGCGGTGGCGTCATCGAGCGCGGCGGCCGCGACGGTCTTCTCGCGGGCCAGCGTTTCCTGGCGCTGGCGGTTGGTCCGGGCGAGCGCATGGGCGGCCTCGGCCTGGGCGAGTTGGGCGCGGACCATTTCCATTTCCGCCGGGCGCTTGCCCTTGCGGAGGTTCTCCAGCTGGGCGCGGGCGCGGGCCACGCGGGCCTCCGCCTCGGCCACGGCGGCGGTTTCGTTGGAGCGCTCGAGCCCGAAGAGCGCGGTGCCGGAGGCGACTTCGGCGCCGCGCTGGACGGCGAGAATCTGGAGCTGGCCCGAAACGGGCGCGGCGACGCGGACGAATTCGCCCTCCATGTAGCCGTTCCAAGTGGTGGGTGCGGGGCGCGAGCAGCCGGCCATGGCGGCAGCGCAGGCGAGGGCGAGGAGGGCAGGGCGGAGATGCATACGGATTACCTCGAGGGAGGCGGGTGGGGGACCGGCGCGAGTCCCCGGAGGGCGATGTCGATGCGGCGGCCGAGCGCCTCGGTCGTGAAAAAGTCGCTGCCTTCGAGCAGCACGCGGAGGATGGGTGGCACCTGCCCCGCGTTGAGCGCGAGCGTGCCGACCAGCAGCGGCAGGAAGCACGCTCCGCCGATGACCGCGATGGCCTCCAGCGGGTAGGCGCCGCCGAGCCGGCCCTTGGCCTGCGCCTCCACCACCAGTCCGGCGATGACCGCAATGTGCCGCGTTTCGGCCTTCTGCACGAAGGCGACCACGGCCGGCTCGCCCGCGATGAGATCGGAAACCAGCCGCGCGAGCAGGAGCCGATGTTCCCGGACCCAATCGCCGAACAGCAGCAAGATCGTGCGCAGGCGGTCGACCGGATCGCCCTCGCTCGCCGCCGCCTTTCCGAGGCGCGCGAACATCGGGCCGTAGGTCTCTTCCAGCAGCCGGCCGACGAACGCGTCCTTCGTCCCGAAGTGATAGTGGAACATTCCCAGATTCACCCCGGCCGCCGTGCAGACCTCGCGCACGCTCAGCTCCCGGCAGCCGTGCCGCTCCAACTGCGTCCGCCCCTCGCGCAGGAGGGCCAGATCCAACTGCTTTGAGGGCCTCGCCATGGTTTATTTATACGCGTGTATAAAAACAAACGCAAGCGGGTTTTGGAGGTGTGCAATTTCGGGGGGCGCCGACTGACGAGGGGCAACGGCTGCGGGCTCGCCATCGCCGCTGTCGTCGCCGTCGACGGGCTTGAATTCAGAGCCTCAAAGAACTCAAGGAACTCAGAGGACCTCTGCGAAGCATTTCACTACGGAGGAGGCTTAAGGCCAGATCTCGCCTGCGGCGACGCCGGGCATGCGGGGATCGAATGTCCGGCCGGCAGAGCCAAGCCGGAAGCAAGGCAGGATTGGACTCGCACAGACTTCAAGGACCCAAGTGGCTTCCTCGGTTGAGAAAACTTCTTTGAGATCTTGAGTTCTTTGAGGCCGAGTTTTCCTAAAATTCCGCCGTGCCCGGCGTGCGGGCGAACGGGATGGCGTCGCGGATGTTCCCGACGCCGGTCACGAACATCAGCATGCGCTCGAAGCCGAGGCCGAAGCCCGCGTGCGGCACGCTGCCGTAACGGCGGAGGTCGAGGTACCACCAGTAGTCCTTCTCGGCCATGCCGTGGTGGCGGATGTTCTCCTGCAGCACCTCGAGCCGCTCCTCGCGCTGGCTGCCGCCGATGATCTCCCCGATTCCCGGCACGAGCACGTCCATGGCGGCGACGGTGCGGCCGTCCTCGTTGGTGCGCATGTAGAACGGCTTGATGGCCTTGGGATAGTTGTAGACCGTGGTGGGCGACTTGAAGTGCTCCTCCGTGAGGTAGCGCTCGTGCTCGGCCTGCAGGTTCTGGCCGGCCACGACGGGGAATTCGAACGACCTGCCGCTCTGCAGCAGGATCTCCACGGCTTCGTCGTAGGTCACGCGCTGGAACGGCTTCTCCAGCACGAAGTCGAGCCGCGCATTCAGCTCCTTGTCGACGAACTTCGAGAAGAACTCCACGTCCTCGGCGCAGTGCGTGCGCACGTCCCGGATGAGATATTTCACAAACTCCTCGGCCAGGTCCATGTTGCCGCGCAGGTCGCAGAAGGCGATCTCGGGCTCGATCATCCAGAACTCGGCCGCGTGGCGCGAGGTGTTGGAATTCTCCGCCCGGAAGGTGGGGCCGAAGGTGTAGCAGTTCGAGAGCGCGCAGGCGAAGACCTCGGCCTCGAGCTGGCCGCTGACGGTGAGATAGGTGGGCTTGCCGAAGAAATCCTGCGTGTGGTCGACGGCCCCGTCCTTGCCGCGCGGTGGCTGGGCGGGGTCGATGGTCGTGACGCGGAACATCTCGCCCGCGCCCTCGCAATCGCTGGCCGTGATGATGGGGGCATGGACGTAGACGAAGCCGCGGTCCTGGAAGAACTGGTGGATGGCGTAGGCCAGCCGGCTGCGCACGCGGAAGACCGCACCGAAGAGGTTCGAGCGCGGCCGCAGGTGGGCGATCTCGCGCAGGAACTCGAGCGTGTGGCCCTTCTTCTGCAGCGGGTAGTCGGCCGGCGCCTCGCCCAGGATCTTGAAGCTGCTCGCCACTACCTCCCATTTTTGCCCCTGGCCCTTCGAGGCCACGAGCTGCCCGCGCACCTCGATGCTGGCGCCGGTGGTGGCCTGGTGGATGTGGGCGTAGTCGGGCAGCGCGGCGTCCGCGATCACCTGGATCCCTTTGAGGCACGAGCCGTCATTGACCTCGAGGAAGGAGAACGTCTTGCTGTCGCGCCGCGTCCGCACCCAGCCCTGGAGCAGGATGGAATCGAGCGGGGCTTCGGCGTGAAGGGCGGCTTTGACGGAGGTGCGCATTGCGGGAAGGAAGAAGGAGGAAGGATGAAAAGGATGAAGGATGAAGGATGAAGGATGAAGGATGAAGGCCGGCTCGGACGCGCGCGCTGGAAATCGGGCAGGACCCATCCACTCAGGAGCGGATGGGCGCAAGGCTGGCCCAGCCCCTTCAGCCTTTAGCCTTCTTCCTTCTTCCTTCATCCTTCTTCCTTGCCGTTACTGCCGCTGCAGCCGCGCTCCGCCCAGCCGGGGCAGGAACTCGCGGGCGGCGGCCTCGTTGAGCGTGAGGCGGCATTCGAGGGAGGAATCGCGCTGCTCGATGGCCAGGATGTTAGCTTCGGCGCCAGCGCCCTGCAGGCGGAGGTGCCGCGCTGGCGCCTCGGCGAAGAAGGCGGCCAGCCGGTTGGAGGCAGCGTCGTTCTTCGTGCCGAAGAGCAGCACGAGGACGATCGGATCCCCCGGATACGCGGCGATGCCGAGCAGGCCGCTGCGTTCGGCCAGATCGGGGGCGATGATCGGCTCGCCCGAGGCGGTGACGAGTTCGCGCGGCTGGCGGGTGATGAGACGGATGGCGCTGCCGCGGTCCAGCCGCTGGAACTTGGTGAAGAACAGCTCCTCGATCTTGAGGTCGGGGGCGAGCCCGAGGCGCACCCGGATCATCTGCGACACGCTGGCGGTCTCGCCGAGAGCCAGGGTCGAATAGCCGATCTGGGCACAGGCGGTGGCGGCGTTGCGTTCGGCGATGCCGAGGCCGCCGAGACTCTTGCTGTCGTAGCGCATGCCGAAGCCGTGCTTTTCGTTCAGGCCGGCGATGACGTCGGCGGCCGCGCCGTTCATCTCGACCAGCCGGTAGAGCGAGCCGGCGTCACCCTTGGATTCGCCCAGGGCAATGACCACCCGGCGAACCTCCGGCGCGGGTCCGGCCAGGGTCGGATAGGGGCCCAGCGTATCGGCCGCGTCGCGCCAGACCGCGTTCCAGGCGCTCTCGCGATTGGCCGCGCCGGCCGCCTGCAGGCGCGGCAGATGGAAGGCGGAGACGATCTGCGAGTCGGCCGGCAGCCAGTCGCGGCTGGGCGGTGCGCGGAAGATCAGCAGGAGCGTCAGGCCCACGATGGTGGCGAGCGAGACGAAGAGAAAAATGCTGAGGCGGACGTTCTGCGGGTCGGCGGCGCTCGAGAGGTGCTTGAGCCCCTCCAGCCGTTCCTCCAGCGAATTGATCTGCCGGAGCGCCTCGCGGCGGCGCTCCAGGGCGAGGCCCGCCTCAGCCGGCGCGAGCGACTCGAAGCGGCCGAGCACTGCGCCCAGTTCGCGCAGCGGCTGGCGCTGAGCCTGGCGCAGGCGCGCGAGGTCGAGCCGGAGCGGCACGAGCCGCTGGTGAATTTCCGCGACCGAGCGGGTGGCCTCGGTCACGGCCGTGCGCCGGCTCTGCTGTGCCTCGGCAGCGGCCTGCGCGGCCGACTTCTCGGCCTCGTGCAGATTGACGAAGGCGGTCTTGCCCGGCACGCCGAGCGCCGCAGACGTCTCAGCGCCTTTGCGGAGTTCGAGCTGCTGCTGACGCAGCGCAGCCTCGTCGGCCTGCGAACTGGCGGTTCGCTCCTCCGCCGCGCGCACCGCGGCATTTTCGCGGCCACGGATCGAGGCCAGTTCGGCTTCCAGTTCGACGATGGCGGCGGACGTGCGCTCGATCTCGCCGTCCAACTCGAGGGCCTTGCGCCGAGCCTGCTCCACCTCGGGCGGCAGCTCCGCCCGTCCGGCCAGCGTCGGCAGCGTGAGCGCACCGAGATCGGATTCCGCCTGGGCCAGCCGCTTGCGGGCCTGCCCGAGGGAACGCCGCAACTTCTGCCGCCGGAGGCGACGCCCAAATTCCTGGAGGCCGGTGGAGAGGAAGTCCATCAGTGCGGGCGCGCCGCCCCAGTCCTCACCACCAGGCGAAGGCGCAGGTCAGCACGGCGACACCGTAGAGCACACCTCCCCAGACTGCGAGCGTCCAGCGGAGCGGTGACCCGATGATCCAGCCGGCGCAGTCGCGCATCCGGAAGGGCGAGGAAACCCACCACATCCCGAGGAAGACCCAGACGTAAGCCAGCGTGACCACCAATAGACGCGACTGGGGCGGCTGCATGAAGGCGGCATCGAGCACCGGCATGGCCGCCAGCAGCATCAGCATGGCCAGCGCCCGGGCGGCCAGAAACTCCTGCATGTAGAAGATCGCGCCCAGGTAGGCCACCGGCAGGAAGATGAGCAAGGGCCGCTTCCAGGAGGTGAATTCGCCCAGCTCCATGACGTAGATGACCCACCAGTACCAGGCCAGCACCACGGTCATCAGCACGACGCCAAGCACGTAGTTCCGCGGAAAGGCGGTCAAAAAACGCCGCACGTCCTCGCCGCGGACGGCCGCAAACAGATGGCCCACGAGCAGGGCGAGTCCGACGATGATTCCGATCGTCCTGAGGTCGAGGGTGTAGTACATGCAGGGCGCGGGACTACAGCGACGAAGCCGCCTCGCGCAAGCCCGGGAGCGGTGTCGAAATTGCGGGTTGTGCCGGCCCGGCGGTCGCGGGAGCGTGCGGCATGGTCAAGCGTCTGCTCCACACCCGCTATCGCGTCACCGATCTCGACAAGACCGTCGCGTTCTATCGCGACGTCCTCGGCCTGCAGGAGATCCGCCGGCACACTTCGCCGCGCGGCTCGCAGCTCGTTTTCTTCAAGGCCCCCGGCAGCGAGGAAGAGATCGAGATCTGCTCGTTCCCCGCCAGCGGCCCCGTCACGCTCGGGCCCGACGTGACCCATCTGGCGTTCGAGGTCGACAACATCGAGGCCTTCGCTGAGCACAGCGCCAAGCTGGGCTATCCCCTCAGCGACGGCCCGACCAAGACGTCGACCGGCAGCGTGATCGCCTTCATCGACGCGCCCGAGGGCTACGAGATCGAGCTGATCCAGCGCGGCTAGTGGCCACCGCTGTCCCCAGCGGTGCACCGGGACAGCAACCGACTAGCACCCTTGAGGGCAAGGGTAGCCATTTTCTCTTTTGGCCTGTTCATGCCTGTTGAAAATATATAAATTCATAATTATTTGTCCGAGATGGAGCATCCTTGGGCAACGGTCGGTCGAGGCCGCGGCGGAATCTACGCTTGGTTCGATCCCAGCGAACATCCGGCCTGGGAGCGCGGAACTCATTTGCCGCACTGGCGGCAGGACGGCGTGTTGTATTTTCTGACTATCCGCCTGGCGGATTCCTTTCCGGCTGAGAGGCTGAGGTGCTGGCGGACAGAGCGTCATGAGTGGCTCGCGCTGCATCCTCGGCCGCATACACCGGCGGAGGCGCGGGAGTATCATCGGCGCTTCACTGCGGCCTGGCACCGCCTGCTCGACGAGCCGCACGGGGCCTGTCCTTTCAAGATCGCCTCACTGCGAGACGCTCTGGCAGCTGCCTTCAGGGCGGGCGAAGACCTCGCGGATGGATGCGCGCTCGATGAGTTCGTCATCATGCCGAACCATGCGCATGTACTGGTCAGCCCGCGGCCGGGCGTTTCGCTCAAGCGGATCGAGAAGGCCTGGAAGGCCGTGAGCGCCCGGGCCATCCATGCGCACTTCGGAACCACGGGTCCCGTTTGGCAACATGAGGGTTGGGATCACATCGTGCGCACGCCCGAGGCCGCAGACCGCTTCCGGAGGTACATTCGAGCCAATCCGGCGAGCCTGCCTCGTCCAGCGGACGGTTAGTGGCCACCGATGTCCACAGCGGATAGTTCCAAGCGATGGCCGGAACCGATCGCCGTTGGGGACAACGGCGGCCACTGGTCATCCGCCCAGCCCAAATTCGCATTGACGCTCGCGAGCCCCGGGGCATGCGGGCGGATGCTGAAGCGCATCATCAAGTGGCTGTTCGTGCTCTTCCTCGCCGGCGTGTCCGTGCTGGGGGTCTTCGTGGTCAATGCGGTCTACTTCAAACCGTGGAGCATCAACATCTTCTACGAGAAGGTGTTCGTACGGGTGCTCTTCGAGAACCCCGAGTTGCTGACGGCCATCGGCCTGGTCGAGCGCCTCGGCATTCGCGCGCATAGCGGACAGCTGGGCGACGCCTCGCCGCAGAAGCAGCAGGCCGATCTGGAGCAATCGAAGCGCGACCTGGCCACGCTGCGGTCCTATCCGCTGGCCAGCCAGACGCCCTCGCAGCGGCTCTCGACCCGCATTCTCGACTGGTTCATGACCCGCGTGGTCGAGGGCGAGAAATTCCAGTTCCACAACTACCCGGTCAACCAGCTCTTCGGCATTCAGAACCAGCTGCCTTCGTTCCTGGCCAACACGCACCGGCTCTTCGATGCGCAGGATTGCGAGTACTACCTGCAGCGGCTGGAGGCGCTGCCGCGCAAATACGACCAGGTGCTGGAGGGCCTGAAACTGCGGGAATCGAAGGGCATCCTGCCGCCGCGCTTCGTGGTCGATCGCGTGCTGAAGGAGATGACCGAGTTCGTGGCCAAGCCCGCGGCCGAGAACATCCTGGCGACCTCGTTCCACCAGCGCAGCGCCAAGATCAAGGAGCTGAGCGCGGCGCAGCGGGCGGAATTTCAAAAGAAGGTCGAAGCATCGATCACGCAGAACGTCTTCCCGGCGTATCAAAAGTTCATCGCCTACTTCCAGGCCGTGCTGCCGAAGACCACGACCGACGACGGTGTCTGGAAGCTGCCCGACGGCGAGGCGTTCTACGCCTACATGCTGAAGCAGAACACGACCACCTCGCTGAACCCCAAGGAGATCCACGAGATCGGCCTGGCGGAGGTGGCGCGGATCGAGGGTGAAATGCGCGCCATCCTCGACGCTCAGGGCCACACCGGCGAGACGGTCGGCGCCTGGATGACCAAGCTGGGCAAGGATCCGCGCTTCGTCTTCCCGAACGACGACGCGGGGCGCAAGGCGGCCATCGCCGAGTACACCCGCATCATCGTGGACTCGACCGAGCGCTCGAAGCAGATCTTCCGCACCATCCCGAAAGCGCCGGTCGAGGTGAAGCGCATTCCGGAGTTCAAGGAGAAGACTGCGCCGGGCGCCTACTACGAGCCGGCCGCGCTCGACGGTTCCCGGCCGGGCGTGTTCTACGCCAATCTGCGCGACATGGGCGAAGTCTCGAAGTGGGGCATGCGCACGCTGGCCTACCACGAGGCGGTGCCCGGGCATCATTTCCAGATCGCCACCGCGCAGGAGATCAAGGGCGTGCCGCAGTTCCGCAAACTGATCCCGTTCACAGCCTACTCCGAGGGCTGGGCGCTCTACACCGAGTGGCTGGCCAAGGAGGCCGGCTGGTATGAGGGCGATCCCTACGGCGATCTCGGCCGCCTGCAGGCCGAGCTCTTCCGCGCCGTGCGGCTGGTGGTCGACACCGGTATCCACTCGCAGCGCTGGACCCGCGAGAAGGCCATCGCCTACATGCTCGACAAGACCGGCATGGGCGAGAAGGACGTCACCGCCGAGATCGAGCGCTACATCGTCATGCCCGGCCAGGCCTGCGCCTACAAGGTCGGCATGCTGCGGATGCAGGCGCTGCGCAAGCAGGCCCAGAGCGCGCTGGGGCCGAAGTTCGACCAGCGCGACTTCCACACCGTGCTGCTGGAGAACGGCGCCATGCCGCTCGATATCCTCGAGGAGCAGGTGAAGGAATACATCGACCGCAAGAAGGGTTAGGCGCGCGTGTCCCGCGAGATCCACGTGATCGGTCGTTCGTCTCCCCCGCATCCTGAGCCCGTGCCCAATTTCGTCACCCACCTCGAATGCTCCCTGACCGGCGAACGCTACCCGGCCGGGGTGGTGCACAATCTCTCCGCCGCGGGTCGGCCGCTCTGCGTGCGCTACGATCTGGCCGCGGTCCGGGCCGCCCTGCCGCGCGAGGCGCTGCGCGATCGCCCAGCCAACCTCTGGCGCTATCGCGAGCTGCTGCCGGTGCGGGACGACGCCAACATCGTCTCGCTCGACGAAACGATCACGCCGTTGCTGTCCGCCCCGCGGCTGGCCGCCAGCTTCGGCGTGGAGCAGCTGCTGGTGAAGGACGAGAGCCGTCTGCCCACCGGCAGCTTCAAGGCGCGCGGCATGGCGCTGGCGGTCTCGATGGCCCGTGAGCTCGGCCTCACCCGTCTGGCCGTGCCGACCGCTGGCAATGCGGGCGGCGCGCTGGCCGCCTACGCCGCGCGGGCCGGGCTCGAGGCCACGGTCTTCATGCCGGACGACACGCCGATCATCAATCAGAAGGAGTGCTTCCTGGCCGGCGCGAAGACGTGGCTGGTCAATGGACTCATCACCGATTGCGGCCGGCTCGTGGGCGAGGGCAAGGCGCAGAAGGGCTGGTTCGATGTCTCGACGCTGAAGGAGCCGTATCGGCTCGAGGGCAAGAAGACGATGGGGCTCGAACTGGCCGAACAGCTCGGCTGGGAACTGCCCGACGTCATTCTCTACCCGACCGGCGGCGGCACCGGGCTCATCGGCATGGCCAAGGCCTTCGACGAACTGGCGGCGCTCGGCTGGCTCCGCCACGACCGGCGTCCGCGCTTCATCTCCTGCCAGAGCACGGGCTGCGCGCCCATCGCGACGGCCTTCGCCCGCGGCGAGCGCTTCGCCACCAAGTTCGAGGGAGCGGCCACGGTCGCGAGCGGCATCCGCGTGCCGGCGGCCGTGGGCGATTTCCTCATCCTCGATGCCGTGCGCGCCAGCGGCGGACTCGCGCTGGCCACGCCCGAGGCCGACATCCCGCGCTGGATGCAGCTGGCCGCCTCGAAGGAAGGGATCGCGCTCTGCCCGGAGACCGCGGTCTGCCTCGGGGCGCTCGAGGTGTTGCTCGAGCGCGGCGCCATCCGGCGCGATGAGCGCATCGTCATCTTCAACACGGGCGCGGCGCAGAAGTATCCGGAAGCCGTGCGCGAGCAGCTGCCGCGGCTCGACCTCGCGCAGCCGATCCCCTGGGACCGCATTTAGCGGGGGCAGGTTGGCGACAGCCAAGCTGGCGATTTCTCGCGAGGTTGCCGGGAGTGCGTAGGGTCGGGCGATGCGCCATTTCCTGTTCCTGCTGGCCACCGCGCGTGAGGCCGGCGCCGACGGCAATACCGAGCGGCTGGCGCGCGCGGCGGCGGCGACCCTCCCTCCCGGGACGGTGCAAACGTGGCTGCGCCTGGCCGATTTCCGCTTCGAACCGTTCGTGGATCAGCGGCACACGGTCGGAACCTATCCGCCGCCGACCGGCGACCTCGCGCGCCTGCTCGAGGCGACGCTGGCCTGCACCGATCTGGTCCTCGTCTCGCCCGTCTATTGGTACAGCTTTCCGGCCGCGCTGAAGGCCTACCTCGACCAATGGAGCGCCTGGCTGCGGGTACCAGGCCTGAACTTCCGGCAGGTCATGGGCGCCAAGCGCTTGCATCTGATCGTGACCGGCGGAGATCGCGCCAAAGCCCAGCCGATGATCGATTCCGCGCGGCTCTGCGCGGAATTCTTCCCGATGCCCTTCGCCGGCGTGCTCTTTGGCCAGGGTGGGGCGCCGGGAGCGATCGAGCAGGACGCGGCGGCGCTGGCCGCGGCGGCGACCTATCTGACGGAATCGCCAGAGGCTGCGGCCTAGTCGCGCGAGCAGCGGCGATGGCACGGGGAATGCGGCGATCTTTGTCATGAGCGGACTCGTCGCTGGCGCGAGCGCGGTCTCCATGCTGCACTCGCGCTCCGTCGCTGAGCCCGCCCTTCCCGCATGGACCGCGAAATCGATGCCGAAACGCTCCTGCTCCTCCGCGTCGGACGGCGGGACGAGGCGGCGTTGGCCGAGCTCTACGATCGGCTGAAGGGTCCGCTCTTCACCCTCGCGCTGAAGATCACGGGGGATCGCGGCGAGGCCGAGGAAGTCCTGCAGGACGTCTTCATGGAGGTCTGGCGGACCGCGCCGAAGTTCGATCCGGCGCTGGGGCGCGCCTTCAGCTGGATCCTGGTGAAAACCCGCGGACGCTCGCTGGATCGGGTGCGGGCCAGGTCGCGTCGCCCCAGCCTGGAGCCGTTTCCCGCCCGGGAGGCGTCGCAAGTGGGGGAGAGCATCGGTGGCGCGGCCGCGGCGGTCGATGGCCGCACCAGCGCGACTGTCCTGCCCGACCGGGAGATTGCGGTGGCGGTGGAGGAATTGCCGGAGGCGCCCAAGCAGGTCGTGCAGCTTGCGTTCTTCGAGGGACTGACCCGGGACTGACCCATTCCGAAATTGCGCAGCGTCTGAGACTGCCGCTCGGTACGATTAAGTCACATATCCGGCGCGGGCTGGGCCGCCTGCGCCGGCTGTTGGAGCCAGAAGACGAACATGATTGACCTCGCCACCCAAGACGAGGCTGCGGACTACCTCCTGGGGCAGATGTCCCCGGAGGCGCGAGCGGCCTTTGAGGCGAGGATCCGCAAGGATCCCGCCCTGCAGGCGCATTTGCGCGAGGCGGGCGACGCCATGGTGGAATGGACCCTCGCCCTGCCGCCGGAGGAGCCGTCGGCGGCGCTGCGCGGTCGACTGCTGGCCCAGGTGGCTGCGGAGGCGCGCGCGGAACAGGCCGCCGCGACCGTGCCCTTCACGCCGGCCCCCGTGCTGGCGCCGCGCCGCGCGCCCTGGGGCTGGATGGCGGCGGCCGCGGCGCTGGTGCTGGGCGGGGCCATCGCCTGGCAGGCCGAGCGCGAGCGCGCGGCCGCGGAGGAGCGGATGAGCGAGCTGCGCAGTCAGTTGAAATCGACCGAGGCGCGCCTGGCCGGACTGAGCGCCGAGGCCGCGCGCTCGACGGCCGCCGCGGACGAGCTGCGCCGCCGGCTGGAGGGCCTCGAGAAATCGAACGCCGAGCTGACCGCGCAGATCGACGCCGCGCGCGGCGAAAACGTGCTCGGCCGGGTCATCGCCGGGGCCCTGCGCGCGACCGTGGCCGGCGGCGTCGACGGACCGGCGCCCGCGCGGGGCGCCTTCGTCTGGGATCCGGTCAAGCAGGAGGGCGTGCTGACGGTGGAGAATCTGCCGCTCATTCCGCCCAGCTTCGATTACGAGATCTGGGTGGCCGATGCCGGTCAGCCCATTCCCGTCGGCACCTTCCGCCCGACGCGCGTCGGCCGGCAGACGCTGCGCTTCAAGGCCGACACCAGGATTTCGAAGGCGACGGAGTTCATGGTCACGCGCGAGCAGCGCGGCGGCTCGAAGCAGATCGAAGGCCCGGCGGTGCTGGTGAGCGACAAATACTGACGGCGCGTTGGGTAGGAGGTGCAGTGCGCGTTTGAGGAGCGTTGGAATTCTTGGCCGCAAAGACTCAGAGACCGCAAAGAAGGCGGGAGGGACGCGCCGGACGTAGCATTCGCTTGGTAGGGACCGCGCTCCTGCGCGTCCGCGAACCGCGCTGGATGTAGCATTCGCCCAAGACCGGCGTCCCGCGATGGGCGGCTCGCGGACGCGTTGATCGCCCGCGAAGGCTCGTCTTGAGCGGCTCGCGGACGCGCGGGAGCGCATCCCTACCAGCGACGTGGGCGAACGGCGGCGTCGTGCTCGAATCGCGGACGCGCCGGAGCGTATGCCTTCGATACCCTCTCCCGGCGAGCGCTGGCGACCACGCGCTCATTCGGGAGATCGTCCTCGTCCTCGTCCTCGTCCTCGAAACCATCGCTGCCGCAGGCCTCACTTCCCGCGCTGCTGTCCGCATTCCGCACGCGCAAAAAAACGGCGACCGGGTTTCCCCGGTCGCCGTTGGGAACTTTCTGTCGCTGTCGGACTAGCCGCCGCCGGGATTCTGCTTGGCGAACTCTTCAGCAAAACTCGGATGCTGCTTCAGTTCCTTGGCGATGGCGGTGCGAACCTTGGGGTTGCCGCACATCCGATCAACCACCATGGCGGCGAGCTCCGGATCATTGCAGAGACGCTCCACGGAGATCATCTTCGGCAATTTCTTCGGTTTGGCTTTGGCCGCCTCAAGAGGCAGACAGAATGCGCTGGCGAGACCCAGCACCAGCAATGTGTTGCGCAGGCTTTTCATGGGGTATTCAACTAAATGTCAGGTGGACCAACCGCGGCTATCAGGCCTCGCCGGACATGGAGTGTCAAGCCGGTAGGCGAGGGTGGGAGTGACAAATTCGCGCAGTATTCCCGCAGGATGGAAAAATGGGTCGTCCAAGCGAAAACGTGGGCGAAGCGGACAAAGGAGCTCACGCGAAGGAGCGAAGAAGGCGAAGACGCGAAACTGATGGGGTGACGGGGTGACGGGGTGACGGGTGACGGCTTGCTCCCTGGTGTGCCGTGGGCGGGATGTGGCTGCGCCGTTTTTGGGACGCGGCGGGGTTGCCGGGTGACGTTCCGCGGGTGCGGAGGTGGGTCCGTCTTCTGAAGAATGCCGTCTGGAGGTACGCTCGGCCCGCCTTGGCCCGCCGTCTGCATGGCGCCAGACTCTCTGCACATGAAGAATCCGCTCCTTCCGCTCCTCGCCTCTTTCGCCCTCGGTTTCAGTCTGGCCACGGCCCAGCCGCCGCCGACCGGACCGCTGCCCCCGCCGCTGCCGTCGGTGGAGCTGCCGCCAGACCTCGCACGGGTCCTGCGCGACTACGAGAAGGCCTGGACCGCCAAGGACGCGGCCGCGCTGGCCAAGCTCTTCGTGGCCGACGGCTTCGCGCTGCCGAATGGCCTGCCGGCGGTGCGCGGCACGGCGGCGCTGGAGAAATTCTACACCACCAGCGGAGGCTCGCCGCTGGCGCTGCGGGCGCTGGCTTTCGGCACCTCGGGCGATCTCGGTTACATCCTCGGCGGCTATGCCGACGGCCCCGGCCAGCCCGACATCGGCAAGTTCACGCTGGTGCTGAAGCGCGGATCCGACGGCCGCTGGCTCATCCTCTCGGACATGGACAATCCCAACCCGCGCCGCGCCCCCGCGGCCGTCCCGGGGGCGAGTCCGAAGCCCACGCAGAAGCCAGCCTGAGGCGCGCCGAGGTCACCATTTTGCCTGCGCATCCTCCAGCAGCTGCTGCAGGATGCCGAAGCGGACCTCGCCGTAATTGAGGGCGAACTTCAGCTTACCCTTGTCGTAGATCCACGTGCTCGGCAGCCAGGTGACCGGGGTGCCGAGGAAGGCGGTGGCCTTGCCGTCGCCTTTGCGCGGACCGGGGTGGGCGAGAATGGTCACGTTCGGCTGTGCGCCGATCCCGGCGGCCGCCAGCTGGGCCTTGCCGTCGTTGCCGTCATTCCAGAACGTGACGAAGACGAAGCGCGTCTGCGGATTCGCCTCGACGAACTTCTGCCAGCCGCCGTCCTTGAATTCACGGCCGCAATTCGGGCACCACGTCGCCCAAAGATGCACAATGGTCGCGCCGGGCTGGGTCAGCAGCTGGCCGACGCGCTGCTCGAGCTCGGCCACGGCCGGAGCCGCCGCCGGGGCGGGGGAAGGTGCCGGCGTCTGGGCACCGAGCGTCGACAGCAGCAGGGCCGAGGCGAGCAAGAGAGCGAGTCGCATGCGGGACCATTTCCCGCCGCGCCGGCTCGGCAACCCGCGTCCTTGTCATGCCGCATGCAGCGCGGACAGCCCCGCCGAGGCGAAGCGCTCGAGCAGGAGACGGACCGAGGTCGGATCGCTCAGGCGGTAGCGCGCGATGCTGTCGCGACTGCCGACGTGGATGCCGATGCCCTCCGGCGGCAGCGCGCGGAACAGATCCTCGTCGGTGGCATCGTCGCCGATCGCCACGATGGGCCAGCCCGGCGGGACGCGCAGCGCGAGGTCCTGCAGGATGAGCCCCTTGTGGATGCCCGACGGACGGACCTCCACGACCTTCACCCCGGGCAGCACCTCGGCCGGTTGGTTGGCGAGCAGCTTGGCCAAATGCGAACGGAGCTCGCGCGCCTGCGAGGCGCCGAACTGCGGCTCGCAGCGTCGATAGTGCCAGGCCAGCGCCACCGCCTTCTCCTCCACGAACGACCCCGGCGCGTGCTCGCAGAAACGCTCCATGATGGCGCGCACCGAGGGCATCCAATCGAGCGAGGGCACCGGCCGCTGCACCCACTCGCCGTCGGGCAGGCGCGACCAGTAACCATGCTCCGCGTGCAGCCCGACGCCGAGCCCGCCGAACCACTGCAGCAGCGTGGAGCGATCGCGCCCGCTGGCCAGATGAACGAGGCGGTCGCGGCGGGCCACGAGCCGGCCGAGGAGCTGGAGCAAGGCGGCGTCCGGCCGCGCGCGGTCGGGCGTCGAGGCGAAAGGCACGAGCGTGCCATCGTAGTCGAGCACCAGCGCCACGCCCGGCGCGGAGAGCAGGCGATCGATCTGGCCGGCCGGCAGAGCGGTGGTCGCCTGCCGCTGGGAGTTCTCGGCGTGCGCGGCGTCGAGCGCACGGAGGAAGTCGCTGGTCCAATGATGCACGGTCCACTGCTGCACCCGCCGCCGCAGCGCCTTCATCCGCTCGGCCCGCGCTTCCAGCGGCATTTCCAGCGCGTCCTGGATGGCCTGTGCGGTCTGGTCGACATCGTAGGGATTGACCAGCAGCGCGTCGCCCAGCTCCCACGCGGCTCCGGCGAATTCGCTCAGCACGAGCACGCCGTCATGCTCGAGCTGGCAGGCGACGTACTCCTTCGCGACCAGATTCATGCCGTCGCGCAAGGGCGTGACCAGCATGACGTCGCCCGCGCGGTAGAGCGCGAGCAGCTCGGCCTCGTCGACCGAGCGGTAGAGATACTGCACCGGCGACCATTGGAGATTCGAGAAGCGCCCGTTCACCCGGCCGATGAGCTCATCGATCTCGCGCCGCAGCTTCTCGTACGCTTCCACGCCGGTGCGCGAGGGCACGGCCACCTGGATGAACTTGAACTTCCCGTGCAGATGCGGCGCGCGCTCGAGCAATCGTTCGATCGCCAGCACGCGCCGCGGCAGGCCCTTCGTGTAATCGAGCCGGTCGACGCCCACCAGCAGCTGGCAGCCGGGATGATTCGCGCGCAGGGCCTCGGCCGCCGCGCTGGTCTCGGGTTCGGCCGAGCGGGCCACGAAATAGCGCGTGTCGATGGAGATCGGGAAGGCACCCACGCGGACCATGCGGCCCTGGTATTCGAGATCCTCCAGTCGCGGCTCCAGGCCGAGCACGCGCAGGAGGGCCGACATGAAATGCCGTTGGAACGAGAACGTCTGGAAGCCGATGAGATCGGCCCCGAGCAGGCCTTCGAGGATCTCGCGCCGCCACGGCAGGATGCGAAAGGCGGCCGAGGCGGGGAAGGGGATGTGCAGGAAGAAGCCGATGCTCGCCTCCGGCAGGCGCGCGCGCAGCAGCTGCGGCACGAGCGCGAGCTGGTAGTCGTGCACCCAGATGCGATCGCCCGGCTGCCAGACCTGCGCCACGGTATCGGCGAAGCGTTCGTTCACCTCGCGATACGCTTCCCAGTCTTTCCAAGCATCGAGCCGCACGCGCTCGAGCGAGTAGTGGAAGAGCGGCCAGAGAACGCCATTGGAGAAACCTTCGTAGAACCGCTCCACCTGCGTGCGTTCGAGATGCACCGCGCGCAAATTCTGACCGACGAACTGCTCGTCGAGATCGACCCGCGCCTCCGGCGAGAGGCCGCAGGTGTCGCCGGGCCAGCCGATCCAGAGCGAGCCCGGCTCGGCGTGGACCTGGCGCATCGACGTGGCCAGTCCGCCCGCCGACGGCACCGCGCGCGGCACCCCGTCGTGGACTTGGATCGTGACGGGAAGGCGGTTGGAGACGATGAGGTTGCGCGGGGGCGGAGAGGAATCAGGCGGGACCATGGGCCGCGGAAGTCGGCGTGGGTGAATAGCTGAGCAGCCGGCGCAGGAAGCTGGCCGCGCCGGGCACGAGAGCGGGGTGGTGAGCGACGAAGCGCTCGAGATCGCGCACCGCGTCGTCGAGCAGCAGGACGTCGAGCAGGAGCTGGAAATCCTCGCGTTGGGTGGGCACGAAGCTCGCTCCGCCCAGGCCCTGCCGGTAGCTGCGCGCCAGGCGGGTGCTCATGAGCACGAGCCAGTGCCGGGCCCACGGGCGCAGGAATTCCTCATCCTCGGGCCGCTGCCGGCCGAGCACCTCCTGCATGGCGAGATCGAGCGAACGAATGAGCGCGGCCAGATCGACCAGCGGAGAGCGCTTGAGGATGCGCTCGCTCAGCGGCTGGGCCGGGTCGCCCTCGAAATCGGTGAAGAGCCAGTCCTTGCCGGTGTTGAGCATGCGCCGCAGGGAAAGGTCGCCGTGCACGCGGATGCGTCCGCCCTCGACCTTGCGCTCCAGCAGCCGGACGTAGCGCGCCCGCACGGCGGACTGCCATTCGCTCGCCTCGGTCAGCGCCGCCTGGGCCTCCGCGGGCAGGCGGTTCCAGTGCTCCTGCACCCCGCGCAGCATGCGACCGAGGTGGCCGCGCATCGACTGATACAGCGCCCGCTGCGAGAGCGTCCCGAACGGCTCCGGCGCGAAGGCGGGCGGCAACTCGGGATCGGCCAGCGCGAGATGCAGCGCGGCCAGCCGGGCGCCGAGGCGGTCCATCATTTCAGGCGCCACGCCGCCGATCACCTCCTGCTCCGCCTCCGCATCCTCGACCGGTGCGCGGCGGGTGAGGGCGCGTTCGACGAAACGGCCGATCGCCTCGATCACCGTGTCCCAGGCGATACCGGCGTGGGGCACCCGCCGCGTCACCATGGCGGCCACGCCTTCGCCCTCGACATCGCGCAGCAGCAGCGCGCCGGCATAGGGCGCCGCATTGGCCGCGTGTGGACCATGGCTCAGGAGCTGGGTCAGCTCGGCGTCGGGCTGCAGGCCGCGTGCGAAGCGGCGGTAGAACTTCAACTCCCAGGCCTCGCCGTAGGCGACCAACTCGCTCGAGGCGGACGTGGGCAGCAGGCGCGAAGGTGGCACCGCCTCGGCCGCGGCCGCCAGTTCGGAGCCGGGCGAGCCGGCCAGGCGGAAATCGGCCCCGGCGCCCTGCCCGCCCGAGGCGAGCAGCCGGAAGAGTTCGCTGCGGAAACCCTCGTCGAACAGCGCATCGATCAGCATGCGCTCGCCCGGCAGGTGCGCGATGGCCACGTCCGGATCGTTCGCCGCCAGCGCCGCACCAAGGGTCGCGCTGACCGCCTGCACCGGGAGCAGCGCCAGCTCGGGCAGGGCATCGGCGAACTGCAGCGACAGCACCAGCAGCCGGGCCGAGCCGATGGGCACGGAGTCGAGCACCCGCGCCTCGCGCACCGCGCCGAGCCCGGTCCCGGCCAGCCAGGCGCAGCGGGCGAGATACTCGGGCAGCGCGTTGCGGGCGAGTTGGTCGAGGAAGCGCTCGTCGAATCCGCCGCTGTCATCGACCAGATTCATGCCCACGGCGGTGCCGCCCGGACGGTCGGGGCGCAGCGCGAGCCAGTAGAATCCGTGCGGCCCGAGCGTGAACGAGGTCGGCCCGGTGCGCAGGCGCGGGAACTCCCCGCCGCCGAAGAGCTCCACCACGCGCGAGCCGGCGTAGAGGCTGAGATCGAGTTCGGCCGACTGCACGAAGCGCGAGAGATTCGCGACCACCAGGACCATCTCGCCGTCGTACTCGCGCAGATACGCCAGCACGCGGTGGTTGTGCGGATGCAGGAATTCGATTCGCCCGCGCGTGAAGGCGGCCTGCTGCCGCGCCACGCCGATCATCCGGCGCATCCACCAAAAGAGCGAGGTGGGATTGCGCATCTGCGTCTCCACGTTGACCGCCTCGTAGTGGTACTCGGGGTCGCTGATGACCGGCAGATAGAGCTGCTGCGGGTTGGCGCGCGAGAAGCCGGCGTTGCGATCCGGGCTCCACTGCATCGGCGTGCGCACGCCGTGGCGGTCGCCGAGATAGAAATTGTCGCCCATCCCGATTTCGTCGCCGTAGTAGAGGATCGGCGTGCCGGGGAGCGAGAAGAGCAGCGAGTTGATCAGCTCGATCTTGCGCCGGTTGTTGCCCAGCAGCGGTGCGAGGCGACGGCGGATGCCGAGGTTGATGCGGGCCCGCGCATCGGCCGCGTAGACGCGCACCATGTAGTCGCGCTCCTCGTCGGTCACCATCTCGAGCGTGAGCTCGTCGTGATTGCGCAGGAAGGTCGCCCAGGCGCAGGAATCCGGGATCGGCGGCGTCTGCTCGAGGATGTCGATGATCGGAAACCGATCCTCCATCTGCAGCGCCATGAACATGCGCGGCATGAGCGGGAAGTGGAATTCCATGTGGCATTCGTCCCCGCGTCCGAAGTAGGCCGCGGCGTCCTCGGGCCACTGGTTGGCCTCGGCCAGGAGCATGCGTTCGGGGAACTTGGCGTCGACGTGGGCGCGCAGCTTGCGCAGGAAGGCGTGCGTCTCCGGCAGGTTCTCGCAGTTGGTGCCCTCGCGCTCGTAGAGGTAGGGCACGGCGTCGAGCCGGAGGCCGTCCACGCCGAGCCCGAGCCAGAAATCGATGACCGCAAAGAGGGCGTCGTGCACCGCCGGATGCTCGAAGTTGAGGTCCGGCTGATGCGAGTAGAAGCGGTGCCAGAAGTATTGCTTCGCCACCGGATCCCAGGTCCAGTTCGAGGTCTCGAAGTCCTGGAAGATGATGCGGGCCTCCCCGTAGCGCCGTGGGTCGTCGCTCCAGACGTAGAAATCGCGCTCGGGCGAGCCCGCAGCGGCGCGGCGCGCCGTTTGGAACCAGCGGTGCTGGTCGGAGGTGTGATTGAGCACCAGCTCGGTGATGACGCGCAGTCCGTGGTCGTGCGCGGCCGCCAGGAACTCGCGGAAATCGGCCAGCGTGCCGTAGGAGGGATGGACGTTGTAATAGTCGGCGATGTCGTAGCCGTCGTCGCGCAGGGGCGAAGGATAGAACGGCAGCAGCCAGAGCGTGTTCACGCCGAGCTCGCTGAAATACGGCAGCTTCGAGAGCAGCCCGCGGAAGTCGCCGATGCCGTCGCCGTTCGAGTCGCAAAACGCCCGCACGTGCAGCTCGTAGATGACCGCGTCCTTGTACCAATGCGGCTGCGAGCCCGTCGGCGGCAGTCCGCGCCCGGGTCGGGTGCGCGGCGGGGTGGAGGGAGGCGAGACATCCATGGGCGCAGGCATGCCCGGTGAGTTCGCTGGAAAGGCCTGCGTCGCGTGCCCGCGCCGTGCAATCTTCCCGGTCCCCAGAGAGGGAATCTCTGGCCCGCAGCCGGGCACGCCGCGCCCAGTGACGCGTTGGCAGAGGTTCACGCGAAGAGGCGAAGGGGGCGAAGGCGCGAATGAAGAGGTGGTTTGCACTCCTCCGGAGGCGGCCTCTCGCGCTGCGAGCGCATGCTGCGGCCGGTGGCTACGTCTCCGGTGCCCCATCACCCCATCACCCCATCACCCC
>JAFEGM010000084.1:33467-34980 GCA_018240025.1 Verrucomicrobiota bacterium
CCATCACCCCGTCACCCCGTCACCGCATCACCCCATCACTCTTCAGTCGCCCGCGCGCGAAATCCGGTTTCCTTCCGGCATGCCCTCCTCGGGACCGTTCGTGTCGCTCAATTCCTGGGTCGCCCCTGGCTGGATCTACCAGGCCGAGGAGCCGTTCCGCATTGTGCAGGGCGGGCCGGGCGATTGGGCCGAACTGGCCGGTGCGCTGGACGAATGCCGGCGGGAGCGGGCCGACGCCTCGCCGCACCCGCGCGGCGCGGCGGTGGGCTACTTCGGCTACGAGGGCGAGTTCTGGTTCGCCTTTTTCGAGCAGCTGCGCGCCGTGCCGAGCGGCCAGCCGACGGAGGCGTGGTCGCGGCGCCGCGCGGCGGGGCCGGTTGGTGCCGAGGTGGGCCCGTGGGAGTCGGGGATGACACGCGCGCAGTTCGAGGCCGGGGTGCGGGCCGCGCAGGAAGCCATCGCGGCGGGCCAGGTCTATCAGGTGAATCTCACCCAGCAGTTCCGCTGCGCCTTCCGCGGCTGCGACTACGCGCTTTTCGAACAGCTCGCCGCGCACAGTCCGGCGCCGGGCTCGGCTTTCCTCGACACCGGCGCGCGCGCCATCCTGAGCGCCTCGCCGGAACTCTTCCTGCGGCTCGACGGCCGGGAGATCACCACGAAACCGATCAAGGGCACGCGTCCGCGCGATCGCGATCCGATGCGCGACGCGCGGCTCGAATACGAGCTGCGCACCGATCCAAAAGAGATCGCCGAGCTGGTCATGATCACCGACCTCGAGCGCAACGACCTCGGCCAGATCTGCGAATACGGCAGCGTGACTGTGCCCGGCCTGCTGCAACTGGAGAAGTTCCCGCAGGTGCAGCACCTCGTCTCGACCGTCCGCGGGCACCTGCGGCCCGAGGTCACGCCGCTGCAGGCGCTGGCCGCCTGCTTCCCCGGCGGCTCCATCACCGGCGCGCCGAAGAAGACCGCCCGTGAACTCATCGCCCGCCTCGAGCCGGTGCCACGCGGCGTCTATTGCGGGGCCATCGGCTACTTCGGCTTCGACGGCGACATGGCCTTCAACATCGCCATTCGCACGCTCGTCCACGAGCGCGAACGGCATGAGCTCCACTATCACGTCGGTGCCGGCCTCACCGCCGGGAGCGATCCGGCGCGCGAGTTCGAAGAGACCATGCACAAGGGCCGCGGCCTGCGGCAGGCCGTCGATGCATTGGCGGCCGCGGGACGGAGCGCCGTGAAGGCGCGGGTCGGTCCGTAGGAGCGGAGGAGCGGAGGAGCGGAGGAGCAGGGGAGCAGGGGAGCAGGGGAGCAGGGGAGCAGGGGAGCAGGGGAGCGGGAGAGTTCGCTGCGAAGCGCGCGTCCCGCGCGATCTTGCGAGCCTTGGACCAGCGAGTGCCACAAGAGGTGCCGGGCTACAGCGCCAGCAAGCCACGCGCAGTCCGCGCCGTCGTCCGCTCCTCGGCTCCTCGGCTCCTCGGCTCCTCTGCTCTGCTCCTCTGCTCCTCTGCTC
>JAFEGM010000084.1:35022-39097 GCA_018240025.1 Verrucomicrobiota bacterium
CGCTCCTCCGCTCCTCCGCTCCTTTTGCCGCTTGCCAGCGGGACCGCGCTCCCGTCAATGGTCCCGCCATGGCCGCCGGAAGTCTCCTCACGCTCCTCGACGACATCGCGACCATTCTCGATGACGTCGCCATCCTCACCAAACGAGCCGCCACCAAAACGGCAGGCGTGCTCGGCGACGATCTCGCCCTCAACGCGCAGCAAGTCAGCGGCGTCGTCTCCCAACGCGAACTGCCCGTGGTCTGGGCGGTCGCCAAGGGCTCGGCGCTGAACAAGCTGATCCTCGTGCCGCTGGCGCTGCTCATCGGCACGTTTGCGCCGTGGGCGGTCATTCCGCTGCTGATGATCGGCGGGCTCTATCTCTGCTTCGAAGGCGTCGAAAAGCTGCACCACGCCTACGCGCACCGGCAAAGGACCGCGGCCGCCGCGGAGCAGAAGCTGGCCGATCTCGCGGCCGCCACGCCGCAGCAGGTGGTGGAATCCGAGGCCGACAAAATCAAAGGCGCCGTGCGCACCGATTTCATTCTCTCCGCCGAGATCATCGCCATCACGCTCGGCACGGTGGCGGGGCAGGATTTCCTGCGCCAACTCAGCGTGCTGACCGCCATCTCGGTGCTCATGACCGTGGGCGTCTACGGCCTCGTGGCCGGGATCGTGAAGCTCGACGACGCCGGCCTTTACCTCACGCAGCGCGCGGCGGCCTTCCCGCGCCAGCTCGGTCGGGCCATCCTCTGGGCGGCTCCTTTCTTGATGAAGGCGCTCTCGGTGCTCGGCACGGCGGCCATGTTCCTGGTCGGCGGCGGCATCGTCACCCACGGCATCCCGTGGTTGCACCACGCGGTCGAGCACGCGGGCGAGTGGGCCCGGCTGCAGGGCGGCCTCGGCGCGCTGGCCGCGCCGATTGTGCCTGCGTTGCTGAATGGAATCTGCGGCCTCATCGCGGGCATCGTGGTGCTGCTGGGGTTCAAGGCGTTCCAAAAGGCTCGCGGGAAAGAAGCGGCGCCGCATTGAGCGGGGGGTGCGACCGACGCACCGGGCTGGCGGGTTCGCCTGCAGACACGCTCGCCGCCTGACGGCGCGGCTGGTCGGTGATCTGGTGCACGATGAACGAACTGCGCGCCGACGCTGCCCGAATCGACCCGTCCGGGCCGACCAACCCCGCCGGCTGGCGCCTGGAACATTCCTACGCCGAGCTGCCCGGGATCTTCCACGTGGCCACCCGGCCCAGCCCGGCGCGCACGTCCAGTCTCCTCGTCCTCAACCGCGCGCTCGCCGCCGAACTCGGGCTGGAGGCGGACGTGCTGGCCAAGCCAGCCTCGGCCGATTGGTTCACGGGCCACGCGCTGCCGCCGGGCGCCGAGCCGCTGGCGCAGGCCTACGCGGGGCATCAGTTTGGCGGCTTCACCATGCTCGGCGACGGCCGCGCGCTCCTGCTTGGCGAGCAGATCACGCCCTCGGGCAGCCGGTTCGATGTCCAGCTCAAGGGCGCGGGTCGGACGCCCTTTTCCCGCCGCGGCGACGGCCGCGCGGCCCTCGGTCCGATGCTGCGCGAATACCTCGTCAGCGAGGCCATGCACGCGCTCGGCATTCCCACCACGCGCAGCCTTGCGGTGGCCACGACCGGCGAGTCGGTGCGGCGCGAGACGCCGCTCGACGGCGCGGTGCTCACGCGGGTGGCGAGCAGCCATTTGCGCGTCGGCACGTTCGAATTCGCCGCCGCGCGCGGGAGCGTCGAGGACCTCGCCGCGCTGGTCGAATACACGCGTCGCCGGCACTATCCGGAGATCGACGCTGGGGAGGGGGCTGCGCTCGCCTTGCTTCGCGCGGTCAGCGCCCGCCAGGCCCGGCTCATCGCGCAGTGGCTGCTCGTCGGTTTCGTCCACGGCGTCATGAACACCGACAACATGGCGCTCTCTGGCGAGACCATCGACTACGGCCCCTGCGCGTTCCTGGACGAATACGACCCCGCGCGCGCCTTCAGCTCCATCGACCTCGACGGCCGCTACGCCTACGGTCGCCAGCCCGCCATCGCGCAGTGGAATCTCGCGCGCTTCGCCGAGGCCCTGCTGCCTCTGCTCGCGCCCGCGGAGTCAACGGCCATCGAACTCGCGCAGGGCGTACTGGCCGAGTTCCCCGGGCAATTCGAAGGCCACTGGCGCGCGGGCATGCGGGCCAAGCTCGGTCTGGTCGACGAGGCCCCCGGCGACGCCGACCTCATTTCCGATCTGCTCCGCTGGATGCATCGCACGGAGGCCGACTTCGCCAACACCTTCGCCGCGTTCTGTCAGCCCGACGGCGTGCCGGAGGGAGTGGATCCCGCCTGGCTCGCGGCCTATCGGCGGCGCCTGGCGGAGCAATCCGTCAGCCCCGCGGAGTCGCTGGCCCTGCGCCGCGCGCACAACCCCGCCATCATTCCGCGCAATCACCTCGTCGAGGCCGCGCTTACGGCTGCGGTGCAGGAGCGCGACCTCGCGCCGCTCCAGCGGCTCCACACCGCGCTGGCGCGTCCGTTCGAGCACGACTCGGCCCCCGCCGAGTTTCGCCAACCCGCCGGCCCCGCCAGTCGCGCCTACCGGACCTTTTGCGGCACGTAGTCCGCACTCTCCGAGTGCGGCCGGCTCGCCGCGAACGGGACTCGGGAGTCGGAGCGTAGTCCGCACTCTCCGAGTGCGGCCGGCTCGGGCCGAGCCGAGGTGCGATTCTGAGGTCGGGCTTGGCCGCAGCGGGCGGGATTTCGTCGGGTCGGGGGTTTTGGTCGACGCGGTTTTGGCCTTCCGCCTCTGCCTTGCCATCAGGGGCGCCTCGTTGGGGCTTGGAGGATCGCGATCTAAGTACCCAGGCCTGCGGCCTGGGCTGTCTTAGGTCGGACCTTCGGCCCGCGAATGATTGCCTCGCTATCAACGCCGACCGGTCCCGACGATGGCGAAGGAGGCGATCGCGATGGTCCGCTAGGCGATGGGCGATGGGCGATGGGCGATGCGGGCGATGTGGGCGATGTGGGCGATGTGGGCGATGGCCTGATCCACGCATGCTCGGATGGCCCGGCCGTTGCCCGATGCCCCGACCGAATCCCGATGCCCGGCCGAATCCCGATGCCCGGCCGAATCCCGATGCCGTGGCCGAATCCCGATGCCGTGGCCGGATGCCCGATGGCCTTCGATCCGTTCGACCTCTGGTGCCGACGCACCGTGCCGTCCCACGCGACCTACTGCGGGCCGAAGGCCCGACCTAAGGTAGCCCAGGCCGCAGGCCTGGGGATCGGTCTCCAAATCCCCCAAGCCCCAACGGGGCGCCCCCATCAATCCCAAACGTATCGTTCGTCGATGGCCACGCCGTGCCGGTTGCACAAGGCGCGAAACTCCTCCTGGAAATTCATCTTCTGGTGGTGTGCCTCCTGGTCCGAGACGTACTCCTTCACCTGCGGCACGTTCGATTCACTCACGGAGAACGTCTCATATCCGCTCTGCCATTGGAACTCGTGCAGGGTCCGATCCTGTTGTTTCAACCATTTCGAGGAAGCCGTTTTGGCCTGCTCTACCAGGTCGGCGATTGTGACGGTCCGGCTGAGCACATGGACCATGTGGATGTGGTCGTCGACCCCGTTGATGAGCAGGGCCGGGCACCGGATTCCCTGCAGCACCCTGGCGAGGTAGGCATGCAATTCTTGTCGCACGTCGGCATTCCGGAGGAACGGCTGGCGATGTTTGGTGCTGAAGACGGTGTGGAGGACCACGTGGGCGAGGGATTGAGGCATCGATGGGATGAAAACATATGGTAAAAGAAAAGCTAATAATCAGGCGCCCCGTTGGGGCTTGAGGCTCGGATATTGGCCCGTACCCAGGCCTGCGGCCTGGGCTGCCTTAGGTCGGGCCTTCGGCCCGCGAACGAGCCCGTGACGTCGCTCAACCCGACCAACCCGACCAGCTGCCCAACACGTCGACCTCCCCGACACGTCGACCTCCCCGACACGTCGACCTCCCCGACACGTCGACCTCCCCGACACGTCGACCTGCCCTATTCGCCCGATCCGCCCGATCCGACCAACCCCATCTGCACGACCGCACGACCGCACGACC
>JAFEGM010000084.1:39168-54710 GCA_018240025.1 Verrucomicrobiota bacterium
CGCACGACCGCACGACCGCACGACAACCGGGTTGGCCATCTTCCCGCCTGGGGGCCGAAGGCCCGACCTAAGGCAGCCCAGGCCGCAGGCCTGGGTCCCGGCCCCAATGGAGTTTCAAGCCCCAAAGGGGCGCCGCGCTGCGGCTGTGCGACCGCCCTGAGGTCGCGTCCGCATTGACGTCGCGCGGCCGCGCACCGCCATCGGTTCAGCCCCGAACGCGCCCAGCGAACGGTCTCTTTATCATCCGGTAATGGCGGTCTCCACCAAACCCTGGACGAACCCTACGCCGTGGGCTCCTCGCGGACGCGCCGGAGCGCGGTCCCTTCCACAGTCTCGGGCGAATGCCCTTCGGCGTCATCGCCGGACGACGAATCGCTCGCCTTCCCCCGACGGTCATGCTTGCTCGCACAATGCCTGCGTCGCTGCCCGCCTGCCCCTGCCGGGAAGCCGTGCCCGAGGATCGATTCTACACGCTGGAGTTCTATGCGGGGCGGGGCGACCGGCATCCGGGCTTCGCCGAACTGGTGCAGGTGGAGGAATGGCTCATCGTCTGCCGGCGTTGCAGACGCCGCTGGCGGGGAGAGCACATCGTCGGCGGCGGGATCTACGGCGACACGCTCTGGCGACCGGAGCGCGCGTGATCCATCCCGCCCAGCCAACGTCATTGTTGCCTTCCTCGCCGCGCGCCTTAGTTCAACCCATGCGGCGCCCGGCGATCGGTCTCTTCCTGGCTTGGTGGTTCTGCTGGTCCTCGAAAGCCAGGCGAATCCGAGGCTGGTCGGCACGAGGCCCCACCCAGGCCTCCGCGACCCCAAGCCTCCGCGCGCGCGAGGCCTCGGCCGCCCCAATCCTGCCGGCTTCGGCCTATACGAGCTGCACCGTCGTCGCGACGTTGCCCCGGGTCGCGTTGGAATAGGCGCAATACCGCTGCGCCTCCTGGATCAGCGCCCCACCGGCCTCGCCCAAATCGGGGGCGCGGACGGCCAGATGGACGGTGGAGATGAGATAGGTGCCGTCCTCTCGGATCGACAGGGTGCCCTCGGCATCGATTTCGATGGGGCCGGTCGGGATCGAGCGGGCATTGGCCAGGGATCTGACGGTGCTGGCGAAGCAGGCGGCGTAGCCGGCCACGAACAGCTGTTCCGGATTGGCCGCATCGCCCGCGCCGCCCAGTTCCTTGGGGAATCCGAGTTTGAGGGCCAGCCGGCCGTCGCTGGAAGTGGCTTGGCCATCGCGGCCGCCGGTGACGTGGACTCGGGCAGTATAGAGGTTCTTCATGGACGTGAATTCGTTGGCTGTCTTTGGTGATTGAATGGAAGTTAGAAAGATTAGATCAGCCGCTGTCCGCCATCGACGTGCAGCACCTCTCCGGTGATCGACGACACGCGCATGAGCAATAGAATTGCCTCGGCGACTTCGGCCGCGGTGGCCAAGCGTCGGACCGGGATTTTCTCCGCGACGGAAGCGAAGACAGAGGCCTTTTCTGCGCCCAGGAGTGCATCCCACATCGGGGTATCGGTCCACCCCGGCGCGATGGCATTGAACCGCAGAGGAGCGAGGGTGATGGAAAGCGTGCGCGCGAGTTGCTCGACGGCGGCGGTGGCCACGCTGGTGCCCCAGGCGGTGGAAACGGGGCGATCCGTGGAGATGCCCCCCGTGAAGACGAAGGATCCGCCTGGAGGCATGCGGGGCGCGATCAGCTGCACCGCCTGCATCGAGCCGACGACCCGCCGGGCCACGCCGCCGAATTTCTCCGCGGCGTTGTCGGCCAGCGGGTGGGCGAACTCGGCGCTGCCGGCCGCGATATGGACGTGGTCGATGCGGGTGAGATGAGCGAGAGCTGCCTTGAGCGAGGCCTCGACGTCGAAGTCGCCAACCCGCGCGTCGACTTTCGGGCCGAGATTCGCGGCCGCGGCTTTGAGGCGCTCGGCATTACGCGCGATGATAGTGACGTTAGCTCCCGCTTGATGGGCCAGTTCTGCCACGGCCAGACCGATGCCGTCCGACCCGCCGATGACGACGATAGATTGGTCGCGGAGAGAGTGAGTAGAGAGGGTTTTCATGCGCCGATGAATCCCGCATTTTGACGTCGCTGAAAATCCCCACAAATTGGTGGGTGCCTCTTCGCCAGGTCTCTCCGCCGCGCAAAGCCGCCTCAGCCCACCTCGAGCACGAACTCCGGCTCATCCGCTCCTGCGAGATCATGGCCGCGCTGACCCTGCTGCGCGGTCGCTGGAAGATCCCAATTCTCTGGAATCTGGGCAGGCAGAAGCAGACCCTGGCGGATCTGCGCCGAGTCTTCGTCATGGCCTCGGAAAAAATGCTGTCTCAGCACCTCGCTGAGCTGCTCCGCGACGGTTTCGTCGAGCGAGAAGTGCACGCCAACGACCGGCGCATCGTCTCCTACACGCTGACCCCACTCGGACGGTCTCTGCAGCCCACCCTGCACCATCTGCGCGAGTGGGGGGCGTCGCAGGCCATCATCCCCCGCGCCACCGCCGTGCTCGAGACCGCCGAGTAGGTCGCGCGCTGCATCGAGCGCGGCGCGATCCCACGCGTTCGCGAACCGCCCGAGACGCAGCCTGGGCGCAAGACTCGTCGGGACACGCTCCCCGCGTTCGCGAGCCGCCCCGACCGAAGCATTCTCCCAAGACGGGCGCGGCGCAGAGTGGCGAGAAAGCCAGTCCGACCCAGTGTCCCCGCGGGCGAAACTCCGCGTTCCCGCGCTAGAATTCCTGAATCGAATGCCTATAATCGGCGCACTTCCGCGCGCCCATGACTTCTTTCCGACGCCTCCGCCTGACCCTGGTTGCCACCAGCCTGCTCCTGCAGGTCCTCGCGGAGCCGCTCTCGGCGCAGACATATACCAGCACGAACAACCTCACATTCACCAACCTGCAGGCCTGGAATTTCGGGCTCGGCCCGCTGCCGGCCTCGCTCCCGGCCGGCGCGGTCACCTTGCAGTCCCTCGGCACCACCTTGCTGACCGCGACGAATGACCTGTCGCTCACGCTCTCGACGCTCACGCTGGCCCAACACTCGACCAACCAGCTGACGGTCGGGGTCACCTTGGGCGGAAGCTTCGCCTTCGCCGGCAATGCGCAGCTCCTGCTCACTGGCAGCGGTGCCCTGACCCTTTTCAACGTGGGCACGGTCATCGGCTCCAGCGCCGCCGGACTCACCGTGGCGGGCAGTGGCACCAGCGCCCTGACGTTCGCCGCCCCGATCGCTTCCAGCGCCGGTGCGGGCGCGCCCCTGACGATCGGTCTGGCCAATGCCGTCCCGAATGTGGGGATCGTCACCCTCTCGGTGGCGAACACCTTTGCCGGGGGCGTGGTCCTGAACGGCGGTACGCTCACCCTGGCGAACGATCGCGCCCTCGGCGTGTTGGGCAACCAGTTCGGTACGCTCACGGTCAACGGCGGCTCCCTCCAGGGCAGCGCCACGCTGCAGAACTCGGTCATCCTCAACAGCACGCTGTTCCTGACCGGCCCGAGCGAAAGCCTCGTCACCTTCGGACTGGCCAGCGGGTTCGGCCTGGGGGGACTGAGCGGCGGTGGCGGATTGACCGTGCGCAATACGAGCGGCGCCTCGATCAGCGTGGCCAGCACCTACGCCGGAGCGACCGAGATCGGACAGGTCGCGTATCCTACGTTCGGCTCGATCCCATTGGGAGCGCCGGGTGTTTTGCGGCTGAACGGGGCCAGCGGGAGCATCCTGGCCACCTCCGCGCTCACCGTGGCCGACGGCGGTCGCTTCGAGATCAACAAGACGCTGGGCGATTCCCTCAACAACTCGAGATTGAGCACGGCCACCCCGATCACCGTGCGCAGCGGTTTCCTGGAAGTCTATGGCAGTGCGGGCTTTTCCACCCAGGCTCTGGGCAGCGTGACCGGCAGCGGGCAGACCAGCCTCCTCGCCTCCACCACCGGTGCAGTCGGGTCGGTCAATGCGGTAAGCGTCGCCAATCTGGTCCGCACGGGGGCAGGGACGTTCACCTTCACCGGCCAGAATCTTGGCGCGACCCTCGGGACCCCGGGCGGAGCCTCGCAGGCCAACATTTTTTTGGGCCAGATCGATGGCCTCGCCCCGGCCGCGGCGTTGGTGGGTGGTGGCGGTGCGGCGGGCACCAGCACGCGCAGCATTCTGCCCTGGGCGGTGGGGGATGGCTCCAACTTCGGTGCCAGCCCAAGCAACGGCACGGGCTTCGTGACTTATGATCTCGTCACCGGCGTCCGCCTGCTCAATCCGACCACCGAGTACAACGTCAGCAACAATTTCAACACCGCCGGCGCGAGCGACAACGTGCGCCTGACCGCCGCGCCGACCGGTCCGTCCACCGCCCGCACGGTCAATTCGCTCTTCGTCGCCACGAGCGGACTCACCCTCTCCGGGTCACAGCCCCTCACGCTGAGCAGTGGCGCGCTCGCCTCCAACGTGGCCGTCTTCACCCTGCAGAACCCGGTGCTCTTCGGGGCTGGCGGCACCGGCGAGGCCATCGTCAGCGTCATCTCCAGCTTTTTCGGCTCGCCCAACACCGTCACGGCCAATGCTGCCCTGACGGCCAGCACGCTGACCAAATCCGGCCAGGGCACGCTCGTGCTGGGCAGTGCGGCCAACGCCTTCGCCAGCAACCTGATCACGATCAATGGCGGCTACCTCAGTGTGCCGGACCTGGCCAATCTCGGCGTGACCAACAACAGCGGCTCGCGCCTGACCATCCACAGCCCCACCGCCACCGCCCAGGTCGGCCTGATCTACACCGGCGCGGGCGCGACGACGCTCAGCGTCCCGATCACCCTGGGCTCCGGCTTCGGCACGCTGGGCGGCGGGAGCGCGGGTGGCAACGCCTTCACCGTGGCCGGGGTCATCAGCGGCCCGGGCGGGCTCGATGCGGGCATCGCCGGTGGCCGGCTGGAGCTGACCGGCCTGAACACCTACACCGGAGGCACGCGCACGGCCGGCGCTCTCGTCTTCAGCCGCGATGAAAACCTCGGCGCCGCCGCAGGCGGTCTGTTCCTGTCCGGCCAGGCCACCGTCACGGGGAATTGGACCACGGCCCGCACCATCAGCTTCAACGGCGGCCCGACCCTGACGACGGATTTCACGACGGTCTTCCAAGGCCGGCTGACCGGCCTCGGCCCGGTCAATCTCGCGGGTGCAGCCACCGCCACCTGGGAAGTCGCCAGCGCGGACAATCCCTTTTCCGGCACCTTCAATCTGCAGAGTGGCACCCTCCGGCTGACCGGCCCGGGCGAGCTCAACACCGCTTCGGTCACGCTCGGAGGCACCGGCAACGGTTCGCTCCTGCTGGATCTCTCCGGCGCCACCTCCGCCAGCGGCACCCCCTGGCGCAGCCTTGCCAATCTCGACTCCAACGGCCCCCGCGCGCATGCCGTGCAACTCGGGCTGACCGCCGGCAGCCCGGTCGATCTGCGCGTCGGCGCGGGCAGCTTCGGCAGCACCGCGGGCGTGCTCCAGGGCTTCGGTGCCTTGGTCAAGACAGGGGGAGGCACGCTCACGCTGCAGAACGCGAACACCTTTACCGGGCGGGTCGAGATCTGGGGCGGCACGCTGTCCTTCAGCGCCGACAACCAGCTCGGCGCGGCCGCCAATGCGATCGTCCTGCGCGGCACGCTCAACCCGACCGTCGCGCTGACCTCGAACCGGAACCTTTTCCTCGGGGCCAGCACGGCGCCGCTCGCCGCGACGCTGCCGAACGTCCTCAGCCCCTCCTTCGACACGACGCTTTCCGGGGTCATCGCGAACGAAACCCCCGGCGTGGCAGGCGGCTTCGAAAAGACCGGTGGCGGCATCCTCACCCTTTCCGGTCTCAACACCTACACCGGTCCGACGCGGCTGTTCGCCTCCACCCTGGCCTTCACGCAGGACGCCAACCTCGGCGCGGGCGGTGACGTCATCTTTGCCGGCGGTATCCTCCGCCTCGCTCCCGCCGCGGCCGCACCGGTCGAACTCAATCGCCGGCTCATCGTCACCGCCACCTCCTCCTTCGAGAACCTGAGTGCGCAAACCCTCACGCACACGGGCGCCCTGCTCGGCACCACCAATGTGGTCCTGACCCGCACGGGCTCGGGCAACGTCGTGCTCAATTCCGACGCCCGCCTTTACCCCGGCACGCTGACCATCGGCAACGCCAGCGTGCTCGGCAGCACGACCTTCGGGGGCGGCTTCACGATGCCGCTGGGCAGCCTCTTCTTCAATGCCGCCACCTCCAGTGTGGATCTGTCGAATCCCGCCGCCGCCCCGCTGGTGCGCGAGTTCGGCAGCTTCGGCTCCTCCCCCGGCACGACCATCGACCTCGGCAGTGTGCGTCCGCTCGTCCTGGTGAGCGGATTTTCCAATGCGGCGCAGTCCTGGGCCGGCACCCTGACCGGCTCGGCCGGCAGTCTGGTCAAGCTCGGCACCGGAACGCTGGCGATCAGCGGCGGGGTCGACTCGAGCGGCGGCTTCACCGTGCTCGCCGGCGATACCACGGTTTCGGGCACGATCGGGGCGATCGCGACGCAGACCAGCTTCACGCTGGGCGGCTGGGGCTCGGCCTCCAACAACGGCACCCGCTTCACGCTCGACAACGTCTCCGTCACGGTGACGAACCGCGTGTCCGACACCCAGCAAATCTACAGCAACAATTCGCAGTTCGTCTTTTCCAGCAATCCCAACGTGGCCAGCACCGAACTGATCGATTCCTTCCGCGGCGCCGGTTTCAGCACGATCACCCTGACCACCGGTGGCACGCTGAGTTTCACCAGCGCGACCGCTGGCCTCTCCCGCATCGACCGCGGCACCTTCCTCTTCCGCGCGGGCAATGCGAACCTCGGCAGTGCGGCCGCCACGCCGGCCATCGGCAATCTCCGCTTCGGCAACCAGGCGCTGCTGGGCCTCCTGGGCGGCGGCGGGGCGCCGGGCTCGACCGACCTTTCCATCCTGCCCTACGCCATCGGCGGCGTGAGCGCTTTCGATGCCGGCAGCACGCTGGTGACCTACGGCGCGAACGGCGTCCGCCCGCTGACCACCGCGGAGTTCGCCGCCACGCTGGGCGGGGCCACGAACAACGTCCGCCTGACGGCCTCGACCACGCTCGCCCTCGACACCACCGCCAACGCGTTGGTCCTGGCGGCCAGCTCGCTGCGCCTCGGCAGCACCGCCCTGGAGACGCTGACCCTGACGAGCGGAGTGCTCCTCAATGCCAGCGGACTGACCAGCGTCTATGAAACGCCCAACACCTACGGCGGCTTCGCCAGCGGCGTGCAGGTGGCCGAACTGCGCAGCGGCGCGGCCAACGAACGCGAACTCCAGGTCTTCGTCGCGGGCGCCAGCGGCGCCTTGACCCTCGGCGCGCTCATTTCGACCAGCGGCGGCCTGACCAAGTCGGGCGACGGCACGCTCTACCTCACCCGCCCGGGCGGCAACACCTACACCGGCGGCACGGTCGTGAATGGCGGTCAGCTGGTCATCGATTCCCTCGCGGCCATCAACGACTCCGCCACGCAGACGCTGACGCTCTCGGGCGGATTCCTCCGCTATCGGGGGCCCGATGCGATCCTGGCCGGCGCAGTCCGGCTCGGCGGCGGCTCGGCCCACAACCCGGGCAGTGCCGGCGGCCTGTACGTCCCGGCTGGGACGACGCTCGGATTCAGCCAGCCGCTCAGCGGTTACGGCAGCCTGGTCAAGGACGGCCCCGGCGTGCTCGCGCTGACCGCGGCCAACACCTATTCCGGAGACACCTTCGTCCAGGCCGGCACCCTCGCGCTGAGCAGCCCGGCGGCTCTCGGAGCCAGCCCGCGGATTTACTTCGGCTCCAGCAATGCGACCGGCACGGGTTTCGGCGGTGTGCTCCGCTTCGATGCGCCCATGACCCTGGGCCAGTCCTTCGCCACGAGCACCTCCGGACTGAATTTCGACACCGCCGGAAACAACGTCACGCTGACCGGAGCCATCATCAGTCGCACCGGCAACGGACTCACGAAGTTCGGCGCCGGCGATCTCACCCTGACGGCGGCGGCCCAGATGGTCGGAGTCGTCAACGTGTTCGGCGGCAATCTCGTGCTCGGCGGGGCGGAGGGCTCGATGCTGCTGGCCAACGGCACCGGCAGCGCGGTGGCGACCATCGGCATCGCCCAGGGCGCCGGGCTCGTGCTGGACAACACGGTCTTCAACAACCCCAACCGGCTGCCCGATGTTTTCAGCATGCCCACCGGCGCGGGCGACAACCTCGGGCTCGGCGGCTTGAGGCTGCAGGGCGGGGAATTGCGCCTGCGCGGCAATGCGCAGGCACCCAGCCGCGAACAAACCAACCGATTCGAACTCTTCACCGGCACGGTCACGCTGGAGAACAACGGCCAGAACGTCACCCTCTCGACCGGTCGCGTGACCCGGGCGGTCAGCAACTCGGTCGTCCTGGTCCGCGGCCAAAACCTGGGCGACCCGGTCGGTCCGGGGAGCACGAATTGGTTCGCGCTCGACCTCGGCAGCGGCAGCACGCAGCTCAACGGCGCGGGCGGGGCCGCCGGCACGCCCTTCGTCAGCATCGTCCCCGGCTTCATCGGCGACCGTTCCCAGACCGGGAACGGGACCGATCTGATGACCTATGATGCCGGCGTCGGCTTCCGCCTGCTCGGCGCGGCGGAGTACGCCAGCAGCTTCACCTCGCTGAATTTCCACGACAGTCGGGCGGCCAATGTCCGGCTCAGCAACTCCACGGTCGCGCCAGCCCTGACCACCTGGATCAATGCGCTCAAGCTCGAGGGAGGTGTGGTCCTGAGCGGCCAAGGCACGCTTGAGCTGCGTTCGAGCACGGTTCTCGCAACGGGCAGCAGCAGCATCAATGTTCCCGCCCTGCACGCGGAGGGCTCCGCCGGCTACGCCTTCTACACGGCCGGGGCCGGCACGAACCTGACCGTGCAGAGCACGCTGAGCGGGGCCAGCCTCTTCAAGTCCGGCCAGGGCACGCTCACGCTCAGCGGGCCGTTCCTCGGCGCCGGAAACGTCCTCATCGAGGAGGGCACACTGCTGCTCTCCGGCAGCCGCGCCTCGCTCCACCCGCGGGGGTTCGGGGCGACGGTCACGGTCGCGGCCGGCGCCACGCTCGATCTCGGCGGATTCGACCGCAGCATTTCGAATCTCAACTCGGCCCTGAGCCTCGGCTCGTTCGGGCGCGGAGTGGTCCAGGACGGGACCGTGCAGCTGGGCGATCGGCGGCTGACGCTGCGTGGCTCCCAATCCTCCACTTTCTCCGGCGACCTCGTCGGCACGGGCGGGCTGACCCTGGCCAACGCCACCACGGCCCTGACCCAGCCGGTCAGCTACAGCGGCCCCACCCACGTCTTCGGCGGGTCGCTGCAGCTGGTCGATCGCGGTACGCTGCTCAATTCCAGCCTGTTCGAAATCCGCGGCGGCAGCCTCAGCCTCTCGAATCAGGTCGAGACCGGCGGGCTCGGCTACGTCGCCCAGCGCATCTCCGCCGCTGCCACGCTCAACCTGGCCGGCTCGCTCAACTTCTCCTCCAACGTGGATCGGGTGGCGACGCAGGCGCTCGGACAGCTCAACCTCGTGGGCGGGGCCAACCTGACCATCGAAAACTCGACCCCGCTCACCCTCACCATCGCGCAGCTGAATCGGGCCGCCGAGCGCGGCACGCTCACCCTGACGGGGAACAGTCTCGGCCAGGTGCTCGCGCCCAACGGCGGGGCCAACGTCTTCGCCACTGCCATCGACGGCGCTGCGCCCGCCAGCGCTCTCGTCGGCGGCGGCGGCCTGGCCGGCAGCACCAGCGTCAGCATCCTGCCCTGGGCGAACAGCGGCTCGACCTTCTACACCTACGGCGCGCAGGGATTTCGCCCGCTCGATGTGACCGAATTCGCCACCAGCATCACCGCCGGTGCCACCGCCAACGTCCGCCCCACCGTGGCGGTCACGCTGAGCGCCCCGACCACCGTCAACTCGCTCCTCCTGCCCGGAAGCGCCGGCTTGAGCGGGGCGTTCGATCTCACGCTGACCAGCGGCGCTCTCGCCTATGTGGCCGGCAGCACCGTGGGCGTGCCGACGAACAGCCTGCTGACCGGGGCCGGCAATACGCGCGATCTGGTCGTGTACGCCGCGGCGCCCGGGAACCTGGACTATCGGATCACGACCAGCGGCGCGCTGGTCAAGTTCGGCGCGGGGGCGCTCACGCTAGGCGCCGCGAATTCCTACGCGGGCGGCACCTTCATCCAGGAAGGCGGGCTGTCTTTCAGCGCGGACGACCGGCTCGGCGCCGCGGGCAGCCGCATCACCTTCGGGAACCCCGGCACCACCAACGCCGCGCTGCTCAGCTACACGGGTTCGCAGGTGCTCGAATTTCAGCGCCCGCTCACGGTCCAGAGCTTCGGCTCGCTGGCCGTTTCCGGGGGCCGGCTCTGGGCGCTCCACGCCGCCATCTCCGGCCCCGGCCGCATGGGATATGGCGGCATCAACGGCTTCTTCGAGATCAATGCGGTCAACTCCTACACGGGCGACACGCAGTTCAACGGCAGCAACGTCTCCATCCTCAACGATACAGCGTTCGGCCAGGGAGGGGCACTTGTCTGGAACGGCTCTGGGCCGACCGTCTTCCTGAGGGGGGACTGGAACCACAGCCGGCTGGTCCTGCTCAGTTCCAGCGGTCAGGTGCACACGAACGGCTTCGACACGACCTGGAGCGGCCAGATCGCGGGGACGAACATGTCGCTGACCAAGTACGGCCAGGGCACCTGGACCGTCACCGGCCCCGCCACCCTGGGCAGCGGCGGCTTCCTCATCAATGCGGGTGAATTCCGCCTCCGCGATGGCGGCACCATCCTGAGTACGGGCACGCAGACCGTCGCGGCCGGCGCCAGGTTCCTCCTCGACGACTCCGGGCAGCACTTCAGCGACCGCCTGCCGGACGCCTCCGGCGCGGTTTCGCTGGTCGGTGGCGAACTCGTGCTGAGAGGAAATCGCCAGCTGCTGACCGAGGAGGTCATCAACACCCTGACGCTCAACTCCGCCGCCCGCGTCACGCTGGATCCCGGCCCCGGCCAGGCCGCTCTGCTGCGTCTCGGCCCCAGCGCATTTCTCAACCGCGGCAACGGCGCCAGCCCGCTCTTCCGCGGCTCCGGTCTGGGCGAACAGCTGCCCGGCAGCGCCGACAGTTCCAGCCTGCTGGCCTTCGATCCCGCCAGCGTCGTCGGCGCGCTCGTCGGCGGCGGTGGCGCCCCGGGCAGCACGGCGGTCAGCATCATCGCCGGAGCCTTCGGCGACACCTCGGCGCGCGGACTGGGTCAGCAACTGGTGACCTACGATACCGTCCGCGGCGTCCGCCTGCTCACCGCCTCGGAGTACGCCACCGGCCTGACCAACGGCGCCCGGCTGAGCGACAATGTGCGGCTCTCGGCCCATACCGCCATCGCCTCCCCCACCGCCGTCAATGCGCTTTGGCTGAGCGGGGGCGTCACGCTCTCGGGCGCAGGTCCGCTCACGCTGGCGGCCGGGAATCTGCTCGTTACGGGCAGCGGGAACGTCATCGCCACGCCGCTGACCACGCCCGACAACACCGTGGCCCTCGCGGTCGGCGGTCCCGGCGATGTGCGCATCACCTCCAACCTGACCAGCCTGCCGGGCGGCCTGATCAAGAGCGGGGCCGGCGTGCTCACCCTGACTGGCACCAACACCTACGTCGCCGCCACCACGCTGGCCGGCGGCACGCTCGCCGTGGAATCCGCCAGTGCCCTGAGCAGTGCGACGACTTTACGGGTGATCGAGGGCGCCCTGACCAACACCAGCGGCGGTCCGCTCACGCTTTCGAATGTCACGGAGCTCTTCGGCGACCTTACCTTCGCGGGCAGCCAGGACCTCACCCTCAGCAATGCCTTCCGGCTGCAGAATGGCGTCAGCACCATTCGGGTGACGGGTGCCGGGACGCTCCGCCTCGGCGGGGACGTCAGTCAGTCTCCGACCGTTCCCGGCCTGGGCCTGGTGAAAGACGGCCCCGGCGCCCTCATCCTCGCCTCCGGCAGTTCCTTCGGCACCGGGGTGAACGCCTACGGCGCCACCACCACCATCCGGGACGGCACGCTGTTCGCCAACAACAGCAGCGGCAGCGCCACCGGCGGCAGCACCATCACCGTCCTGGCGGGCGGCACGCTCGCCGGCAGCGGCTTCCTGCAGCCCCAGCAGGGCACAGAGGCGCGCAATGCCATCTCCATCCTGGCGGGCGGCACCATCCGGGGTGGCGCGGGCGGCGTCCCCGGCACGCTCACGTTGGGGGTGGGCACGACCCCGGGCGTGACCACCGCCTCGCTCTCGCTGGCCAGCGGAGCCATCCTCGGCTTCCACTACACGGGCACGCCCGTCGCCGCCGCCGCCAACACCGGCAACAGTCTGATCCCCGGCTCCGGCAGCAGTCTGCTCAACGTCCAGGGCCGCATCAGCCTGAGCACCGGAACGCGTTTCGCCCTCAGCGGCAATGTGGCCAACTTCACCGCCAGCACGACGTACAGCTTCCGCCTCGCCACGGCCACGGTCGCGCTCGATCCCATCAGCATCACGAGCGCGGCCCAGTTCGATTTCTCGGGCTTCGCCGGCTACAATCCGGGCGTCTTCAGCGCGCTGCAGGTGACCAGTTCCGGTCTGAACCTGTACCTCAACCTGACGGTCTCGGCGCCGACCGCACCGACCTTCGTCAGCGCCACCACCACCACCTTCACGGTCGGCGCGCATGGCACCTTCCAGCTCGTGGCCAGCGGCTTCCCGGCCCCGAGCTTCAGCGTCACTGGCGGGGCCCTGCCGGCCGGCCTGACGCTCAGCCCGGGCGGCCTGCTCAGCGGCACGCTGCCGGCCTTCGGGACGTTCCCGGCCTTCACGGTCACGGCGACGAACGGCCTCAATCCGGACGCCGTGCAAGCCATCACGGTCGTGGCCAATCGCGCGCCTCAGCCCGGCGCCGACCTGCTCAACGTCACGCAAGGCCAGAGCGCCTCCGTGACCTCGGCCAGCCTGCTGGCCAACGACGCCGACAGCGACGGCGACGCGCTCAGTCTCGTCGCGGTCAGCGCCACCAGCGCGCAGGGCGGCAGCGTGCAACTCGCCGCCGGCAACTGCACCTACACGCCGCCGTCGAACGCCTTCACCGGCTCCGACAGCTTCACGTATACCCTCAGCGATGGCCGGGGCGGCTTCGCCTTCGGGACGGTGCAGGTCGTCGTCACCCCTCTCGGCGACGCGCTCCTCCGGATCGTCAGCCTCGTCCAGACTCCGGGCGGCCCCTTGCTGACCGTGCAGGGCCTGGCTGGACGCGAGTATTTCATCGAGCAGACCGACTCGCTCACCTCACCCTGGATCCAGGTCGCCGGTCCGCTCACGGCCGGCGCCGATGGCACCTTCCAATACCAGGACCCCACCACTCCGCTTCCGCCCGCCCGGTTCTACCGCGGTCGCTCCGCTCCGACGTCCCGCCCCACCGTTCCGGCGGAGACCCAGGCGACCCAGCCCGACCGTCCCAGCCCGCCGCCGCCGCTGCGTCCGCGCATCCTGCCCGGCGACCGCGAGATCATGCCCAACGTCGAATAGCGCCCGGCCTTTGCGGCAACATTCGAACGTCGGCCTCCGGGGCAACCGAGCAGGTCAGACCGAGGGCTGTCCCGGGTCCGTAGAATCCGCCTTCGGGACCGCGCTCCCGCGCGTCCGCGAGCCGTTCATGACGTCTGCCTGCGCTGGCGCTCCGCGCGCCCGCGAGCCGCTCACGAGGATGCACCCGCCCAGGATAGGTAGGGATGCGCGAATTCTGGTCGAACACGGACGTCGTGGACTTTTCGTAGACGCGAAAGTCGTGGGCGATCGCCTTGTCTTGGGCAACTCGCGGACGCGCAGGAGCGCGGTCCCTACCGCTGACATACGTCTGAAGCACATCGCGAACGCTCCGCTCCGCTCCTCCGCTCCGCTCCTCCGCTCCTCCGCTCCTCCGCTCCTCCGCTCCTCCGCTCCTCCGCTCCGCGCAAGGCGACCCGCGCCAGACGATTTCGGCGCGCAGCGGCGTTTCTGGAAAGACCCCATGTTGCTACGCTCGCTCCGACGACTCGTTCCGCTGGCCCTGACCTCCTTCCTGGCTACGCTCCTTCCGGCAGCCTCTGCCACGCTCACCGCCGAGCAGGCGCGGGCCGACATCGAAACGCTCCTGCGCGCGCTGCAAGAGGCCCATCCGGGCCTTTACCGGCACACGACGCAGGAGCTCCTGGACCGACGCTTCGCCGCGCTGCGCGAACAGATCGCCGGTCCGCTCGAGCCGCGGGAATTCGTGCGCTTGATTGCCCAAATGCTGGCCGAAGTGCGCTGCGGGCACACCCGGCTCGAACTCGACGCCGCCACGCGCGCCGCCTTGGGGGCCGCCGCCAAATTCCCGCTACGGGTCCAACTCGAGGAAGGTCGGCTCATCGTCCTCGGGAACGACTCGGCCGAAGACCGGCAGATCGTGCCCGGCAGCGAGGTGCTGGAGATCGATGGCCGGCCGACGGCGGAGGTGGTGCGGGAAATCTTCGCCCGCCTCCCGACCGATGGCTTTGCAGACTCCCTCAAGGCCGCGCAGCTGCGGCGCAGCTTCGCCCACCAATACTGGCTGCACGTCGCGCCGTCGGCTCGCTTCGCCGTGCAGGTGCGGCTGCCGACCGGAACGGTGCTGGAAGCGGAACTGGCCGGCGTGACCGACGCGGCTCGGGCCGCGCTCGCCAATCCCGTCAATGACGCCTTGCGCGGGCAAATCGAACGGCTGGAGGGAGCCAGGGAGAACGTCTCCCTGCGGTTCCTGGCGCAGCCGACCGTGGCGCATTTGCGGGTGCGCAGCTTCGCCACCGGGCCGGAATATGCGGCGCAGCTGGCCGCCGCCTTCCGCGAGATCACCGAGAAAAAAGCGGAAGCGGTCATCCTCGATCTGCGGCGCAACGGCGGCGGCGTGGACCTGAGCGGAGCGTTGTTGGTCTCGCACTTCGTCGACCGGCCCTTCCGCTACTTCGCCCGCATCGAGCAGACCGTGCCCGTGCCGTCGTTCGCGACCTGGAAACCGGCCTCCGTCGAGCAGGCCCGCGCGAACGTGGTGCCGGATCCGAGCGGGCGCGGCTATCTCGTCACGCCCGCCGCGCATCCCGGCCTGGCCGAGCAGGCTCCGAGTGCGCCCGCCTTCCTCGGTCGCCTGATCGTCCTGCTCGATGGCGGCACCTTCTCGACCGCGGCGGATGTCTGCGCCGCGCTCCAGCAGGTGCGCCCGACCCAGTTCGTCGGAGAGGAGAGCGGTGGCGGCCGCCGCGGCAACACCTCCGGCCTCAACGCGGACATCATTCTGCCCCATTCGCAGCTGCGGGTGCGCATCCCGATGTGGGGCTATTGGAATGCCGTCCCGGAGTCGCCCGAGCCCAGCCGCGGCGTGCGTCCGGACGTCACCGTGGAGTCCCGCGTCGCCGATCTGCTGCAAGGCATCGATGCGCCGCTGGAAACCGCTCTGCGCCTGGCCAAAGGAGCAGAGGAGCAGAGGAGCAGAG
>JAFEGM010000085.1 GCA_018240025.1 Verrucomicrobiota bacterium
AGCGCGTCGCCGAGCGCGCGATGGACTCCAACGATATCGAACGCGAGCGCGGCATTACCATTCTCGCCAAGGCCGCTTCGGTGCAGTGGAAGGACACCCGCATCAACATCGTCGATACGCCAGGCCACGCCGACTTCGGCGGTGAGGTCGAGCGCATCATGAACATGATTGACGGCGTGCTCCTGGTGGTGGACGCGGCCGAAGGTCCCCAGGCCCAGACCCGCTTCGTCCTGCGCAAGGCCCTCGAAGCCGGCGCCAAACCGATAGTGATCATCAATAAGATTGACCGGGAGAACGCCAACCCCAAGAAGGTGCTTGATCTCGTCTTCGAGCTGTTCATCTCCCTCAACGCCACCGACGAGCAACTCGACTTCCCCTTCGTCTATTGCTCCGCCAAGGAGGGTTTCGCCAAGCTCGAACTCAACCACGCCAGCGGCACGATGGAACCGCTGTTCGACACCATCGTGAAATACATCCCGCCGCCACGCGCCAAGGCCGGCGATGGATTCCAGGTCCTGGTCGCCAATCTCGATTACAGCGATTACCTCGGCCGCATCGCCTACGGCCGCATCATGAGCGGCCGCGTGCGGGTGGGGGACAGCATCGTCTGCATCCACGGCGACGGCCGCCGCGAGCGGACGAACGTGACCGCGCTCTTCGGGCACGAGGGCCTGCAGAAGATCGAAATTCAGCATGCGCAGGCGGGCGACATCGTCGGTCTGACCGGCTTCGAGGATGTGTTCATCGGCGAGACCCTGACCGATAATGAAGACCGCCCGGCGCTGCCTTTCGTGGAGATCGACCCGCCCACGATCACGATGAAGATCCTGGTCAACGACTCGCCCGGCGCCGGCCAGGAGGGCAAGTATCTGACCGCCCGCCATCTGCGCGAGCGCCTGGTCCGCGAGACCCGCACGAACGTCTCGCTGCAGGTGCGCGACACCGATTCCGCGGCGGCCTTCGAGGTCCGCGCGCGCGGCGAAATGCAGATCGCCATCCTGGTCGAACAGATGCGCCGCGAGGGTTTCGAGCTGCTCGTCTCGCGCCCGGAGGTCATCTTCTCGCGCGACGAGGAGGGCAATGTGGTCGAGCCCTACGAGACGCTTTACGTCGACGTCCCCGGCGAGCACCTGGGCGACGTCCTGCAGCAGATCGCGGCCCGCAAGGGTGAGGTCGAGAACATGGTGCACCACCCGAAGACCGTGGCGGTGACCGCCGTCATTCCGACCCGCGGCCTGATCGGCTTCGAGACCGATCTCGTCAATCTGACCAAGGGCATGGGCATCATGAGCCATCTCTTCCGCGAGTACGGACCGCACCGCGGCGAAATCCCGAGCCGCAATCGCGGCGTGCTCGTGGCCATGGAAGGCGGGCTCTCCACGGCCTACGCGCTGAACAACGTGCAGGAGCGAGGCCGGCTGTTCATCGGAGCGGGCGAGATGATCTACGAAGGCATGATCGTGGGCGAGAACACCCGCCCCGACGACATCGTGGTCAATCCGTGCAAGACCAAGCACCTGACCAACATGCGCTCGCAGGGCGACGGCAAAGGCATCCAGCTGGAAACCCCGCTGCGCATGAGCCTGGAGCGTTCGCTCGAGTACATCTCGGAGGACGAATACGTCGAGGCCACGCCCAAGAGCCTGCGCCTGCGCAAGAAGATCCTCGACGCGACCGCCCGCAAGCGCGCCGCCTCGCGGGCCTTGGTGCCGGAATAAGGCTGCCTGCGGCGTGCGAACTCCCGCTCGCTCGGATCCCGCGAGGGAGCCGGGTCACCCCACCGCCGCTCAGCGACCGCGGGGCTTCGCTTCGGCGAAGCGCGCGGTGCGGGGAAACTCGCGCGCCTTCCACGCCCAGGCGAGGAAGGCCGCGCCGGTCACGATCATGAAGAGCGAGTAGAACTGACCGCGCGTCAGGGCGAGGATGCGCTCGGCATCGGGCTCGCGCACGGTCTCGCAAATGATGCGGAAGGCGGCGTACAGGATGAAGAATGCGCCCGTCAGCACGCCGTTGGGCAGCCGCAGCCGGGTGCGCAGCAGCCAGAGAATGGCGAAGAGCACGAGTCCCTCCAGCAGCGCCTCGTAGAGCTGGGAGGGATGTCGCGGCTGGACCATGTCGGCGAGGCGAGCGAGGAGCTGCGGATCGCGCAGGGCTTGATCGAACTCGCTCGGCGGGACACTCGCCAGCTCCCGCGGGAATTTCACCGCCCAGGGGACGTCGGTCACGCGGCCGTAGAGCTCGCCGTTGATGAAGTTCGCGCAACGCACGAGGAACAGCCCGATCGGCGCGACCACCACCAGGTTGTCGCCCAGATTCGTCCAGGAGACCTTCTGCACGCGGGAGTAGAACCAGGTGAAGATGACAATCCCGAAGATGCCGCCGTGGCTGGCCATGCCTCCCTTGTGCAGCATGAAGAACTGCACCGGATCTTGCAGCAGCTGTTGCGGCGCATAGAGCAGGAAGTAGCCGAGCCGACCTCCGAGGATGACGCCGAAGAGCGCGGTCAGGGTGATGAAATCGCTCACCTTCGCTTCCGGCAATTCGCTGTAGCCGGCGCGGGCCAGGCGCCGATACAACAAAGCGCCGATGAGAAACGACAGGACGTAGGTCAATCCGTACCAGCGGATGCCGAAGTTCTCGTTGAACCGCACCAGGAAGGGGTCGAACAGATTGACGTAGTGCCCGAGCAGCACGGGCGAGAGCGAGGCGGAAGCGACGGTGTCCAAGGCGGGCGGGGCGGAGTGGAGCGGATATCTTAGCACTTCCCCGGCGATCCCGGTTTGAATCTTGCGGGGCGCGGCCCGAAGCTGGGGCGATGACCATTCTGCTGACCGGCGCCTGCGGTTTCGCGGGCTGCGAGATCGCCCGCGGCCTGCGGGCGCACCGGGCGAGTTGGAAAATCGTCGGCCTGGACAATCTCTCCCGCGCCGGCAGCGAGGCGAACCGGGCTGGTCTGCAGAAACTCGGCGTCAAGGTCGTGCACGGCGATGTGCGGCTAGCCTCGGATATCGACGCTATCGGACCGGTCGATGCGGTCATCGACGCGGCCGCCAATCCCAGCGTGCTCGCCGGCCTCGACGGCCAGGCCAGCACGCGCCAGGTGGTCGAGCACAACCTGCTCGGCACGGTCAACCTGCTCGAATACTGCCGCCGGCATCGGGCTGCCTTCGTCCTGCTCAGCACCAGCCGGCTTTACTCGATCCCTGCGCTTTGCGCCCTGCCGGTCGAGGCCCGAGGCGAGCCGCCGGCCTTCGGACTCGTGCCGGGTGCGACGCTCCCGCCGGGGGTCTCGGGCGCAGGGCTGGACGAGACCTTCTCGACCGCCGCGCCCATCTCGCTCTACGGCGCCACCAAGCTCGCCAGCGAGGCGCTGGCGCTCGAATACGCGCATTCCTTCGGCCTGCCGGTCTGGCTCAACCGCTGCGGCGTGCTGGCCGGCGCGGGACAATTCGGCCGGCCGGACCAGGGCATCGTCGCCTACTGGATCCACGGCTGGCGCGAGCGGCGCCCGCTGCGCTACATCGGCTTCAACGGCAGCGGCGCGCAGGTGCGCGACGCGCTCCATCCCCGCGACCTCGTGCCGCTGCTGATCAAGCAGCTCGAATGCCGCGATCCGGCCGCCAAGCCGCGCATCCTGACCGTGGGCGGCGGGGCCTCGAACGCCTTTTCCCTCGCGGGCCTCAGCGCCTGGTGTGCCGATCGCTTCGGCTGGAATCTGGAGGTGCTGCCGGATCGCCAGCCGCGCCCGCTGGACGTGCCGTGGGTGGTGATGGACGCCGCGCTGGCGCAGCGCACCTGGGACTGGGCGCCGGCCACGCGCCTGCACGACATCTTCGACGAAGTCGCCGCGTTTGCCCTCGCGCGGTCCGACTGGCTCGCAGTGACCGGAGGTGCCTGATGTCTCAATACGATAGTTGGAACGGGCACCCGCGCGTGGCCCCGCCCGCGCAGGTGCAGCATCCGGCGTGGCGCGATGACGTCCGTCTCGCGCCCGCCGACCCACCCACGCTCGCCTACGGCAATGGCCGCACGTATGGCGACGTCTGCCTCAACCCAGGCGGCCGGCTCGTGCACACGCGGGCGCTGCGCCGCATCCTCGACTTCGACCGCGAGGGCGGCCGGGTGACGGCGGAATGCGGCGTGACCTTCGCCGAGCTGCTCGACCTGCTCGTGCCCGCGGGCTGGTTTCCGGCCGTCACGCCCGGCACCAGCCATCTCACGCTCGGCGGCGCGGTCGCGAACGACGTGCACGGCAAGGATCATCTCTTCACCGGGACGATCGGGCGCTATCTCGACGCTTTCGAGCTGGTGCGCTCGGATCGCCCCGGGCCCATTCGCTGCACGCCGGAGGAGAATGCCGATCTCTTCGCCGCCACCATCGGCGGCCTGGGACTGACGGGGATCATCACGCAAGTCACACTCCGGCTGCAGCGCATCGCCTCGCCGACCATCGAGGCGCGCGAGCGGCGCTGCGATTGCCTGGCAGCCTTCGAGGAACCGCCCGATCCCGCCTTCCCGCATCGCATCGCCTGGCTCGACTGCTCCGCGCCGGCCGCCGCCCTCGGACGCGGCATCTTTTCGGAAGGTCGCTTCGCCCCCGCCGGCGCGCCGGTCCGGCCGCGCCGCGGTGGCGCGCTGCCGGGGATTCCGCTGCCCTCGGGCTGGCTCGGACCGCGGGTCTTCGAGCTGCTCAATCAGCTGCGCTTCGCCGCGCCCGCGCCGGAGAGCGACTACACGGATCTCGATGCCTTCTTCTATCCGCTCGATGCCATCGACCGCTGGCCCCGCGCCTACGGCGGCAAAGGCTTCCTGCAGCATCAGTCGCTCATCCCCGCCGCGGCCGGCGGAGAGCCGGTGCGGGAGCTGCTGCGCGTGACCCAGGCCCATGGGCAGGCCTCCTTTGTCACCGTGCTGAAGCAGTACGGTTCGCTGCCGTCGCCCGGACTGATCTCATTCTGCGGCGCGGGCTATTCGCTGGCGATGGATTTCGCGCATCTGGGCGACTCGACCCTGCGCATGTTCGACGCACTCGATGCGGTCGTGCTTCGCCATGGCGGCCGGATGTATGCGGCCAAGGACGCCCGCATGGCCCCGGCGACGTTCTTCGCCGGCTATCCGCGCTGGGCCGAGTTCGAGCGTTTCATCGACCCGGTGCTGTCTTCCGGTTTCCTCCGGCGGATGCGCGGAACGGCCGGCCCGGTTCGCAGTGCGGCGAATTCCGAGTAGTCTGACCGCGATGAATGACGCGGGCCGTTCGCGCGTCAGCCCCGCATGAGCCAGCCCAGCTTCCGCAGATCGCTTTGGTTGATCGGGGTCGTGCATGCCGCGGCCATCGGCGGGCTGCTGTATTTCGCGCGCTGCACCGCCGAGCCGCCGAAGAAGAAAGAGGAAATCACTTGGCTCGATCCCGCCGCGGCCGCCGCCGGTCTGGAAGGAGCGGCTGGGGGCGGCACGACCCGCAGCACCGCGCCCGCGACCTCCGCAAGTGGCATCACGCTGCCCGCGGCGGGCGGCCCGAAGTCGTCCTCGAGTCCGCGCGCCACCCCGACGCCCAAGCGCGGCGATCCGGAGAGCGAACTCGCCACCGCCGGCCCGGCGCCGACGCTGACGCCGCCGCCGACCGCCACGCCGCGTCCCACCCCGACGCCCACGCCCACGCCGCGTCCGACCAAGACGCCGCCGCCGGTCACGCATGCGCCGACGCCGACGCCGACTCCCACGCCGAAGCCGAAGCAATCCGTCACGCCGACGCCCAAGGCCACGCCGAAGGTGACGAAGAAGCCGACCGCCAAACCCAAGCCCACGCCGGACGAAGAGGAAGAAGAAGAGGAGGAGGACGAGCCGACTCCGACCCCGAAGAAGAAGACGCCGACGCCCAAGGCGACCCAGGCACCCAAAACCACGCCGGCGCCGAAGGCCACGCCCAAGCCCTCGACCACCAAGGCGCCCGCGCCCAGCGCTAAGCCCGCGGCTTCACCCGCCGTGGTCGAGCCGAAGTCGCTAGACCCCGACGCCGAGGCCGAGCCGACGGTGCGCAAAGCCACGCGCCCCGACGAAGGCGAGGGCTCCGGCGACGAGGCCCCCGTGCGCAAGGCCGAGCGCCCCGACCGCGGCGCGGGCAGCGAATCCGCCGGCAACTCCGCCGCCGACGGCCGCGGCACGTCGACCACCGCCAAGTCCGCCGGCGGCAATCGCGGCGCGGACGTCGGTTGGTACCACAGCCTCATCCACGATCGTTTCTACGCGCAGTGGAATCAGCCCACGTCCATCTCCTCCGACACCAAGTTCCGCACCAAGCTCCGCCTCCGCATTCTGCGCGACGGCACGGTCGCGAGTTATTCCGTCGCCCGCTCCTCCGGCAACGAGCTGATGGATCAGTCTGTCCTCGACGCCGCCTCCCGCGTGAAACGCATCGAGGCTTTGCCGGAGTCGCTCGCCAAGACGGGGGCGTACGAGGTCTCGATCGATTTCGAAATGGATTGAAAAACTCGAAACTCGAAGGAAGTTCGAAGCCCGAAGTTCAAAGGTGTCGCTCTCCTTCCCGCGCCGGAACCGCAGGAGGTTCGCGCAGTCTGGGGCGTGCGGACTTCGAGTTTTCGCCTTCGGACTTCCTTCGAGTTTCGGACTTCGAGCTTCGAGTTTTCCGCCGGCGATTTGCTTCCCACCGCCGTCCGCGTATGCTCCCGCGTCGGTTTCCGATCCTGCTCTTGGTTTTGGTGAGAGATCAGCGTGGGTCACATCTCTCATCGGCCGCGCCAGCCTGCGCTCGGGCTCAGGGATGAGTTCATCGAGCGAACGGCGCTTAGGTTCACATGCACAATTCCATTTCCTCCGCGCCTTGGGCGCCGGTGGCGGCCCCGTCGCCGTTTGCCGCTCTCGGCCTCATCGCTCCGCTCGTAGCGGCGCTTTCCGCCAAGGGCTACACCGAGCCTTCGCCGATCCAGGCGCAGGCCGTTCCGCCGCTCCTCACGGGGCGCGATCTCCTCGGCTGCGCGCAGACCGGCACCGGCAAAACCGCGGCCTTCGCGCTGCCCATCCTGCAGCGGCTGCACGCCGCGCCGAAACCGCGCACGCCGTTCGCGCCGCGCGTCCTCGTCCTCACGCCGACCCGCGAACTCGCGGCCCAGATCGGGCAGAGCTTTTCCGACTACGGCCAGCATCTGAAGCTCCGTCACGCGGTCATCTTCGGCGGGGTGGGACAGCATCCGCAGGTCAAGGCGCTGCGCGCGGGCTGCGACATCCTCGTGGCCACGCCCGGACGGCTGCTCGACCTGCATCAGCAGGGCTATCTCAAGCTCGGCCAGCTCGAGGTCTTCGTGCTCGATGAGGCCGACCGCATGTTGGACATGGGCTTCATCCACGACGTCCGCCGCATCATCGCGCTGCTGCCGGCGAAGCGGCAGACGCTCTTCTTCTCCGCCACGCTGCCCGATCCGATCCTCGAACTGTCGCGCGTGCTGCTGACCGATCCGGTCAAGGTCGAGGTCACGCCGCAGGCCACCACGGCCGAGCGCGTCGACCAGAAAGTCTGCTTCGTCGAGCGCACGCAGAAGCTGCCGCTGCTCGTGCATCTGCTGAACCAGCACCTCGACCAGCTCACGCTCGTCTTCATCCGCACCAAGCACGGCGCGAACAAGCTGGCCACCCAGCTGGAGCGGCACGGCCTGCCGACCGCCGCCATTCACGGGAACAAATCGCAGAATGCCCGCACCCGGGCGCTGGAGGACTTCCGCGCCGGCAAGCTGCGCGTGCTGGTGGCGACCGACATCGCGGCCCGCGGACTCGACATCAAGGGCGTCGGGCTCGTGGTCAATTTCGACCTGCCCGACGAGCCGGAGAGCTACGTGCACCGCATCGGCCGCACCGCGCGTGCGGGCGCTGACGGTGTGGCCATCGCGCTCTGCGATGTGGAGGACCGCACCGCGCTGCACCAGATCCAGCGGCTCATCCGGCAGCAGCTGGAGCCGATGACCGAGCACGAGTGGCATTCCGCGAGCACCCAGCAGGCGGTCGAATCGCGGCACTACCATCCGACGACCTCGTCCCGTCCGGCATCGAACCAGGGCCGCAGTTCCCAGCAGCGCGGCGGCGGACGCTCTCGCTCGCCCCGCGCGGGTGGCCGGCAGTTCGCCAGGCGATAGATTCGGGAAACAAAATACTAAAAATTGCGTGACATCGCGGGGAGGGCGTGAATGATGGAGCTTCTATGAAGAAACTCCTCCTCCTCGCTCTCGCCGCCCTCGTGGCCATGCCCGTCCTTGCCGCCGATGAGGCCAAGGACGCCAAGGAAAAGAAGCCGCGCCAGCTGCGCGGCTTCATGAAGAAGTACGACAAGGACGGCGACGGCAAGCTCAGCGACGACGAGAAGGCCGCGATGAAGGCCGACCAGGCCAAGCGCCGCCAGGACAACCTCGCCAAGTACGACGCCAACAAGGACGGCAAGCTCGACAAGGAAGAGCGCGCCAAGATGAAGGAAGACCGCAAGGCGGCGCGGGCGGCCAAGAAGGAGGCCCGCAAGGCGAAGAAAGCCGACGCCGCGGAGAAGAAGTAGTCGGTCGCAGCTTCGGGCAGCCCGCGGCGAACGGGGGAAGTGCGTACCTCGAGGTCGGGCGCGTGTTCGCCACGCCCCGTCGTCGTCACCCGGTCACCCCGGTGACCTTTCTCAAGGAACGGCTGCCTCCGACGCGCCAAGACTCAACGTTCGCCGCGCGCCTTCGCCACCGCCTCGGTCCGGCTGCGCACGTGCAGCTTCTCGTAGATGTGGCGGAGGTGGTTCTTCACCGTCCAAACGCTGAGCCCGAGCGTCTCCGCGACTTCCTTGTCGGCCAGGCCGCGCGCGACGTGGCCGAGCAACTCGCGCTCTCGGGCCGTCAGTTCGGCCAGCGCAGCGGCTGGCGTGGACGCTGGCTTGGCGAAGGTTTGCACGACCTTGCGGGCCACGCCGGGCGACATCGGCGATCCGCCCGCCAGCGCTTCGTGCAGTCCCGCGGCGATCTGCGCTGCGCTCTGCGTTTTCAGCAGATAGCCGACGGCACCGGCCTGCAGTGAACTGAAGATCGAGGCGGCATCGTCGTGGCTGGTCAGCATGACGCAGACGATCTCGGGTCGCAGCGCATGGATGCGCTGCACCGCCTCCGGGCCGGGCTCGCGCGGCATGCGGACATCTACCAGGGCCGTGTTGGCCTCGACCAGCGCCTCGCGCGGCACTTGCCCGAGCGAGGCCGCGGCGGCCAGGACGCGCACCCGCGGCTCGTCGCCGAGCGCTTGCGCCAGCGTCCGCCGAAAGCCGGGATCGTCGTCGAGGAGAATGGCCTGCACGAGCTGCACGCTTCGATCAGACCCACCGGAGGCTCGCTGCGCAAGCTTGCGCCCCAGGCCTCAAGGTCGATCGGCGGACGCCAGGGCGGCCAGGACCTCGGCGACCTCCAGGCGGTGCAGATCGCCGCCAGGTGCCCGCAGGCAGTGGGCGCGCGGCTGGGGCGGCGCCCAGACGGTCGCGTCGCTCGGACCGAAGAGCTGCAGGGCCGGTCGCCCCAGCGCGGCGGCGAGATGGCCCAGGCCGCTGTCGTGGCCGAGGAAGCGCTCGCAGGCGGCCAACAGGCCGGCGACTTCGAGCAGCGGTCGATGGGCGGCCATCTGCACTCGGGCGGGCGGGAGACCGGCGACGACCTCGGCGAGGGCTGCCTCGTCCGCTTCGCCGCCGAGCACTAGCAAACGAAGGCCCGGGTCTGCCTGGAGGAGCTGACGGAGCAATTCGACCCAGCGCGCGGCCGGCCAGTTCTTGCGGGGACTGCCGCTGCCGGGGTGAACGGCGAACCAGCGGCCGGTGCGCAGCGTCAGCTCGGCCTGATCGTGCACCGCGCAGGGCAGGCTGAGGCGGAAGTCTGCCGGGTTCGAGGCGTGCAGCCCGAGCGCTGGCGCGACGGAGGCGAGCAACTGGCGCGTGGCCGGACCGCCACCGTCGCGCGGACGCGGCAGTCCAGGCACAAATTGGACCTCCTCGCCGACCGCGCCGGCCAACGCTTCGGCTGGATCGTGCAGGAACGAGACGACGCGGGCGAAGCCGCGCAGCCAGGCGGTAAGTTCCGCCGCGGGTTGCCCCGCCGGCCGAAAGACCGTCGCGAAGTCCGCCGCGCCGAGGTCGCGCGTTTCCTCGGCCAGGCCGCCGGCGATCGCCAGCGGACCCACCGACGGCGCGCAGGCCACGGCCAGCCGCTCGCCGGGGAAACGCTCCCGCAGGGCCGCCAGGATCGGCAGCGTGACGACGAAATCGCCGATGGCTCCACCCCGCAGCACGAGCGTGCCGGCCGGGGCTGAGGAGGCATCGGTCATGGCTGGAAGGTGTACGACGCTGACCGCCCCGCGATGCACTCGCCACGAAGCGGCGACGGCACCGGGCCGCCGCCGTCTCAAACGTTCACTGCTCAGGCCGCCGGATAGAACCCAGCGCCCTTTGCGGCCATCGACTTGAGCATCTCGCAGGGCGCAAAGCGCTCGCCGTACTTGGTGGCGAGCTCCTCCAGGCGCGCCACGACCTTCGGCAGGCCGAGGCTGTCGGCGTAGCGCAGCGGACCGCCGCGGAACGGCGCCCAGCCGGTGCCGAGAATCATCGAGAAATCGACGTCCTCGGGCGCCTCGACCACCTTCTCGGCCAGCACGCGGGCAGCCTCGTTGATCATGGGCAGAATGAGCCGGTCGACGAAGAGGGTGGGCTCGGCCGGCTTGCGCGGGGGCAGGCCGGGGAAGCGCTCGATCTCGACGTTGAACGGCGGTTTGCCGCTCTCCTTGCCGTCGTAGACGTAGAAGCCGCGCCCGCCCTTCCGGCCGAGCAGCTTGCGATTCGCCATCTCGGCCATGAGCGGGCCGGGATGGAACGCCGGCGAGGTCAGGCGCTCGCTCAGGTCCTTCGCCACGTGCGCGCCGACATCGATGCCGATCTGGTCGATCAGCCGCAGCGGCCCGAGCGGCATGCCGAAACGCTCCAGCGCGGTGTCGATGTCGACCACGCTGTAGCCTTCCGCGATGAGCTGGCCGGCCTCGGCGATGTAGGGCGTGAGCACGCGATTGACCAGGAATCCGGGGCGGTCGCGCACGATGACCGGCATCTTGCCGATGCCCTTCACGAAGCGCAGCGCGGTGTCGAGCGCGGCGGCGTCGGTGCGGTCGCCGCGGATGATCTCCACCAGCTGCATCTTGTGCACCGGATTGAAGAAATGGATGCCGACCACGCGGCCCGGATTCTTCAGCGCCGAGGCGATGGAATCGATCGAGAGCGCGGAGGTGTTCGTGGCGAGCACGACGTCGTCGGCCGTGGACGCTTCGAGTTCGGCGAAGAGCTTCTGCTTGAGGTCGAGCCGCTCGACGGCCGCTTCGATGACGAGGTCGACGTTGCGCAACGGCACATTGCCCGCGACCGGCACGATGCGGTCGGTGGCCGCGCGCGCCTCGGTCGGCGTCATCTTCTTGCGCTTCACCGCATCGCCGAAGAGCTTCTGGATCGAGGCCATGCCTTTGGCCAGCGGCTCTGCGCCGATGTCGCGCAAGGTCACGCCGAAGCCGCGCGCAGCCAGCCACTGGGCGATGCCCGCGCCCATCACGCCCGAGCCGATGACGGCGGCGCGCTCGATCTTGCGCGGCTCCTTGATGGCGCCCGCGAGCGTGGGCAGATCGTCCGGCAGCGCCAGCTTCTTGGCGCGCTCGGTGAGCAGGAAGATGCCGAGCAACTGCCGGGCGATGGGGCCGGTGGCCAGTTCGATGAAGGCCTGCTTCTCCAGCGCGAAGCCCTGCTCCTTGGTGCCCTTGAGCGCCTGGACAGCGACTTCGAGCGCCTTGTACGGAGCGGGATAATGTCCGCCCGTCTTGGCCGTGACCGAGGCGCGGGCCTGGCGGGCGACCAACGCGGCCGCCGGTCCGAGATTCATCCACTGCTTCGGCAGCGGGCCGCGCTTGCCCTTCTTGATCAGCCCTTCCGCGAGCTGCAGGAGCGATTCGCGCGGGCCGACCGCATCGAAGAGCCCGGCCTTCAGCGCCGGCACCGCCGCGAGCTGCTTGCCGCCGAGGATGACCTCGAGCGCCTTGGGCAATCCGACCAACCGCGGCAGCAGCGTGCTGCCGCCCCAGCCTGGAAGAATGCCGATCTGCACCTCGGGCAGGCCGATCTTCGTCTCCTTGGCCGTCGAGCCCACGCGGTAGTCGCAGGCCAGCGAGATCTCGCAGCCGCCGCCGAGAGCAAGGCCGTGGATGGCCGCCACGCTCGGGATCGGCAGCGCGGTGATGCGCGAGAACGTGTTATGCCCCAGCGAGATGAGCGCGCCGAGCTTCTCCGGTGTCGGATCCTTCGTGAAGCCGATGAGGTCGGCGCCGGCGAAGAAGAACTTCGGCTTGCCGCTGGTGATGACGAGCCCCTTCACGCCCTTGGCTTCGGCCGAGCCGAGGAAGTCGAGGTGCGCATTGAGCTCCGCGAACGTCTGCTCGCAGAAGATGTTGGCCGAGGAATCCGGGCGATCGAAGGTGATCACACAGATCCCGGAAGGAGTGATGGTGCGGGAAGAGTTAGACATGGGAGGGGGAAAGGAAGAAGGAGGAAGGACGAAGGATGAAGGGCGGGCGGTCGGTGCCGCGGACAGCGAAGGGGCTGCAGTCATGACTAGGGGTTTGAGCGGGGGCGCGTTTTGGCGGCAGGTTTTCGTCGAGTGGTTTTCACGCCGGCCGTGAAGATCCGGCAGAGGTCCTCCGTCTCGGCGAGGATGAGGGCCAGACGCGGGGCAGGCATCACTTCGGCGCGCACGAGCAACGTGAGCCAGTAGTGCGTCTCCTCCGCTTCCTTGAGTGCATCGCCAAGTTTGGCGATCAGCTCGGCATTGGAACGGGCTCGCCGCGCCTCGCGATAGTTCGCACCGACCGAAGTGCCGGAGCGAAGCAGTTGATGCCCGAGCACGGCGGCCTCTCCTCGCTTCGGCAGAGATTGGAAGACGCGGATGATTCGAACCGCGAAGTCGAGCGTGCGCTCCGCGAGGTCGGCCGGAGAAGGCGTGCCGTCGGCGGTCGGCTCCTGCAGGCGAGAGGCTGCGGCATCCAGGACCTCGGAATACCGCAGAGGCTCCACGCCCGACATCTTCGCTGGCGAGATCCGACTGCGCCGAACCTTGCGCAACGGTCGTCCGTTCCGCCTCGGCCCCCTTCCTCCTTCAGCCTTCATCCTTCTTCCTTTGCTTCAGACCGTTTCGAGCCAGAGCGCTCCGCCCTGGCCGCCGCCGACGCAGAGCGTGACGACCGCGCGCTTGCCGTTGCGGCGCTTGAGTTCCTTGAGCGCAGTCAGGACGAGACGCGCGCCGCTGGAGCCGACCGGATGGCCGAGGGCGACCGCGCCGCCGTTGACGTTGAGAATCTCGTCGGGGATCTCGCCGAGGGCGCCGTCGCGGCCGAGGTATTTGCGGCCGAATTCATCCGATTTGGCCGCGCGCTGGCAGCCGATGACCTGGGCGGCGAAGGCCTCGTTGATCTCGATGAGATCGGCGTCCTTCAGCTTGAGCCCCGTCTGCTGCTCGACCCGATTGAGCGCGAAGACCGGTCCCAGGCCCATGCGGGTGGGATCGCAGCCGGCGTAGTCGAAGGCGACGAGGCGGCCGAGCGGCTGCAGGCCGGACTTCTTCAGCGCGGCTTCGCTCATGACGAGCAGCGCGACGGCGCCGTCGGTGATCTGCGAGGCATTGCCCGCCGTGACGATGCCGGTGCCCTTTTCGAAGACCGGCTTGAGCTTGCCGAGCGCCTCCATGCTCTGGCCTTCGCGCGGGCCGTTGTCGTCCTGCATGACGCTGGCGTCGCCGTTCTTCGCGCTGAGCAGTGCGGGCACGATTTCCTCGCGCAGCTTCTCGCGGGCGGCGATGGCGCGGTGATGCGAGCGCATCGAAAATTCGTCGGCTTCCTGCCGGCTGATCTTGAAATCGCGCGCGATGTTCTCCGCCGTCTGGCCCATGTTCAGGCCGCAGACGGGATCGGTCAGGCCGAGCTGCAGGCCGATGACCGGAGCCATCAGCTCACCCGGGCGGAAGGCCAGCATGGCCTTGACCCGGTCGCCGGTGGTTTTGGCGCGGGCCATGGCGCCGAACTTCTTCACGTTCGTCTGGCTGTACAGCAGCGGCACCTGCGACATGTTCTCCGCGCCGCCGACGAGGAAGACGTCGCCGCGCCCGGCATTCATCTTCTCGGCCGCCTGCGTGACCGCCTCGAAGCCGCTGGCGCAGTTGCGGTGCACCGTGATGCCCGGCACCTGCTGCGGGACGCCGGCGCGCAGGCCGATGACCCGGCCGACATTGGCCGATTCCGCCGGCTGGGCCACGCAGCCGAAGATGACCTCCTCGATCTGCGCCGGGTCGAACCCCGTGCGGGCCAGCACCTCGACCGAGGCGAGGCGGCCGAGCTCGTCCGCCGCCTTGTCGGCCAGCAGGGTGCCCATTTTGGAATACGGCGTGCGCGCGCCGGCGACGATGTAGAGGGGTTCGCGAAGCTTCATCGGGAGGAACGTTGGCAGGGGGTGGAAATGCTTAACGTGGTTAAGGAATAAGCGGTCTTTTCGGAAACGCGAGTATTTACTCACAATTTTTTCGCGGCACCAGCCCGACTGCGGTGCCGAGGTCCACCACGCGAGCCGACAGAGCTCGCCCCATCGGTAGCTCGCTCGCCGGCCGCCTTCCTTACGCCTTCCGCCTTACCCCGGTTTGAATCTTGAATCTTGATTCTTGAACCTTCCCCCTACCTCGCTCCCGCTGGCTCCGGCTCCGGCAGCTTCACGCCGGTGCCACCGCCGCCTTGTCCCGGGCGCTCGGGCCGCTGGTCGCCGCCGTCGTCATCGCCGCTGTCTTCGGGCCAGTCGATGGGCACGAACGGATCGAAGAAGTGATCGAGCGCGATGAAGAGCGCCTTGGCGTGCCGCGCGATGGCCAGTCCGAGTACTGGGGCCGGCAGTGCCACGGAAGCGATCAACACCGGAGTGGAGACGTCGGCAAAGAGTTCGAGCCACAGGTAGCTGAGCAACCCGGTCATGGCTACGAACCCGAAGTTCAGCACCCAGAGCGAGAAAAGGAAGTAGCCCGGCTCGCGCTCGTAGGGATAGCCGCAGCGCGGGCAGCCATCGAGCGGCGTGAGCCAGTCCATGATGCTGCGGGTGCGCAGCAGGGGAATGAAGATGCGCGACTGGCCGCAAACCGGGCAGCGCAGCCGCATCGCCCGCCACAGATAAGTCAGCGCGAGCCGCAGCGTCCTCGGCTCCGGCGGTGCAGCCCTGCGGCTCTCCCTCATGCGGCGCGAGCATAGTCGGCGGGCTGAGCCGGGCGAGCCCGAAGTTCACGCTTTCCGTGGCACTGCGCCCGCTCCAAACTCCGCCGCCCATGTCCACCGCCTCCGACTACCGCACCGAGCCCGACCACACGCTGACCAAGATGCCGCCCGGCATCCCCTACATCGTCGGCAACGAGGGCGCCGAGCGGTTCAGCTTCTACGGGATGAAGGCGATCCTGCTCGTCTTCATGACCACCTACCTGGCCGACAGCGCCGGGAACAAGGCGACCATGGACCCGAACGTGGCGCAGGGTTGGTACTACCAGTTCACCTCGGCGGTCTATTACATGCCGATCCTCGGCGCGTTGCTGGCCGACGGATTTCTCGGGCGGTACCGCACGATTCTCTATCTCTCGATCGTCTACTGCTTCGGCCATTTCGCCCTCGCCCTCGACACCACGCGCATGGGCCTGCTCATCGGCCTTTCGCTGATCGCGCTCGGCGCCGGCGGCATCAAACCCTGCGTCTCGGCCAACGTCGGCGACCAGTTCGGCCGGGGTAATGCGCACCTGCTCTCGAAGGCGTTCGGCTGGTTCTATCTCTCCATCAATTTCGCCAGCGGTATCTCGATCTACGTCTGCCCGATCCTGCTCGAACATAAAGACTACGGTCCGCACTACGCCTTCGGTCTGCCGGGCGTGCTGATGGTCATCGCCACGATCGTGTTCTGGCTCGGCCGCCGCAAGATGGTCCACGTCCCGCCCGGGGGCACGGCGGGCTTGAAGGCGATGTTCTCGGGCGACGGCCTGAAGGTCCTGCTGAACCTGGCCAAGGTGTACGTCTTCATCGCCATCTTCTGGGCGCTCTGGGAGCAGTCGTCCGGCGGCTCCTGGACGCTCCAGGCCAAGGCCATGGACCTCCAGATTTTCGGCACCACGCTCCTGCCCGCCCAGGTGCAGGTGGTCAATGGGCCGTTCATCCTGCTCTTCATCCCGCTTTGCAATTACGTGCTCTATCCGTTGGTGGAGCGCTTCCTGCCCCTGACCCCGCTGCGGAAGATCGGCATCGGCCTTTTCGTCACGGCGGCGTCGTACGTGGTCATTTGGTACGTGCAGGTGCAGATCGACGGCGGCGCCAAGCCCTCGGTCTGGTGGCACATGCTGGCCTACGCCATCATCAGCCTCGGCGAGGTGATGGTCTCGGTCACCAGCCTGGAGTTCTCCTACACGCAGGCTCCCAGCCACATGAAGAGCGCGGTCATGGCTCTTTGGCTCTTCGCCATTTCTATGGGCAGCCAGGTGGCCTCGTGGATCAACTTCTCCATCCCGAAGCTGCAGGCCAACGGCATCAATCTGACCGGCGCCAACTACTTCGCCTTCTTCATCGGCCTGATGCTGCTGGCGGGCGTCATCTACATCTTCGTGGCCCGACGGTACCATGGGCGCGACTACGTCCTGAACCCGGAAACGACCTGATCGAGCCCGAGGTGGCTCGAATTTGCAGCCGGGCCCGGGCCGCTCGAATGGTGCGGCCCGATGCCCCCCGACGCCGTGCCTCGTTTTTCGCTCCAGCACCACCGGGGGCACGATGTACCCTACCTGCTGCAGCGCTGGCGCGAGCTGGCCCGGACGCTGCGGATCCCGGTGGTGCAGCTGGCCGAGCACGACGGCTATCCGCTCGTCGCCCTGACCAGCGGCTGGGAGAACGACGGCTTCTACGTCAGCGCCGGCATCCACGGCGACGAAGCGGCTTCGACCGAGGGGCTGCTCCTTTGGGCTCAGCGCGGTGGTCTCGCGGCGTTGCAGCGGCGAGGCATTCCTTTCTTCGTCGCGCCCTGCCTCAATCCCTGGGGCCTCGCCAACAACGTCCGCTACGACCGGTCGGGTCGCGATCTGAACCGCTGCTTCGGCCCCCAATGGCTGGGGCCGAACGCCGCGCTGCGGGATGCGATCGCGGGGCGCAAGTTCGCGCTGGCGCTGACCCTGCACGAGGACTTCGATGCCCAGGGCCTCTACCTCTACGAAGTGCGCGGCCCGCGACCCTACTGGGGAGAGCGCCTGGCGGCCTGCGTGGCGGAGTTCCTGCCGGCCGACGTCCGCACCGACATCGAAGGCCGTCGCGCCAAGGCCGGCGTCATCCGTCCGCGGCTCGACGCGAAGACCCGCGAGTTTCTCGAGACCGGCGTGCCCGAAGCCCTCTGGCTGCGCTTCGCCGGCCACGCCCAGCGCATCTTCACCTTCGAGACGCCGTCGGAGTACGCGCTCGACGTGCGGGTCGAGGCGCAGGTGACGCTGGTGGAGACGGCGGTGGGGTTCGCGTTTGGAACGGGGAGGGAGAAGCAAGATTCAAGAGGAAAGAACCAAGATTCAAACTGTGTTAAGGTGAAAGACTAGGGAAGGAGGGCGTGCTCGCGGAGTTCGGGATGATGGGTGCTTGCCTGAACGGGGCTCACGGGTTGGCAGCCGTCCTAATGGCAGGCGTGGCAGTTGGCGCGACCTGACGGGCGAGCGTTGCGCCCGCGGGTGGCGCGTTTGTGGCCGCCGGCGGTGCAGGCCGCGCCGCAACCGCTTCGCGGTAGGCGAACTACGGCCGGGGATCCCAGGGTAGAGCCTCGTTCCTCGGCTCAACCCTGGGCTCGGTTCCGGAACGCCTTCGGCGTAGCTGCATCGGAGTTCAGGCTGGCGGCGACGACGCGAACTCGTCACCGGGACTTCCGAAGCCGAACCCCAGAGCGCCGAGCGAGCCAAGCTCCACCCCTCCGCCACTCCTTCACCCTCACCTCTCACCTCTCACCTCTCACCTCCCACCTCCCACCTCCCACCTCCCACCTCTCACCTCTCACCTCCCACTTATCCCTTCCCCCTTAACCCAGTTTGAATCTTGCTTCTTGCCTCTTAAACCTTCCCTTAGGCGACTCTCCCTTCCGCGAACCATTGCACCACCTGCGGCACGAGCGCGTGCTCGGCGGCCTGGATCCGCGCATGCAGGTTGTTGGCGGTGTCGCCGTCCACGATCGGCACGGTCTGCTGGGCGATGATCTCGCCGGTGTCCATGCCCTCGTCGACGAAGTGGACCGTGCAGCCGGTGATGCGCTCGCGGGCCAGCAGGGCCTGCTCCCAGGCGCGCAGGCCGGGATACTTCGGCAGGAGCGAGGGATGCACGTTGATGATGCGGCGGGGGAAGGCGTTGAGCATGGTCGACTTGATCATGCGCATCCACCCGGCCAGCACGACCAGCTCGACGCCATAAGTCTGCAACGCCTCCACCACCATGCGCTCGCGCTCGGGCTCGAACTTGGTCCGGAAGCGGCCGGGCGGAATGTGGAAGGCGGGAATGCCGTGTTTGTCGGCCAGTTCGAGAATGCCGGCCTCGGGAACGTCGGAGATGACGATGCCGACGCGCGCATTCAGATGCCCGGCCTGGATCGTCTCGATCAGCGCGCGGCAGTTCGATCCCTTCCCGGATCCGAGGACCCCCAGGACGATGGGTTTCTGGGCGACAGCGGTGACGACGGCGGACATGGCCGGTCAAATTCGCACATTTTGCCGCTTCTGGACAACCACCGATGCACGCCGGCCGCTCCAAAATACCAGAAGGCGAAAAGGCCAGAGGACCAGAATGCTTGGGAGTCTTTCGGGGGCACTCGCCGCACCGAACTGAAGGATTTTTCCACTAAGGCTTTCTGGATCTCTAGCCTTTTGGCCTTCTGGTAATCTCGGCGCCAGCCGCAACCGCCGGCGCAGGTTACCCGATCTCGGCCTGGAGCGCGGCGGCGATGCCATCGGCCAGGGCCTCGATCTGAGCCGCCTCGCGGCCCTCGACCAGGACGCGGACCTTGGGCTCCGTGCCCGAATACCGGACCAGCACCCGGCCGCGCGCGCCGAGCTGGGCCTCGGCCGCCGCGATGGCAGCGCTGGCCTGCGGCAGGGAGGCGAGGGGCGGCTTGGATTTCACCCGCAGATTGCGCTGGGCCTGCGGGTATTTCACCAGCACCCGCTTCAGCGCGGAGAGCGGCTGACCGGTCTCGACCATGACCCGGAGGATCTGGAGCGCGGCGACCAGTCCGTCGCCGGTCGTGCTGTGGTCGAGGAAAATGACGTGGCCGCTCTGCTCCCCGCCGACGTTGAGCCCGCGCGCCAGCATCTCAGCCAGGACGTAACGATCGCCCACCGCGCTGCGCACCACCTGCCCGCCGGCCGGGGCGAGCGCCTCCTCGAGGCCGAAGTTGCTCATGACCGTGGCCACCAGCGTGTTCTGCGCCAGGGCGCCGCGGCGGAGGTGATCGAGCGCGACGATGGCCAGCAGTTCGTCGCCGTCCACGATCTCGCCCTGCTCGTCGCAGAGGATGAGACGGTCGGCGTCCCCATCGTGGGAAATGCCCAGCTGCGCGCCGGTCGCGCGCACCAGCTCGGCGATCGCCTCGGGATGCGTGCTGCCGCAGTCGCGGTTGATGTTCTCGCCGTCCGGCTCGGCGTGGCCGATGACGACCTTCGCCCCCAGCCGGCCCAGCGCCCCGGGCGTGGTGCGGAAGGCGGCGCCGTTGGCGCAGTCGAGGGCGATCTTCATCCCGTGCAGCGAGAACCCCTCGGGCACCGTGGCGCAGGCCGCGGCGATGTAGCGGGTGTCGGCGTCGTCGATGTAGCGCACGCGCCCGATCCGCCCGCCGCTCGGGGCCGGCTCGGCGGCGGCCAGCCGGGCCTCGATCCGCGCCTCGATCTCGTCGTCCAGCTTGAAGCCGTCGGCCCGGAAGAACTTGATGCCGTTGTCCTGCCAGGGGTTGTGCGAGGCCGTGATGGCGATGCCCGCATTTGCCCCGAACTTCTGCGTCAGGAAGGCCACCGCGGGCGTTGGCACCACGCCAGCGAGGTAGACGTCGGCCCCCATCGAAACGAGGCCGGCGATGAGCGCGGATTCGATCATCTCGCGGGAGGCGCGGGTGTCGTGGCCGATGAGCACCTTGAGCGGCGCGTCCGGGCCGCCGCCGAGCTCGAGCGCGGCCGCCTGGGCGAGGCGGAGAATGGTGGCCGGCGTGAGCGGCTCAACGTTGGCGGTGCCGCGAATGCCATCGGTGCCGAAGTAGCGACGCATGGAGGAGATGGATGAAGGAAGAAGGAAGAAGGCACGCGGCAGGGACCGCGGTCGGGCCGGCTTTTCGTCGGCGGCGGACCGGAAGTTTATCCCTAGCCGTGGTACCAATCCAGCACGCGCAGTGCCCGAAAGGTCAACCAGCGGCTGGGCTGGCCGACCTGCTCGCCGAGGTCGACGGGCATGGTTCCTTCGTGGAACCGTTCGAGCGACCAGCGGCCGTCCGGGGCGCGCTTCGAGAGGAGCAGGGCAACGGCTTCGGCCGCACGCTCGTCGGGGCGGACTCCGGCGAGCCGAAGGTGGTCGAGGGCGCGCAGGACGTCGTAGCGCCACCAATTCGGAAAACTGAGCCGCGTGAAGGCGTCGTCGACCCATTCGCCCGTCGTGCGGCGGCGCAGCAGACGGCGCTCGAGCAGATAGTCCTCGCCGCGCCGCCGGGACGCGGCGAGCTCGCCGGCCCCGCCGGCCCGCTCGCAGGCGAGGAGAGCCTCCAGCACGCAGATGGTCGTGTGGAATGAAGAGCGGACCGAACCGCGCTCGGCCTCGCAATTCCAGCCGCCGTCAGCGAGCTGTTCGCGCAGGAGCCGATCGACGATGCGCTGCACGTCCTGCCCGAAATACGCGCCGCTCGTCGCGACCTGGCCGTTGATGCAGGGCTCGACCTCGCCGGCGAAGTAGGCGGCGCCCACGAAACCCGGACCCCGCCAGGTGCCGTCCCAGTCCCAGCCTTCCCAATGGACCTGCTCGCGGACAAGAGCGACCGCCCGGCGCGCCTCGTCGCTGGCGGGGTCGAGCCCGAACTCCCGCAGCAGCGTGAGCGCGTGCATGGTGGAATCCCAGCCGTGGTTCCAGGCCGTGCCACCCCAGGTGCCGTCGGGCCGCTGCTGGGCCAGGAGCGCGGCGCCGAGGCCCTCGCGACCGACGCGCGCGCGTTCGGCTGCCACGACGTCGGGGGGCGCCTGCTGGAGATCCCGCAGCACCTGCCAGCGGAGTGCCGGATCGCCCTCGAGCAGCCAGGCGGTCACGGCGTCGGCGGACGGCGAGCGGGCGGACATGGCGACCAGATCTTTCACCCCTGCGGGCCGGCCAGACGCTGCACGCCGCCATCGCGCAGGTCGAAGACGACGCGCGGGCCGGGCTGGAAATGGAAGCGCAGGGCTTCCACGCCGTCCTCGTTGGCGGAGACGACTTCGATCTCGAAGCGCGGCATCTTCACCCGCGCGCCGCTCCTCAGGATTTCGGGCGCAGGAGTGTAAATTTCCTCGATCAGGCTGGTCATGTAGCGCGCGCCGGAGATGCGGACGAAGAGCGTGTTTTCGTCCTCCCAGCGCGTCTCGACCGGAGCCTCGCCGGCGGCGCCGGGGATGACCGAAGCGAAGAAACGGTGCAGCCAGCGGTCGTCGCGCGCATTCAGAGTAAGGAGCTTCGGGTGAATGGCCAGCACCTGGACGTCGAGCGAGAGGTCGCGGTAGAGCAGGCCCGGCATCAGCTCCATGCCGAGCGCGGGCGGCCAGACGTTGAGCAGGTAGATCGACGAGCCGCGCTCCGGCTGCGGGAGCTGACGCTGCATTTCGGTCAGCTGACTGCGGGCCACGCCGGTCGGGTAGCTCCACATCGCGTTCAGGCCCGCCGTCAGCAGGCAGGCACCGATCGCCAGCACCGCGGCGAGTTGCCGCGGCGGCCGCCCCGCCAGGGCGCGGCGTTCGTACGCCAGCGCGAGGAGCAGGCAGAAGCCGGCTGAGGGGAGATAGAGCTGGCGCTCCGTGGGTGCGACCAACAGCGCCGGCGCGAAGGGTGCGAGCAGCAGCACCGCGGCGAGGAGCGTGCGCCGATCGCGTCCACCCAGCTTCCAAAAGGCCAGCAGCGTGAGGCCGAGCACCACCGCGCTGCCGAGGGCCAGCCAGAGCACGCCGGTGAGCGGGCGGAGCGTGCCGGCATCGATGGGCGCGAATGGCAGCGGCACGAGCAGATGCGAGAAGCCGTAGGCCGTCTGGAAGAGCGCGCCGAGGAGAAAATCGAGCGGCTTGGAGAGATCGTGCAGATAGCCTCCGCCCGCTTTCTCGGCCTGCAGGGTGGCCAGCAGGCCGATGCGCCACCAGACATAGCCGCCGGCCAGCGCCCAGAAGGCGGCATTCCGCCGCAGCAGTCCGCGGAAGTCCCAGCGCTCGCCGGGCTCGTGCCGCAGCCATTCCACCGCCAGGAGGACGGCCGGGAGCGTGATGGCCAGTTCGTGCCCAAGCACGGCGACGAGGAAGGCCGCCACGCCGCCGAGCAGCCAGACGCGCTCGCCGCCGGGCGCGGCGTCGCGGGCGCGGAGGAAGCAGCCGAGGGCCGCGAGATAGACCGGCGCGACCAGCAGGTAGGCGTTGGCGCCGATCCACTGCACCGCCTCCGCGTGGGCCGGCAGCACGGCGAAGGCGAGGCCCGCGATGAAGGCGGCCTCGCTCGAGGCGAAGAGACGTCGCGCCACCCACCACAGCGCCACGGCGGTGGCCATGTGCAGCAGGACGCAGCTGGCGTGATACGCGACTGGATTGAGCCCGAAGAGCGCCGAGGTGCCCTTGTAAACGACCGAGACGAGCGGGCGGAAATAGCCATCGCCCGCCTGCCCCGCGATGCGGCCGGCGCTGAACCACATGCGCGAGTAATCCTCCGCGCCGCCGAAGCGGTAGGGTTTCATGACGTCGCTCCAGCCGTGCCGCTCCGACCAGTCGAGCAGCCAATAGTCGTCGAGCATGAACCCGTTCCCGAGGGAATTCGCGAAGGTGGCCAGCGCGATCAGCGCGATCAGCAGCGCCGACATCTTCGGCCCCAGCAGACGTCGTCCGAGCGCGCGGAAATCGATCCCCGTGAAGCGCAGCACCCGCAGCCAGCCGAGTCCGGCGGGCTCGGGGTAGGCGGGAGTGCGGGCGTTCACGGCAGTAGTCCGCACTCTCCGAGTGCGGCGTTGGGAGGCGGCTGGGAAGCGGGAGAGCGGAGGAGCGGAGGAGCGGGGGAGCGGGGGAGCGGGGGAGATGCGTGAAGGGAGAAAGAGTGGGCTCAGACCACGAGCTTCTTGTCGAATTTGGAGACGAGACGATTGCCCTTTTCGGTCACGGCCACCACGTCCTCGATGCGGACGCCGCCCAGGCCGGGATAGTACAGGCCGGGTTCGACGGTGGTGACCTGGCCGACGACGAACTTGCAGTGCTGGTAGCGCGGCGCCTCGTGGATCTCGAGTCCGAGCGCGTGGCCGGTGCCGTGGAAGAACCCGGTCCAGCGACCCTCCGCGTTGCGCTCGGTCTTGTAGCCCTGGTCCTCGAAGAATTTCTGCACCGCGGCGTGCGCGGCCACGCCGTCGCCGCCGGGCTTGACGGCATCGATCGCCAGCTTCTGCGCCTTCACCACCGTGTCGTAGAGCCGCTGCTGTGCGTCGCTGGCGTTGCCGCGCACGAAGGTGCGGGTCATGTCGCCGAAGTACCCGCTCTTGGCGTCGCGCGGGAAGATGTCGACGATGATCATATCGTTCGCCTTCAGCGGGCCGTGTCCGCGCTCGTGCGGGTCGCAGGCCTGATTGCCGCCGGCCACGATGGTGTGCGAGGGCAGTCCGCCGGCGCGCAGCACGGCGCAGTCGATCTCGGCGCGCAGGCGCTCGCTGCTCAGGATCTGCCCGGCCCAGGTCAGCTTGTTGCTCTTGCCGATGTCGGAATTCGTCAGGACCTCGTGGGCGCGGGCCATGCCGTCCTCGGTGATCTGCATGGCGCGACGCATGCATTTCTGCTCCTCCTCGGTCTTCACCAGGCGCTCGGGATAGAAAGGGCCATCGGCCGGTTCGACCTTGATGCCCTCCTTTTCGAGCAGGCGCGCGATGCCGGTCGGGAAGGAATCGGGCACGACCACCTTCTTGATCTTCCGCGAGCTCAGCCAGGCGGCGGCGGTGGCGGCAAGCGAAGGATTCTTGCCCAGGCCCTTCTCGTGGGCCTTTTGCACTTCGGAGAGCGAGAGGATCTCATCCACCTCGGCCTCGCGCCGGCCGCGGTCGATTTCCAAATCGCTGAGCAGAATGGTCCGACGCCGACCCTCCTCCAGGTAAATGATGGGGTCCGGCACCATGAAGCGGGTGACGTAGAGGAGATCGGCATCCCGTTCCGGATCGGCGATGATCAGGCGGGGCGTCGAGGCAGGGGCGTTCTTCATGAGGGGAGTCGGACGGCACGGAGGAGCGCGCGGACTGCTTAGACCATCTTTCGGAGCGGATTTCAACGGCGACCCGCCGGGAAGGCCCGCGAATCCTTGCTCAGGCTTTCCGCAAGACCTTGCGCCAGGGGCTCGGGCTTGACAGTGCAGCCTGCGGAGTCGCCGGTGTCGGCCGCATGTCCGAACCCGCCGCCCGCCTCTCGAACCGCGCGCTCGTCGCGCTGGTCGCCGGCTCGTTGATTCTGACCATCTCGGTCGGCTTGCGCCAGAGTTTCGGCCTCTTCGTCGGGCCGATGTCGGTCGATCTCGGACTGACCGCCGGCGCGGTCGGCTTCGCGGTGGCGATGCAGCAGCTCGTCTGGGGCGCCTCGCAGCCCTTCGCCGGCATGCTGGCCGATCGTTTCGGCCTCCGCCTCGTGCTGGTCGCGGGCGGACTCCTCTACGCCGCCGGGCTGGCCGTGCTGGCCGGCTCGAACGGCGCGGGCAGTCTGCGCCTGGGCTTCGGCGTGCTCATCGGGCTCGGCCTGAGCGGTGGCGGCTTCTCCATCATTTTCTCAGCCGTGGCGCGCGAGGTGCCGACCGCCTGGCGCAGCACGGCATCGGGCATCGCGGGGGCGGGCGGCTCGGTCGGACAATTTATCTTCGCGCCCACCGGACAGTTCTTCATCGAGACCTGGGGCTGGCCCACCGCGCTCGCGATCTACGCGGCCATCGCGCTCCTGACCGTTCCCCTCGGTCTGGTGCTGGCGCCGGCCTCGCATCCCGTTCACGCGGGCGGGCCGGCCGACGTCTCCCTCGGCGACTCCATCCGCACCGCGCTGCGGACCCCGAGCTATCAGCTGCTCAATGCCGGCTTCTTCGTCTGCGGCTTTCACATCGCGTTCGTGGCGACGTATCTGCCGGGCTCGGCCGTGGCCTGCGGACTGCCTTCCGTGGTCGGCGCGCAGGCGCTCGGGATCATCGGCCTGGCCAACATCCTCGGCAGCACCACGGCCGGGATCCTCGGCGCGCGCTACCCGCTGAAATACCTGCTCTCCTCGATCTACTTCATTCGCTCAGCCGCCATCGCCGCCTTCCTGCTGCTGCCGAAATCGCGCCCGCTCTTCCTCGTCTTCGCCGCGGTGCTCGGCTTCACCTGGCTCGGCACCGTCCCGCTGACCAGCGGCGTGGTGGCCACGCTTTTCGGGCCGCGGTTCCTGGCCAGCCTGTTCGGCCTCGTCTTCTTCTCGCATCAGGTCGGCGCCTTCTTCGGTGCCTGGCTCGGCGGGTTCTTCTTCGACCGGACCGGAAGCTACGATGCTGTCTGGCTGCTCGGCCTCAGCCTGTCGTTCGTGGCCGGACTGCTGCATTTGCCGATCCGCGAACGGCCGGTGGCGGTGGCGGCGACGGGGTAAAGGGTCTCGCGCGAAGCCGCGAAGGCGCGAAGGAAGGTCTCGCGCGAAGCCGCGAAGGCGCGAAGGGAAGAGGGGGGAATAAACAAGGTCCGTCGGTAGTGACCGGAAACGCCCCCTTTTCCTCTCCCCTTGCCTTTCCTTCGCGACTTCGCGGCTTCGCGCGAGACCCTTTACCCCGTCGCCGCCTTCCGCGGCCTTCGTGGATTTCCTACCCGAGATCGTTCTGCAGCACCACGCGGTAGCGGGCCTGGCCGCTGCGGAGGCGATCGAGAGCGTCGTTGATCTTCGACATCGGGTAGAGCTCGGTCACCGGCTCGATGCGATGGCGGGCGCAAAATTCCAGCATGCGCTCGGTGGTGGCCGGGCTCCCCAGCGGCGAGCTGGAGAAGGAGCGCTGGCCGACGAGCATCGGAAACACCGGCAGCGAGGCCGGCTCGGCGCCGGCCGCCAGCGTGTGGAACCGCCCGCCGGGCGCCAGGGTCTGGATCAGCGCGGGCAGGTCGAGCTTGGCTGCGACGGTGCAGAGGATGAGATTGAGCGAGTTGCGCAACGCGCCGAACTCGGAGGAGTCGCGAGTATTGACCACCCGGTGGGCACCGAGTTGCAGCGCCTCCTCGCGCTTGGAATCGGAGGTCGTAAAGGCGACCACCTCGCAGCCCCAGGCGCGGAGGAATTTCAGCGCCATGTGGCCGAGTCCGCCGATGCCCATGACGCCGACGCGGTCGGTCGGGCGGACGTCGAACTGGACCAGCGGATTGAAGACCGTGATGCCGCCGCAGAAGAGCGGGCCCGACTTGGCTGGATCGAGTCCCTGCGCAAGCGGCGTGGCCCAGGCCCAGTGGCAGCGCACGCGCTGGGCGAAGCCGCCCGTGCGGCCGACGATGGTGCCTTCGACCGTGGGGCAGAGGTTGTGATTGCCCGAGAGACAGGGCGAGCAGCACATACAGCTCTCTGAGTACCAGCCGAGGCCGACCGTCTGGCCGACCTGCACGCGCTTGGCGGCGGCGCCGACCTGCGTGACGCGGCCGACCACCTCGTGCCCCGCCACCAGCGGGTAGCGCGACATGTGCCAGTCGTTGTCGATCATCGCGAGATCCGAGTGACAGATCCCGCAATAGGCGACTTCGATCTCGACGTGCTCGGGCGGAAGTTCGCCGAATTCCAATTCGACCAGCTCGAGGCTGGCCTTGGCCGAAGGAGCGGAGAAGGCTTGGATTTTCACGCCGGCATTCAGCCGCGCCGACCGATCCACGTCGAGTGAAGAAGTCGGCGCAAATGCGTCAGAAGTCGGCGTGAAGGCGTCAACCGCAGTATTTCAGTAGATCTCGACCGGCGAGCGTTTGCTGACGTCGGGCGTGCGGTCACGGGCCCGTTCCTCGCCGAGGGTGTCGACCCGCAGCTGCCAGATCTCGGCATCGACCGCGCGAAACGCCTCCTCGCTGAACTCCGGCACCGGCGGGGCCAGACGCTCCTTGAATGCGGCCACGCCGGCCAAGGCACGGTCGAGGGCCGCCCGCGGGGCCGACTCCAGCGCGGCGCGCGCTTCGTCGAGGCGATGCACCTGATGGCAGATCATGGCCAGGTCGTTGCCGGCCACGAGGCTGCGTGCGATGGCGTCGCCGAAGCCGTAGCGATGGACGATCGCGCCCATGTCGAGGTCATCGGTCATGACCAGACCGCGATAACCGAGCTCGCCGCGCAGGACGTCCTGGATGGTCCGCTGCGAGAGCGAGGCCGGCCATTCCGCGTCGAGCGCGGGGTAATGCGCATGGCAGACCATGATGCTGTCGAGCTCGGCGCCCAGCGCGCGGTAGGGCGCCAGCTCCAGGGCGTCGAGCTCGGCGCGGGCGAAGCCGATGGTCGGCAGCTCGTGGTGCGCGTCGGCCAAGGCGCGGGTGTAGCCGGGGAAATGCTTGCCACAGCTCGCGATGCCCTCGGCGCGCAGGGCGGCGTTGAAGGCGCCGGCGAGGCGGAGCGTCTGTGGGACGTCGACCCCGTAGCAGCGGCCGCGCAGCGAGTTGTCGACCGACTCGTCGCCGCCGAGGCAAAAATCGAGCACCGGGCAGAGGTCGAGATTGAACCCGAACAGCCGCAGCAGCCGGCCGGTCAGGCGTCCGTGCCGCTCGACCAGCGCGGCGTCGTCGCGGCCGCGCAGCTCGCTGGCGCTGGGCGGCTCACTGCCCAGCACCTTGAGCCGCGAAACCCGGCCGCCTTCCTGGTCGATGGTGATGATCGGCTCGACCTGCGAGAGGTCGCGCAGGTCGTCGATCAGCCGGCGCAGCTGCGTGGGCGATTCGATGTTGCGGGTGAAGAGGATGTAGCCGCCCGGCTGCACGCGGCGCAGGATTTCCGCGGTGGGGTCGTCGAGCGTGGGGCCGGGGATTCCGACGAGCAGGCATTGCATCCGCCGGACAAGGCCGCGGAAGCGCGCGGATGCAAGCGGGCGACGCAGTCTCCCCGGCTTGGGACAGCGAACGTCCCAAACGCCGACTTGACGCGTAAGGAAATGCTTACGTATGGTCGCCCCATGCCCGCCACCGCCTCTCCGCGCCTGCCCGATGTCTTCGGCGCCATCAGCCATCCGGCGCGGCGGCAAATGCTCGATCTGCTGCGCGATTCCGAGCGCTCGGTGAGCACGCTGACCCGCTCGTTCCGCATGAGCCGACCGGCGGTGTCGCAGCATCTGCGCGTTCTGCTCGACGCCGGCCTGGTGCACGAGCAGCGGCACGGGCGCGAACGGCGCTACCGGCTCGTCCCCGCCGGCCTGACGCCGGTGCGCGACTGGATGGCGCATTACGAGCGCTACTGGGATCAGCACCTCGGCCGCCTGCAGGCGCTGCTGGCGCGGGCCGAGACGCCGAAAACCAAGACTTCCCCATGAAAGACACCATTCGACGCGAACTCGTGCTGCCGCAGCCGCGGGAGCAGGTCTGGCAGGCCCTCACCGACCGCGACGCGCTGGCGGAATGGATGCACCCGAACGACTTCGAGCCTCGCCTCGGACATCGCTTCACCTTCCGCGTGCCGCCCAAGCCGGAGGTGAATTTCGACGGCCTGACCGTGCATTGCGAGGTGCTGGAATGCGAGCCACCGAGCCGCCTCGTCTTCACGTGGTCCGCCGGCGGTCCGGTGGTCGACACCCGCGTGACCTTCGAGCTCGAGGCCGACGGCGCCGGCACCCGGCTGCGCTTCGAGCACAGCGGCTTCGACGTGCACCACCCCTGGGCCGACCGCGCCGTCGCCGGCGCCAACTACGGCTGGGGTCAGATGCTCGACCAACTCGCCACGCTCCTCGCCCGCCGAGCCTGACGATTCCCACTTCACGGACTCGGCACTTCAGCACCTTTCACCTCTCCCCTCTCACCTTTCACCTCTCACCTTTCACCTCTCCCCTCCCACGCCCCCCATGAGCCCCGCCACCGAACGCCTCGTCCTCCGCTGGATCCACATTCTCTTTGGACTGCCGCTAATCGGCTACGTTTACGGTCCGCCAGCCGAAGTGCAGCCTTACGCGCCGATGTTTCAATATGTCTTCATGCCCGGGTTGCTCCTTTCGGGCCTCTGGATGTGGAAGGGACATCTCGTCCGCCGGCTGTTCTCCAAATAACGCCGGGGCCCTGTCGCGTCAGAGCGTCCAAGTTTCCGCTCAGCGCCGACGCGCCCGCGAAGGAGCCAGGGGCGCCAGCACGCGAGCCTGTTCCTGCAGGCGGGCGCCGATCCCCCGGCAGACGAGCGCGCAGAGCTCGAAGATAAGCGGATCGGCGATGGCGTAGAAGACCTGCTGGCCTTCCCGCCGGCGCGAGAGGATGCCGGCTTCGGCCAGCGTCTGCAGATGGCGCGAGGCGTTGGCCTGGGTCAGGCCTGTCTCCGCCAGCAACGTACTCACATTGCGTTCGCCGGCCTCCAGGGCCCGCAGCAGACGCAGGCGGCTGGCTTCACCCAGCACGCGGAAGCGCGCCGCCACCAGCTCGAGCGCGGCATCGGTCAGGGGCGGATGGGCCTGGGACTTCGACATGGCGGCAGTTTCGGGGTGAATGTGCTTGCGTCAACGTGTATGCGCATATAAGCATATATCATCATGAGCAACTCAACCGACCCCTCTGCCGCCGGCGCACCGCGCCGTCCTGCCTATTGGAATCCCTACGCTATCGGCGCGGGCCTCGGCATCCTCAGCTGGATCGTCTTCGCCGTGGTCAATCAGCCGCTCGGCATCTCCACCTCACTCTCGGCGGTCTCCAGCAGCTGCGCCGTGCCCTTCCTAGGCAGCGAGGGGGTGGCGGCCAATGCTTACTGGAAGAAGACGCCGCTCAAGCTCGACTACGGCACGCTCTTCCTCGTCGGCACCTTCCTCGGCGCGCTGGTGGCGGCGCTGCTTTCGCGCAGCTTCCGGCTCGAAACCGTGCCCGCGGTCTGGGCCGAACGCTTCGGCGCCGGCAGTGGGGTGAGCCGCGCGATCGTCGCCTTCCTCGGCGGTGCGCTGGTCATGTACGGCGCGCGCCTGGCCGGAGGCTGCACCTCGGGGCACGGCATCAGCGGCTCGCTGCAACTGGCGGTCAGCAGCTGGGTGTTCTTCCTCACGCTCTTCGGCGCGGGGTTGGTGACGGCCCGACTCGTCTTCGGTCCGACGCGTAGCTGAGTCCATCGATCTCGGCCCTCTAACCCACATCTTTATGCAATTCCCCATCTCCGGTCCGGCCGCGCTCTGGCTCGCGGTGCTCTTCGGCTTCGTCTTCGGTGCGCTCCTGCAGCGCGGGGGCGTGGTCGATTACAACAAGATCGTCAGCCAGTTTCGCTTCCGCGATTTCACCGTCCTCAAGATCATGCTGACCGCGATCGTGGTCGGCGGCATCGGCGTCTTCACGCTGCACGGCTTCGAGGCGGCGCAATACCACATCAAGCCTGCCAACCTGCTCGCGGTCGGACTCGGCGGTCTCGTCTTCGGCGTCGGCATGGTGCTCTACGGCTACTGCCCGGGCACCGGAATCGCGGCCTGCGCCACCGGCAGTGTACATGGACTGATCGGCTTCCTCGGGATGCTGGCGGGCGGCGTGATCTACGCGCTGACCTTCGGCTGGACCGAACAGCATCTGCAGAAGGTCGCGGCCCTCGGCAAGGTGCGCCTGCCCGACCTGACCGGTGTGCCGGACTGGATCTGGTTCGTGGCCTTGGCCGTGCTGGCGTTGGCGGTCTTCAGCTGGATCGAGCGAATCGAGCGCGCCCGCGCGCTGGCTGCGTCGGTCCCGCGCCGTTGACGCGTCGACTGCCGCCGCCTTCGCCATCGCCAACCCGGCGGCGACTCGCGCAGAATGCGGCCGCATGCCGCCCCCGCCCGCCGAAGCCTCGTCGCCAGCGCTCTGCCCGACCTGCGGGCAGGAGCTGGCCGGCGGCCGCTTCGGCGCAGTTTGTCTCGGCTGCCTGTTGCGCCTGAGCGAGCTGCCGGAGGAGCCGGAGCCGCCGCCCTCCGCGGCGGCGGCGGCTCCGCGGCTTTTCGGAGACTACGAGGTGCTGGAGGAGATCGCGCGCGGCGGCATGGGCGTGGTCTATCGGGCCCGCCAGCGCAGCCTCGACCGGGAGGTCGCGCTCAAGCTCGTGCGCGGCGCCGAACTCGCCGACGTCGAGGCGCAGCGCCGGCTGCAGCGCGAAGCGCAGGCTGCGGCCAGCCTGCAGCATCCGCACATCGTGCCCGTCTACGAGATCGGCGAGGTCGACCAGCAGCCGTATTTCACCATGCGCCTGGTGCCGGGCGGCCGGACCATCGCCGACTGGGCCGCGGAGCATCGCGCCGAGCACCGAGCCAGCGCCGCGGCCGTGGCGCAGGTCGCGCGGGCCGTGGCCCATGCCCACGAGCGCGGCGTGCTGCATCGGGATCTCAAGCCGTCGAACGTGCTCTGGGATCCGGAGCTCGGCCCGCAGGTAACCGACTTCGGTCTGGCCAAATGGCTCGACGACCCGAAGTCCTCGCTCAGCCGCAGTGGCCACATCCTCGGCAGTCCCAGCTACATGGCGCCGGAGCAGGCCTCGGGGCGGGTGGGGGAGGTCACGACCGCCTCCGACATCTACGGTCTCGGCGCGCTGCTTTACGAGCTGCTCACGGGCGAGCCGCCCTTTCGCGCGGCCACCAGCCTCGAAACGCTGCAACGCGTCCAGACCGAGGCGCCGGAGCGGCCGAGTCGGCGGCAGCCGCGGATCGATCGCGATCTCGAAACCATCTGCCTGAAGTGCCTGGAGAAGGATCCGGCGCATCGCTACGCCTCGGCCCGCGAACTGGCCGAGGAGCTGGAGCGTTTCGAACGCGGCGAATCGATCCGGGCCCGGCCCGTGCCCGCGCCGCTGCAGCTCTGGCGCTGGGTGCGGCGCAATCCGCGCCTGGCCGCCAGCCTGCTGGCGTTGAGCGTGGCCGTGCTGGCCACCAGCTGGCAGTGGCGCAAGGCCGAGGCGGCCGGCCGGGGCGAGCGCCAGGCGCGCGAGCTGGCCATGGACAATGTCTCCGACCTGCTGGCCAACCGCGGCTTCACCGCGGCGCGCGAGGGGGATCCGAGCCGGGCCGCGCTTTGGTTCGCGCACGCCGCCGCGGCCACGGCCGATCCCGCGCGTCGCGCGGCCAATCGCCTGCGCTGGAAGGCCTGGCGCGAGGAGGCGCCGGTGGCGGTGCAGGCTTTCGCCGGCGGGGGCCAAAGCTGGTGCGAGCTGCGCTGGCATCCGGCGCAGACCGCCTTGATCGTGCAACAGCGCCTCAAGGACGCGAGCGCGACCGTCTGGCTGCTGGCCGAGGGCGCGCGCTGGGCGGCCGACCGCTCCTTCCGCCTGGCTTGCTGGCTGCCGCGCAGCGGACGTCTGGCGGTGGTCGAGGGCAATGAGCTGCGCCTGCTCGAGTTCCCCGGCGGCGCCGAGGTGGCGCGGCAGCGGCTGCCCGACGGGCTCGAGCCGACGCAGCTGGTGGCCAGTGCTGACGACCGTAGCATCGGTCTGGGCGGGCGTCAGCCGCAGCTCTGGGAGTGGGCGGCCGGACGATTGCGCGCGCTGCCTGCAGCACCGCCGCGTCTGCCGCTCTCCACCATCACGCCCGACACGGGCGATCAGGTCGGCCTGGAGTTCAATCGCGCCGGCGACTGGCTGCTGCTGAGCGGACGCGGCTGGCGCGGCGCGGTGCCGGTGGCCTCGCCCGAAGCGTTCGTCTATCCGCCGTTGGATTCGAACCTGCCCAGCGCGCGCGGCTTTCTCGCCGACGGCGAGACTTTTCTCATCCGCACTGAGGCGCACGAACTCGGGACCGTCGCGACCGCGAGCGGCCGCGTCCTGAGCCGCTCGCCCCTGCCGCCAAAAGGGCATGAGGCCGAGCTGCTGCTCGCCGCGGAGCCGAGTCCGGACGGGCGCTATTTCGTGCGTCGCGAGGCGGGCGTGGTCGAGATCGCCACGGGTCGCGCGGCCACCATCCCGGCCCATCGCAATGTCTTCTTCGGGCTCGCCTTCTCCGCCGATGGGCAGCGTCTGGCCACCGCCAGCGTGGACGACACCGTGCGCCTGTGGGACTTCCCGCCCGAGCCGGGACCCGCGCAGGGCCGGCTCGTCGGCTGGCATCAGGAGGCAGCCTCGGTCGCGTTCTCGCCCGACGGACGCCTGCTCGCGTCGGCCCAGAGCGGCGGTGGCCTCGTGCGCATCTGGCGGCTGCCGGAACCGCTGTGGAAGCGCGAGCTGGGCGGCGGCCCGAGCTGGCTGCGGCTGTCGGCGGACCGCCAGTGGGTGGTCGAATCCGGCTGGAGCGAAGCGGTCAATCAGCGCCGCAGCACGCGCGTCCGGGCGGCCGACACTCTCGAACCCGCCGGTCCCGAGTTGGCGCCGGACGGTCTGCTGCTCGATGCCGCCTTCGCGCCCGATGGCACCTGGCTGGCGCTGGCGAGCAGCGCGGTGGCCGACCGCGAGAAGTTCTTCGCCACCGGCGCGGGCGGCGCGGGCACCATCACGTTCTGGGACTTCCGCCGCGGCACGCGCCTCGGCGAGCCGATCGCGGTGCCCTTCGAACCGCGCGCGCTCGCCGCTCATCCCGACGGTCGCCGCCTGGGCATCTTCGGCGCCGGTCGCGCGTTGGCGGAGCTGGATCGCAGCACGGGCCAGCTCCGCGTGCTGCAGCCGCCGGGCGAGTATCCGCTCGAGACCGAGCTGCGCTGGCCGCATTGCCGCTACAGTCCCGACGGGAGTACGCTGGTGGGCTGGGGGCGGGGGCATCCGCCGGTGGTCTGGAACGTGCACAGCGGCACGCGGCTCGAGACGCCCGAGCTCGCCCGCGCCGCCGCCTGGGAGATCGAGTTCTCCGGCCGGCGCATGGCCATCGCGGGCTACGACGGCCAGCTGCAGGTGCTGCGACTGCCAGAGGCCCGCGCGGAGATCGAGCCGCTGACCGAGACGAACTGGATCCTGACCGCGCGCTTCGATACCAGCGGCGACCTCCTGCTGGCCGGTGGGCGCAACCGGCTCGCGCGGATTTGGAATTGGCGCGAGCGCCGGCAGCTCGGCCCGCCGCTGGTGCAGGACGACGAGGTGTACGCGGGGCTGTTCGTGCCCGAATCGAGCTGCGTGCTGACCGGCGGCCGCGACGGTCTGCTGCATTTTTGGGATCGCGCCAGCGGCCAGCCGCTACGCAGCCCGCTGCGGCTGGAGGGCGAGATCATCGACCTCCAGCTCGTGCGCGGCGGCAAGCTGCTGGTGAATCGGCCCGCCCGCGGCGGCACCGGTCCGGGCGGGATCGTGCTGCTCGATCTCCCGGCGCTCCTGGCCGCGCCGGAGCTGAGCCAGGAGGACATGGTGGCCCTGGCCGAGCTCGATGCCTTCGCCACGGTCCGCAACGCCCAGCCCCAGCCGTTGAGCGCGGAGGAGTGGCTGGAACGCTGGCGGGAGTTCCGGCGCCGGCAGCCCGAGCCGTGAGGTCTGACCAACGTCTTGAGGTGATCACAAGAAGCCTACAAGGCCAGAATCCCAGAGTTCTCCGGGTCGCTCCGGTCTTTTGGTCCGCTTGATTGCAACGGCCCAAGACGACTTTGCAGCCACGAAGCCGCTCAAGGCAGGCTACCCGCCGATCACCCGCAGCAAATACCGCAGTTCGTCCTCCACCTCGTCCGGCCCGGCCACGGTTTCGGCCACTTCCTCACGCAGCAGTTCGCCGTAGCGCCGACGCATGCGATGCAGCGCGGTCGCGACGGCCGCTTCGCTCATTCCGGCGAGGCGACCGAGTTCCGCATGGCCGGGGCCGCGGTCGCCGCCGGTGAGATACGGCTGGAGGGTTTCGAAGACCGGCAGCCGGGCCGCGCGCTCGTATTCCGAGCGCAAGCGCAGCATCACCCGGTCGAGCAGCGAGAGCGCCCAATTGCGCTCGAAGTGGCGCTCGGGCGTTTCGGGATCGCTCGATTCCGGCAGCCAGCCGGCCGCCGCGGCGGCGTCGAGCGAGATGACCACCTGCCCGCCGCCTCGCTTGAGCGCGGAGCGGTGCCGCTCGGCGTTGCGCATGTGCTTTTGGAATCCGGCCATCAGAAACGTGCGGAACCGGCCGCGTCCGCGCTCGACCCGCGCGATGGAATTGTACTCCAGCAATTCGCAGAGATACCCCTGGGTCAGGTCCTGCGCCTCCTCGGGCGTGGCTCCGCAGCGCCGCGCGAAATGGAAGAGCGGGCGCCAGTAGTCCTGGCACAGACTGGCCAGCGCCTCGTGGGCCTTGGCGCCATCGGCCTCGCCAGCCTGCATCACGCGGCTCCAGCGGGTCGTGACGAAGGCAACTTGCTCGGACATGCGCGGAGGACGGAACGCGGGCGGCATCCTGTCATTTCCAGCGTCGGTGCCAATCCCAACTTTCGCCCGCCGGGCACGGCGCGAGGGGCTCTGCGCGCGAACCTGTCGCCCGAAATGGGGTGGTAGTTCGTTTGTGCCATGGAGACGGCTCCGCCATTCTGGCAGAGAATCCCCATGCTCCTCCGCTCGTCGCTTTGCTGCCTGTGCGCCGGATTCCTGGCCGCGACACTGCCCGCCGCCCAGGCGATCTTTTCGGCCGACGCCCAGGAGGTCTTCGTGAATGTCACGGGCAGTGCCGATGCGCTGAAGGCGATCACCGTGGCGACCAAGGCGGACCGGGTGGTCGATCTCCGCCCGATCGTCGGCGAGGCGCGGATCCAGGCGCTCGCCCGGGCCCGCAACGGCCAGCTGCTCGTGCTCACGCCCGAGGCGCTCTTCGCGACCACGTCGGGCGCGCGCGGGCAGAAGATCGCCGGCTTCCCGGCGCGTTTCGTGGCGGCCGAGGTCGCCTGCCACGAGGCCAGTGGCGACATCGTGGTCGCGGGCGCCTTCGTCCGCGCGGACGATCGCTCCAAGGTCGAGCGCGATGCTTTGCTGCTGCTTCGCCGCGACGAGCCCACGCCCATCGTGGTCGCGACCGAGGGGCTGACGCGCCTGAATGCGCCCTGCTTCGAGCGCGACGGCACGCTCTATTTCGCGGGCGACGACGACCTCTGGGTTGGCCGCGTGCAGCGGCAGTCGGTCGAGGGCAAGCCCGGCGCGGTCCTGCAGGCCTACCGCTACGCGCCGCTGGCCACGCCCAGCGTCAGCGAATCCACCGGCGGACGCGTCGTCAGCGCGATTGCCCTGCTTGGGGACAAGGTCTGCGTCGAACTCGCCAGCGGTCAGGACAATGCGCTCGTCCGCCTGCCCAAGGCGAAGCTGGCCCGCGCGCGCGACGGTGCCCTGGCCGACTACGTCGCGGCGCCGAAACAGCGCTTCGCCCTGCACGCGCGCCAGCTCGCCGCGGCCGAAATCGTCACCGCCCTCGGTCGGCCGGGCTACCTCGCGTCCACGCCGGACGAAGGCACGATCCATCTCCAGACCGCCGGGCCCGGCCAGCGACGCTCTCTGCTGCTCTCGACGAAAGACGCGAAACCGCGCGAGCTGCTGACCGAGAGCGACTGAGCCGTCCAACTCAATTCTCCTTCCGATTCCCCCATTCCCATGCGCATTCCCCTCCTCCTCGCAGCCCTGGCCGCTTTCGCCGCCACCTCCCCGGCCCAGCTCCTGCCGCCGGCCGAACTCTACAAGGCCAAGACCTTCACCTCGCTCGAGGAGGCAGCCAAGACGCCGCTGGAGGTCCGCAAGCTCCGTCTGCTCTCGCTCCCGTTGGCTGCACTTCCGCCCGAAATCCTGACGATGACGAATCTGCAGGAGCTGAGCATCAACAACTGCAAAAACCTCAAGGAGCTGCCGGCCGGCCTGGCCAAGCTGCCGTATCTGCAGCTGCTCAACGTCAACAACAACGCGCTGACCTCGCTGCCGCCCGAGCTGGGCAGCGCGCCCTCGCTCGAGAAGCTGCAATGCGGCAGCAACCCGCTGACCACGCTGCCGGCCGAGTTCGCCGGGCTGAAGAAGCTGAAGACGCTCGAGATCGTCTCGGCCAAGTTCACCGAGGTCCCGGCCTGCGTGCCGAAGATCGCCACGCTGGTGGATCTGAACCTCAACTCGAACAAGCTCGCCGCGGTGCCGGCCGCGCTCGGCGACCTCTCCAACCTGCAGGAACTCGGGCTGATGTACGGCGCCTACACCCAGCTCCCGCCCGAACTCGGCAAACTCACGAAGCTGCGCCGCCTGCATCTCAACGACGGCAAACTCACCGCGCTCCCGCCCGAACTCGGCAAGCTGGCGGCGCTCGAATGGCTCTCGTTCGCCAACAACGACATCAAGGTGGTCCCGCCCGAACTCGGCCGGCTCGGGTCGCTGCGCGATCTGCTTTTCGGCGGCAATCCGCTGGCCGATCTCAAGGCCGCCTTCACCGTGGTCGGCCAGATGTCCAAGCTCACCCGCGTGGCCTTCGACGGCCGCGTCGGTGCCGGCACCGCGATCACGCTGCCGGCCGAGATCGCCAGCTGGCAGTCGGTGGAGAATCTCTCGCTGTCCTGGCTGACGCTGCCCGAGCCGGCCGAGGCGCTGAAGAAGCTGGCCAAGCTGCCCAGGCTCAAGACGCTCAGCCTCGCGCGCTGCAAGCTGGGCACGCTGCCGCCGGAGATCGGCCAGCTCAGCGCGCTCACGATGATCTACCTCGACGGCAACGAGCTCACCGCGCTGCCCGACGCCTTCCGGCAGCTGACGAAGATCGAGTTCGTCTTCGCCTCCTCCGACAACAAGTTCACGCCGGAGGAGAAGGCGAAATGGCCCGGGGTCTTTCCGAAGGCGAAGATCGATCTCGGAAAGTAGCCGCGCGCGGGCCGAGGGGCGGCTGCCGCGGCGGGTGCCCGCGCCCCCATGCATCCCTCAAGTGTCGTATTCCAACCCGGCCGTCCTTTTGCTAAGCCACGGGGATGAAACGGCTTCTCCTCCTCGCCAGGCCGCTGGCGGTCGCGCTCCCGCTGGCGGCCCTGTTCGCCCAGGGTTCGCTCACACCGCCCGGAGCGCCGGCCGCGACCATGAAGTCGCTCGAGCAGATCGATGCGCGGCTGGATCCCCGCATCCCGATCAGCGCCACGACGACGCCTGGGTCGGGCACGGCGGTCTTCGTCATCTCGAGCCCGGGGTCCTACTATCTCACGGGCAATCTCACCGGCGTCTCCGGCAAGCTGGGGCTCTCGATCACCGCCGACGATGTCGAGGTCGACCTCCGAGGGTTCACGCTCACGGGGGTCGCCGGCGCGACGGGAGGGATCAACTTCCCCAACCGCAGCCGCATCGCCATCCGCAACGGGATCGTTCGCAACTGGCCGGGCGGCGGCATCGCCGGCAGCGGCTCGGTCTCGGCGCGCCTGAGCGGCCTGACCACGGAGCTCAACGGCAGCCACGGCATCATCGTAGGCGAGGCCGCCCTCGTCGCGGATTGCATTTCCCGCGGCAATACGGGAACGGGGTCCGGCATCATCGTGGCGACCCGCGGCCAGATCCTGCGCTGCCTAGCCCACTCGAACGGTGGGACCGGCCTCACCGGCGGCGGCGAGACGCAGATCATCGACTGCGTGGTCAATGGCAACGCTGGCAACGGCATCTCCTTCTCCGCCAACGCCGGCCGGGTGACCGGCTGCACGGCGACCTCGAACGCGGTGGGCATCAACCACGGCGGCTCCAGTGCGATCATCGAACGCTGCATCGCGCGGTCGAATACCGGCACGGGGATCAACGTCGGTGGCGATGGCGTCGTCACGAACTGTACCTCTTCCGCCAACGCGGACGGGATCGTCACCGGCGGGCAGTCGCTGATCCTCTCCAACGTGTGCGCCAGCAACACCAACGCCGGTGCCGGCGTTGGCATCCGGGTGAGCGGCCTGCGCGGGCGGATCGAGGGCAATCTCTGCACCCTCAACGACCTCGGGATCGTGACCTCCACCGGCCCCAACCTCGTCGTGCGCAATCATTGCCAGCAGAACACGACCAATTTCTCGCTCGTCGGCACCGGCGCGGGACCTTTCGTCACCGAGGCGAACGTCGCCGCCAACACGAGCCCGCACGCCAACTTCGATTTCTGAGCGGACGGCGTCCGAGCGCGCCGCTGCTCAGCGGTCCAGCGCGCCTGCCGCCATTCTCAGATCCGCCACGAAGCGCGCGTAGGCCGCTTCCTTCGCCGCCTCGTCGGCCATGCGCAGCAGCGCAGAGGGATGCGTGGTGACGAGCGTCCGCGGCGCGTAGGCGCTGGCGCGGAGCTGGCCGCGATCCCGCTCGATGCGGGCGTCGCGCCCGAAGACGAATTGCGCCGCGGTCGCGCCGAGACAGACCAACACCCGCGGCCGGATGACGCGCAGCTCGGTCTCGGCCCAGGCCTGACAGACGGCGATCTCGCGGGGACTGGCGCGGGCGTGCAGCCGCCGCTTGCCGCGCGGCTCCCACTTGAAGTGCTTCACCGTGTTGGTGGCGTAGCACTGCGCGCGCTCGAGCCCCGCCTCGGCCAGGGCGCGATCGAGCAGCAGCCCGGCCGGGCCCACGAACGGACGTCCCTGGCGGTCTTCCTGATCGCCCGGCTGCTCGCCCAGCAGGACGATCTTGGCGTCCGCCGGACCCTCGCCCGGCACGGCCTGGGTGGCGTCGCGGTAGATCGGGCAGGCGCGGCATTGCTGCATCGCCTCGTGCAGCGCGGGCAGGGTCGGATGTGCCGGGATCGGCGGCGTGCCGAACTCCTCCCGCGGCGCGCGCGCGGCGCTGACCTGCTGCATCGCCTCGACCCGCGGTTCGGCCTCGCGCACGAGCTGCGGAATGAGCTCGGCCTCTGGCAGATTCGGCCAGTAGCGCTGCGGCATCTCGGCCCGCATGGCGTCGAGCTTGAGGCGGGCCGGATTGAAGATGCTGCCGTAGTACACGCGCCAGAGGTCCTCCAACGCGTCGTCCGTCGCCGCCTCGCGCCGGCTGGCCCCGGGCGTGAACTGCAGCCGCTCGCCGTTCCAGTGCGCGCTCCGATCCGGCGTGAAGATGGACCAGCGCATCTGCGCGAAGCGGTCGACGAAGAAAGGCGCGTTCATTTCCACGATGAGGTGCTCCGGCTCGAACCAGGCCACCCAGTATTCGCCTTCCGGCCGGCGCACGGCCTTGAAGCGCAGGAAGGCCCGCATCTTGTGCACATCGCGCCGCACCGCCTTGTCCCACTCGGTCAGGCGCGCGACGAGCGGATCGCTCGCCAGTTGCAGCAGATGCGGCTCGCCGTGGGCCAGGCGCCAGAGGATCCCATAGAGCAGGCTCCACCGCTCCGGCGCGCGGTGGCAGGCTACGCGGCGGGCGATCTCCACGAACGCCCGCGGCACGCGGAATTCCCCCGCCTGCGCCGGGCTGCCGGCCAGCGACGGCGCAAAGAGGCTGCCTTGCGCCGAATGCGTTTCCTCCCAGCACAGGTCTGTCGGCGGCCAGTGCTCGTGCAGCGCCGTGCGGGCGGCCACGCGCCAGGCCGCGAAGGTGGGTTCGATCGCCAGCTGCTGCATGCCTACAGCTCGCCCTGCACGACCGCGCCGAAGAGCTCCAACTGCTCCGCCCGCGGCGCCACCGGCGCGGGCGCAGGCACGCCGACCAGGCGCGGACGGTGGTCGGCCAGGATCACGAAGGGCAGCACCTTCGGCAACGACACGCGCAGCCGGGCCAGATCGGCCGACGTCACACGGCTCCAGCGCCGGATCGCGAGCAGGCGGTCGACATTGCGCACGCCCAACCCCGGCACGCGCAGGAGCAGCTCGCGCGGCGCCCGCCGCACGTCGACCGGAAATTGCGCCGGATGCCGCAGCGCCCAGGCGTGCTTGGGATCGACATCGAGCCGCAGCTGCGGCGCGAGCGGATCGACCAGGTCGTCGACCGCGAACCCGTAGAAGCGCAGCAGCCAGTCGGCCTGATACAGCCGATGTTCGCGCACCAACGGCGGCGCGATCAACGGGAGCTTGCTCGAGGCCTCCGGGATCGGGCTGAAGGCGGAGTAGTACACGCGCTTGAGCCGATGCTGCCGATAGAGCGAATCGGCCCGCTGCAGCACGTCGGCATCGGTCGCGGCCGTCGCGCCCACCACCATCTGCGTGCTCTGCCCGGCCGGCGCAAAGGCCGGCGGCGCCACCCGCTCGGTCGCCCGCGGTCGCCCCGCCTCGATGCGGCGTCGCACGCGCCCCATCAGCCCCGAGATGCGGTCCAGATTCTTCTCCGGCGCCAGCGCCGCCAGGTCGGCCGGGCGGGGGAGCTCGATGTTGATGCTGATGCGATCGGCATGCCGTCCCGCCTCCTCGACCAGCTCGGGCGAAGCCTCCGGGATCGTCTTGAGGTGAATGTAGCCTTTGAACCCGTGTTCCACCCGCAGACTGCGCGCGACCGCCACCACTTGCTCCATCGTGTAGTCCGGGTTGCGGATGATCCCCGAGCTGAGGAACAGCCCCTCGATGTAATTCCGCCGGTAGAAATCGAGCGTCAGATCCACCACCTCGCGCACGGTGAAGCGCGCCCGCGGCACGTTGCTCGAGACGCGATTGACGCAATAGAGGCAGTCGAACGTGCAGTAGTTCGTCAGCAGCAGCTTGAGCAGCGAGACACACCGCCCGTCCGGCGTGTAGCTGTGACAGATCCCGCTCCCCGTGGTCGAGCCCAGCCCGCCCGCCCGCGAGTTTCGCCGTTCGCTCCCGCTGCTGGCGCAGGACGCGTCGTATTTGGCGGCGTCCGCCAGGATGGCCAGCTTGCGGGCGAGTTCCATGGTTCAAACGAACACATCGCCCGCTTCCGCGCAACGGCCGCGTCCGTCATGCGGTAGTCCGCAATCTCCGAGTGCGGCCGCGTCGCACAGCCGAACGGTTGCGAACGCGCCAAAGACGCGATGGAGTGGGCGCAGCTTGCTGCCGCGGTCGTCCGCAATCTCCGAGTGCGGCCGCGTCGTACCGCGAGACGGCTGCGATCGCGCGAATGACGCCGCGGAGTGCGCGCAGCTTGCGGCCGCGGTAGTCCGCAATCTCCGAGTGCGGCCGCGTCGCACGGCGAGACGGCTGCGATCGCGCAAATGACGCCGTGGACTGCGCGCAGCTTGCTGCCGCCGTTCCTCAGGCAGCTTGCTGCCGCGGAGGGGCGCGGGTGCGGAGAGGCGGTTGACGTCCGCGCCTCGGGTCGAAACAACTCCGCCACGGTTCACGCGCCGAATGCCCTGAGTTCGTGCTGCGTGGGCATTGCTGTGGAGACCCTCCCGACAGCGCGAGGTCTCCCAGATAACGCGACGCCCCTCCCAGATAGCGCGAGGCGTTCCCAAGATAGCGCGAGGGCTCTGCAGGATTGCAAATGCCCGAAAAACGTTAGGAAATGCCCCGCACGAGATAACGAAAGCCGGCCAAGTTCTAGGAATTCGCGACCAAAAACAAGAATGCCGTGGTCAAACATAGCCACCGGGCTTCCCGGAATAGCGGACAGGCTCCCAAAGATGGCTCCTCGCTGAATCGAGTGGGT
>JAFEGM010000086.1:0-289 GCA_018240025.1 Verrucomicrobiota bacterium
GATAAAGGGCAAGGGCGGCCGCTTCCGCCAGAATCTGATGGGCAAGCGCGTCGACTACTCGGGCCGCTCGGTCATCGTCATCGGGCCAGAGCTCAAGATCCACCAGTGCGGTCTGCCCAAGAAGATGGCGCTCGTGCTCTTCGAGCCGTTCATCATCCGCCGCCTCAAGGAGCTGGGCTACGTGCACACCGTGCGCAGCGCCAAGAAGCTGATCGAGAAGCAGACCACCGAGGTCTGGGACATTCTCGAGGAGGTGACCAAGGGCCACCCGGTCCTGCTGAACCGCGCG
>JAFEGM010000086.1:334-9429 GCA_018240025.1 Verrucomicrobiota bacterium
CTTCGACGGCGACCAGATGGCGGTGCACGTGCCGCTCTCGATCGAGGCGCAGATGGAAGCACGACTGCTCATGCTGTCGCCGAACAACATCTTCAGCCCGTCGTCCGGCAAGCCCATCACCACGCCTTCGCAGGACATTCCGCTCGGGTGCTACTACCTGACGCAGGAGCCGCGCAAGGTCGAGGGTGCCAAGGAGCCCGACCGTCTGCCGCTCTTCTCCGAGGCTTCGGAGGTGGAGTTCGCCCTGGCCGAAAAGTCGATCAAGATCCACGACAAGATCCGCTTCCGGAACCCGAACTTCGGCAAGAAGACGATCTACGGCGACGCCGAGAAGAAGCATCTCGAGACCACCGCCGGTCGCGTCATCTTCAACGGCATCTGGCCGATCCAGCTCGGCTTCTTCAACCGCGCCGCGGGCAAGGAGCAGCTCTCGGACATCATCCTGCGCACCTACCAGGCCATCGGCCAGGCGGGCACGGTGGAGACGCTCGATAAGCTCAAGAACCTCGGGTTCCACTGGGCCATGCGTGCCGGCGTTTCGATCGGCATCACGGACATGATCATCCCGGAGGAGAAGCAGGGCGAAATCGAGAAGGCCCACAAGCTCATCGCCGAAGTCGACAAGCAGTTCCGCAAGGGCATCATCACCGAGCGCGAGCGCTACAACAAGATCATCGACCAGTGGACGCACACCGGTGAGGAGATCACCAAGCTCACCTTCAGCGCGCTGCGCCACAACGGCGGCCGCGCCGAGGCGAATCCGGTGTTCATGATGGTGGACTCGAAGGCGCGCGGCAACCGCACGCAGATCAAGCAGCTCGCCGGTATGCGCGGCCTCATGGCCAAGCCCGACGGCTCGATCATCGAGCAGCCGATCACCTCGAACTTCCGCGAGGGTCTGACGGTGCTGGAGTACTTCATCTCCAGCCACGGCGCCCGCAAGGGTCTGGCCGACACCGCGCTCAAGACCGCCGACTCGGGCTACATGACCCACAAGCTGGTCGACGCCGCCCAGAACGTGATCATCACGTCCGAGGATTGCGGCACGACCAACGGCATCACGGTCAACTCGATCTACGACGGCGACCAGGAAGTCGTCGACCTCGGCACCCGCATCGTCGGCCGCGTCAGCTGCGAGACGGTGAAGGACCCGGTCACCGGCAACATCGTGGTCAAGGCGGGCGATCTCATCGAGGAGAAGGCCGGTCAGGCCGTCGTCGCGATGGGCGCCGAGCAGCTCAAGATCCGTTCGGTGCTGACCTGCGAAAACGAGCGTGGCGTCTGCGCGCTCTGCTACGGCCGCAATCTGGCGACCGGTCGCATGGTCAAGCTCGGCGAGGCGGTCGGCATCATCGCCGCCCAGTCGATCGGCGAGCCCGGCACTCAGCTGACGATGCGTACGTTCCACGTCGGTGGCGCGGCTTCGCAGACGTTCAAGCAGCCGATGATCAAGTCGAAGAACGAGGGCACCGTCCGCTACTCCGACCTCAAGGTCGTGCGGGACATGAACGGCCACTTCGTCGCCCTGAACAAGAACGGCTACGTCACGGTCAACGCCAAGGACGGCCGCGAACTCGAGCGCTACACCATCGTGCTCGGGTCGGTCATCAGCATCGAGGACGGTGGCCACGTCAAGAAAGGCGCCACCTTCGTCACGTGGGATCCGTATAACGTCCCCGTGCTCACCGAGAAGTCGGGTCTGATCGAGTTCCGCGACATGATCTCGGGCGTCACGGTCAAGCGCGAGAAGGACCAGGCCGGCAACATGGCCACGGTCGTCATCGAGCATAAGGAAGACCTGCATCCGCAGATCGTGGTGGTGGACGAGAAGACCAAGGAGGTCCTCGCCAGCTACTCGGTCCCGGCCGGCGCCGTCTTGACGGTGGAAGAGGGCGACCACGCCAAGGCGGGTCAGCAGCTCGCCAAGACCCCGCGCAAGATCGCCAAGTCCAAGGACATCGTCGGCGGTCTGCCGCGCGTGGCCGAGCTCTTCGAGGCTCGCCGCCCGAAGGACGCCTGCGAAATCGCCAAGGTCGACGGTGTGGTCGAGATCGGCGGCACCGTGCGAGGCAAGCGCAAGCTGCTCGTCCGCGACCCGGAGTCCGGCGCGGAGGAGGAGCATCTCATCCCGGCCAACAAGCACGTCATCGTCTCCAAGGGCGACTTCGTGAAGAAGGGTCAGCAGCTGACCGACGGCGCACCGGTGCCCGGCGATCTGCTCGACATCCTCGGGCCGCAGGCGCTGCAGGAGTATCTCGTCAACGAGGTGCAGGAGGTCTACCGCCTCCAGGGCGTGGAGATCAACGACAAGCACGTCGAGATCATCATCCGCCAGATGCTGCGCAAGGTGAAGATCACCGATCCGGGCGACACCACGCTCCTCTGGGGCGATCAGGTCGACCGCCTCGACTTCGACCTCGAGAACAAGCGCGTCATCGCCCAGGGCGGCAAGCCCGCCGAGGCGAGCCCCGTGCTCCTCGGCGTCACCAAGGCCAGCCTCGAGACCGATTCGTTCATTTCCGCGGCCAGCTTCCAGGACACGACCCGCGTGCTCACGGAGGCCGCCACCCTCGGCAAGGTCGACAACCTCCGCGGCTTCAAGGAGAACGTCATCATGGGTCATCTGATCCCGGCCGGCACGGGCTTCCCGGGCCACCGGCAGACGAACATCGTGGCGCTCGGCGAGCCCATCCCGGAGCTCGCGCCCGTGGGCGACGACGAGGAAGCGGCTTAAGGAAAACCCGAAACTCGAAGCTCGAAACTCGAGGTAAGCTCGAAGTTCGAAGCCCAAAGAAACACTCTCGACGCCGCGTCAGCGCAAGCTGGCGCGGCGTTTTGTTTTCGGGGCCGCCGCTGCCCGGTCGCCGGAAATCCGAGTGACGCGGGGGTCGCGGAATCTGCTTCGGCGGTCTCCTACTCGATCTTCCCGCGTTCGAGCATTTTCAGCGTCCGACGCTGCGGGACGAGACGCGTGGTCACGACGCGGGTTTGGCCGGGGGCGAGAGTTTGCGCCTGCGGCGGCTGGTCGTTTCGAGGGCGAGGACGAGGACGACGACGAGGACGAAGGGAGGTTTGCGCCTGCGGCGAAGGGTCGATGCGAGGACGAGGACGAGGACGACGACGAGGACGAAGGAGAGTTTGCGCCTGCGGCGGCTGGTCGTTTCGAGGGCGAGGACGAGGACGATGACGACGACGAGGACGAAGGGAGGTTTGCGCCTGCGGCGACGGCCACTTCGAGGGCGAAGACGAAGAGGAGGACGACAGGGAGCTCGTGCCTGCGGCGAGGAATCGAAGAAGCGATGCGCTTTCGGCCGCCTTCCCATCTGCGCGATGGCCCAGACCACCCTCCACCGCGTTCGTTTCTTCTACTGTTCCGCCTCCCGCGACGCCGACCAAACCCCCGAACTGGCTCGCATCGGCTACCAGCCCCGCCGCGAGGGCCTGCGCCCGGCCGAAGAAGACCAGCCGGCCGCGCCCGCCAGCCCCACGATCCCGCCTCTCGCGCCGCCGCAGGGGTGAACCTGGAATCTGCTGTTCAGCCGCCGGCCGATGCCATCCGGCCGGCGGTTCGCGGCTCGCTCTGAGCGCCGACCCCGCGCGGCACTCGGCCGGCCGAACCTCGAACGGACCGGTTCACGACCTGGATGAGCAAGCCTCTCAGCAGGACGGCGAACATTCGTCGCCGCAGGGCACTGCACGGGTTCTGGGGTGGTCGCCAGTATTCGCCAGTTTTCTTGTCTCCCGTCCCGCAAGGCGGCACGATTCCCGCCTGGGATCGGGGTGGCCTTGCTGAAACATCGGCCCTGCTCCCGCCACCGCCTTGACCCCGCCCTATCCTGTCAAGATTTCGCCGGAGCCGTCCTCCGAATCGGCTGAGGTCGGCACGCGCGGCCCGCTGCCCTGGCTGTGGCGCTATCGCTGGCGGCCCTACGTCCTCGCGGTCATCCTGACGCTGGGCATGCTGGCGGTCCGCGTGTGGGCCGAGAGAGGGGGGCCAGCCCGACCGCTCCTCGTCCTGCTGATCATCCCGATCGTCCTGAGCGCTCACGTGGGCGGACGCGGCCCGGGTCTGCTGGCTACGGCCCTCGCGGCGCTCGGCTCGAACTATTTTCTCCTCCCGCCTTACTTCAGCCTCAGTCTCAGCGATGCGGCCGATGTGCTGCATTGGCTGGCTCTGATCGCGGCGGGGTTGATCGTGAGCCTGCTCGCCGGTTCGCGGGGCCGGGCGATCGCCCCGCTGGGGGCGCCGACGACCGGGACGATCGAGCGGATGCTGCGGGCCGGCTTCGCCCTCGCACTCGGCTGCGTGGGCGTGGTGGCCGTGTTTTCCTATGGCAGCCTCAACCGACTGCACCAAAGCGCCGAGGCCACCCGACAGTCGGAGGCGCTCATCGCGGCGGTGCATACGCTGGTCGCGCTCGTGACCGACGCCGAAACCGCCCAGCGCGGCTACGCGCTGATGGGCGATCCAGCCTATCTCGAGCCATACACGGAGGCTCAGCGTCGCGCGGAATCCGATCTGCGGGAACTCCACGTCCTCGCTGCGGCCAGCAGCCCCTGGCAGAGCGGCCACGCGCGCACGCTGGAGCAACTGGTGCGTCAGCGCCTGCAGACCCTGTCGGAAGCGATCGAGGCGCGGCGCACCGGGGGATTGTCCGCGGTCCAGGCGGCCATCGCGGGCGGGCTCGGCAAGGCCCAGCACGATCTCGTTCGGATGCGGGCGCAGGAGATGGCGACGGCCGAGCGCGGTCTGCTCGCGGAGCGCATCGAAGAACTCCAGCATTCGCGCCTCCTGACCACGGGAGTCATCTTCGGCGGCAGTCTGCTGGCGCTGGCGGCCACGGCGGTCTCGCTCTTCGCCTTCGAGCGCGATCTGGCTGGCCGACGCCGCGCCCGGGCGGAGCTGCAGGAAGCGAACCGCCTGCTCGAATCCCGCGTGCAGGAGCGGACCGAGGAATTGGCGCGCAGCCATGAATCGGTCCGTCGAAGCGAGGCGCGGATGGGCGGTATCGTCAGCTCGGCGATGGACGCCATCATCAGCGTGGATGCCTCCCAGCGCATCGTCCTCTTCAACAATGCCGCGGAGCGGCTTTTCGGCTGCACCTCGGCCGAGGCCCTGGGTGGCTCGCTCGACCGCTTCCTGCCGGCGCGCTTTCGCGAGCAGCACCGCGGCCACATCGAAAGCTTCGGCTCGACGGGCGAGACCTCGCGCTCCATGCGGTCGCTGGGCGATCTGGTCGCCCGCCGGTCCAACGGGGAGGAGTTCCCCATCGAGGCCTCCATTTCGCAGATCGATGTGGCGGGCGAGAAGATCTACACCGTCATCCTGCGCGACGTGACCGAGCGGAAGCGCGCTGAGGCCGCGGCCGCCGAACTCGCCGCCATCGTGGAATCGTCTTACGACGCGATCGTGGGCAAGGACCTCAACGGGCAGGTGAAGACCTGGAATGCCGGAGCGGAGCGCATTTTCGGGTACTCCGCCGCGGAGATGGTCGGGTCGCCGATCTCGCTCGTCATTCCGCCCGAGCGGGCTTCGGACGAGCGCGAAATCATGAGCCGGATCCGACGCGGGGAGGCAGCGGAGCATTTCGAGACCGTCCGTCGGCGCAAGGACGGCCGGCTGATCGACGTCTCCGTCACCGTCTCGCCCATCCGGGATGCGGACGGGACGATCATCGGCGCCTCGAAGGTGGCGCGCGACATCTCGGACCAGAAGGAGGCGCAGGAGGCGCTCCGCGACAGCGAAGAACTGTTTTCCGCCGCTTTTCGCTTCAGCCCGGCAGGCGTCGCGATCAATCGCCGCCGGGATCTGATCAACCTCGAGGTCAACGACTCCTTCCTCCGCATCTTCGAGTGCCAACGCGAGGAAATCGTCGGCCACACGCTGGTGGATGCGGGCCTGCTCCCGCCGGCTTCGGTCCAGCGGATTCGCGAGCAACTCAATGCCGAAGGTGCCGTGCAGATCGAGGAACTCGAGGCGCGTACGCGCGCGGGCCGGCAAATCTTTGTTCGGCTGTCTACCAAGGTGGTTCAGCTGCGCGGCGAAGCGTGCTCGATTTCGATCGTGCTGGATGTCACCGCTCGTCGCCGAGCGGATGAGGAACGTGGCAAGCTCGCCAGGCTGGTCGAACACAGCAACGATTTCATCGGTATCGCCGAACTCGACGGGCGGGTCACCTTCCTGAACCCCGGCGGTCGCAGGATGATCGGCTTCGCCGACGGGGCCGATCCGCGGCAACTGCTGTTTACGGACTATGTGCCTCTGGAATGGCGGGACTTTTTTCTACAGGTGGCCATCCCGACCGTGCGCGAAAAGGGGCTTTGGGAAGGCGAGATGCAGCTGCGGCACCTCGAGACGGGCGAACTGTTGGACGTGTTTCGCACGGCCTTCCTCTTGCGCGATGGCGACGGGGAGCCGCAATACCTGGCGACGGTGACGCGGGACATCACGGAGCGGAAGCGCACGGAGGCCCAGCTGCGCGAGAAGGAGGCGCAGCTGCACGCGACGGACCGGCGGCTGGCGGAGATCGTGCAGGGAATGTCGGAGTCCGTCTTTGCGCTCGACGCCGACTGGCGATTCACCTTCGTGAACGACCGCGGCGAGATGTTGCTTCGACGTCGGCGGGAGGCGCTCCTTGGTCGAAGGTTGTGGGACGAATTCCCGCACATCGTCGGCACGCCGACCGAAGCCAACTACCGACAGGCGATGGAGAAAAGGGTGCCGGTCGCCTTCGAAACGTATTCCGTGCTCGCGCAGCTCTGGCTGGACATCCGGATCTATCCCTCCGGCGACGGAGTGGCGGCTTTCGCGCTCGACATCAGCACCCGGAAAGCGGCGGAGGAGCGCATTCATCGGCTGAATGCGGATCTCGAGGAGCGGGTGAAGGCCCGCACCATCGAACTCGAGGCCGCCAACAAGGAACTCGAGTCGTTTTCCTATTCGGTCTCGCACGACCTGCGCGGGCCGCTGCGGGCGATGGACGGATTCTCGCGGGCGACCGCGGAAGAGTTTGGTTCCCTCCTGCCGTCGGAGGGGCAGCGCTACCTGCAGATCATCCGCGACAGCGCGGGGCAGATGGGGGCGCTGATCGACGATCTGCTGAACTTCTCGCGCCTGTCGCGCCAGCCGCTGGCTCGACGGGAGGTCGACACTTCCAGCTTGGTCGGAGACATCGTTCGTGATCAACTGAGCCATGCGCCGGACCGCACCATCGACCTCCGCGTCGGGCCGCTGCCGGCCTGCGAAGGCGATCCGGCGCTGCTCCGGCAGGTCTGGGTCAACCTGCTCTCGAACGCGATCAAATACACCCGGCACCAGTCGCCCGCAGTCATCGAGGTGGGCACCCGCACCGAGGGCCGCGCGACCGTGTTCTTCGTGCGCGACAACGGCGCGGGCTTCGACATGCGCTACGCCGGCAAGCTCTTCGGCGTCTTTCAGCGCCTGCATCGGGCCGAAGACTACGAGGGTACTGGTGTGGGGCTCGCCATTGTGCAACGAATCGTCCATCGGCACGGCGGCGAAGTTTGGGCGGAGTCTGCCGTCGGCCGCGGGGCCACGTTTTTCTTCACTCTGAAAGATGCTCATGCCGACTGATTCCCTGGTGGAAATCCTGCTGGTCGAGGACAACCCGCTCGACCTGGAACTGGCCCAGCGCGCGCTGCGGAAAGCGAACCTGTCGAATCGCATTCAGGTCGCCCGCGACGGTGAGGAGGCGCTCGATTACATCTTCTGCGAAGGCCCGCATGCCGGCCGCCGGATCGAGGAAACGCCCAAGGTCGTTCTCCTCGACCTCAAGCTGCCGAAGGTGGACGGCCTGGAGGTGCTCCGGCGGATCAAGGGCGACCCGCGCACGCACGGGATTCCGGTGGTCATGCTGACCTCTTCGCGCGAGCAGAACGACCTGATCGAAAGCTACGCTCTTGGCGTGAACAGCTACATCGTGAAACCGGTCAACTTCGAGCGCTTCGTGGAGGCGGTGCAGGGTCTCGGCATGTATTGGCTGCTGCTCAATCAACCGCCGAGGCTGGCCTGACATGCCCCGCTCGCTTCGAGTGCTGCTGGTCGAGGACCGACCGAACGACGCCGAACTGGTACTGCTGGAGCTGCGACGCGCGGGCTACGTCCTCGAGTGGCAGCGGGTGGACACCGAGGCAGCATTCCTCGCCCAGCTGGCGGGCGGCTGGGACATCATCCTGTCCGACTTCGCGATGCCGCAGTTCTCGGGCCTGCGGGCGCTGGAGCTCGTGCAGGAGCGTCGGCGGGAAATTCCGTTCATCCTCATCTCCGGAACCATCGGCGAAGAGACGGCCGTGGCCGCCATGAAGCAGGGCGCGACCGACTACCTCCTCAAGGACCGGCTTGGGCGGCTCGGGCTGGCGGTCGAGCACGCGCTGGAAAAAGGCCGGCTCGAGCGGGAGCGTCGGGTCACCTTCGAAACGCTGCGGCTGCGCGAGGAGGCGCTCTCCCAAATTTCCCAGGGTGTAATCATCTGCGACGAGCACCGCCGGGTGGTCTACGCCAATGGCAGCTTCCGCGCTGTGACGGGCTACGGGGAGGAGGACATGCTCGGGCGGACCTGTGCGCACCTGCAGGGGCCGGAGACCGATCCGGGGATGATCGCCGCCATTCGCCAGGCGCTGCACGAGGGGCGCTCGTTCGACGGCGAGATCCTGAACTACCGCAAGGACGGCAGCAAATTCTGGAACGAGCTCTCGATCGTGCCGCTCTCCACCACGGACGGGCCGGCGCGCTTTCTCGGTATTCAGCGGGATGTGACCGCGCGCAAGCAGGCCGAGGATGCGCTGCGGGAGTCGGATCGCCGCTTCCGCGACATGCTGGAGAATGTCGCGCTCATCGCCATCACGCTCGATCCGCAGGGCCGCGTAACCTTCTGCAACGACCATCTCCTCCAGCTCACCGGCTGGACGCGGGAGGAAGTGGTGGGCTGCGACTGGTTCGAGCGCTTTCTCTCCGGGCAGCCGGAGATTCGGGAGCGTTTTCTGGCTCACCTCGCGCGCCAGACGATCAAGCCGCACCACGAGAACCCGATCGAAACGCGGGACGGCCGGCTGCGCGACATCGTCTGGAACAACAC
>JAFEGM010000086.1:9441-35334 GCA_018240025.1 Verrucomicrobiota bacterium
GACGTGACCGAACGAAAGCAGGCGCTGGAGCGCGTTCGCGAGCAGGCCGCCATGCTGGAGCACGCCCGCGAGGCGATCATCGTGCGCGAGCTGCCGGGCGGGACCATCAAGTTCTGGAACCGTGGAGCCGAGCGCATGTACGGCTGGACCGCCGCGGAGACGGCCGGCGGGGACATGGGGGAGCTGCTGCTGGGTGATCCGTCGGGCAACAGCGCGATGGACGAGGACCTGTTGCGCTGCGGCGAGTGGCGCGGGGAGCAGAAGCACGCCACGAAAAGCGGCGGCACGCTCACGGTCGGCAGCCATGCGACGCTCATCCGGGACGACGAGGGAGAGCCCAGCGCGGTGCTCGTCATCAACATCGACGTGACCGAGCAGCGCAACCTCGAGGCGCGCTTTCTGCGGGCGCAGCGCATGGAGAGCATCGGCACGCTCGCGAGCGGCATCGCGCACGACCTGAACAACATCCTCTCGCCGATCATGATGTCGGCCCCGCTGCTCCGCCTGGAGCTCGACCCCGCCCAGCGCGAGAGCATCGTCTCGACCATCGAGGTCAGCGCGCAGCGGGGCGCGGAGATCGTCCGGCAGGTCCTCGCCTTCGGGCGCGGGCTCGAGGGCGCGCGCGGGCTGCTGCGCATCGACGCCGCCATCTCCGAGGTGCTCCGGATTCTGCAGGAGACCTTTCCCAAATCGATCTCGCTGGAGGGTCGCATCGAGCGTCCGCTGCACCCCGTGCTGGGCGATGCCACCCAGCTCCACCAGGTGCTGCTCAATCTCTGCGTCAACGCCCGCGACGCCATGCCCGAGGGCGGCCGGCTGGTGCTGAGCGCGCGCAATGTGGAGCTCGATGCCGAGGGCGCCGGGCGCCTGCCAGGCCTGCGGGCCGGGCCGCACGTCCTCCTCGAGGTCAGCGACACCGGCACGGGCATCGAGCCGGCCGTGGCCGAACACATTTTCGAGCCGTTCTATACGACCAAGGGCGTCGGGGGTGGCACGGGGCTCGGGCTCTCGACGGTGCTCGGCATCGTGCGCAGCCACGGCGGAGCCATTCAGCTGGAGAGCAAGTCCGGGGAGGGCACGACCTTTCAGATCCATCTCCCTGCGGCGGAAGGGGGCCACTCGTCCGCCGCCCACACCGCCCTGCCCGAGTTTCCCCGCGCCCGCGGCGAAACCGTGCTGGTGGTGGACGACGAACCGGCGGTGCTGACCGCAGCGCGCCTGATTCTGGAAAACGCGGGCTACCGCGTGCTGACGGCCGCGAACGGGGCCGAGGGACTGGCCGTCTACACCCAGGATCCGAAGGTGGCGGCGGTGCTGACCGACCTCATGATGCCGGTGCTCGACGGCCTCAACTTCATCCGCAGCCTGCGGCGCATGGATCCCGCGCTGCCGATCATCGCGTCGACCGGGCTGGGCGAGAAGCGACAGACCGAAGCCCTCACGCCGCTCGGCGTGCAGAAGACCCTGCTGAAGCCCTACGATGCGACCGCGCTCCTCGAGACCCTGAGCGAATTGCTCCGGTCGGGCGGAGAGTCCTCGCGGTAAGGCGGTCGGTCACGAGCTTGTCACACTTTTCCGCCTGCGGGGCCGGGCCGGGTGCGCTCGAATGCCGAGCTTTGCGCTTTCGCGCGCTCCCTCGCCTTGCCAGTGTCCGCCATGCCCACCGTTGCCGGAATGCCGGAGGATCAGTTGCTGCGCGCGCTGCTGGCCGAGCTGCCGCCACGACTGACGTTCGATGCCTCGCTGGTGGCGGGAGCGGGCGAGGGGGACGATTGCGCCATCGTCCGCGGGCTGCTGAAGGGCGGGAAACATCTGCTGCTGAAGACCGATTGCGTCGTCGAAGGCCGGCATTTCCTCCCGGCCACGCCGCCGGGGCAGATCGGCTGGAAAGCGCTGGCACGACCGCTGAGCGATCTGGCCTCCTGCGCGGCCAGGCCGCTGCACGCGCTGGTCACGCTGGCCATGCCCGGGCACACGACGCTGGAGCGCGTGCAGGGGATCTACCGGGGCCTGGCGCGGTGCGCGAGCGAGTTCAATGTGCTCATCGCCGGCGGCGAGACGACCCGCACCGACGGGCCACTCTGGATTTCGGTCTCGGTCACGGGCGAGGCCGTCCCGGAGCGCTGCCCGACGCGGCTGGACGGGCATGCGGGCGATTCCCTTTTCGTCACGGGCACGCTGGGCGGTTCCTTCGTCAGCGGCCGGCATCTCTTCTTTCGGCCCCGGCTGGAGGAGGCGCGCTGGCTGGCCAAGCATTTCCCCATCCGCGCCATGATGGATCTGAGCGACGGCCTCGGCAGCGATCTGCCGCGCCTCGCGCGGGCCAGCGGGACCGGCTTCCGCGTCGAACGCGAGGCGCTGCCAGTGCGCGAGGGCTGCAGCGTCTCGGACGCCATCCGCGACGGCGAGGACTACGAGCTGCTCTTCAGCCTCGCGCCCAAACACGAGGCGCGGCTGGCCAAGCGCTTCGCGGCGCGTTTTCCCGATGTCCGCCTGACGCGGATCGGCTCGCTCACGCCGGCGGAGGAGGGGCACGATCTGCCGCGCGGGTTCGATCATTTCGCCTGAGGGAGGCACGGCGCTGGCGAGTTTCGTTGCGCCCGCTTTCGGGCGATGCGATTCGCCCGCATGCGTTCCGAATCCGTCGCCGACACCCTCGTCGCTGGCCGCGCCGTGGGCGAGGCCTGCACGCCGGGCACCATCCTCGCGCTCTGCGGCGACCTCGGCGCGGGAAAGACGCATTTCGTCAAAGGCGTCTGTCAGGGCCTCGGCGCCGACGCGGAAGTGACCAGCCCGACCTTCACGCTCTTGCACGAGTATCGCGGCGGCCGCCTGCCGGTCTTCCATTTCGATCTCTATCGGCTGGCCTCCGCGGAGGAGGCACTCGGGCTGGGGTTCGACGACTACCTCGAAGCCGGCGGCGTCTGCGTGCTGGAGTGGGCCGACAAATTCCCCGAACTGCTGCCCGAAGGCACGCGTTGGTTCGACTTCCGGCTCGCTCCCGACGGCGCGCGCGAGATCGTGGAGCGATGAGCGCGCCGCCGCCCTACGTCACGCGCTACAGCGCGGTGGAGGACACCTGCGAGTGGCGTCTGACCGACGAGGCGCTCGAGCTGCGCACGCTCGCCGCCGAGCCGCGTCCGCCCGAACTGGTGCCGTGGGAGTTCATCACCCAGGTCCGGCTGCGGGCGATCAGCTCGGAGGCGCGCAACCTGCGCGTCTGCGAGCTCACCCTGCGCAACGGCCGCGTGCTGACGATTCCCGACAACTCCTACGTCTCCTTAGCCACGTTTCGCGAGCAGCACGCGGAGTTTCACGCCTTCCTGCGGCAGCTTCATGAACGCCTCGCGCCCCGCGCGCCGACCTGTCGCTTCGTCCGTGGCGATGCGCCCGCCTGGCGTGCATTCAATGCGCTCATGCTGCTCGTCGGGGCGGCCGGGCTGATTTTCATCGTCTGGCTCGGGCGGCAATCCGCGGGCGGAATCTCCTGGGCTACCGTGGTGCCCCTGGGCCTGCTCCTGCTGGTCGCCGGGGCGCAATTCGGCACCAGCAAGGAGCGGTCCTACGCGCCGGACCGTCTGCCGGCGGATTTCGGCGGACCATCGGAGCAGCCGCCGGGTCGGACCTGAACGAAGCAAGGGGCTGCCCGGAAGCTGCGGTTTCCCTCGCGTCGGGCGCAGTTTTGGCCGAAGCTACCCACCCCCGGATCGCTCAAGGCCGGTCATTTTCTCCCTCTCTCCCATGTCCTGGTTGAATCAACTGCTCGGTCGCGACGACACCTTCTTTCGCCTGCTGGAGGCCAGCAGCAATCAGGCAAAGCTCACCACCGGCCAGCTCAGCCAGTTGCTGCCGCGGCTGTCGGGCGATTCGAGCACGGCGCGCAACGAGATCGCCATCAGCCGGCAGAAGCACAAGGTGATCAGCCGCGAGATCACCGAGGCGCTCTGCAAGGTCTTCATGACGCCCATCGAGCCGGAGGACATCGAGGCGCTCAACTCGGCGTTGTACAAGATATCCAAGAACGTGGAGAAGATCGCCGAGCGGCTCTCCATCAGCCCCGCCGGCGTGAACATGGAGACGGTGGGCCGGCAGCTCGAACTCCTCGGCCAGGCCGGCGGCGTGGTGGCCAAGATGGTCGCCGAGCTGCGTGACAAGGCGCACGGTGAGGACATCAAGGGCGACTACGAGCGGCTGCAGGCCATCGAAGCCGAGGCCGATCGCATCATGAACGAGCTGCTCAGCAATCTCTATCGCGACGTCTCGGAGGCGCGCGTGGTGGTGTTCTGGAAGGACATCTACGAGCTGCTGGAGAAGGCGATCGACCGCTGCCGCGATGCCGGCTACGTCGTCTTCCACGTCGCGCTGAAGAACGCCTAACCCGCCGCTGCGATGACGCTCGTCCTCATCGTCGTCCTCGTTGCGCTGCTGTTCGAGTACATCAACGGCTTCCACGACACGGCGAATTCCATCGCCACGGTCGTCTCGACCAAGGTCCTCACCCCGCGCCAGGCCATCCTGCTGGCGGCCTTCACCAATCTCATCGGCGCGCTCTGGGGCACGGCGGTGGCCAAGACGATCTCGACCGGCCTCGTGCACGCCACCTGGGTCACGACCGCGGTCATCGTCTGCGCGCTCATCGGCGGCATCGTTTGGAATCTGCTCACGTGGTGGTTCGGCCTGCCCTCCAGCAGCACGCACGCGATGGTCGGCGGCCTCTGCGGCGCGACCATGGCGGCCGCGCACGATCTCCTCCCGGCCGGCGCCTCGAACTGGTCGGCCCTGATCTGGTACGCGCCGAAGGCCGGGATGCCCTGGTATAAGGCCGATGGACTCATACCGAAGGTGATCGTGCCGATGGTCACCTCGCCCGTCTTCGGCTTCGTCCTCGGCCTCCTCATCATGTGGGCCCTCTACATCCTCGTGCGGCGCTGGCGGCCGGTGGTGGTGAGCGGCGTCTTCGGCAAGCTGCAGCTGATCAGCGCGGGCTACATGGGCTTCAGTCACGGCAGCAACGACGCGCAGAAGACCATGGGCATCATCGCCCTCGCGCTGGTGGCCGCCACCAAGGCCGGCGCGCTCGATCAGGCGCCCGATTTCCTCGCCTTCCTGCGGACCGAGTCGCTGGGCGCGAAGGGCGATCAGATTCCGCTCTGGATCAAAGTCACCTGCGCCCTCGTCATGGCCGCCGGCACCGCCGCGGGCGGCTGGCGCATCATCAAGACCATGGGCCACAAGATGGTGAAGCTGCAGCCCATCCACGGCTTCGCCGCCGAGACCACCGCGGCCAGCGTGCTCATGGCCGCGCAGGGCTTCGGTATGCCGGTTTCGACCACCCACGCCATCAGCACCAGCATCATGGGCGTCGGCTGCGCCAAGCGCTTCTCCGCGCTCAACCTGCCCGTCATCCACCGCATTCTCTGGGCCTGGGTGCTGACCCTGCCGCTGACCGGCGCCATCGCGTACTTCAGCATGCGCTGCTGGCTGCACTTTGGCTGGCCGGTGAAATAGCGCTCCCGGTCAGCGCGCCTGAGCGCGCAGGCGGAGGAAGCGGCGCGTCTCGGAGCGCGGCAACACGTGCTCCTGCGAGGCGCCCGAGCCTTCGAGCCAGGCAGAGGCGGGAAGCCAGGCTTGGGCGTCGGCCGAGGATTCCAGCCGATAAATCCAACCCGCCTTTCCGCTCCACGAGAGACGCAGTTCGCCTGTCTCCGTCGGCGCGATGGCCAGGCGCAGAGCGTCACGGGGGTCGCGCGGGTCGGTTCCCGCGAGGAACTCGTCGAAATCGCTGACGCCATCGCCATCTTTGTCGCTGAACCCATTGGTCGCGTTCAGCGCGCCGAAATGGACCAACTCCCACCAGTCGGGCAGCGTGTCGCCGTCGCTGTCGGCGATCTGGTAGAATGCCCCCGCCGACTCCTGCAGCCCGAGGGGAAGGGCTGCTTCGACGGCGACGCGCAGACGGGCGCTGCCGCGCAGGTTCAGGCTTTGGCCCGAGGCGAGGAGCGCGCTGGACGCATCCGGCGCAGTGCCATCGGTGGTGTAGCGAATCGCCGCGCCGGTGGAGGAAGTCAGCGTGACCGCCGTGGCACCCGCGTAGGCTCCGGGAGGCGGCGCGAAATTCACGAGCGCCGGGACAACGCCGGCGGGCGTGGCGAAGACCCGCAGCTGGTCGAACGAACTGACGAACAGGCGGTCGCCGGCGAAGCTCACCTCGCCGCCGTAGGGAATGGTCTGCCGCAGCGCGGGCGGGAAGAGATCGAAGACGAAGGTTTGAGACGACGAATAGGCGACGAGTGTGTCGTTGGTCAGGATCGGCTGGAGGATGAAGCCCGCCGAGGCTGGCGCCGTCCAAGTCGCGAGCGGCTGGCCGTTGGTCCGGTCGAAGGCGCGCACCGAGTTGCCCGAGAGCGCGAAGACCGCCTGGTGCGCCAGCGCCGGCGTGCCGGCGAAGGTGCCGCGCTGGCGCCAGAGGACGGCGCGGTTCGCCAGGTCGACGGCCACGAGTTCCTGATTTCCCGCCGGCGCGGGGATCGCCTCGTTGATCATGAAGGCCAGGCCGTCCTCGCAGGCGATGGTGCGGCCGTTCGAAAGCGAGGCGAGGGAGATGCCCCCCAGCGGCAGGCTCCAGAGAATGCCGCCGCTGGTCCGCTCGTGTTCACGCAGCGTTCCGCCGACGAAGGTCAGCAGTCGGCCTTGGTGCAGCGCCGGGGTCCAGACGTTTTGATTCTCCAGCGGGGTCGAGAAGAGGCGGCTCAGGCTGCCGAGCGCGTGCCCGCTGAAGCCGCCTCCGACGAGACCCGCGCTGTAGATTCCGGTCTGGTCGACCACCGGCGCGAGGTAGGCGCCGCTGGCATTGCTGGTCGGTCCGCCCCCGGCCAGCAATCGACCGGTGGCGCCGCTGAAGGCGTAGAAGTAGCCTCCGTTCGGGCTGGCCCAGTATTGATACACCCGACCTCCGAACCAGGTGGCCTGAGACATGCTCGAGGCCGAATCCTGGAAGGTCTGGCGGGCGGTCTCCACCCCGCTGGTGGCGTCGAGCGTGGAGAGGGCGGTCACATAACGCGGATAGGTCGCGCCGCTGGCGCTCTGGCTCACGAAGGCCGTCCCCTGGACCACCGTGGCCTGCCGCGGTGGCCGGCCGAAATCTCGTGACCACAGGGCGGTGAAGGCGTTTCGGCCCAGTCGCATCGGTCGGAAACCCGTGTGCTCAGGGCCGGCGCCGAAGGTGGGCCAGTCGCGCCCGAATTCCGGATCGACCACGATCCGCACGGTGGCGGTCGCTTCGAGGCCAGTGCTGTCGCGGATCGTGTATTGGAAGGCGTCCGTGCCGCTGCGGAAATCGACCGCCGGCGTGTAGCGCAAGCCGCCCCCGCGGGTCGCGGTGACGGCACCCCGGGCGGGCTGCGTCGAGCCGATCCGCACGAGCGTGTCGCCGTCGGGGTCGCGATCGTTGGCCTCGGGTGAGAAATCGTCTAGAATCTCGCCCGGGCGCAGGGCGATGAGGTCGTCGATCGCCAGCGGCGCGTGCGGTTCCGCCCGAACGTCGATGCGCACTTCGGCCGGCGAGGAAGCGGTGCCGTCATCGTGCGCGGTGAAGGTGAAGCTGCCTGCTCCCGATCCGGTGCCGCTCGGAGCGGGCACGTAAATGAGGCGACCGGCGGAATCCTGCACGTGAGACGGCACGCGCTCGATCCGTGCGCCCCGCGTCACGCCGTCCGACGTCTGGTAAAGCGTGCCGAAGGCAGGCAGCGTGCGCACGGCGAAACGCAGCGGGTCGCCGTCGGCGTCGGTCCCCCGCAGCGCGATGCTCAGGGCACCGGATTCGGACACGGAGTACTGGCTGGGCTGCGCGACCGGGCCGGATTGCCCGGCGGCCACGATGCGATAGGCGTGGAGCCCCGCGGTGGAACGTGCCAGGAGGAGGCCCTGGCCGGCGGCGACCGGCGTGAGCCCGGGGATCGAATCCCGGCTGACCAGCGGCCAGCGGCTGAAGACACGTATCTCCGCGGAGGTGCCGGCGATGACCGCGTCCTGCGTCACGATGGGGCCGAAGCTCAATTCCGCGCCGCCGGGGGCTGTGGCCACCGTCTCGCCGGTCGCGGCGGAGCGCGCGTGCACCAGGCTCCCGTCCAAGGTGTAAACCAGGCCGCCGCTGGCCGCGATGCCGCCATTCGCGGAGCGCGGCCGACGCCAGCGCTCCTGTCCGGTGGCGAGATCGACGGCCACGATTTCGACCGCACCGGCGGCTTGCGTGACGAAGACCATGCCGCCGTCCTGCACGGCCAACTGAGGCCCGTAGCCCGTGCCGCGATAACGGGCCCAAAGGACGGCGCCGGTGAGCGGGTCGTGCCGGCGCAGCGTTCCGTCGAGATAGGTGCAGACCGCGTTGCCTTGGACGCTCGGGGCGCCCGATCCGCTCGGCAGACTCGTTTCGAAGCGGGCTGCGCCGGAGGGTTCGAAGGCCAGCAAGCCACCGTTCAGCCCGCCGAGCACATAGATCCCCAAGGCGGTTGCCGCAGGGCTCTCGGACCGCGACAGCTGATCGTCAAATGTCGACCGCCAAAGCTGGCGACCGTTGGATCCTTGCAGAGCCAGGAGCGAACCGCTGAGTAACGGGCCGCGCGAGGTTTGCAGGTAGAGCGTGTCGCTGTGCCACGAAGGGACGCTGAGGTTGTTGGGGTCGTTGAAAGACACCGGCATTTCCCGCCAGACCTCACCTCCCGTTTGCGCATCCAGTGCGATGAGGGCGGTCGGCTGCGTGCCGGTGCGATCCGTCAGAAAGACGCAGCCGCCCGCGATGATCGGATCCCTGGCGCTGGCGGTCGGAAAGGTCCAGCTCGGGAGCAGCGTCCCGCTACCCAAAGCGGCGTCGGTCGAGTTGCTGCGGGCCGCGTTGCCGCGCGACGCAGGCCAGTCCGCCGGGCTCCGGGTGCGCTCGATCGTCACCGAACTGGTGGCGGTGAGGCCGGCCGCATCGCGGATGGTGTAGCTGAAGGTCTCCACGCTTTCCTCGGGCGAAGCGGGGTCGTAGCGCAGGGTATCGCCCGCCACGAGCGTGACGGTGCCGTGGGCGGGCTGCCCGAAGGCGACCAACTGCACTGGCTCGCCGTCGGGATCGTAGTCGTTGGCGGTCGGACGGAAGGCCGCGAGAGCTCGGTCTGGAAGTACCTGGAAGCGGTCCGGCACCGCCACCGGGGCCGTGTTCACGTTGCTCAGGTTGATGGTGACAGCCGCCGGATTGGAGTTGTACTTTCCATCGTTCACGCGGAAGTAGAAGACCGCATAGGGCGTGCCGAAGCCGTTCGTGCCAGGCACGAAGACTAGTCGGCGCTCAGGATGGGTGACCAGCGTCGGGGCCGAGGTGATGGGTTCCCCTGGCGTCACGCCGTCGCTCGTCTGGTGCAGACGACCGGCCGTCGGCAGGCTGTGCACGACGGCCCGCAAAGGCGCCTGCTCGGGATCGGTGCCTGACAGTTGCAACGGCAGCGCTTGATTCTCGGTGCCTTGAAAGGTCGCAGCCGTGGCGGTCGGCGGCTGGCTCAGGCCAGGCACGAAGGGCGCGTAAGCGCGGATGGTGCTCGCTGCCAAAATCAGCGTGTCGTCGGCCACCGCGGCGGCACCGCCCGCGTCGAGGGTGGCGAAACTCTCGCGGCTCGGCAGGTCGAGCGCGCGGGTGATGAAGGCGTTCGCGGCGATCAGGGAGTCGCTGGTGCCGAGGAGTCGGGCGGAGCCGGTGTTGTATTCGCCCAGGTCGGTGCCGGTTGACGCGTCGTAGGCTGCGGTTAGTCCACCGCGCTGGAGCAGGACGCGTCCGTCCGCGACGACGAGCGGCACGGTAGCGTCGAAGGTCGATTCGACGCGCCACGCCTCCGCCGGGGTGGGGCCGGAGACATCGATGGCGAAGAGCCCCGCCGGGAGCAGGACGAAAACACGTCCGCCCTGGTGCGCCACGTAGGGCTGGCCCACTTGGCCGGCAGCAATCAGGTAGCTCCAGGCCAAACTGCCGGTCGTGGCGTCCTGCCGTAGCAAACGGCCGTCCACGCAGGAATAGACCGCGGAGCCGACGACGGTCGGCCAGCCGGCCGCCACGCCGGTCTGCACCGGCAGGTAGTTCGCCGCGCCGGTGGCGACATCGTAGGAGGCTCCGCCTGGCAAGAACACGCCCAGGGCCGTGGGGACCGGACCCAGGGCCGTCGACGCGGCATCGGTCGGGCCGAGAGCCGCCGCCCAGCGTTCGACGCCCGTGGTGGCGTCCAGCGCGAGCAATTGCGAGCCGGCGGGCGGGTTCAGACGCTGCAGGAAGACCGTGCCTTCGTACCAGGAAGCCGGACTGACGTTCGTAGCGGGCGGCAGTTCACGGCGCCAGATCAGTCCCCCCGAGGCCCGGTCGAGCGCGAGTACGACGACCGTTTCGTCCGGGAGGCGACCGGTCACGAAGATGCGCCCGCCCGCGATCGAGACCTCGTTCGGAACGAACCCGCACGCGTAGGTCCAGGTCGGATCGAGGAAGCGGCGCTGAAATGCGGTGGGGGAGAAGAAGCGATGCTCCGCACTGCCGCCTGCCATGGGCCAGTCAGCGGCCGCGGCGGAACCGAGCCCAGGTCCGGCCAGGAGGGCGCAGAGGATCCAGCGAAACCGCATTCTAGGATGATGCAGAATCTTTCCCGGAGCCCAAGGAAGAAGTCAGCCGACGGTCACTCGCAGCTTCTCATCGTCCCACGCGCCACGCAGCGTGGCGTCGCGCAAGGCCGGCCGCTCCAGCAGCCAGCGGGCGAGCGGGGTGACGACCAGCTCCTCGACGGCGCGTTGCAGCGGGCGGGCGCCGTAGCGGTGATCGAAGCCGGCGCGGGCGACGGCGGCGATGAGCGCCTCGCTCGGCTCGAAGCGCAGGCGGGCGGCGGCCAGGCCTTCGCGCCGGGAGAGTTCGCGCAGTTCCTTGGCGGCGATCGCGCGGACGAGCTCGGCGGAAAGCGGGCGATATTCGACCACCTCGTCGAGCCGATTGAAGAACTCGGGGCGGAAATGCTGGGCCACGGCGGCGGCGAAGTCGGGCGTGTCGTCGCCGCCGAACCCGAGAGCCGCGGGGCGGTCGGCGCCGAGATTGGAAGTGAGCAGAACGACGGCGCTGCGGAAGTCGGTCACGCGGCCGAAGGGATCGGTCAGGCGACCTTCGTCGAAGAGCCCGAGCAGGACGTCGAAGACCTCGGGGTCGGCCTTCTCCACTTCGTCGAAGAGCACGACGCAGAGCGGCTGGGCGCGCACGCGCTTGATCAGATCGCTCGGGCCGCCGTCGTCCGCGGTCGTCAGGCGGCGGGCCGAGCCGGGCACGGCGTATTCGCTCAGATCGAGCCGGATGAGGCGCTGCTCGCCGCCTTTCGCATCGGCCCCGAAAAGATACCCCGCCAGCGCGCGGGCCAGGGCCGTCTTGCCGACGCCCGTCGGCCCACAGAGCAGCTGCACGCCGAGCGGTCGGCCCGGATCGTTCAAGCCGGCTTTGAAACGCGTGACGAGCCCGGCGGCGGCGCGGCAGGCGCGCGGCTGGCCGAGCACCTGGGCGCTAAGGGTGGCGAAGACTTCCTCCTCGTCGAGCGTGCGATCATCGCGCAGCAGCCAGTCGGGCAGACCGGTCTGCGCGCTGAATTCGGTCAGCACGAAGGCCGGGGCGACCGACGGCGTGGCCTGCCGCTCGGCGCGGGCGCAGAGATCGCGCAGAAAACGAACGGCGCGGCCGGGGAAGGACTGATACGGCTGAAAGCGGCGGAAGAGCGCCCAGATGAGCGCGGGCACCTCGGGCGCGAGTTCGAGCCGCCGATCGCGCGCCAGCTGCTCGCCCAGCCGGGTCAGCAGGCGCAGCCCAGCGGCCCGCTCGAAGTCGGGCACGCGGACGATCTGGAAGGCATCGGCAAAACCCGGCAGCAGGCGGCGGCAGGCGTCGAGCTCGCTCGGCGTCGCCTCGGCCACCACGCGGAGTTCGCCACGCTGGACATACGGGAGCAAAAACGCGCCCACGCTGTTGCGCGCGGTCGTGCCGCCGACGCGGAGCAGGTCGAGCAGGCTCTCGACGCAGAGCACACCGCGGAGTTCGCCGAGGGCCTCGATGAGTTCCTCACAGCGGGCTTCCCATTGTCCGAGGTACTTCATGCCCGCGATGATGCGCGCGGCATTGGTCCGCCAGAATCGCGGCAGGCGGCCGTCGGCTTCGTCATCGTAGCCCGGCCCGAGTTTGCTCAGACGACGGGCGGCATCGGCCAAAACGGTCGTCTTGCCCACGCCCGGCGCGCCGAGCAGGAGCAGGCTGGCCTTCTCGCCGCTCAGCCGCGTCACGAGTTCGCCCACCTCGCGGTCGCGCTCCCAGGCGGTGGCGAAACGGCGGGCGGCCGCGCCGACGCCGGGCACGGGATCGGCCAGCGCAGTCAGCGTCTTCGGCACCGGACGCGGGGAGCGGGCGCGGCTGGTCTCGGCGGCTTTGCGCACCGCCAGCGAGTGCAGTGCGGCCGACCACGGCTGGGCGTGCCGCAGCAGGGCGGCCGGCGTCTGGCCGCGCAGGGCCTGGGTCGCGAAATGCCGAGCCAGCGCGCGCCAGCCCGATTTCGCCGCGTAGTGGAACCGCACGTCCAGCGTGGGCAGGCAGCAGAGATCGATTCCGGCCTGCTCGTGCGCGAGGACGACGGGCAGCCGCAGTTCGAGCAGATCGGCGCAGGGGAAGACGCGCGCACCGTCGACATACTCGGGCCGTGCCTCGAATTTCAGCTCGGCCAGCTCGAAGCGGTCGAAGGACTCTCGCTCCAGCCACGACTTCAATGCGAGCAGCTTCTCGGCGGATGCATCGAGCGTGCGCAGCGCGTCCTTGGCGCTCAGGCCGACCACCGCGGGCAGCGTCGGCAGGTCGATCGCTCGGGCCGTGAACCAGCCGGCGGGCGATTCGAGCAGATGGACGTTGAGGCGGACGATCGTGGCCACGGGATCAGGACGGGGAAAAGGGTGCGTCGTCGGTGACTTCGTTTGGCCAAGGCAGGGCACTGAGCAGGAGCTCGCGCAGTCCCGCGGCGTCCGCGGGAGACGCAACGCGGTGGCCGGAGCGTAGATCGATCAGGTGCTCAGGCGTAGCGATTCCGATAATCTGCCGCAGCGGCGGCAGCGCGGAGAAGCGCTCGAAGGCGGAGCGCGCCACTTGCAGCGGGTCCGCATCGGCAGCCAGGGGCAGCGCATGCGCCTCGAAGACCTCCACTCCGCCGTCCTTCGACTGGAGGTGCAGCCCGGTCTGGGCCCGGCCGAGGGCGAGCGCGCCCGGACCGGTAAGTACGGTGCCGCTGAGCCAGCGGCCGGGATCGAGCGGGCTTTGCCGCTCCAACTCGGGCAGCCCGACGGCGGAGAAGCCGATGAGATCGGAAACATCGCCCTCGTCGAAGACATGCGCCGCCCACGGCAGCCGGCGCGTTTCGCCCACGGGCTGCTCCCGCAGCAGGAGGACACGTTCCTCCGGATCGGCCTGCAGCATCGTCCCGAGGAGGGAAAGGCGGCGCAGCAGGCCGCCCCAGCGGTCGTCGAGCGCGGGCGCGGCCTCGGGATCGACGGCTTCCGTCTCCTGCTGCTGATCGCGGAAATCGGCCTGCGCGCGCAGCTCGCCTTGGTCGGGATTCCACGTCAGCGCGGGCTGCTTCCAGCGCGGATGATGCCCGCCTGCCGAGGTCTCGGGAAGACGCTCGGGCCAGAGTTCGTCGATCTCCGTCAGATGCTCGCGCAAGGCGAAGTAGCGTCGCTGCGCGGGCGTGACGGCATCGAGGCTGATCGGGCCGGAGGGGGAAAGCCGGTCGATGGCGGCACTCAGCCGGTCTCGCGCCGCCCGCATCTGCCCCACGAAGCGGGCGGGCTCACCCGCCGCCAGCGCGGGCGGCAGGCCGCGCCAGGGGGCTTCGGTGAGGCCCTCCACCGTGACGCGAAAAGCGCCGTCCGCGAAACGCACCGCGACGAGGCAGCGCTGTTCCGGGCGCAGGGCCGCCAGCCGGGTGGCGACTGGCTGCACGAGATGCCGTTCGACGGCCCTTTTGAGGGCGCGGGCGCCGAGTTCCGGGTGGAAGCCGACCTCGACCAGTTGCGCCCGGGCCGCAGCGTCGAGGCGCAGGAAGCACTGCCGCTGGCGCAGTCCGTCGCGCGCGAAGACCTCGGCCAGGACGCGCTCGGCGATGCGGCCGACCTCCGCGCGCGAGAGCCGCGCAAAGGGGACGATGCGATCGAGCCGATTGACGAACTCGGGCCGAAAGAAACGCTCGGCCGCCCGCACGAAATGGGCGGCGGCCGCCGCCTCGTCCTCGCCGCGGAAGCCCAGCGTACGGCCCGACTCGCGCACGCCGAGGTTCGAGGTCAGAAGAATGAGGGCATTGGCGAAGCTGGTGGTGCGCCCGAGCGCATCGGTCAGGCGGCCCTCGCCGAGGACCTGCAGGAGGAGATCGAAGACCGCGGGATGCGCCTTCTCGATTTCGTCGAGCAGCAGCACGCAAAATGGCTGCCGTCGCACCGCGCTGGTCAGCAGTCCTTCCGGCTCGGCAAAAGTACCCACCAGCCGCGCGGCCGCGTCGGCCGAGACGAACTCGTTCATGTCGAACCGCAGCAGGCGGCTCGCGTCGCCGAAGAGGAACTGAGCCGCGGCCCGCGCGGCCTGGGTCTTGCCGACGCCGGTGGGGCCTACGAGCAGCAGGGCACCGAGCGGCCGCCGTGGATCCTGCAGCCGGGCGCGGGCCAGGCTAAGGGCATCGGCCAAGGCCCGCACCGCCGGTTCCTGCCCGACCAGCGACTGCGCCAAACCCGTTGCGATCAGCTTGCGCGACAACGGACGCTCGGTCGCGAGGAACCCCACCGTCAGCCCGGTGCGGGCGCGGAACTCGGCCAGCACGCTGGCGCTGTCGATGCTGCGGCCGGTGAACTTCGCCGCCAGCGCGCGGAGGAATCCGGCCGCCTTGCCGGGGAAGCTGAGCTCGGGCGAATGCCGGCGTTGGACGTCGAGCACCGCCGGCAGGGCGTCGACCTCGAACCGGCAGCGCTGCTCCCGTTCCAGCGCGCGCTGCACGCCGAGGAGGATGCGCAGGTTGTCGCGCTCGCCGGGTTCGCGCACCGGCAGGACGTGGAAGAGATCGGCAAAGCCTCGATCAAGCTCGCGCTGGACGCGCCAGGCCTCGGGCGTCAGCTCGGCCAGCAGACGCACCTCGCCGCGCTCGACCCATGGCTTCAGCAACTGCGCCATGCTGTTGGCCGAGCAGGACGACTGGCCGGCCAGCCAAAGACCGGCGAGATCCTCGAAGTAGAGCGTGTGGTCGCGTTTCTTCGCCTCCCCGAGGATGGCCAGCAGCCGCTCTTCCCACTGCCCGACGTAGCTCATGCCGGAGACGAGCCGCTGCGGGCTGAGCAGCCAGACCGCGCTGCGCCGGTCGTAGCGGCGCTCCGAGCGGGCGGCGGCCGCGCGCCGGGCCACGAACTCGTGCACCAACGTGGTCTTGCCGCATTGCGCCGGCCCCAGGAGCAGGATCGGGCGGCGCTCCGGCGCGGTCAGCAGGCGGTGCAGTTCGGCCACCTCGGCGTCCCGGCAGAGCGCGCGGGAGAGGTCGTCGGGATAGAGCCGATCGAGGCAGCGTCCGGTGCGCTCCAGCTCCACATCGCCGGTCACTTCGGACTTCGCGCCGAAGAGCGACGAGAGATCGACGGGCTTCTCTTTCGGGGGCGGGCGCAGGCGCACTTCGAGTTCGAGCTCGGTCAGCCACTGCTTGCGTTTCGCCGCCGCCTCCTCGAACACCCAGGTCCGTCCGGCGCGCTCGTGGGCGCGGAAGAAATCGTGGAAGACCGCGCGGGTGCGGTCGGGCAACTGGCTGCGCGAGCTGATCTGGAAGACCGTTTCCGGATGCTCCGGCGCACAGGCGAGCAGCTGCCCGTGCGCTTCCCAGCTCACCACGAACAGCTGCAGCTGCAGCGTGCGCGTCTTCAGCTCCAGCCGCAGCGGCACCACCTCCGCCTGCAGCTCGGGCGGAGTCGCCAGCCGCGCGAGCGCGAAGCCGTCGGCCGCTTTGGCCAGTTCGCCCACGCGGTCGCGCAGGTCGCGGGCCAGCTGCTCGAGGACGCGCGGCAGACGCTCCCCCTCGCGCTGGAGGCCGCTGAGAAAGACCGGCCGGGCCGTCAGCCCCGGCAGCGGCTGCCCGTCGACGCGCTGTTCAGTCACCACGATGGGCACGCGGAACTTCATCGGCGGTCCTCCAGCATGGCGCGCAGATTCTCCTGCAACCGCAGCGTGGCGCACTCGGCCAGGACCGCCCCGAGTCCGTCGCGCCAGGGCAGCGTGCCGGCGACGGGATCGGTCACGTGGTTCGCCGAGCGGTGGTAATGCCGCAAGGTCTCGCCGGGTCCGATGCCGCCGCGGCGCTCGATGCCCTCGGGCGGGAGATAGTCGAGCGGCGCGCGACTCGTCTCGACCAGCGCGTGGCGGCGTTTCTTCGATGGCAGATGCTCGGTATGCAGGCCTGCTTCGCCCTCCCACAGGGTGCAGGCCGAGGGGCCTTCGAGGCGCAGCATGAGTCCGAGCACCTGGTCCGGCAGCGCGTTGAGGTAGCGCTTGGGCTCGGCCACCTCGCGCCGCAGGACGGGGATCCGGCTGGCGCGCGGGACCGCCTCGACGGCGGGGGCGCGCTCTCCGACGCCCGGCGCGCCGATCTCCCAGGCGTGCAGCCGGACGGTGGCGCCGAGTTGCTCGGCGGCCTCGCCCAGACCGATCGCGAGCTGGCGCAGCCAGTCCCGTTCCTCGGAGAAGAGCGCGAGGGCGATCCGGCCGGATGCCTCGTACTGGGTGTCGTAGACCTCGCGAATGAGCTGCCGCGCGCGGTCGATGAGGGCGGCGCAGCGGACGCCCTCCTCGGGTGCGAGTTCGCCGGTGCGATCGTAAAGTGCCACGAGCAGATCCGTCTCCGCCGCCTCGGTGTCGCGCAGCTGCGCCTCGATGCGCTGGAGCAGATCGCGCAGCTGCCGCAGCCGCGTCGGCGGGATCGCTTCGGGCGCACGCCGCAGCAGCCGCCGGTGGGCGTGCTCCAGCTGCGTGGCCAGATTCGCCAGCGAGCGCACCGCGCCGCAGCCTGCCAACAGCTGCAGATCGCGCCGGGCCGCAGCCAGATCGCGCGCCCAAAGCCCAAGGCGCGACTCGGCCGGCGTGGGCCCCTGCTGCTCCTCGGGCTGGACTTCGATCCGCAGTTCACCGTCGACGAGGCGCACGCTTGCGGCCACGCGCAGGCTGGCGGCGTAACCGTTGATGGCATCGGCCAGCGGCACGAGCAGACCGCGCTCCACGGCGCGTTTGAGCGGTCGCGCGCCGTAGCGGACATCGAACCCGACCCGCGCGAAATGGGCCGCCACGCCGGGACCCAGCTCCAGCGCGCGGAACCGCAGGCCTTCGCGCTGGCGGACGAGTCCCAGCTCGCGCTCGGCGATCGCCTGCACGGTCGCTTCGTCCAGCGGGGAGAAGGGCACGATGCGATCGAAGCGATTGAACAGCTCCGGCCGCAGCGCCTGCCGGACCGCGGCGGTGAAATGCTCGCGCGCATCGCGCTGCGCCCCGGGGCCGGCGGCGAAGCCGAGCTGGCCGGCCTGGTAGCTGGTGGCGCCGAGATTCGACGTCAGGATGACGACTGCGTTGGTGAAGTCGGCCAGGCGTCCGGCGACGTCCGTGAGGCGTCCTTCGCCGAGCACCGGCAGGAGCAGATCGAAGAAGAGCGGATGCGCCTTCTCGAATTCGTCGAACAGCAGCACGCTGAAGGGCTGCTCGCGCACGCGGGCGGTCAGCTGGCCCTCGCTTTCCGGTCCGCCCAGCAGACGATAGACCGCCGCGGGCGTGGCGAACTCGCTCATGTCGAAGCGCGTCACGCGTTCGGCGTCGCCGAAGAGGAAGGCGGCCAGCGAGCGGGCCAACTCGGTCTTCCCCACGCCCGTGGGACCGGCGAAAAGGAAGGAAGCGAGCGGCTTGCGCGGCCGGGCCAGGCGTTGCTTCACCACGGCCAGGAGATCGACCACCTGTTCGACGGCGGCGGGCTGGCCGATCACCCGCTGCCGGAACCAAGCCGAGGTGGCCGTGAGATCGAGCGTCAAGGCGTCGTCGAGCATGACCGGCGGCAGGCCGGTCTCGCGGGCGAACGCTGCGATGACCTCGCCAGGTGTGGCCGGCGTTTCGCCCCGCCGGTCCCGCTGCAGGTGGCGCAGAAAGCGCAGTGGCCGGCCCGGATAGGCGGAGGTGGTGGCGTAGCGACGATGCAGCGCGTCGAGTCGCGCGAGCGCCTCCGCCGGAAATTCCGGCGCGGCGGCGGCGAGGATCTCCCGGCCGCGGACGGCGTCCGGTTCTTCCACCCGCAGCGGGACGAAGAGCTCCAGCAGATGCGGGTCTTCGCGCTCCAGCGCCGGCAGCTGCTCGGGGGTGCATTCCGCCACGGCCAGAAATTCGCCGCGCGCGAGAAACGGCCGCAGGAAGCTGCCGATGCCCTGCTGGTTGTGGCTGTGCCGTCCGCTCTGCAGCAGTTCGGGCAGGTGACCGAAATGCACGACGGCCTTGCGCCGGGCGGCCTCGCGCGCGAATTCGCCGACGCGCTCCTGCCACTCGCCGAAGCCGCTCATACCCGCCACGAGCCGCGTGCCGGAAGTCGCCCGGAACGGCGTGCGCGGAAAGCCGAGTTCGGCCCGGCGGCGGATCAGTTCGTGCTGCAGAGCCGTCTTGCCGACGCCGGGCGGGCCGATGAGCAGCACGTGCTGCGGGGGCTGGCCCCCGAGGAAGGAGGCGAGCTGCGCCACGGCTTCGCCCACGCCCCAGGCGCGGCGTGGGGCCAGCGTGAGGTCGTCGGAGGCTTGCTCGAGGGCGGATTTCTTCTCCGGGGAGGAATCGTCGTCTTCGAAGGGATCGCGCAGGTCGGCCGTGACGAGCAGCTGATCCGGTTCGACCGAGCGGATCTCCGGCAGCCCGACCAGTTGGGTGAGAGATTTGTGCGCCTGCCGGCGCTGCAATGCGCTCCGCACCTCCGACTCCACGCGTTCGCGAAGCTGCGTCTCGTCCTCCGCGAATACCTCGAGGTCGAGCGCGGGCACCCGCACCGTCCAGAGTTCGCCCACCCGGCCCTGCACGAGGTGAAGGCAGAGCTCGACCGGGCTGATCCAGCCGGGCGGGCGGCCGGGGGGCGGATCGAGCGTGAGCAGGACGGTCGAGACTTGCCGCTCGACCGGCGCGGCGAGGAGGCGGCTCAGCTCGCGCGGCGGGGCCGCTTCGAGCGCGCGCCGGGCCAGCTGCCGGGCGCCGTCGTCCAGCCGTCCGGGCGTTTCCGCGCACCAGCGGAGGTCGAGTCCTGGCAGTTCGCGCACCAGCGCCTCGTCGCCGAAGCGCAGGGTCAGGGTTGCGAAGGACAACGGCAGCTCAGCCACGGATCTGGCATCGCTGCGGGGCGGTCATTTGGCAATGCCCGGCGGCACTTGCCCGGCGTTTGCTCAGGCGCGGCGGCGGCGGAAGGCCACCAGGGCCGTCAGCGCGCCGCCCACGGCAAAGGCCACCCCGGCTGGTTCCGGTACGGCGACCGTGGTGGCGTCGATCTGCATGCGGTAGTTCGTGGGGGCCGGATTGCCCGAGTTGCCGTTGATCTGGATGCGGTCCGAGCCGGCCAGGGTTCCGTCGGTATCCGAGAAGATGAAGCCGTCGTTCGAGCCGAGCACCGGCGTCCCCGTCGAGAGGCGTCCGCCGAGATTGGTGCTGAGGTTGGTGCCCGTCGAATCCAGCATGAGGATCTCGAGCGCGAAGGTGTTCGAAGGCACGGTCACGTTCACCCCGGTGAGGCTGTAGTTGTAGCTGCCGACGGCTTGCGCGGGGAGATTGAAGGTGATCGTGCCGGCCAGCGTGGCCGGGGTCAGCACGTTCGTGGAGCCGGGGTTGGAGTCGATGCCCGTCCAGAAGTTGAGCGTCAGCAACTGGTTGACTCCGGGATTGGTATTCCAGCGCAGGCCGAAGATCGGAAAGGCGTTGATCGTGGTCGGGCCATTTGGCAGCGCCAGTGTCACGAGCTGTAGATAGTGCGGCACTGCCGTGGCGAAATTGCCGTCGTTCGCGGCGGTCGTATTCGAATCGTAGACGACCTGCGCCGGCGCGCTGGCAGCGGTCCACAGAAGGGCGGCGGCCAGGGCCGTCTTGAAGGTGAGCGTGATTTTCATGGCCAGAACAAGGAGAGCGAACGGGAGCTTTCCGACAGAATCAAATGACAGTGTTTGGGTCAAGACGGAAACCACGACGCGCAAGTTGAGCATCCGCCATCCCCCGGGTGTCGTATTTCCAGAACACACCGTCGCGCCAAGCTTTCGTATGCAACCCAGCCTGAGGGCCTCGTTCCCTGCCTACACTCTTCCCCCGGCCGCGGCTCCCGCGCCTGCGCCGACGAGCCCGACGCAGCTGACCCCCATGGTCAAGATCACCGCCTTGCTGTCCTGCACCCCGATCGCGGGCGCCCCGGTCGTGATCACCGCCCCAGGCCGCTACCGCCTGGCCCGCAATCTCGCGGTCGCGGGCGGCAACGTCATCACCATCCAGTCGGATGACGTCACGCTCGACCTCGCTGGCTTCACCATTTCGTCGGCGGCCCGCCCCGCCGCCGGCACCGCCATCACCATCGCCGGGCCGCGCCGCAACATCACCATCCGCAACGGCATTATCCGCGGGGTGGGAGGCATGCAGCGCTGCGGTTTCCTGTTCGGGATCTCGGGTGGCAACCCGGGCTCCAGCCACATCCGTGTCGCCGATGTCGAGGTCATCGGCATGGGCGTCGCGGGGATCGCTCTCAGCGCGTCCAGTCCCAGCACTTTGGTGGAGCGCTGCCGCGTGCGCGACTGCAGCGTGGGCATCGTCGCCCGGACGATTCGCGACTGCGGCCTGGAGGCGGGGCGCGCCGCCTGAGTCCGGCGGAAATGCGGCTCGCGCGGACGACTTCGACGTGCTGAGGTCGACGCGGATGGAAGCCATCGGACGCGACTGCGAGAACGGGCGTCTGCGGCTCCGCTGGGATCACCGTCGGCTGCGGCAGGACCGCGTCCTGGGCTGGCTGCTGCTCGGAGCCTGGTGTCTGTGGGCACCGGCGACCCTCTACGCCACCTACGCAGCTCTGACGGGGCAGAACACCGAGCGCTGGTTCTACGTCGTTTGGTCCATCGGCGGGTGGCTCGGCACGCTGTTGCTGCCTTATCTGCTGGCCCAGCGATCCTGGCGCGAGTGGGTGGAGCTCGATGCCAGGACGCTGGCCTGGGGCGCAAAGGGCTGGCTGGCTCCGGCCGACCGGCGCCTGCCGCTGGAGCAGGTCGAGAAGTTCGTGCTGGCCGCGAGCCCGGGAGACGAGAGTTCCGGGCCGACGCGGTGGCTCCGCATTCACACCTGCGGAGCGGCCGGCCGACGTCAGTACTTCCTCGGCTACTGGCTGAATCAGGACCTCAAGCAGCGCGTGTTCGACCAACTGGCGGAGTTCGTGCGCCGTGAGGGCATTCCCCTGCGGCTGGAACAATCGGAGTAGTTCGCGGGAAGTCGGTCCGCGCAGAACGCGAAGAGCCGCCGAAAAGGTCAGGGTTGGCCGCGCAACGGCGACTTCCGGTAGATGTCGAGCGCCTTGGGCATGGCTTCGGTCAGGCGGCGTACGCGGGTTTCGTCGGACGGATGCGTGGAAGCGAATTCGGGCGGCTTCTGACCTCCGCCCACGCGGGCCATGCGCTTCCAGAAATTGACCGACTCCTGCGGATCGTAGCCGGCGCGGGCCATGTAGAGCAGGCCCATGTAGTCGGCCTCGTTTTCGTGGTCGCGGCTGAACGGCAGAATGACGCCGTACTGGGCGCCGGCGCCGATGACCGCCAGGATCTCCCGCTGCTGCTCCAGACCCATGGTGCCGAGCTGGGCGCCGGTGATGGCCGCATTGGCCAGCTTCGTCTGCAGCATGCGCTGCGAGCCGTGGCGGGCGATGGCGTGCGCCATTTCGTGTCCCATCACCGTGGCCAGTTGCGCGTCGTTTTCGGCCACCGGGAGAATACCGGTGTAGACCACGATCTTGCCGCCGGGCAGGCAGAAGGCGTTGACCTGCTTGCTGTCCACCACGCTGACGGCCCACTGGAACTTGCTGCCGGCCTCACCGGTAGCATCGGCCAGTCTCTTGGCGATACGTAGGACGCGGTCGTGCTCCGGCCCGCTCTTGAGGACGCGCGACTCGCTCAGGACCTTTTGGTAGCTGGCCAGCCCGAGGCGGGCTTCCTGGCTCTCGCTGAGGGCAACGCGGGCCGATTTTCCGGTCTCCGGATTGGTGAACTTCTCGGCGGAGAAGTACTGGTAGCCGACGAAAACGATGACGCCCAGAATGGTCAGGATGAGGCGGGAGCGGTTATCCATGGCGGGGAGTTTCTCGAAGAAGAAGCGGTTGGACCAACCAAAAGTATCGAGGGCGATTCGCGGGGATTCGACGGAGCGGTCGCCCGAGTATTCGCCCGACTTCGCCCCGCGGTTGGGTGGGCGGCTCAGAATTTCACCTGCTTGAAAACGCGTTCCGGCAGCCAGCGGATGACCAGCATGATCCAGCGCCACCAGCCGGGGATCCAGGCGATGTCGGCCCGCCGGCGCAGGGCGGCCGCGCAAAGACGCCCGGCCTTCTCTGCGGGGCAAAACAGCGCGCCCTGCGGCAGATGGGCGGTCATCGGCGTAGCCAGACTGCCGGGGCGCAGTTCGGTCAGGGCAATGCCGCGCCGCGAAAGCCGGGCCCGCAGGCCGGAGCAGAACGCGATGAGCCCGGCCTTGGCGGCCCCGTAGAAGAAGTTGGAGGCGCGTCCGCGCTCGCCGGCCACGGAGGTGACGATGGCCAGGTGCCCGGCGCCGCGTCGTTCGAAATCGGCGGCTGCGGCGTAGGCCAGGCGGAGGGTGCTGCCGAAGTTCAGGTCGAGTTCGGCTGTCGCGTATTGCGGATCGCTGGCGGCCCGCGCCTCGTCGCTCAGCGAACCGTGGGCGATGAGCACCAGGTCGGGCCCGGGGCCGTCGGCCGGCAGCCAGGCCGAGGCCGCGGCGGGATCCGAGAAATCGAGCGTCTGGCAACGGCATTCTCCCGCGCCGAAGGCCCGCAGATCGGCGGCCACGGTTTCGAGGCGCTCGCGCTGCCGCCCGACCAGCAGAAACGAGGCCCGCTCCCGTCGGGCGAACTCGCGGGCGGTGTGGTGGGCGAGGGCGGAGGTGGCTCCCAGGATGGCGATCAGCATCGCTGCAACCTTCGCGCTTGCGTTTCTCCCGCAAATCGCAAGCTGGCCCCTGTGCGATTTCCCCTCCGCGGCGCGGCCGCCCTGCTCGCTTTCGTCTGGTCCGCCGCAACGGCGCTCGGCTGGTCGGCCGATGGCCACGCGGTGACGGGCTGGCTGGCCGATCGCGGGATCGAAGGCTCCCGCGCGGAGGTCGAAGTGAAGAAGCTGCTGCGGCCGGGCGAGAACCTGGAGCGCATGTCCACCTGGGCCGACCGGATCAAGGGCGGCGCCTTCGATGCCGACGCCCGTGAGTACCTGGAGGCGAATCCCGAGCACGCTACCTATCATTATGTGAATTTGCCGTTTCAGGCGAAGGGCTACGCGCCCGACGGCATTGGCGCGCGGCCCGAGGATCTCGTCCAGATCACCATCCGCTGCATCAAGATCCTGCGCGGGAAGGCGACCCCAGAGGAGAATCCGACGAAAATCTCACCCCGGCATGCGCTCGTCATTCTGATGCACAGCATGGGCGATCTGGCGCAGCCGTTCCACGTCGGCTGCAGCTACATCGCGGAGGTCGACGGCAAGCCGACGTTCATCGATCCGGTTGGCTGGACCGGTGGCACCTACCACGACGACTGGGGCGGCAACGGACTGCTTCTCGGGCCGAGCAACCTGCATTCGTACTGGGATCAGACCTTCGTCCAAAAGGCCATGCAAAGGGCCACCGGCGGATTGAATTCGCAGATCTACGGCGCCTGGCTGCAGAAGAATCTGGCGCCGCAGGAAGCGTGGCGTGGGAAGGGCGAGCCGGAGACCTGGCCGATCCAATGGGCTGACGAGTCGCTGGCGCTTTCGCGGGTGGCCCACGAAGGACTGCGGCTGGGCGTGCGGCACGAGCGTCCGGCCCGCCGGGCTGGCGAGGAGGCGCGGAGCACGTGGGACGTGCAGCTGCCGACCGGCTACGACCAGCGGGCGATCGAAATCATTCATCCGCAGCTGGCCAAGGCCGGCTGGCGCATGGCCCAGTTGCTGCGCGCCATCTGGCCGGATCCGCCGGCCAACGAAGCGGAAGCTCGGCAGCAGGCGCTGAAGAAGTTCCCCGCCCTGGGGGAAAAGGGGTCGGTGCTCAACGCCGAGTTCGTGGCGCGGCACAACCGGTACCGCAAGGAGAAGCCCGCTTTCTTCAAAGACGTCTCCTGGCCGCTGCTCCTCGCCGAGGAGGCGGCTGCGGCCCTGCCGGCCGCGAAGCCGGCAGAGCTCGAGAACAAAAAGCCTTAGTTACCCTGGAGCCCGGCGCTCGTGCCCGAGGTGAAGTTGCCGCCGGAGCGCATGTTGCTCAGATCGCCCTGGCGAGCCTGGCCAGGAGGCGGGGGATTGTCAGCCGTGTACACACGGCGCAGGTTGCTGCCCACGGTCGGGGCCGGCTCGACGAATTTCTGCTGGGCGAGACTCGGGTCGGTGGAATTGCACGCACCGAGACCGAGGGTCACGGCGGTGAGGCTAAGGAGGAGGGTCCGGTGTTTCATTGCGGCGCTGTTCTTGGACAGAAACAGTCTCAACATCAACCCGCAATTTCTGCCCGGGCCGGAATTCCCCCGACCCGAGTGTGTCACTGCGGCGGCCTGATCCGGGCCTCCACCGCTTCCACCCAGAGGATTTCGCAGGCTCCTTTTCCGGTGTCGTCGCGCCGCAGCGAGCTGCGGAAGCGCGTGCCGTCGGGATGCCTCGCCTCGATGAGCTGGCCGCGCAGGCGCACGAGATGCCCGGGGCGGAGCGCCGCCAGCTCGTCGGCGACCCGGGGGCTGGCCGCAATGACGTGGGTATTGGCCATGCTGGCTTCGAGCTCGCCCCGCGGCAGCGGCATCTCTCGCCCCCGGCTGCGCCACCAAAAGAAGCGTCCTTCCTGCCAGATCTTGAGTCGATCGAGCACGGCGCTGTCCGAGCACCGACGCCAGCCGAGCGCGAGATCGAGGTCGCAGATTTCCGCCAGCCGATCGCGCCGGTACGTTTTCGTGCCGAGAACGCGCGCCTCCACGTCGTAGCTGGCCAGCGGCGCGATCTTCCACGCGCCGTAGTCCCACTCGACAGTGCCGGAGGCCGCCCCCCGCGTCGGCTCCGCCGGGATCAGCACGCCCGGCGGATGCCGGATCGGCCCGAACTGCAGATGTAGCGCGAGCAACACCGCGGCCGTGGCCAAGAACAGCGCGAGCAGCTTCAACATCGCCAGCAACCTCCCACCGCCGTCACTTCACGATCGCCTATCGCCTATCGCCTATCGCCTATGCCGAGCCTCGGCGAGGCTTAGACTTCCAGGGCGCCGGCGCGGAGCAGACGTTCGACGAAGCCGGTGTCGTAATGACCGGCCCGGAAGTCGGCATTGCGCATGATCACCTGCTGGAAGGGGATGGTCGTCTTCACGCCCTGGATGATGTACTCGCCCAGCGCCCGGCTCATGCGTGCGATGCAACTGGCGCGCGTGCTGCCGAGGGTGATGAGCTTGGCGATCATCGAGTCGTAGTTCGGCGGGATCGTGTAATTCGAATACGCGTGCGAATCGACCCGCACCCCGCGTCCGCCGGGGGCGTAGTAGAGGGCGATGCGGCCGGGCGACGGCATGAAGTTGCGCGCCGGATCCTCCGCATTGATGCGGCA
>JAFEGM010000087.1:0-21198 GCA_018240025.1 Verrucomicrobiota bacterium
TTCCCGCCATGGGATGACTGTGTTTCGTTTTCGTTTTATGCCTAATCCCAAATTCCCCGAACCCTTCCGCGCGCTCGTTCCCGATCCGAAGAATCCGGACAAGCTCCGCATCGACGAACTCGCCGAGGACCTCGAGCGTCAATGTGCGGACCCGAAGCTTGAAATCGTGCTCACCCCGGAGGAGCGCCGGGCCGTGCTGACCGAGCGGCAGGAGGTGGATGTGGAGACGCTGGCAAACTGGCTCGGAATCACGTCGCGCCGGCTGCAACAGCTCGCCGCCGAGGGGAAGGTGTGCGGGCCCGTTGCGCATGGTCGCTGGCGCCTGCGGGCCACGGTGCGCTCCTACGAGGCCATTGTGGAGAAGAACACAGACCCGCTGCTGCAGCTTCGTGCGCGCGATTTCGCCTGGGGACTGCCGGCCGATGGGAAACTCCCGAAAAATCGAAAGAAACATTCTTGACCGGCTAAGCCCAAAAATCACCGAGGCTGCATGACGAACTTCGCCTCGCTTGTTGTCGCAAAAATGACCACTGACCGCCGCCTCACCGAGGGGCAGGCGATCGCCGCTGCCGCCCGGCAGCATCCCGCCGCGTTCGCTGAGTGGAATCGGACCGGCCGGCCGCTGCTCACCGACGCCAGCGGGAAGCGGGTTGGCTTCCGGGCCGCCGCCGCGCGCGTGGGCTACACCGCGCCGGCCGCGCCCCGCAACTCCCGCCTGGCTCCCGCTCGCTGACCCATGGAAGCTGCCACCGCCACCTCCTCCGCCGACGTGCTGAGCTACCAAGCCGAGGCCGTCGAAATCTTCCTGGGCGACGCGCCGACTGACCCGCTCGTCAGTCTGCGGGCCGAGCTTCGGTCCGAACTCCTGGCCAATGCCCGCGCCCTGGCCGCGATCCGCGCCGAGCGAGACGCCGCCAGCGCCGAACTGGCGCGGCAGGCGGCATGGGCGGAAGGGGCCAAAGGGGCGCTGCACGCCGCTTTTGCGACATGGTCGGCGCTGCCGAACGCGCAGAATTTCGAGACCTACAAGGCCGCCGCCCGGGAGGCCGCCGCCGCGGCCACGGTCACCGCGCGCGAGTCGATGCTGTCCACCTACTCCCCGAACATCCTGGCGCATCCCGACAATCGCGAGCGGGCGCTGGCCGCGCTGACGCCGACCTTGCCCGCGAGGCTGCTGGCGATCCTGGGCAGCGTGCATGCGATCCTGAGCGCCAAGCTCGAAGCGCTTCGGCCGCTCGAGGAACTGCGCGCCGAACGCCTGGCCAAGCTGACCGGAGCGAAGGCCGCCGACATCCCCCGGCCGCTGACGAACGCACTGAGCGGCATCCTGGGACTGCTGGGCGCCGTGCCGGCCGACGCCAAGGCGCTCGCGGTCGACCACCGCATTTCCACTCTCGAAACCCTCTTCGGCACCCTCGGAAAATGAGCACGCTTTCCCCCGAGGACCTCGCCATCGCGCAATCGATCGCCTCGCATTTCGGGCGCATCGGAGGCCAGCGCGGCGGGCTGGCCGCGGCTGCCAAGCTCACCCCCGAGCAGCGCCGCGCGCGCGCTCGCCTCGGCGGGTTGGCCGCGCAGGCGAAGCGTAGGCAGCAGGCTTTCACCGCTGGTGGTGAATCTTCGCGGGCCGTTTCGGCTCACACCGCGGAGGAGCGGCAGGGCGTGTCATGATGCCCGGTGAGCATGTGGCCCCGAGTGCGAGACCGCGAATCGGGGCGCTTTTTCTAACATCGAACATAGTTTCTAACTTTCTGCAAAATGGCGCAGGAAAACAGCGAACGCCGCACGAGTCATAGTGGCGGGCGCGAGTCGGCGGGTTGCTCGACCTGTTACAGGCCCCGCTCCGAGGCCTGGCCGCAATTCGGAGCGCCAACTTTCTTCTGACCCATGGCGACGCAAACCGAGGAAGTCCGGACAATCTTCTCCGCTGATATCAGCGGGTTGACCGAGGCGCAGCGGGGAATCTCGAATGTCTTCGAGCAGATCATTTCGAAGAATCGGAAGACGGTCGCCGCGTTCGACGAAATGACCGGCGGAGTCGGCGCTGTGTCCACGGCGCTGCGCGGCCTGGCCACCGTCGCCGGCGGGCGGGCCGCAATCGCAATTGGTGCGACCAACGCGGCACTGCTGGCCGCGACGCTCACGATTCGGCAGGCCCGCAAGGAAGCCGCGGAGATGTCCGCTGCCGTGCTGCTCGTGGCGCAGAACTCGGCGCACGCCGCAGACCGTCTGGGCCGCCTGTCCGCTGCATCCGACCTGGGCGAGCTCGTCGACCAAATGAAGGCCGCGCGTGAGCAGTCGATGAAGCTCAACGAGCTGGCGGGCAAGCGGGATCAGCCTTGGATGTCCGGCGGAGTCTTCGAGGGTCTGGGCCGGTCGTACAACAACGTCATGGATGTCATCAGCCCGTTCCGCGTCGGCGGCTACGGCTCGACGAACGAAAAGGAGGACGCCGACGTCGATCTGGCGCGAAAGCAAAACGCCCAAGATTTGCGCAAGGCTGAGACTTTCGTGACCCAAAATCTTCGGGAGCAATCCAGCCTCGCCAAGGCCGCGCTCGCCGGAGATACCGATAAGGTCGCGCTCCGGCAGATCGAGCTCTCCCAGGAACGCGAGTTGCTGACGCTCAAGCGCGACGGGCTGATCAGCGAGGAACGAACCGCGCTGGTGGCCGCGAAGTACGCCGCGATGTCGGAGAAGATCCTGCGCGATCGCGAAATCCTGGCCAAGGCACGGCGCGAGGATGCGGGGATCCTCGCCATGGAAGCAGGCGGAGGGACCGACCTCGCGGGTCTGCGTCGCATCGGTCTGGAATCCTCTCGTGCGCAGGAGTCCGCCCGCCTAAGCGGCGCGAGCGGCGAGGAACTTGCCTCGCTGGCCCGGCAGGGGGAATCCCGCCTGCGCATTGCGAACACGGAGCTGGGCGTGGCCCTGCAGCGTTTCTCGCTCGAGCAGAAGCTGGCCGAGATCGGCCGGCAGGACCTCGGCGCCGGAGAGATGCTGGTGGCGCAGGCGCGGGCCCGGCTCGACACGATTTCGAAACTCAAAGATCAGTACGCCGAGATGCCCGACGCGCAGAAGCGTTCGCTGGAAATCGAGCGCCAGCAGCTTGTCGCGCAGATGGCGCAATTTCAAATCACGCGCGCCCGGGCCGTGGTAGAGCAGCGCCAGGACCTCGGAGTCGCGAGGCTGCAGCGTCGAGGCGCTACGGATGAGGCCGCGCGCCTGCAGCTGCTCAACGAGATCGAGCGCAAGGTGCGGGACATCAGGCGCGCCGGGGGGAGCGCCGAGGAGATCGAGAATGAGCGGGAACTGGGCCGGCTGAAACTCGCCCGGCTGGACGCCGAGCAGCAGGCCGAGCAGCGGAAGTTTCAAAGCAACCTGGCAGTGGCCCGGGTCGGCGCGAGCAACCTGCCGAGCGGGCTCAAGAACATCGCCAGCCTGCAAGAGCAGCTGCGCGCCAACAAATCCGAGCTGAGCCGGACAGACCTGCCGGACGACGAACGCCGCCGGCTCGAAGTGCAGCAGGTGGAGCTTTCCGGATCGCTCAAGCAGGCCCGGCAGGATCGAGACTTTGACCTTCGCTTTCGCCCCGGCGACCGCAACGCGCGCGATGCCCGCGAGCGTCGCGAGCAGACCGAGCGCGACAAGTTTGATGCGCGGCAGGAGGAGACCGGCGGGCTGCTGAACATTCACCGCGACCTGAACGGGAACGCGGTTTCCGGAATTGATCCGGTGAGCGGTCAGCGTGTCGCCGTCTCGGGCTCGGCGCTGACCGCCGGCCAGGCCGCGCAGATCGGGCCGGCGAAGGCTGGCGCCCTGGGCCGCTCCGCGAACGGCGAGGGCGGCAGCCTGGGCGAACTCCGGAAGGCGAACCAATACCTGCAGAGCATCGACAAGGCGCTGACCGAGTGATGACCGATTCGGAGATCCTGCACCGCCTGGTTGAAGCCGAGGGATGGCTGGACCTCGGCGGGCGGATTGGCCTGCGCGAGGCCGTGCATTTGCTCGCTCCGCTGCCGCCGGAGCGCATTGCGTTCCCAGCCGCGGTTGCGCTGACCCGCCGCGCGATCGAGGCCGCCGAGGCCGCCGGCGTGAGGGTGGCCAAGGCGAACGCGGATTGACACTCCGGCCGGCATCTGCTCATCTGCCGGCGTCGGCGTTGTGCGCCGGCCGCTCACCTTCACCGAGGCACCAACCTCGCGAGCGTCACAACGAAGAAACAACCGAAAAGGTCCAGTTGCTGGGATAGGGAACACGGGTGGTGCCGTGGCCCGAAAGCGCACAACGCTTCCCGGCGGCTGGACCTTTTCCGCGTTCGTGGTCCGCGGAGTTCCGCAAACCATGGCAAAGCGAATGCTCGCGACCTTCACGGACGAACTCGTGGACGCGTTCAACCTCGAGCGCCGCGCTCAAGGCTTTCGCACCGAGAGTGAATTCATCTGCGCGCTGGTGCGGCAATACCTGCTGCACCCCGTGGATATGACCTTGCCGCGGGAAATGGCGTGTCTCTCGCCCTGGGAGCGGGACAAGCTCGACGTCCAAATCCTCCAAGCGGTGCGCGAGCGGTGCAGCTCCAAGCGCCGGCACCTCAGTTTCGACGAACTCGGCGTGCTGGTGGCGAAGGCCAAGGAAAGGGACCACTGACCGGCGCCGGCCCGTCCCTCAGCCCGCCCCGGAGCGATCCGCGGCGGGCTTTTTCATTTGTTGGCTTCGAGCACGCCGCGGACGACTCCGGCTGTAAGGCCGCTGACCGTGCTCTTGAGCGCTTCAGACGAGAGCACTTTGCCAAGCCATCCCTTCGCCTCTGCTTTTTGCTCTTCGGTGGCCGGAGATCTTTCGATCGCCTCGGCGAGAATCCGAACACTTTGCTCAACGTTCAGCGTGTTGTGATTTCCAGCCTGCACATAGCTGCTGCCGCTGATGTTGTAGACTTGGTGCACCGGCGGAGCGTCTTTCCGGACGCCTTCAATGCGGTCGACTCCGGCACCAGAAATCCGAACCGCCGCCGCTGCGAAACCGTGTCCCGTCGCCGACTCGAGGACTGTGCCCTCAACGAGACCTGCCTTTTCGAGTTGATCGGTGACCGCGAGGACGTGGTCCCAGTCCAGATCTTCCCGCTCGAAATCGTTCGGAGTGAGTTGGACGATGCCAGCGCGTCTTCTCCGGTAAAGCGCCTGAAGCACTATCTCCCGTAATTCATTGTCGGTCATGGCCGACGGAAAACCCGAATGTGGCAGGGTCAACCGGGAACGGTCAAAAACACCAATAACACCTCTGACCCTGTTCCTACTTTTGTTCCTACTTCGCCCGAAATCGTCCTTGTCAGACTGTTCTACAGAGAAAATGGCTAGGGAGGGAATCGAACCCCCGACACGAGGATTTTCAGTCCTCTGCTCTACCGACTGAGCTACCTAGCCTTCCGTGAAACGGGCCGGAAGAGTCCCGCATTTGTCGGTGAATGCAAGGATTTTTCGCGGAGACGGCGAACCGAAGGCGCGACCCTTCTGAGGCCCGCGCCAACGCGGCCGCAGGACTCAGCGCGGGCCGGGTTCGATGACACCTTCGGCCACCTCGTCCTCTTCGAAGACTTCCGGCTCCACCGGACCGCTGCGGCGGGGACGCGGGGCGGGCGCGCTTTCATCGACGATCCGGCCCTCGTAGACGCCGCGGCCGAGATAGGGGGCGTCGTTCCGCGGCCGACGGGGACGCTCGGCACGGCCGGCGGCGTCGCCACGGTCATACACCGGACCGGCGATTCCCAGGGCGCGGAGCGTGGGCGCGTCGAGACGGCCCGACATGCGCAGACCGCTGGAGGCCTGGAAATCGCGCACGGCCTGCTGGGTGCGCGGACCGGCGCGACCTGACGTGTCGCCTCGGTAGAATCCGCGCTGGGCCAGCGCGACCTGCACGCGACCCAGGATCGAGCTTTGCACGAACGGCGGCGCACTCTCGTACGGGCCGCCGATGAAAATGGGGGACGCGGGGCCCGCGAAACGCTCGCCCGGGCGGCCGATCTCCTCGCCCGGGGCGGCGGTCGGCGGACGAACCGCCGGCGCGCGCGGCGTCGGCGCGACCGTGGGCGCAGGATCGTTTTCGTAGCGCGAAGTCGGCGGCGGGCTGGTGGCCGGTCGGGTGGGCGCCGGCGTGGCCCCGGGCCGCGGCGTCACCGGCTTCGTTTTCGGGGCGGGGGTCGGGTCGACCACGACCTCGGACGGCATCCGCGGCTCGGGATTGTCGGGATTGGCCGGCGCGGGGCGCGCGCCGCGCGGACCTTCCACGTTCGACTCGATCGCGCGCCTGGTCGCCGCATCGAGCGTGCCGGTCACGGGCAGCGAATTGCGGATCTGGAACCGACGCACCGCCTGCGTCGTCTCCTCGGAGGGTTTGCCGTCGGCCTGGCCGTAGAAGAAGCCCTGCTCGCGCAGAGATTGCTGATAGCGGCGGAGGTCGTCGTCGGCGCGGAGGGAGGTCGCGAGCGCGAAGGCCAGGCAAAGCGCGAGGCCGGAGGGGAGGAGACACTTCATGGGTCGCGGGTTAGGCGAAGAGCGGGCGATTCTATTCGATTCCCCCGTGTCCGCGGCCCCTGGGCCGGGCAGTGACGCAGCCGGATGCATTCTTGCTCGACATGCCTCGTGGGGTCCCGTTCATTTCCCGCCATGCTCGTGCCGGCGCGTTCGTATCCGCGATCCTGGCCGCCTTCTGCGGTCAACCTGCTGGTCGCCCTCGGCATGGCGTTCTGGGGTGGTTGCGTGGTCTATGCCTTCCTGAGCGAGCCTTTCCTGGCGGGACGTCACGTACCGCTGTCTGCCTGGCTGGCCACCCTGCACGGCCTGGAGCAGGTGCCGGACCTGCGGCAGACCCTGGCGTGGTCGGCCAGCGGACTCCTGCAGTGGAAGCTCTGGCAGCCGTTCACCCACCTTTTCTTCCACTCGGGGCTGCTCCACGCCACGGTCAATCTCGGCCTGCTCTGGGTGGCAGGCCGGGCCATCGAACCGATCCTCGGCTGGCGCCTGCTGCTCGCGCTTTTCCTCGCGGCCGGAGTGACCGGGGGCATGGTGGAATTGACCTTCGCCCGCGATACCGCCGTGCTGGGCTCGTCCGCGGGGGTCTTCGGCGTGGCTGCCGCCGCCTGCGTCGTGTGGGCGGACTATGATCTGCGCTCCCTGCGGCCTTTTGCCTGGCTGCCCGTGAGCGTGCGGCTGCGGCATGTGCTGGCGGGCGTCGCGCTGACGCTGGCCGTGGCCCTGCTGGTGGACAGCGCCGGGCCGCTGGCAGACGTCCGGCAGCGGGCGCATCGGCTCGGCAGCTTGGTCGGGCTCGGACTCGGCTTCCTCCTCGCCCGCAAGCTCGGCTTCGGCCGCCGGGTCGAGGCCCGCCGGCCGGCGCCGCTCCCGCCGCCGGCCATCGAAATGGAAACCGAGCTGGCCGAGGACCCGCACGAGTACATTCGCGACGAGATCGATCCCATCCTGGACAAGATCGCCGCCCGCGGCATGGACAGCCTGACCCCGGGCGAACGCCGGCGCCTCGCCCGTGCCAGCCGCATGCTGCGCTGACCGCCGATGTCGGACTTCGGCGACGATCTTCCGCGCTGGACGGCGGACCCGCGATTTGCGCCGGCGCTGGCCTGCGTGCGCGAGGCCTGGGCCGCGGACGGGCGCGCGGTGGACGATTTCGACGCTCTGGCTGCGACCTACCCGCTCGGGCGCGAAGCGCTGGCCCACCTGCTCTGCGTCTCCCCCATCTCACTGGAGAAGATGCGGCGCGAGCCCGCGCTGTTCGCCTGGCTGGCGCGCCCGACCATCTGCGGCGGCGATCGTGGCCCCAAGCGCTTCCTGGCCGAATTGACGGAGCTGCGCGCCGGCCGGGAGGACTTCGACGCCCAGCTGGTGGCCTTGCGCCGGCTGCATCGTCGCGAACTCCTGCGCATCGCCCAACGCGAGGTGGCCGGGGTGGCCACGCTCGCGCAGACCACCCGCGAGTTGAGCGCGCTGGCTGGCGTCCTGCTGCAGGAGGCGCTGCGCGGCTGGCAGGCCGATTGCGCGCGCCGCTGGTCCGGCGCGCCGGCCACGGGCTTTGCCATTCTCGGGCTCGGCAAGCTGGGCGGGCGCGACCTGAACTTCTCTTCCGACGTCGATTTGATGTTTCTCTACGGCGAGGATGGCGCGTTTCGGGCCAACTTCTCCCACTTGGAGTACTTCACGCGACTGGGCGAGCGCCTGACTTCAAGCTTCGCCCGCACCGATCCCGCCGGCTCGCTCTTCCGACTCGACTTGCGCCTGCGCCCCGAAGGCGATGGCGGGCCGCTGGTGGTTTCGCTCAATGCGGCCGAGAACTACTACGCCGGCCACGGCGAGACCTGGGAGCGGATGATGCTGGCCAAGGCCCGTCACGTGGCCGGAGATCAGGAGGTCACGTACGAATTCATCCAGCGGCTGCAGCCCTTCGTCTATCCCCGCTCGCTCGCGCCCGACACCCTGACGGAGATCGGCGAGCTGAAGGAGCGGATCGAGCGCGAGCACGGCGGCGCCGACATCGGCGCGCCGCTGGGCAACGTGAAGCTCGGCCGCGGCGGCATCCGCGAGATCGAGTTCATCGCGGGCGCCCTGCAGCTGCTGCATGGCGCCCGGCAGGCATTCCTGCAGGAGACCAGCACGCTGACGGTGCTGGAGGCGCTGGCCCGGCTGGAGTTCCTGCCCACGGCGGAATTCGAGGCGCTGGCCGAGGCGTACGAGTTTCTCCGCCGCGTCGAGCACCGGCTGCAGATCGCGGAAGAAGCGCAGACGCACACCCTCCCGGCCACGGCCGCAGAAAACGACCTGCTCGCACGCAGCCTGGGGCTACCCGACGCGCCAGCGCTCTATTCGGTGTTGGAATACCACACCGCCGTCGTGCGCGGCATCTTCCAGCGGATCATCGGTTCCGGCGACGGTCAGCGTCCGCGCCGCAGCGTGCCCGACATCTTTACGGATCCGGCCTCGGCCGCCAAGGCGCTCGAGCGTCTGGCTGAAGGCCCGGCCGGGATGCACGCCGCGGCGCGCTCGCGCAAGCTCTCCTCGCGGCTCGAGCCGCTCCTGTTGGAGCGGCTGGCCGAGGCGGCGGATCCGGACGGTGCCTTGACCCGGTTTCTGCGCTTCGTCGAAGGCTACGGCATTCGCGGGCTGTTGCTGGAGATGCTGCTGATGCATCCTCGTCTGCTCGATCTGCTGGTGCGGCTGTTCGACGCCAGCGGCTACTTCGCCGGGGTGCTCACGCAGCGCCCAGCCTGGCTGGAGGAGCTGCTCAGCCACATCGGCCTCGACGAGGCGCGCGATACCGAGCGCGAGCTGGCCTGGCTGCGCGGCCACGCCGACGATCTGAACGCGCTGCGCGTGCAGCAGCAGGGCATGCTGCTGCGCATCGTGCTGCGCGAAGTGCTCGGACTCTGCGGCAGCGAACCTCCCTTCGCGGAGATCAGCGCGCTGGCCGAGGCCAGCGTCATCCGCGCCTGCGAGCTGCTGGAGCTGACGGAGCGCGTGACCGTCGTCGCCTTTGGCAAACTGGGCGGTGCGGAGCTCGGCTACGGCGCCGATCTCGACGTGGTGCTGATCGGCTCGGACAATGCCGCCGCGGAGAAGCTGACGCGCTCGCTGGCGCAGAACGTGCAGGCCGGCGGGCTCTTCCCGCTCGATATCCGCCTGCGTCCCGAGGGCGTGAACGGGCCGCTCGTCTGCAGTCTGGCGCAATACGGCGACTACTTCCGCGGAGGCCGTGCGCAGGCCTGGGAGGTGCAGGCCCTGACCAAGGCCCGTCCCATCTGCGGCCCCGACAGCGACGGCTTCCGGCAGCTGGCGCGGAGTGTCTGGGGCGAGATGCGCCAGCGGGGCGATGCCCGCGGCCAAGTCGCCGCCATGCTGCAACGGGTGCAGCGGGAGCGGAGTCAGGCCGGCGCCGAGGCGCTCGAATTCAAGACCGGGCCCGGCGGCATCGTGGCGGCTGAGTTCGTCGTCCAGGCGCTGCAGCTCGAGCGCGGGGTGCGCGAGCCGCACACGCTGACGGCCCTGGCCGAGCTGGAGGCACGCGATGCCATCGCCCCCGGCGAGGCCGAGGCGCTGCGCCACGGCTACCGGCTTCTGCGCCGGGTGGAATCGGCGCTGCGCCGGCAGGAAAACCGCAGCGTCTCGCAGTTGCCGGCCGACGAGGGCGCGCAGCGCCGGCTCGCCCGCTGGCTTCGCCTCGGGGAGGCGGCAGCGCTGCGCGAGGCGCTGGCGCGGGCTCGCGGCGACATCCGCCGGGTGGCTGCCACCGCCCTGCATCTCGACTCCGCGCCCTGAGCCGAAGCGACTCCGCCAAGCCGCGGTGGGTTTCGCCCAAGTTTCCGCGCGATTTCGCGCTTTCCTCCGTCTTCGTTCTGCCTTCATCCTTCCCCGCCCGTCCCCTCCCCGCTCCCCATGCGCGCTGCCATCGAAGCCCTCGTTCAATCGCACCTGGCCGACGCCCAGGCCGCCCAGAATCCCGGCAGCATCGCGCTCGACGGGCTCGACCAAAACAAATCCATCGAGGAGTCGGAGTATCGGAAATCGCTCAAGGATCTCCAGCAGCGCCTGCTCAAGCAGCAGTCGAAGCTGTTGCGCTCGCGCCATTCGCTGGTCGTGGTGGCTGAGGGACCCGACGCCGCCGGCAAAGGCGGCGCGCTCAATCGGATGGTCGAGAAGCTCGACCCGCGCACCCTCCGCGTGCATGCCATCACCAAACCCACGGCCGAGGAACTGGCGCATCACTACCTCTGGCGGTTCTGGACCAAGCTGCCGCCCCGCGGACACATCTGCATCTTCGACCGCTCCTGGTACGGACGCGTGCTGGTCGAACGCGTCGAGGGCTTCGCGCGCGAGGAGGAATGGCGCCGGGCCTACCGCGAGATCAACGATTTCGAGCGTCTGCTGACCAACGATGGCGTGGTGGTGGTGAAGCTCTACCTGCACATCACCAAGGACGAGCAGCTCAAGCGCTTCAACCTTCGGCTCGAGAACCCGAGCAAGGCCTGGAAGATCAACGAGGAGGACTGGCGCAACCGCAGCAAGTGGGAGCAGCACAATGCCGCCGCCGAGGACATGATGCGCGTGACCAGCCGACCCGACGCCCCGTGGCACGTGGTGGCGGCGAACTTCAAGTGGTACGCCCGGCTGCAGGTGATCAAGCGCGTCGTCCAGGCCGTGGAAGCGCTCGGGCTCTGACGGGCCGCAGGCTTGCTCCGCGCGCTGGCCCGCCGATGCTGCAGGCACCATGTTCGAGCTGCAGACCGATCCCACCGCCAGCAAAACGGAACTCTACGAACTGCTCGGCCGCCAGGCCGAGGCGCTGCTGCACGGCGAGCACGATCGCGTGGCCAATGCCGCCAATCTGGCCAGCCTCATCTGGCATTCCGTGCCCGATCTGAACTGGGCTGGGTTCTACAACTTCGACGGCACCGAGCTCGTGCTGGGGCCGTTCCAAGGCAAACCGGCCTGTGTGCGCATCCCGCTTGGCCGCGGTGTCTGCGGCACGGCCGCCGCCACGCGCGAGACGCAGGTGGTGGCCGATGTACACGCCTTTCCCGGCCACATCGCCTGCGACGCCGCCAGCAACGCGGAGATCGTCATCCCGCTCGTGCGCGACGGCGAATTGCTCGGGGTCCTCGACATCGACAGCCCCACGACCGGCCGCTTTGGCCCGGAGGATCGCGCCGGATTCGAAGCGCTGGCGCGCATTTGGGTGGCCTCTCTCGCCCCCGCGAAGTAGGCGGATCTCAGCCGCATCCGGCTCCGCCCAAGCGTCCTCCTTCTTCCTTACTCCTTCCTCCTTCTTCCTTCCGGTTATGCGCTCCTCGCCTCCCCACGCCTCCGCCAGCGGCACCTTCCAACTCGGCGGCGATCTCCCCATCTTCCGGCTCGGCTTCGGCGCCATGCGCATCACGGGCAAGGGCATCTGGGGCGAGCCGCCGGACCGGGCCGCGGCCCGGCAGCTCCTCCGGCGGGTGGTCGACCTCGGCATCAATTTCATCGACACGGCCGACTCGTACGGTCCGGAAGTCAGCGAGCGTCTGCTGGCCGAGGCGCTGCACCCGTATCCCGACGGGCTGGTCATCGCCACCAAAGGCGGGCTGACCCGGCCCGGCCCGGATCAATGGCGTCCGGATGGACGTCCGGAATATCTGCGGGCCTGCGTCGAGGGCAGTCTGCGGCGGTTGAAGGTCGACTGCCTCGATCTCTACCAGCTGCACCGCATCGACCGCCGTGTGCCGCTGGAGGACTCGCTGGGCGCGCTGCGCGACCTGCAGCTGCAGGGCAAGATCCGGCACCTGGGCCTGTCGGAGGTCGACGAGCGGGAGATCGAGCAGGCCAGCCGCATCGCGCCCATCGTGAGCGTGCAGAACGAATACAATCTCGGCAATCGGCGCAGCGAGGACACGCTCAACTACTGCGAGCAGCACGGACTGGCCTTCATCCCGTGGTTCCCGGTCGCGGCCGGGGCGTTGGCGGCGCCGGGCGGCCCGCTCGATCGCGCCGCGCAGCGGCACAGCGCGACCGTGGCGCAGCTTTCGCTCGGCTGGCTGCTCCACCGCTCGCCGGTCATGCTGCCGATCCCCGGGACGTCCTCCATCGCGCACCTGGAAGAGAACACCGCCGCCGCGGAGTTGAGCCTGAGCCTCGACGAATGGGCCGAGGTCGCGGCCGCGGCACAACGTTGAGGCCGGATTCGACCAAGCGCTCTACCGCACCCAGCGGACGAGATGCGCGAGCAGGAAAAGCGCATTCATGGCCAGCAGGACGCCGAGCGGGCGACGGGCCGACGCGAAAGTACCCGCCGGCCGTGGAATGAGCGCCGCGAAGAGTGCGGCGAGCAGGAACCAGCTGAGATAGTTCTGCCAGGGCGGCCAACTGGGCGGGGAATCCACCCCCGGATACCACAGCCAGTAGCCGCGGACTTTCCAGGCCACGTGCTCGAGATTGAAATCGGTGGCGAGCGCGATGGCGCCCACGCCGAGCGCAAGTTGGGCGCGCGACAAGCCCGGCCAGCGCGCCCACAGCACCTGGCGTGCGGCGAGCACGATCACCATCCAGGCCAGCGGAATCGCGATGGGCAGGACGCCCAGCATCCGCGGACCGAAGGCATCCGTGTAGACGTAGGGCCCGAACGGAAATCCCGTCGTTGCCCCCACCCATTCCACCACGGCCGACCCGAAGGCGACGATCCCGCCCGCCACGCGCGCCCGCGCCAGGCCTTCGTCGGCCGCCGCCTGCAGATAGACCACCAGGGCCGCCAGCACCATCCAGACGAGGTCGGCGTAGGCGAGCAGCGTGCGCGCCGTGCCGACCCAATCCGCGGTGGCCGGCCAGCGGGCCAGCTGCTCGGGTTGCAGCCCGAACGGCAGCACGAGGGCGCCGACGGAGGTCCAGATCAGGAACACTCGCCAGATCCAGGTCTGCAATGGCGTCGATTGGAAAGACCAGTTCACGAAACCTTCGAATTCAGGCACGCGGCCGGGCGGTGAGCCGCCCGACCGTGCTGCTGCGTCCTTGGCTTATCGAGCCGGCACCGGGCCGGATCAAGGCGTGCTCACCTGCAGGCGCAGGAAGCGGCGCGCGCCCGTCACCGGATCGACCGGCTGGGTGTCGCGCACCTCGACCGTGAAGGTGGGTGCGGTGCCCGTCTCGCTCACGAATCCGGCGCCCGTGGTCGGCGCGCCCGCGGCGCTGGTCGCGATGGTCGTCCACGTCTGCAGGTCGGCCGAGGCCTCGACGCGATACGTCAGGTCGGTCGCCACGCTGGAGCGATTGAACGTCAGGTAAACGTAAGGCACCCCCGCATAGCTCTTGATCGCGGCGGTCGGGAGCAGGTTGGCGCTGCCGGAGACCGGGCTGAGCCCGAGCGCGTAAGCGAGCAGATTGGCCACGCCGTCGCCGTTCGGGTCCGCCGTGACGGCCGCATTGCCTCCGCTGAGGCCGAAGCCCGCGAGGTAGTTCGCGGCGACCGTGCGGACATTGAGGGTGAACTCCTGCGTGGCCGAGCCCGAGGCATTGCTCGCCCGCACGAGCAGGCCCGGGAAGATGCCGCTGCCCGCCGAAGTCGGCGTGCCGGAGAGCAGACCGTTCGGGTCGAGCGTGATGCCCGGCGGCAGCGTGCCGGCGCGCAGCGTGAAGGTCGGCGCCGGCGAACCGGTCGCGGTGAACTGATGCGAATACGGCGTGCCGACCGTGAGCTGCGCGGGCGGCAGACCGCTCGTGATGACCGGCCCGGAGGAGCAGGCGGTCGAGCAGAGGATGGTCGTGCCCGTCAGGCGGATCGTGTCGAGGCGGTAGTTGCCGCCCGCCGAGACGCCGGTGTCCGACGTGAAACGCCAGCGGAAGCGCAGGCTCTGCCCCGCCGTGGCCGCAGGCAACGCGAGGATGGTGGTGGTGTAGGTCTGATTGTTGCCCGTCCACGCCGGCTGGCCGGCCAGGATGCAATCGCTGTCGGTGGCGAAGTTCGAATTGTAGCCGCCGGCTTCGAACACGCCGCCCGCCGAGGTGGCGTCGACGAAGGCGCCGCCATTGACCGAGTACTCCAGGACGATGCCGTCATAGGAAGCTTCCGTCAGCCAGCGGTGGCGGAACTGCAGGCGCGAGACGCCGACGGTCGGGATGACGATGGCCGGGCTGGTCAGGATAGTCTCCGAACGCTGCCCGCTCGAGAGGGTGAAGATGCAGTTCGTGCCCGAATCCGGCGCGCTGGTCGAAGTGGTGAAGTTCGGAATGCCGCCCGAAAGCACCTGCGACACCCACCCCGCGGGCAACGCGGGGGCCGTCACGCCATCGAAGAGTTCGACGTCGCTCGTGGCCACCTGCGTGGCGCCCAGCTGGATCTGATAGGTGACGGTGCCGTAGTTGGTCGCGCCGTCCTGCAGCTGCAGCGTGGCCGTCACGCTGCCCGCGCAGGCGCCGGAGGCCAGGAACATGAACGGACGCGAGACGGTCGCGCCGCCCGCCACGGCGCCGTAGGTCTGGGCGCTGCCGCCCACCGGCGTGATTCCGCCACTCGTCTGCAGCGTCGCCACGAGATTCGAAGTCGCGCCGGAGCCGCTGTTGGTGACCGGCAGATTGATGGTCACGATCTCACCCGGATCGACCGCCGAGTTCGCCGGCGTGCAGCTCTCCGTCGTGGGCGCCGCCGGAGCGGCCGCGCTCAGTACGGGAGTCGAGGAGAGGACCGTGAGATTGAAGGTCTGCACGCCCGCCGCGCCGCACTGGTCCTGCACGATGACGCGCACCGGGACCACGCCGAGCGTGGTGCTGGCGGTGGCGGTGGCCGTGACCACGCCGGCCGCATTGACCGTGATCGTGCCCCCGCCGGGCAGGGTCGTGGGCGTCACGCTGACCGGCGACGGCAGCAGGTTGCCGTTGGCGTCGGCCGGGCCCGCGGAGGGGCTGATGTTGGCGCTCGTCCCGCGATCGACCGAGGCGGCGGCATACGTGCCGATGGTCGGGCTGGGATTCGGCTGCACCACGAGGTTGACCGTGCCGGTCACGGTCGAGCCGAGGCTGTCGGTGACCACCAGCGTCATCGGATAGGTCCGGCTCGAGTTGGTCGTGGTGATGCTGCAATTCGCCTGGGCTGTGACCGAGATCGTGCCGGCATTGATGCTGGCCGTCACCGTCGTGTCGGCCGGCGCGCCGGAGATCGAGGCGCTGAGCGCGTTGCCGTTGGCATCGGCCGCCGTCCCGACCACGCTGGTCACCGCCGAGGCCGCGCCGCGCTGGATCGTCACGTTGGGCGTGGCGAGCGAGAGCGTGGGCGCGCTGTTGCTGCTCGTGATGGTGAGATTCGCGTCGTTGAGGTCGAAGAAGATGTTACCGACCGCCTCGACCTTGATGCGCCCCTGCGTGGTCGCGACCTGGGCCACGTTCGGAATCGTGACATTGGCGCTGCCGTTGTTGGGCGCGTTGGAAGCGAGCGTGATCGGGAAGGTCAGGCCGCCGTCCGTCGAGAGGAGGATGTTGACGTTGGCGCAGTTGATTCCGTTGCCCGTCGTGCCGGCCACATTCCACGTAACCGTCTGGCTGGTGCCTGCCGCGATGGTCGTGGCGGTGTTCTGCGAGGTGATGACGAACGGACCGGCCGCGGCCACCGAAGTCACGGTCACGGCCGCGAAGTCCGAGCCGCCGCCGCCGGCGCGATTGTCCCGCACGGTCACGCGGAAATTCATCGTCCGGCTCGTGGTCGGGAGGAACTCGCCGCTGTTGAATCCACCCACCGTGGCGGGCGGTACGTTGGCGTTGTTCAGGATGTAGGTAAGCGACGGGAAGAGACGCGTCGGGCTGGGGCTCGGATCGTACGAGCGGAAGATGGGCGAGGAGCCGTTGTCGCGCGGATCGACCGACGGATTCTGCAGCGGGCCGGTGTCGAACTCCTCCCAGCAGTAGGTCAGCGTGTCGCCGTTCGCGTCGGTGGCGCTGGCCGTGAGCGCGAAGGGCGTCTGGCTCGGGATGACGCGGTTGGTCAGCGGCGCGATCACCGGCGGGTTGTTGCCGGTCGGGATGCCGACGAAGCAGGAGGTTCCGCTCGCGGTCAGCCCGTCGATCTCGAGGTAGCTGACGACGTGGAAGTAGTCGTCGCTGTTCGGTGCCAGGTCCTGACCCGAGCAAATGCCCGCGTAGGCCATGATGGTGGTGCCGCTGCCCGGCTCCATGGCGGTGGTGGGCTCGTCGTTGCCCGAGCAGGCGCCGGAGAAGCCGTTGAAGGTGTGGTTGCCGCCGAACTGGTGGCCCATCTCGTGGGCCACGAAATCGATGTCGTAGGGATCGCCGGTCGGATTCGAGAGGCCGGTCACGCCCCGCGCCTTCGCGCCGGGCGAGCAGACCACGCCGAGCCCGGCGATGCCGCCGCCGCCGGTGCTGAAGACGTGGCCGATGTCGTAATTGGCCGCGCCGATGATCTGGTCGCACTTCTGCTGGTTCTCGCCGAGCAGCGTGCCGCCGTCGTTGTTGGTGTAGCCGTCGGTGGCGGCGTCGGTGAAGATGAGTTTGTCGGTGTTGTTGACCAGCACGAGGCGGATGGCGAGGTCGCGCTCGTAGACTGCGCTGACGCGATTGACCGTGGTGATCATGGCCGCCAGCGCCTTCGGCACCGTGCCGGGATTGCTGCCCGAGACGGCCGCTGTGTATTCGCCGGTGGCGCCGACCGCCAGTCGATACGTGCGCAGCGTCGCGCCGGTCGGGCGCTGGGCGCTGCCGGAAGCGCGCTCGAGCAGCTTGGCCGGATCCAGCGGCTTCCCGGGCACCTGGCACTTGGCCACCATGGCCTTCTCGGCGTCGGTGAAGTTGCGCTTGTAGTACGAGATGTGGGTCGTGTCTTCGTCGGCCCAGTAGGGATCGATGTAGAACTGCCCGCGCGCCGACAGGACGATGGCGCGGAAGCCCTTGGGCGTGACGTCGATGCGCGCACTGGCCGTGCCGTCATCGAGTCCCTGCGCGACGTAGGTCTTCAGCTCCGGATACGCCGCCGCCAGCTTCGGCTGCATGATGGGCGACTCCAGCACGAGGAAGCGGCCGAATCCGCCGTAAGGCAGCGGCAGCGTGATCTCCACGCCCGCCTGCTCGATGGGCGCGCTGAATTCGCGCGGCGCGGCCTGCAGGCGCGATTTCATGGCCGCCGCATTCAGCTGCACCGTGCGGTAGACCTGCGGGACGATCTCCCGGCGGGCGGTCGCCTTCCGCTCGGGCGAGAGCGCCTCGACCATGGCCGTTTCGTTGACGTCCTTCCAAAGCGCGGTCGGCTCGGCGGCGAAGGCGGTCAGCGGAAGGAGCAGAGCGGCCAGACCGGCAGTCAGGCGGGAAAGGCTGGGAGGACGGAAAAGCATCGCCGAGAAAAGCCGGGGCTGCGGTCCGCGCAATGGGCGCCCCGCAACTTTGTGTGGAATATGCGGGGCCCGCGTCGGGTCGGGCGGCCGATCCTGCGAATCTCCGCACCCGCGCACGCGCGGGCTCGACACCGCGGTCAGGGCCGGTTCTCCAGCGCCAGCCGAGAAGACGAACTTCGCGACATCGCACTTGGCAGCCCCCCGCGAACTGCGGAGCTTCCGCCCCTACGATGAACGAATCCAGCCGCGCCGCCGAGTTCCGGGAGAAGTTTGAAACCCTGCGGGCGGCGCTCGCCAGCGTCATCGTCGGCCAGCGCGAGGTCATCGAAGGCGTGCTGGCGGCCTTCTTCGCCGGTGGCCACGTGCTGCTGGAAGGCGCGCCAGGGCTCGGCAAAACGGTCCTCGTGCGCACGCTGGCCGAGGCGGTCGACCTGCAGTTCTCCCGCGTGCAGTTCACCCCGGACCTGATGCCGGCCGACATCCTCGGCACCAGCATCATCCGCGAGGACGAGGACGGACGCCGCCGCTTCGAATTCCAGCCCGGCCCGGTCTTCACCAACCTGCTGCTGGCGGACGAGATCAATCGCGCCACGCCCAAGACGCAGAGCGCGCTGCTCGAGGCGATGCAGGAGCGCCAGGTCACGGCCGGCGGCGCCACGCGCGCGATGCCGGATCCGTTCCTCGTCCTGGCGACGCAGAATCCGCTCGAGATGGAGGGCACCTACCCGCTGCCGGAGGCGCAGCTGGATCGATTCTTCTTCAAACTGACGGTCCAGTATCCGAGCGCCGAGGAACTGCACGCCATCGTCGAGCGCACCACCACCTCGGCCACGCCGCAGGCCGCGCGGGTGCTCGATGCCACCCAGCTGCCGCCGCTGCGCGCGCTGGTCCGCGAAGTGCCGCTGGCCCGCGAGGTGCAGGATCGCGCGGTCCAGCTCGTGCTCGCCACCCATCCGGAAAGCGCCAATGCCACTCCTCTGGCGAAGAAATACGTGCGCTACGGCGCCAGTCCGCGCGGGGTGCAGTCGCTCATCCTCGCGGGCAAGATCTTCGCGCTCCTGGACGGCCGCTACCACGTGGCCAAGGCCGATCTCGAGCGTGCGGCGCTGCCCGCGCTGCGCCATCGCCTCATCCTGAACTTCGAGGGCGAGGCCGAGGGGGTCACGGCCGACCAGATCCTGCGCGAGGCCGTCGGCTCGCCCGGGCAATGAGCGCGCGGGCCATTCCGGCCGATGCCACCGGGCAGGCCGGACGCCGCGGACTGCTGGTCGGCTTCATCGCCTTCCTCAGCTGGGGCCTGGTGCCGCTGTACTGGCGACTGCTGGGCGAGGTATCCTCGGTCCGCATCGTCTGCCACCGCGCCGTCTGGTGCTTCGCCTTCATCGCCCTGGTCGTCGCCGCCTCGGCCACCCAGCGCGATCAACTGCGGGCCGCGCTGCGCCAGCCGCGTGCGGTCTGGCTTTGCGCGCTGGCCGGCTGGCTCATCGGCATCAACTGGCTCGTCTTCATCTGGGCGGTGAACCACGAGCGCGTGCTGCAATCGTCCCTCGGCTACTACCTCTCGCCGCTCGTGACCGTGGCGCTCGGCGCGGTCGCCTTGCACGAGCGACTGCCGCGTCTGCGTTGGATCGCCGTGGCCTGCGCCGGCACGGGCGTGATCCTCAAAGTGGTGGCCTCCGGCGAGGCCCCGACCATTGCCTTGGCGCTCTGCGGAACGTGGGGCTGCTACGCCCTGGTGAAGCGCTTCGCCGGGCTCGACACGATCACCGGATTGGTCATCGAATCGGCCGCGCTGCTCCCGCCGGCGATCCTCCTGCTCGCCGCCACGACCGACCCGACCGGCCCGCCCTTCCTCGGCGCGGGCTGGACGATTCCCCTCCTGCTCGTCGGCGGCGGGCCGCTCACCGCGCTGCCCCTGCTCTGCTACGCCTACGCCACGCGCCGGCTGACCCTGGCCACGCTGGGGTTGATGCAATACCTCACGCCCACCATGACCTTTCTGCTCGGCGTGTTCCTCTACCGCGAGCCTTTCGGCCGGATCGATTTCGTCATGTTCGCCTTCATCTGGGTCGGCCTCACGCTCTACAGCCTCGCGCCGATCTGGTCGCGCCGCGCGGCCGCCGCTACGCCCTCGCCGTCCACCGACGGCCCTGGCGGGGCGTGATGCGCCAGGCACTCGCGCGCCGCCTCCAACACCGACGCCCGAAAGCTCTCCGGCTCGACAATGCGTGCGAGCGGTCCGGCCGAGAGCAGCCAGCGCGCGAGATAGCGTTCCTCGAAGCAAGCCAGCTCAGCCCGGACCCAGCCGTCCGCGGTCGGCTCCTCGGCCAGCAGCGTCGGCCCCCAATTGCGTCGCACGGTCTGCATCAGGCGCGGATGAAATTCCAGCACGACCGGCACGTAGGAGTCGGCCGGCGGGTTGAAGGCGAGGTGCTCGCCCAGATTGAAGTCCGGCCGCGGCGGCGTGGGCTCGGCCAGCACCTCGCAGCTGGCGATGCGGTCGACCCGGAAATCGCGCACCGCCTCGCGCAGGCGGCACCAAGCGAAAAGGTGCCAGTGGTCGAGATAGAAGACCAACGCCAGCGGCTCGACCATGCGCTCGGTCGCCTCCGGCGCCTCGAGCGCGCGATACCGCAGGCGCAACACCCGCCGCTCCGCCAGCGCCAGCTGCAGCCGGCATAGCGGCACCGGCCCCGCGCCCGGCCGGCGCGCGCGCACCTGCATGGCCGCGCCCAGACGTTCCACCCGACCCTGCAGATCGGCCGGCAGCACCGCGGTCACTTTGCCCAGCGCGGTGCGAATGCGTTCGCGCACCGATTCGTCGGTCATCCGCTCCGCCAGCATCCCGCCCGTGACGAGCGCAAAGGCCTCCTCCGAGGTGAACATGACCGGCGGCAGCTGGTAGCCGCGCATGAGCCGATACCCCACGCCCGGCTCGCCCACGATCGGCACGCCGCCCTCGCCCAGCGCGGCCAGATCGCGATAGACCGTCCGCTCCGTGATCTCGAAATGCGCCGCCATCTCCGCCGCCGTCACCACCCGCCGCGATTGCAGCAGCATGACGAGCGCGACGAGTCGGTCGGTGCGGTTCATGGCGAGGCGGAGTTTCGCACACCTGCCCAGTGGTCCGCATGCGGGGAATGCGCGGGCAATGGCAGGGCCACAAAAATGGCAAAGGGCGCAAAAAATCTTCCGGCAGCTGGGCTCCTTTCCGGATGACCGAGAGTGAACCGCCTGCGGTTGGAGGAACTCCATCGAACCTGTCCCTTTTGAGCCTTTTAGCATTTTGCGTGTTTGTGGTCTGCTCCTCCGCTCCTCCGCTCCTCTGCTCCTCTGCTCCT